>CBDHFJ010000138.1:0-58958 GCA_965262315.1 Acidimicrobiales bacterium
GATCAGCTCGGTCATCGACCGTTTCGCCGACGAGTTCCAGGCCTACATCACCGACGATCGCCCGTCGATCCCCGTCGCCGTGGAGGCCGGCTCGTGAGTGAGCGAAGCGAGCGTGGCCGCCCGGCCCGGTGCGCCAGCACCAGGAGGGCAGAATCATGAGTGAGCACGTCGAATTCGTCATCAACGGCGAGACCGTCTCCGCTCCCGCCGGCGAGAACCTCATCGAGGCCTGTGAGAAGGCCGGCACGTACATCCCGCGGTTCTGCCATCACAACCGGATGAACCCGGTTGGCATGTGCCGCATGTGCATCGTCGAGGTCGACACCGGGCGGGGTCCGGCGCTGCAGCCGAGCTGCATGCTCACGGTCTCCGAGGGCATGGTCGTCGACACCGAATCCGACGTCACCAAGAAGGCCCAGGACGGGGTCCTCGAGTTCCTGCTGGTCAACCATCCTCTGGACTGCCCGGTGTGCGACAAGGGCGGCGAGTGCCCCCTCCAGGACCAGACCATGGCCTACGGCCCCGGCGAGTCCCGGTTCGTCGAGGAGAAGCGGCACTACGAGAAGCCGATCCCGATCAACGACAACGTCTACCTCGACCGCGAGCGCTGCATCCTCTGTGACCGCTGCACCCGTTTCGCCGACGAAGTCGTGGGCGACCCGCTGATCCACTTCATCGACCGGGGCAACCAGACCCAGGTCAACACCTTCCCGGGCCAGCCCTTCGCCAGCTACTTCAGCGGCAACGTGGTGCAGATCTGCCCAGTGGGTGCGCTCACCGCCAAGCCGTACCGGTTCAAGGCCCGCCCGTGGGACCTGGTGGAGGTCGACTCCACCTACCCGAACCCGATGGGGGACCGGATCAACATCCAGTCCTCGCGGGACCAGGTGCTGCGCTTCCAGGGTGTCGACTCCGACGCCGTGAACTGGGGGTGGCTGTCGGACAAGGAGCGCTTCGCGTTCGAGGCCTTCCAGTCCGAGGCCCGGCTCACCGAGCCACTGATCCGCGGCGGCGGTCTCAACCAGGCCGACCCCGACGGTGACGAGCTCGTCGCCACGTCGTGGTCCAACGCGCTACGGACCGTGGTCGACGCCCTCGTGGACGTCGACCCGGCCAAGGTCGCCGTGATCGGCGGCGCCCGCCTCACCAACGAGGCGCAGTACGCCTGGACCAAGCTGGCCAAGGGTGTCGTCGGCACCGACAACGTCGACGCCTGCCTGGGCGACGAGTTGCCGGCGCACGCCGTGCTCGGTCTGCCGCGGGCCACGATCGCCGACGCGTGCCGTCCGGGCGGGACCGTCGTCCTGCTGGGTCCCGATCCCAAAGAAGAGCTCGGCACCCTCTACATCCGGCTGCGTCACGCCGTCCGCGAGGACGGCGCGAAGCTGATCGAGCTCACGCCCGCCGCGACCGGTCTGGCCAACGTGGCATCGGTCGGGCTCCACGCCCGGCCCGGTGAGGTCGGCGCGGTCGCTCGTGCCCTCGTCGCCGGTGGCGCCACCGGCGAGGTCGGCGGCGTGTCCGCCGACGACCTCAACGCGGCGCACGCGCTGCTCGACGGGCCGGTCACCGTGATCGCCGGTCGGGCCTCCCTGGCTGAGTCCGCGGCACCCACGTTGGAGGCGCTCGACGCGCTCGCCGGTCTGGGCGACGTCCGGTTCTTGCCTGCGGTGCGCCGCGGCAACACCATGGGTGCGCTGGACATGGGCATGGCCCCCGGGTTGCTGCCCGGCCGGACCACCCTGGACGCCGGGCGCAGCGCATTCGGCGATGCGTGGGATCAGGTGCCCGCGGCGCCGGGCATGGACACCGCCGGCATCCTGGCAGCCGCCGCTGCCGGCGACATCGAGGTGCTGTTCCTGCTGGGCGCCGACCCGGTGGCCGACGCGGTCGTCGATGTCGACGTCGCCGCTGCACTCGCCAACGTGAGCACGCTGGTTTCGGTCGACCTGTTCGCCAACGCCTCCAACACTGGCGCCCATGTGGTGCTGCCGGCGGTGGCCTTCACCGAGGTCGACGGCAGCCACACCAACATCGAGGGCCGGATCTCGCCGATTCGCCAGAAGGTCACGCCGCCCGGCACGGCCCGCGCCGACTGGATCATCGCCGCCGAGTTGGCGCTGCGGTTGGGCTCGGACCTCGGCTTCGACGACCAAGCCGACGTCTGGGCCGAGCTGGCCCCCCTGTCGTCGGTCCACGGGGACGTGACCGCCGCGGCCATCGATGACGACGACGACGGCGTGTTGCTCACTGCCACGGGTCGTGTGTCGTTCCAGCCGCCAGCCGACCACACCGCGGTCGACCCGGTCGACGGCTACGCCCTGCGCCTCGCCACCGCCCGGCGCATGTACGACCAGGGCACGATCGTGCAGGCCAGCGGCCACCTGGCCGGCCTCGCCGCACCCGCCCAACTCCGGGTCAACCACTACGACTTCGACCGGCTGGGCGTGGCCGACGGCAACGCGGTCCGGGCGACCTCGTCGGCCGGTTCCATCGAAGTGGCCGTCACCGCCGACGATGGCGTCCCGCGAGGCGTCGCCGTGCTTGACTACAACCGTGCTGGAGCGGACGCCCGAGCCCTCTTCGACCTCGACGCCGTGAGCATCGACGTGCGCCTGGAGACGGTCTGATGGTGTACTCCGGGCTCGATCCGCTGTTCCTGAGTGATGCGTCCAACTGGGACATCCTCTGGATCATGGTGATCAAGGTGGGCGTGGCGTTCGCTGCGCTCATGGTCGCCGTGATGCTGATGATCTGGTGGGAGCGCAAGTTCATCTCCGATCTCCAGAACCGCATCGGGCCCAACCGGACCGGTCCGTTCGGTCTGCTCCAGACGCTGGCCGACGGCATCAAGCTCTTCTTCAAGGAAGACCTCATCCCCGACGAGTCGGACCGCTTCGTGTTCAAGCTGGCGCCGTTCCTCTCGCTGGTGCCGGCGTTCCTGGTGTTCTCGGTCGTCCCCGTGGCCGGTGACTTCAGCAGCGACGGCGACGGCACGGTCACCTGGTTCGGCAACGAGACCTTCGTCCAGCTCGCCGACCCGCACATGGGTGTGCTGTTCGTGCTGGCCATGTCGTCGGTCGCGGTCTACGGCATCATGCTCGCCGGCTGGTCGTCGGGCTCGAAGTACCCGCTGCTGGGCTCGGTTCGCGCCTCGGCGCAGATGGTCAGCTACGAGGCCGCGCTCGGTCTGGCGTTGGTGGCGGTGCTGCTCAAGACCGGCAGCCTCTCGACCCACGACATCGCGTTGTCGCAGGCCGACAGCATCCGCGACTGGGGGCTGATCACCACCGCGTTCGTGCCGTTCATCATCTTCTTCATCGCCAGCACGGCCGAGCTCAACCGCCCGCCGTTCGACCTGGTCGAGGCGGAGCAGGAGATCGTCGGCGGCTTCCACACCGAGTACAGCTCGATCCGTTTCGCCCTGTTCTTCCTGGCCGAGTTCATGAACGTGATCACCATGTCGGCGATCATGATCACCCTGTTCTTCGGTGGCCCCGCCGGCCCCGACCTGGGCATCCTGCCGGCGGCGTTGTGGGGCTTCGTCTGGTTCTTCCTGAAGCTGTTCGTGTTCGTCTCGGTCTTCATCTTGTTGCGCGGCACCCTTCCCCGCCTGCGCTACGACCAGCTCATGGACCTCGGCTGGAAGTTGCTGATCCCGCTGGCGCTCGGCTGGGTCATGACCCTGGCCCTGGTCGACGTGTTCGGCGACCGCGGCCAGGACGGATTCGCCTGGCGACTGGCATTGTTCGGCATCGCGTTCGCAGCCATGGCAGTCTTCGGCGCCCTGTTGATGAAGGCGATGAAGAACGGTGCCGAGCACCGTGAGCGGGAAGGCGAGGAGGTGTACGGCTGATGGCCTGGGGTGATGCGTTCAAGGGCTTCGGGGTCACGCTCTCGAAGCTGAACAAGGCCAGCGGTACCGGCAAGATCGTCACGACCGACTACAACGCCGGCAAGGGCAAGAAGAACGACGAGAAGCGCCCCAAGGCGTTGCGCGTCCACGGTCGCCACGTCCTCAATCGCTACGAGGACGGGATGGAGAAGTGCATCGGCTGCGAGCTCTGCGCCGGTGTCTGTCCCGCCAACTGCATCTACGTGCGGGGCGCCGACAACGACCCCGAGGATCCCACCTCGCCCGGCGAGCGGTTCGGTTTCATCTACGAGATCAACTACCTGCGCTGCATCCACTGCGACCTGTGTGTCGAGGCCTGCCCCACGCAGGCGATCACCGAGTCCAAGATGTTCGAGTTCTCCTTCACCTCGCGCGAGCAGGCGATCTACACCAAGGACGAGTTGGTCGTCGGTGACGACGGCAAGCCCAAGCAGCTGCCGTGGGAAGACTGGCGCGACGGCGAGGACCTGAACACCTCGGCCTGGATGCGCGCCACCTCACCGTCGGGTGACGCCACCTACGAGGGCAAGGTCGGCTGGAGCGGCGAGCTCGGGTACGGCATTCGGGCCCCCGAGCTCGGCCAGACCGCAGACGACCTCGCCGACGGACCCGCGCCCGACGCCCCCGCCGCCGACGACCCTGCCGACGATCACGGGGGCCGTCACTGATGGAGGCCGTCGTCTTCTTCATCTCGGCCGCCATCATCCTGGCCGGTGGCGTCGGGGTGATCGTGGTCCGCAATCCCGTGCACGCAGCACTGTCGCTGGTGATGACCCTGTTCGGCGTCGCGGTCCTGTTCATCAACCTGGAGGCCTACTTCCTCGCGGTGGTGCAGGTCATCGTCTATGCCGGCGCGATCGTGGTGCTCTTCCTGTTCGTGATCATGCTGGTCGGCGTCGACAAGGCCGAGGACGTCCGCACGGAGCCGTTGATCGGCCAACGAGAGGTCGCGGTGTTGGCCGGCATCGGCCTGGTCGCGCTCGCGGTCGTCATCGGCTTCGCGGCCGGCGGCGAGATCACGGGTGAGGGCGACCCCGGCCTCGAGATCGCCCGGGCGTTCGAGGACACCACCGACATCGACGGCGACGGCATCACCGACGAGACCATCCCGCCGTCCCAGGAGCTCGTGGCTCCCGACGGCACGGTCATTCGCGAGGACAGCGGCAACACCAAACAGCTCGGCCGGGCGCTGTTCACCGACTACGTCTTCGCCTTCGAGATCACTGCGCTGTTGTTGACGATCGCCGTCGTGGGTGCAGTGGTCCTGGCCCGCCGCCCCAAGGGCGAGCTGGCCCCGATCCCCGACGTCGAGCCGGCCTGGCCCATGCGGCCGGAACCCGAGCCCGACACCGAGGTCACCACCGACGTGGAGGACGCCGACCTCGAGGTCGACGAGGCGTCCGACGACGCGGACGACGACGAACCGGAGCCCGAGGAGGCGAGCGCATGATCCTCGCGCTCCAGGTCACCGCCGGGTACTACCTCGCCCTGTCGGCGGCGTTGTTCTGCCTCGGTGCCGTCGGCCTGCTGGTCCGGCGCAACCCGCTGATCATGTTCATGTGCGTCGAACTGATGCTCAACGCCGTCAACATCTCGTTCGTCGCCTTCGGTGATCACCTCGGCGACCTGCGCGGTCAGCTGTCGGTGTTCTTCGTGCTGGTCGTCGCCGCCGCGGAGGTCGTGATCGGCCTCGCGCTCGTGGTGGCCATCATGCGCCGCCGCCCCGAGGCCACCGCCGACGACATCTCGGTGCTGAGGGGGTAGCGGAACCAATGGAAGACATCCTGTTCCTGATCCCTGCCTTCCCGCTGCTCGGATTCGTGGTGTTGATGCTCGGCGGCCGTCGCCTCGGTGAGCCGATGGCCGGATGGCTCGCCACCGGCATGGTCGGCGCTTCCTTCGTCACCACCGCCATCGTGTTCTTCGCCATGACCGGCCTCGAACACGAGGAGCGGGCCTACGAGCAGACGCTGTTCGAATGGGTGCCGTCCGGCGAGCTCAGCGTCAGCATCGGGTTCCTGGCCGACCCGCTCTCGGTCGCCATGGCCCTGTTCGTCACCGGTATCGGTGCCCTGATCCACCTGTACGCCATCGGCTACATGCACGGCGACGAGAACTTCTCGAAGTTCTTCGTCTACCTCAACATGTTCGTCTTCTCGATGCTCATGCTCGTGATGGGCGACAACCTGCTCCTCACCTTCCTCGGCTGGGAGGGTGTGGGCGCCTGTTCGTACTTCCTGATCTCCTTCTGGTTCACCGACGAGGCCAACGCCACCGCCGGCAAGAAGGCGTTCGTCACCAACCGCGTCGGTGACTTCGGGTTCATGCTCGCCATGTTCCTGTTGTTCTTCACCGTGGGCTCGCTCGAGTACTCCGACATCTTCCTGTCGGTGATCGGCGACGGCATGGCCGAGAGCACTGCCACCGCCATCGTGTTGCTCCTGCTGGTCGGCGCCGCCGGCAAGTCGGCGCAGTTCCCGCTCTATCTGTGGCTGCCCGACGCCATGGCCGGGCCCACGCCGGTCTCCGCGCTGATCCACGCGGCCACCATGGTCACCTCGGGCGTCTACCTGCTCACCCGCATGAACCCGGTGATCGCCGAGGCCGCCGACTGGGCGCCCAGCTTCATCGCCTGGGTCGGCCTGTTCACTGCCCTGTTCGCGGCCACCATCGCGGTGGCCCAGAACGACATCAAGAAGGTGTTGGCGTACTCCACGGTGAGCCAGCTCGGCTTCATGTTCGTGGCGTTGGGCTCGGGGCTCTACGTGGCCGCCATCTTCCACATGATCACCCACGCCTTCTTCAAGGCGCTGCTGTTCCTCGGTGCCGGCTCGGTCATCCACGGGATGGACGACGAACAGGACATGCGCCGATACGGGGCGCTGATGAAGGCCATGCCCATCACCGCGGGCACCTTCATCATCGGGTGGCTGGCCATCTCGGGCGTGCCGCCGTTCTCCGGCTTCTGGTCCAAGGACGAGGTCCTGTTGGCGGCCTACAACGAGAACATCGTGCTGTGGGTGCTGTTGTTGATCGCCGCGGTGATGACGGCGTTCTACATGTCCCGCCTGGTCTTCATGACCTTCTTCGGCGAGGCCCGCTGGGACGCTCAGCTCGACGAGGCCCCGGCCGTCGACGCAGACGAGGCCGAGGCGTCGGACGGCGACGAGGCGCACGAACACCATGGCGTCCACCCGCACGAGTCGCCGTGGACGATGTGGCTGCCGCTGGTCGCGTTGTCGGGGCTCGCGATCGTGGCCGGCATCCTCAACCTGCCCTTCAGCAAGGACCTCAAGTTCCTGGAGCACTGGCTGGAGCCCGTCCTGTTCGGCAACGAGGTCCACGTCAAGGCGTCCGGTGGCACCAAGTGGATCCTCGCGATCTTCGCCATCATCGGTGGCGCGGTCGGTATCGCCGCCGCCTACGCGGTGTACATGCAGAAGCGAATCGATGCGAAGCGCATCGAGCTCCCGATCCTGGCGGACGGCTGGCGGTATGACCGGTCGGTGACCGACTTCATGGGTGGCCCGGGCCGACGCTTCTTCGACCTCGTGGCCTGGTTCGACCGCACGATCATCGACGGCGCGGTGAACGGCGCCTCGCGGATGACGGCGTTGGTCGGTACCCGGATGCGCACGATCCAGACCGGCCTGGTCCGCACCTACGCGTTGGCGGTGGTGTTGGGGACCGTGGCCCTGGTCGTCTACTTCCTGGCGAGGACGACGTTCTGATGACTCCGATGCTCGCCGCCGACGTGGCTTTCCCGGCCATCCCCGCCCTCGTCCTCGTTCCCGCGGTTGGCGCGCTGCTCGTCGCGCTCATCCCGAACGACCGCAAGGGACTCCACCAGCTCGTCGCCACCCTGTTCGCCGGCGCCGCCGGCGCCATCTCGGTGTGGATGATGGCCACCTTCGACAAGGACATCGCGGGGACGGGCCTGGACGGCTACCAGTTCGTCAGCCAGCAGGACTGGATCGAAGATCTCGGCATCCAGTGGTTGGGTGGTGTCGACGGGATCTCGCTGTTCCTGATCGTGCTGACGGGCTTGCTGTTCCCGCTGGCGATGCTGGCCATCGACCCGGGCCACGACCACAAGCCGTACTTCGCCTGGCTGCTCATCCTCCAGGCCGGCTGCATGGGCGTCTTCGTGGCGCTCGATCTCTTCATGTTCTTCGTGTTCTTCGAGATCGTGCTCGTGCCGATGTACTTCCTGATCGGCAAGTGGGGCCACGGCAACGCCAAGTACGCGGCCACCAAGTTCTTCCTGTACACGATGTTGGGCTCGGCGCTGATGCTGGTGAGCATCCTGGCGCTGGTGTCGCTCCAGGCTCGTGAGACGGGTGGCGCGGTCACCTTCGAGCTGATCGAGATCGCGGAGAACCTCGCGATCAGCGAGACCACCGCCCGCTGGCTCTTCCTCGGCTTCGCCCTGGCGTTCGCGGTCAAGGTCCCGCTGTTCCCGGTCCACACCTGGCTGCCCGACGCCCACACCGAAGCGCCCACGGCGGGTTCGGTCATCCTGGCGGGTGTCATGTTGAAGCTGGGTACCTACGGCTTCATCCGCTTCGGCGTGTACCTCTTCCCCGAGGCGTCACACTTCTTCGCCCCGGTGCTCATCACCCTCGGTGTGATCGGCATCATCTACGGCGCCATCGCGGCCACGATGCAGAAGGACCTGAAACGCCTGGTCGCGTACTCGTCGGTGGCCCACCTGGGGTTCATCATCCTGGGTACGTTCTCGCTCAACACCCAGGGCCTCCAGGGTGGCCTGGCCCAGATGATCAACCACGGCATCTCCACGGGCGCGTTGTTCCTGATGGTCGGCTGGCTCTACGAGCGCCGCCACACCCGCGAGATCGCGGCCCTCGGCGGCATCCAGAAGGCCGCGCCGGTGTTCGCCGCGGTCTTCACTCTGGTGATGCTGTCGTCGATCGGTCTGCCGGGTCTCAACGGCTTCGTGGGCGAGTTCCTCGTTCTGCTGGGCGCCTTCGCCGCGCACCGCTGGTGGGCCGTGGTGGCCACCGCCGGCGTGATCCTCGCTGCGCTGTATCTGCTCTGGGCCTACCAGCGGGTCTTCCACGGCCCGGCCGAGGGCGACAACGCCGACATGAAGGACCTCACGCCGTGGGAGGGCCTGATGATCCTGCCGCTCGTCGTCGGCATCGTCTTCCTGGGTGTGTATCCGAAGCCGATGCTCGAGCGCATGGAGCCGGCCATCGATGCCCTGGTGGTCCACGTCGAGGAGCAACTCGACGGTGAGTTCAGCGAGCCCACGCCCACCGTCGGTCGCGACGGCACCTTCGCCGAGCTTCTCGAGGAGACCCATCACAGCGAGGGTGGGCACGGTGACGATCACGGTGAGGATCACGGGGAGGGCGAGTGATGAACACCTCGATGCTCGCGCAGGCCCTGACCGACGCCGACATCCCCGACGTCGCGTGGTCGGGTCTCATGCCGCTGCTGGTCATGGCCGGCGGCGCCATCCTGTTGATCACCATCCTGTCGGTGATGAAGGACTCGGCCCCCGACTGGTTCGCGTCGGTCGCCACCGCACTGGTCGGTCTGGGCACGATCGCTGCCGCGATTCCGCTGTGGGTGCGGGTCCAGGACACCGCCGAGGGCGGCGGCCCCGACGTCTTCGCCACGCTCAACGACGCCTACGGGGTCGACGGGTTCTCGGTCTTCTTGACCATGCTGTTGGGAGCCATCGTCACCCTGGTGGCGCTGCTGGCACACGGCTACCTGAAGCGTGAAGGCCTCGATGGGCCCGAGTTCTACGTCCTCGTCATGCTGTCGGCGTCCGGCGGCATCGTCATGGCCAGCGCCAACGACCTGATCGTGATGTTCCTCGGCCTCGAGATCCTCTCGCTGGCGGTGTACGTGTTGGCAGCCATGCACAGCCGCCGGGTGGAGTCCCAGGAAGCCGGCATGAAGTACTTCGTGCTGGGCGCCCTGTCGTCGGCGATCTTCCTGTACGGCATCGCGTTGACCTACGGCGCCACGGGCTCGACGAACCTGGTGTCGATCGGGGACTACCTGGCCAACACCGTGATCGTCGAGGACGCCCTGTTGCTCGCCGGCTTCGGTCTGCTGCTGGTCGGCTTCGGCTTCAAGGTGGCGGCTGCGCCCTTCCACTCGTGGACGCCGGACGTCTACCAGGGTGCGCCCACGCCCGTCGTCGGGTTCATGGCATCCGCGGTCAAGACCGCGGCGTTCGCCGGACTGCTGCGGGTCTTCTTCCTCGCGTTCCAGCCCTACAGCTCGGACTGGCAGCCCATCGTCTACGCGCTCGCGATCCTCACCCTGCTGGTGGGGTCGCTGCTCGCGATCGTCCAGACCGACGTCAAGCGCATGCTCGCGTACTCGTCGATCAGCCACGCCGGCTACCTGCTGGTGGGGGTGCAGGCCGCCACGTTCGAGGGCACGGCATCCGTGCTCTTCTACCTGGCTGCCTACTCGTTCATGGTGATCGGCACCTTCACCGTGGTGACGCTGGTGAGCGGCGTCGGCGACGGCGCCACCAGCCTCGACGACATCAAGGGCCTCGCCAAGGCGCGCCCGGCGGTGGCGCTGGCGCTGACGGTGTTCCTGCTGGGACAGGCCGGCGTGCCGTTCACGTCGGGGTTCTTCGCGAAGTTCTACGTGATCGAGACCGCTGTCGACGCTCGCTCGTTCGCGTTGGCCATCGTGGCCATGCTGGCGGCCGTCATCGCTGCGTTCCTGTACCTGCGGATCATGATCAGCGTGTGGTTGGACGGCGACGACCTCGACCCGGAAGGCCTGGTCGCCGCCAAGGCTGCAATCCCGATCCCGATCGGTGCCGCCATCGTGTTGGCCCTGACCGCCGGCTTCACCGTCGCCTTCGGCGTGTGGCCCCAGCCGATCGTCGAGATGGCCCGCGACGCGATTCCGTTCCTGGTTCGCGGCTGAACCCGCGGGCACAGCCCGGCGTGGTTCTGCCACACTCGGGGGAGCAGAGCCGGAGGGTGCCGCCATGAGCCTGATCGAGTCCGAGTCGCAGACCCAGGTGACCGAGGTCGGTGCCGCGCCTGCTCCGAAGGCATCCGACACCCGGACGTCGTTCATCTCGCCTCGGGTCGTGGCACTGGCGTGGTTCGTCGCCATGCTCGTCGCCAGCGTCGTGAACCCGGCCACCACCGAGGCGGTGCAGCCGACGTTGGTGTTGACGATCCTGGGCAACGTCGCGGCGTTCGCATGGCTGGGAACACTGGTGACCGGTGGGCTCAACTGGCACCGGACCCCCACGTTGGCCTTCGCCACCGGCGGGTTGATGCTGGCGGGCCACCTGATCTGCGGCCTCGACGGCCACCTACCGATGACGGGCTGGATCTGGCTGACCCAGTTGATGGCAGTCGCCGGCGCCACCGCCCTCAGCGGCCTGGCCCTCGCCACCCGCCGCTGAGCGCCAGTCCTATCAGCCGCCGGTGACAGATCCTCGTGACGCCTGGGAGGCTGCCTCGGTCCGGTCGGCCGGTCTGCGACGTGTGGGGTCGACGTGTCGCGGTCAGTCGCGCGACCAGCCGTAGTCGCGCTCGACTCGCGCGACGCGCAGGGCATAGCTCGTGTAGAAGCGGTCTCGCCCCAGGTCGCGGGCCGCGGTGTGCTCGACGTTCGCCTTCCAGGACGCGATCGACGCCTCGTCACGCCAGTACGACACCGTGATCCCGAGGGCCGCGTCGCGGGCAGACTCGATTCCGAGGTACCCGGGCTGCTCGGCGGCCAGCGCTTCCATGGTCGTGGCCATCTCCGCGTACCCGTCGTCGGCGACGTCGCGCGTGGTGGTGAAGATCACTGCGTAGTAGGGCGGTTCGGGTGTGCTGGCCTGCATCACCAGATCATGGCGCGACCCGCAACGCTCCCGGTACCGATTTGGCACGCAGCGCCAGGGCGCCGAGACCGCCCACGACGAGTACGAAGAGCGGGGCGAAGCCCAGCGCGGCGGCGCCCATCTGCAGCCACGAGCCGACCCAGACGAGCGCCACCACCGGGACCACCCGCGCGCCGAGGCGATCCAGCGCGACGACGGCGGTGATCGAGAGCAGCCCCGCGTCGTAGAACATCGCATGCGGTGACATCAGCACCAGCGTCGCAGCGGTGATCGCGATGCCGGCCCCGAGGTCGAATCGCGGAGAGAGCCAGACGACACAGGTCGCGGCGATGGTCGCCAACACCAGCGGCACCGCGATGACATGGGCGGTCCCCGAGCCTGCACCGAAGACATGCTCCGACACACCCAGCCACGACACCGCGTTGTGGCCGTTGACCTCCGCATCCAGCTCGGCGAACGCGCGGACCTCGGTCCACCACGTGCCGAGCCAGCCGGTGCCCATCACCATCGCTCCCAGGCCCCAGACCGCCAGGGTGCCTGCACCGACCGCGGCGACTGCGCGCCACCGACGTGTCAGGAGCAGCAGTCCGGCCAGCGGCACCGCGAGCTGCGGCTTGAACAGCAAGAGCGCCACGACGAGGCCTGCGGCAACCTCCTCCTCGTCGTGGAGGAACCGCCAGATCAAGGCGAGCCCGAGCATGGTCAGCGCG
Source organism: Acidimicrobiales bacterium (assembly GCA_965262315.1). Lineage (GTDB taxonomy): Bacteria > Actinomycetota > Acidimicrobiia > Acidimicrobiales > UBA8592 > JBCCFK01. The sequence continues at coordinate 12,455 of CBDHFJ010000138.1, forward strand.
GTGTTCTGGCCCCCGGTCACCGCGCGCAGGACCGGGTTGAACAACAGCACCCCCGTCGCCGCCAGCTCGAACTGCCGGCGCAGCAGTGGCACCATCGGTCTCATGGCAGCCAGCGCGGCCACCGCCGCCGCAGCCATCAGGACCGAGTGGATCGAGTAGGCGAGCCGGTAGTCGAGCGCGGCCAACGGGCGATAGGCGGCCGCCGCGTGCGGTGGATACGCGAAATACAGGAACGAGTCGTCCGACTCGGGGAAGAGCCGCGACTGTTCCGCGAGCTGCCGGTCCGGGTCGTACAGGTCGGCCCAGTCTCCGTCCGCAGCGATCGAGCCGGCGGCGTAGAAGGCGGGGAAGTCGCCGCCCAGGCGGCCCGACACCGCGTCGCCGCCGCTGGCGCCCAGCACCGAGATCCCGAACGCGACGACCACGGCGAACAACGCAGCTCGGCTGTAGAGCCGCAGCCGCGAGTGCACGCTCGAACGTCGTCGCGGTCCGGTGGCCGCGGTCATCGATCTGCCGATCGCGCCGCTCGAGGCGCCGGCGTGGGCTCGACTCGCACCTGGATCCATCGGCCGTTCTGGCGGGCCGTTGAGCAGGGCGTCGAGCAGCGCGACCACCGTCGGGGGCAACGGCCGGATCGCCTGCTCAGAGCGGCGGTGGAACCACCGCCGTCGAGGTCCGGTGGGGTAGGTTGATCCCTGCGTGACGCCTTGGCCCCGTTTCCCAGGGATCGCTACGCTCATCCGCCGTGTCCGAGTTCCTTCGTAGCTACCTGACGGTCGCCATCTTCGGCGCCCTGGCCTGTGCCCTCGTGGGGGCATTCATCGGCCTGAGCGCGCTCGTACGGCCGAACCGTCCGCAGGAACAGAAGTACATCACCTACGAGTCCGGTGTGGACCCCGTCGGCAGCGGTTGGGCGCAGAGCAACATCCGCTACTACGTGTTCGCCCTGCTCTTCGTCATGTTCGACGTCGAGGCCGTGTTCATCTTCCCGTGGGCCACCCGTCTCGAGCACTACGGCTACTTCGGCCTGGTCGAGATGGCGATCTTCATCTTCATCCTCGCCCTGGGCCTGTTCTACGCCTGGCGAAAGGGAGTGCTGCGATGGGTCTAGTCGAGTCGGGCAAGCTGCCCCAGCCCATCACCAAGCTGCTCAACATGAGCCGCCGGTACTCCATGTGGGTCTACCAGTGGGGTCTCGCCTGCTGCGCCATCGAGATGGGCGCGGCCTTCGCCTCGCCGCGCTACGACGTCATGCGCCTCGGCGTGATCCCCCTGCCGGCCAGCCCTCGTCAGGCCGACTTCGTCGTCGTCTCCGGCACCGTGACCGACAAGATGGCACCGGCCGTCCGTCGCCTGTGGGAGCAGATGCCGGATCCGAAGTACGTGATCTCCATGGGCTCCTGTGCCAACTGCGGCGGGCCCTACTGGGACTCCTATTCCGTCACCAAGGGTGTCGACCAGATCATTCCGGTCGACGTCTATGTCCCCGGCTGTCCGCCGCGGCCCGAAGCCCTGCTCGAAGGCATCGTCCTGCTGCAGGAACGCATCCTCAACGAGGACATGGCCGAACGCTGGCGGGGCGACCCGATCATCGTCGAGTAGCGCGAACGCATGACCGAAGTTCCCGAACACCTCCTCAAGAAGGCCGCAGAGGCCCGAGCCAAGCGCGAAGCCGCTGCGGGCGCAGCCGCGCCTGCCGACACGGGCACGGCAACGGCCACCGCCGAGCCGGAGCCCGAAGAAGAGGTCGTCGAGACCGACGAGCAGGCCGAAGAAGCCCTGGCCCAGCTCACCGCGGCCCTCGGCGACATGCTCGTCGACTCCCACATCGCTCCCAACCGCGGGCTCTGGATCCGGGTCGACGGCGCGCGGTGGCGTGAAGCGGTGACCGTCGCCCGCGACACGCTCGACGCCACGTTCTTCGACTGGCTCTCCTGCATCGACTGGATGCCGTCGCCCTACGGCCGCGAGCTCGAAGCCGAACAGGACGACAACGAGGCCAAGGAGACCGAGGCCATGGAGTGGGGCTACGCCGGTGGCGAGACCCGCTTCCAGGCGATCTGTCGCATCCACTCGATCACCCGCCACATCGGCGTGATCATCAAGGCCGACATGCCCGACGACGATCCCCGCATCGACACCCTCGTTCCCGTGTTCGCCGGTTCGAACTGGCACGAACGCGAGGCCATGGAGATGTACGGCGTCGCCTTCGAGGGCCATCCCGACGTCCGCAACATCTACCTTCCCGGCGGGTTCGAGGGCTACCCGCTGCGCAAGGACTACCCGCTGCTCTCTCGTCGCATGAAGCCCTGGCCGGGCATCGTCGACGTGGAGTTGATGCCGGGGGAGGACTGACATGACGCTGACCGAACGTGAACAGCTGTCCTACATCGCTGCCCAGGCGGCCGATGCCCGGGTCAACGTGGAGCTCGAGACCAACGAGGGCATGACCCTCAACATGGGTCCCCAGCACCCGGCCACCCACGGCACGCTTCGCCTCGTCGCCAAGCTCGACGGCGAGCAGGTCGTCGCGGCCGAGCCGATCATGGGCTACATGCACCGCGGCTACGAGAAGCTGGCCGAGGTCCGGACCTACCCGCAGGTCACCACACTGATCAACCGCATCGACTGGTTGGGCAGCTTCGCCAACGAGGTGCCGTTCATCCTCGCCGCCGAGCAGCTCATGGAGGTCGAGGCCCCGCCTCGGGCCCAGTGGATCCGTACGATCCTGTTCGAGCTCAGCCGCATCGCCAACATCTCGCTGTACATCGGCGACATGGCCGTGCAGATCGGCGCCACCACCCCGGTCTTCTTCGCCTTCCGCGATCGCGAGTTCGTCCTGAACCAGATCGAGCGGGCCACCGGCGGGCGCTTCCACCCCAACTTCGATCGCATCGGTGGCCTCAAGGACGACCTGCCGGCCGGCTGGATCGAGGAGACCAAGAGCGCCATCACCCGCATGCGCACCTTCTGCGACGAGATGGACGACCTGGTCGCCGGCAATGAGATCTTCCAGGCCCGTACCCGCGGCATCGGCGTCATCCCGGGCGACGTGGCCCTGGAGTACGGCCTGTCCGGCGCCAACCTGCGCGGCTCGGGCGTCGACTGGGACCTCCGCCGAGACCAGCCCTGCGGCCTCGTGTACGACCAGGTCGACTGGAAGGTCTGGACCCACCCCGACGGCGACTCGTACGCCCGGTTCTGGGTGCGCCTCCAGGAAACCCGCGAGGCCTGCAACATCGTCGAGCAGCTCCTCGACAACATCCCGTCGGGCCCGATCATGGCGAAGGTGCCCCGCATCATCAAGGTCCCCGCCGGTGAGGCCTACGTGGCCACCGAGAACCCGCTCGGCGAGATGGGCTACTACGTCGTCTCCAAGGGTGACCTGACCCCGTTCCGGGTCAAGATCCGCTCGGCGAGCTTCTCCAACATGTCGATCTGCCCCTGGGTGCTCAAGGGCGTGTTCGTCCCCGACATCATTGCGATCCTCGGGTCGCTGTACTTCATCCTCGGGGACATCGATCGCTGATGGGTATGGATCTTCTCGCCGTCGACCTCGCCTACTGGCAGGAAACGCTCATCAAGGTGGGTGTCGGTCTCGTCGCCGTGCTCATTCCCGCAGGCACCATCGTGTACCTGTACCTGTTCAAGATGATGTCCTTCATGCAGAGCCGCCTCGGCCCCATGGAGGCCGGCCCCTACGGCTCGCTCCAGCTGCTGGCCGAGGTCGGCAAGTGGATCCAGAAGGAGGACATCTTCCCGTCGAAGGCGGACCGCTTCGTCTTCGCGGCGGCACCGTTCGTGGTGCTGATGTCCACGTTCCTGCTGGTGCTGATCCTGCCGGCCGGGCCCGACGCCACCTTCGTCGACCTCAACGTCGGCATCTACTTCGGCCTCGCGGTGTCGTCGGTGTCGGTCATCGGCATCCTGATGGCCGGCTGGTCGTCGGCCAACAAGTACTCACTGCTCGGCGGTCTGCGTGCCGCCGGTCAGCTCATCGCCTACGAGCTGCCGCTGATCCTCGCCGTGGTCGGCGTGGTCATCCAGGCCGAGACGATGAACATGCAGAAGATCGTGCTGGCCCAGGCCGAGGGCGAGATCTTCGGCTGGGGAGCCATCGGCAACCCGTTCATCTTCACCCAGTTCATCGGCTTCTTCATCTTCATGGTGGCGGTCCAGGCCGAGCTGACCCAGCCGCCCTTCGACATGCCGATCGCCGAGTCGGAGCTGATCTCGGGCTACCTCACCGAGTACTCGGGCATCCGCTTCCTGCTCTTCTTCATCGGCGAGTTCGCCACCTCCGGCGTGTTCGCCGCCATCGCCGCCACCCTCTTCCTCGGCGGCTGGTACGTCCCGGGCATCGACCCGACGAACGACATCTTCAACGTGATCGGCCCGCTGATCCTCTTCGGCAAGATGATGCTGGTCGCGTTCTTCATCTACTGGTTCCGGTTCACCTACCCGCGGTTCCGTGAGGATCAGCTCCAGCGCCTGGCCTGGAAGTTCCTCATCCCGCTGAGCCTGCTGAACATCACCGTGACCGGCGTCCTCAAGGTGGTGCTGTAATGCCGCAGCTTCCCGGTCTGGTCAAGGGCCTCGGGGTCACGTTCCGCACGATGATGCGGACCCTGTTCCCCGACGGTGCCAAGAACCCGGTGCCCCGTCCATCGGTCGGCGCCCACACGGTGCAGTACCCGCACGAGAAGGAGGCCCCTCCCACTCGGGCGCGCGGGGTCATCGCGCTCCACGAGGAGAACTGCACCGCCTGCATGCTCTGCGCCCGTGAGTGCCCGGACTGGTGCATCTACATCGAGGGTCACAAGACCCTGGCCCCGCCCCGTCGTGCCGGTGGCAAGCCCCGCCAGGTGAACGCACTCGACCGCTTCGACATCGACTTCGGGCTGTGCATGTTCTGCGGGATCTGCGTCGAGGTCTGCCCGTTCGAGGCCTTGTTCTGGAGCCCGGAATACGAGTTCAGCGAGCTCAAGATCGCCGACCTGCTCCACGACAAGGATCGTCTGGGCGAGTGGATGCACACCGTGCCCGAATTCGAGCCCTACGAGTCGGGCTCGGAGCAGAAGGTCAAGAAGGTGCCGCCGGTATGAGCATCGCCTTCTTCGCCACGAAGGGCGGCTGTTGATGGTCGCCCAGAACATCTTCTTCTCGATCATGGCGGCCGTGATGATCGGCTCGGCGCTCAAGGTCGTCACCACCCGCAACGTGGTGCACGCCGCGCTGTGGCTGATCCTGGTCCTGGCCGGCGCTGCCGGACAGTTCCTGCTGCTGGGCGCCGAGTTCGTCGGCGTCACCCAGGTGCTGGTCTACATCGGCGCCATCATCGTGCTCTTCCTGTTCGGCATCATGCTGACCAAGGCCTCGATGGGCGACGACGAGGACGTGAACCTCGCCAACCGACCCATGGCCGCCGCGGTCGGCACCCTGTTGCTGGCGATCATGGCGTACGCCACCATCGACTTCTGGCGCGACGCCGAGCTCCCCGAGGACACCCGCACCTCTGCCGAGGTCGTCTCGGATTCGATCTTCTCGGACTTCATCGTGCCCTTCGAGGCCACGTCGGTCCTGCTGTTGGCCGCGCTCATCGGCGCCATCGTCGTGGCCCGGAAAGAGTAGGGGTGTAGGCCATGTTGCTCGTCCAGTTCCTCCTCCTGAGCTCGGTGCTGTTCTGCATCGGTGTGTACGGCGTGCTGTCCCGCCGCAACGGCGTCATGGTGCTGATGTCGATCGAGCTCATCTTGAATGCGGTGAACATCAACCTCGTCGCCTTCGGTGCCTTCAACGGCACCGTCACCGGTGAGGTGTTCGCCCTGTTCGTCATCGCCATCGCGGCCGCCGAGGTGGGCGTGGGTCTGGCGATCGTCCTGTTGATCTTCCGGAACAAGCGCAGTGTCGACATCTCCGAAGTCGACCTGATGAAGGGCTGACGATGGGTTCGCTGCTGACACTCGCCGTCGAGGGCCCCAAGGCCATCGCCCCCGCCGGGGGCTGGTTCCTCGAGAACGCCTGGATCATCCCGCTGCTGCCGGCGATCTCATTCGTGCTGATCCTCTTCTTCGGCAAGCGCATGCCCTACAAGGGCTCCGAGATCGGCATCGCCGCCGTCGGCCTGGCGTTCGTCCTGGCGGTCCTGACCGCCGGCCAGTGGATCAACCAGGTCGACACCGCCAAGGACCGCGTCGACAAGGACGAGTCCGGTGAAGTGCACGAAGGCGAGGAGGCCCTCGGGTCCGAGGTCGAGCTCGCCGCCGGCGAGGACCTGGTGCTGCCGGCGCTCCCCGGCGCCGAGGAGGGCGAGGCCAAGGTCGGCGTCGACGCCATCGTCGAGCGCTTCACCTGGTGGGAGAACGGCGGTGTCGAGTTCCAGGTCGGCATCATGGTCGACGGCCTCACGGTGATGATGCTGTTCGTCGTCACGGCCATCTCGCTGCTGGTCCACATCTACTCCACCGACTACGTGAACGGTGACCGCAGGTACACGCACTACTTCGCGTTCCTGAGCCTGTTCACCGCCTCGATGCTGTTCTTCGTGCTCAGCGAGAACGTGCTCCAGATGATCGTGGGCTGGGAGCTGGTCGGTGTCTGTTCGTTCGCGCTGATCGGTCACTGGTGGGAGGAGAAGCCCAACTCCGACGCCGCCCTCAAGGCGTTCCTGACCAACCGTGTCGGCGACATGGGTCTGCTGATCGGCATGATCATCCTGTTCTTCTCGGCCGGCGAGACGTGGAGCATCATCGACATCAACAAGGCGGCGATCGGCCACGACATCGGCCAGACCACGCTGTTCATCGCCGCCTTGTGTCTGACCGCCGCGGTGATGTCCAAGTCCGGCCAGTTCGTCCTGCACACCTGGCTCCCCGACGCCATGGCCGGCCCCACGCCCGTCTCGGCGCTGATCCACGCCGCCACCATGGTCGTCGCCGGCATCTACATGGTCGCCCGCCTCTACGGCGTCTTCTGGGAGGGCTACACCATCCCCGGATCGGCCTTCAATGTCCTGGCCCTCGTGGGCTCGGTGACCCTGGTCGGTGCCGGCCTGCTGGCCTTCGTCCAGGACGACATCAAGAAGGTGCTGGCGTACTCGACGGTCTCCCAGCTCGGCTACATGTGCATGGCCCTCGGCGTCGGCGCCTGGACCGCCGCGGTGTTCCATCTCTTCACCCACGCCTTCTTCAAGGCCGGTCTGTTCCTGGGCTCGGGTTCGGTGGCGCACTCAGTGCACAGCTTCAACATGAAGACGCACATGGGTGGCATGAAGAAGTTCATGCCGAAGACCTACTGGACCTTCGTGATCTGTTCACTCGCACTCATGGGCATCTTCCCGCTGGCCGGCTTCTGGTCCAAGGACGAGATCCTGGTGGGCACCGGCGGCTGGGGCTTCTTCGGCGGCACCAGCGCCAACGGCAGCTACGTGTTCGCCCTGGTGATGGGCATCATCGGTGCCGCGCTGACGTGCGCCTACATGACCCGCTGCATCTACCTGACGTTCCACGGCGAGTGGCGTGGTGCCGAGCACATGCATCACGACGACGATCACGGCCACGCCGACGATCACGACGACCACCACGCCCTCGAGCCGCACGAGTCGGGCCCGCGCATCCTGATCCCGCTCTACATCCTGAGCGGCATGGCGATCATCGCCGGCTTCTTCAACATCCCGCCGGGGCTGTTCGGCGGCTTCTTCGGAAGTGCCGAGGAGCGCTTCTTCCAGTACGTGGAGCCCACGGCCGGCTACTTCCCGGTCATCAAGCACGGCATCCCCAGCTACTCGCTCGCGATCTTCTCGAGCATCGTGGCCATCGCCGGTATCGCCGCGGCGTACTACTACTTCTTCGTCCGGGTGAAGGCCCAGAGCCCGGCGGCCACCGAGCTCGCCGACGGCCCCACCAGCCACAACAAGCTGGCCAAGGCCGGTCACACCCTGCTGGTCAACAAGTACTACCTCGACCACCTCTACACCGACGTCATCGCCGGTGGCACCAAGGGGCCGGTCGCCGACGCCACCTATTGGGTCAACCAGCACGCGATCGACGAGGTGGTCAACCAGACCGGCAAGCGCACCGCGCAGGCCGCCACCTTCGTGTACGAGCAGATCGATCAGACCGTCGTCGACGGTGTCGTCAACCTGTCCGGCACCGCTTCCGAAGGCCTCGGCGAGGCCAGCCGCAGCGCCCTCCAGCGAGGCAAGGTGCAGCAATACGCCGCCATCATGTTCGCCGCCGCGACCATCATCGCCGGCCTCTTCATTGTGTTTGTGTAGGAGCTACTGATGCTGACCGACAACAACTGGCTCTTGAGCGTGATCACGTTCGTGCCCCTCGTGGGCGCAGCGATCGTGATGCTCATCCCCAAGGCCGAAGAGCAACTCATCAAGATGACCGCCCTGCTGACGTCGTTCGTGGCGCTGGGCCTGGGCATCTACATGCTGATCGCCTTCGACTACGACGCGGGTGGCACCCTGCAGTTCGGCGTGGACGAGACCTGGATCGAGGTCATCAACAGCCGCTACATCCTCGGGGTCGACGGCATGTCGTTGCCGCTGATCGCGCTGACGGTGTTCGTGGTGCCGTTGTGCCTCATCTACTCGCTCGACCACATCCCGTCGCCGGGCAACCCCAAGGCATTCCTGTCGCTGATCCTCATCCTCGAGACGGGCATGATCGGCACGTTCGTGGCCCAGGACCTGATCCTCTTCTTCGTGTTCTTCGAGGTCGTCCTGCTCCCGATGTTCTTCATGATCGCGGTCTGGGGCGGCGAGGATCGCCGCTACGCCTCGCTGAAGTTCTTCCTCTACACGATGTTCGGTTCGGCCCTGATGCTCGTCAGCTTCCTGGCGATGTACTTCCTGGCCGACGGCACGCTGGTGGGCGACGAGGTCAACACGTTCTCGATGGTGGCCCTCTCCGAAGGCGCCACGCTCAACATCGCCCGCACCAGCCAGCTCTGGATCTTCGCCGGCATGTTCGTGGGCTTCGGCGTGAAGGTGCCGATGTTCCCGTTCCACACGTGGCTGCCCGACGCCCACACCCAGGCGCCCACGGTCGGCTCGGTCATCCTGGCGGCCGTGCTCCTGAAGCTCGGTACCTACGGCTTCATCCGGATCTCCATCCCGATGCTGCCCGAGGCCGCGGCGGCATGGGCTCCGTTCATCGGCCTGCTGGCGGTGATCGGCATCATCTACGGCGCCCTCGGCTGCCTGGCCCAGACCGACATGAAGCGGCTCATTGCGTTCTCGTCGGTGGCCCACATGGGCTTCGTCATGCTGGGCATCGCCACCCTGACCGACTTCGGCATCAATGCCGCCATCTTCGGCATGGTGGCTCACGGCCTGATCACCGGGATGTTGTTCTTCCTCGCCGGATCCGTGAAGGAGCGCTACCACACCCTCGACATGGGGCGTCTGGGCGGGCTGCTCGTCAGCGCACCGCGCATGGGCTGGATCCTCGGCTTCTGCGCCATGGCGTCGCTGGGCCTGCCCGGCCTGGCGGGGTTCTGGGGTGAGTTCCCGGCCATCCTCGCCAGCTACAACCCGGCGGCGATCCTCCCCGAGGCGACCTTCCGCGGCTACATGGTCGTGGCCGCCCTCGGCACCGTCCTGGCCGCCGGCTACCTCCTGTGGATGCTGCAGAAGACCGCCATGGGAACGCCCAAGGACGAGTTCGTCGACGATCCGGAGATCACCGACGTCAACACCTACGAATGGATCGCCTGGGCCCCGATGCTGGCCCTCATCCTCTTCTTCGGTCTGTATCCCCGTCCGCTGTTCAGCACCACCGACGACGCCGTCGTGAAGTCGCTGACGGTCGACATGCAGGGCGAGGTCGTCGACAACTGCCTCGAACTCGAAGGCGACGACGGCCTGGCCTGTTTCGACGACCTGCGTGACGCCACCGAGGCGGCGGGCGGCTGATGTTCGCCTCGCTCCTCGCCCAGGTCGATCCCGGAGCGTTCGTCCGGCCGCACATCGACTGGCACGCGGTCGCGCCCGAGCTCATCCTCCTGGGCGTTGGTGCCATCCTCACCCTGATCGACATCATCTGGCTCGAGAAGGGCCGCAAGCTGACATCGTCGCTGGCGGGCATCGGCCTGTTGTTGCCGCTCATCCCCATCGTCACCCTGGCGATCGACGACGACACGAGCCGCGAGCTCTTCAACGGCGGCTACGTGATCGACCGCTACAGCCTGATCCTCAAGGCGCTGTTCCTGCTGTCGGGCTACGTCGTGATCCTGCTGTCGGCCAACTACATCGCGGAAGGCGACTACTGGGAGAACGAGTACTACGGCCTCATGGTCTCCTCGATCCTCGGCATGGTGGTCATGGCGTCGGCCCGGGACCTGATCTCGATCTTCGTGGCCCTGGAGCTCTTGTCCATCCCGGCCTACATGCTCGCCACCTGGCGCAAGCGCGACCTCAAGAGCAACGAGGCCGGCCTGAAGTACTACCTGATGGGCGTGTTCGCCTCGGCGATCATGCTCTACGGCATGTCGCTCGTGTTCGGCGTGTCCGGCTCCACGTTGCTCACCGACATCAACGCCTCGATCAGCTCGGGCGAGTCGTCCGAGGCGGTCATCACCCTGGGCATCATCTTCGTGGTGGTCGGCTTCGCCTTCAAGGTCTCGGCTTTCCCGTTCCACACCTGGTCGCCGGACACCTACGAGGGTGCGCCCACCCCGGTCACCGGCTTCCTGGCCGTCGCCTCGAAGGCGGCGGGTTTCGTGGCCCTGATGAACCTCGTCGTGGTCGGCTTCCTCGGTCGAGACGACGTGTTCCAGCCGCTGCTGTGGGTTCTGGCCGCGGGCTCCATGACCGCCGGCAACGTGATGGCCCTGCGCCAGAAGAACATCGTCCGCCTCATGGCCTACTCGGGTGTGGCCCAGGCGGGCTTCATGCTGGCACCGTTGGCGGTGGCCGGCGAGAGCCTCAGCGCCGCTGATCAGTCGGTGTCGGCGATCGTGACCTACCTCGTGATCTACGCGGCCATGAACCTGGGTGCCTTCGCGATCATCATCTCGGTGGCGCGCAAGACCCAGTCGGCCGAGCTCGACAGCTACGACGGGCTGTTCCACTATGCGCCGGCGCTGGCCATCACCATGACGGTCTTCCTGGCGTCGCTGGCCGGCATCCCGCCGCTCGGCGGGTGGTTCGCCAAGTTCCAGGTCTTCACGTCGCTCACCAATCCGGGCACCGGCTGGGGCTACGCCCTCGCCGTCGTCGCCGCCGTCAACGCGGTGATCGCCTTCGGCTACTACGGCCGACTGGCGCTGCGGATGTGGGTGGAAGAGCCGCATCTCGGCGACCGTTCCCCGATCCGGGTGCCCGTCGCCTTGCAGTCGGCGCTCGTGATCACCGCGGTGACAACCGTTGCCTTCGGTGTGGTCCCCGGCATCGTCACCCACTTCACCGACGTCTCCCTCGTCGCACTGCCGTAGCGCCTTCCTGCGGCGGTGCCGCTGCGGGGTGGGGCGAACGAAGCTCCGCCTTGCCAACCCTGAGCCATCGGGGACCGGCGGCGGGTCGGCCGGCCACCGCCAGAAGTTCGAGCCGCAGGGCCGACCGCTAGGTGTGATGAGCCTCGAGTCCCTGGTCGCCCGGCGGGGTTTGTCGCAGGGTGATGATCAAGCCCGCGACCGTCACGGCGGCGCCCAAGAGTGCGAGCCACAGCCCGTAGTGGCGATCGATGTGGGGGGCGGCCGGCGCTGGGCCGGGGGCCTCGACGGCCCGACCCACGAGGAACACGACGGCGACGAGGCTGAACACCAGGCCAAGGGTGACCGGTCGACGCGGGTCGAGGACCGGGCGACGTTTCGGGGCAACGGCGGTGAAGGCGCCCGACAGGACCAGGGTCACGCCCATCAGGCCGGTGGCGAACGAATACCCATTGTGACCATTGTCGACCCCATCGATGCTGAACCATGGGAGCCAGAGGGCGATCGTGGTCAACGCCGCTCCCGTGATGGCCAGAAGCGGGCCCGGCCGGTCCCGATCGATGAACCCGCCCGACGTCATGACGCCGTCCCGGCGAGGAAATCCCAGGCCAGCCTTGTGGTGTCGACGGGGAGCCAACCCTCGTCGAGGAACACGGCGTGCCCGAATCCCTCGAGCGTGACCAGCACGACGGTGGCGTCGTTGTCGCATCCGTCTGCCTGACGAGCGTGGTGAGGGCCGTCTCGCCAGGTTTCGGTCACGGCGTCGTCGCAGCCATTGCGCTCCCGCCAGGCATCGAAGTTGGCCACCGAGCCGGGCCAGTAGCCCGGGTCGTATTCGGCCACCGCATCGGCGGTACCGTGGATTTCCATGATCCGCACCGGGTCGTAGTCGGCCGCGACATCGGCCAAGAGATGCCCGGCCATGCAGGCGACGCCATCGATCGACGCGCTGGCTTGAGCAGCGACTCGCTGAGCCAGAATGCATCCGTTGGAGAATCCACTGAGGAAGATGCGATCGCCGTCGATCGCATACTGGGTCTGGAGCTGGTCGATCATGGCCACGATGAAGCCCACGTCGTCGAGCTGTTCGTTCAGGGCATGCCCGCAACAGCCGATCCCCGGCCGCTTCTCGAGTTCGGTGTCCGAGGGCCATGGGTCGCCGCCCCCATTCCACGACCACTCGATCCCGTAGGGCCGAACAAGAACGAAGCCTTCGGTCGTCGCCAAGCGTTCGAAGTCGCTGAGGCGGCGTTGCCGGTCGGTGGTGTTCAAGAACCCGTGGATGTCGACCAGCAGGGGAACCGAGGTGTCGGGCAGATCGTCGGGCACGAACACGTCCCAGCAACGCAGGTGCGCTCCCTGAGCCTCGGGCAGGCAGTCGTCGCCGTGGGCGACGGTGGTATCGATCGGTCGTCCCTCGAGCAGGAGCAGTCCGGTCGGCACGACGACGGCGGCGATGCCGACCACGGCAACAAGCGTTGCGACCGTGGCCGTCGTCTTCCAGGCTCGCCAGGGCCTCGTTACCGACACCATGTCGGTAACGTAGCCGCGCCGAAGTTTGTGGTCAATCTCCGAGGAGCTTCAATGGGGGGGCGATGTCGACCCGTCACCCCCGCAACGCCGAGAAGACTCGGGCTGAGATCATCGAGGCCGCCACCGAGCTCTTCGGCTCACATGGCTTCCACCAGGTCACCGTGGGCGACATCTGTGCCGCCGCCGGACTGAGTCGGGGTGGGTTCTACCATCACTTCGCCGATCGCAAAGCGTGCTTTGAAGCGGTCTGGAAGCAACTCCAAGACGATTGGGCGGCCCATACGGCATCGGTGGCCGAGACGGTCGGACCGCAGGATTTCATCGATCCGTGGCCGCTCATGGAACGGACGTTTCGAGAGCTGTTCGCGTATTGGGCCGAACCGAAGCGTCGTCAGATCAATCTGTATGATCCGTTGCCCGCTCTTGGCTGGGAGCGAATCCGGGAGCTGCAGGACGAGAACGGTCTCCTGCAGATCGTGGAGATGCTCACCGTGCTCGAAAAGGTCAACGACATGATGACGGCCCGCCTCGTCTTCGCCGCCATCACGGCGGCCACATTCCACGTCGGCCGCGATGGGTGTCCGCCCGAAGAACACGGCGAGGCCGCTCGCGCCATCGTGCGTCTCCTCCGGGGGCTCCCGGACCGTTCGTAGATTTGCTCGGCGCCACGTCGATCACCGAGTGGCACCGAGGCTGCGGCCCGCGCGTCACCGTTCGGCTGCCTGACAGCTCCGCCATCGCGATGGGCCACCACTAGGCTTCTCAGCGCATGGTCGGACGCGAGTTCATCCAGAATCCAGGACCCACGAACATCCCCGACGCGGTCCTCGAGGCGTTCCGGCGCCCGCCGGTCGACTTCGACTCGCCGTACTTCAACGATCTGGTCGACGGCATCTGGGACGAGTTGCCGGCGCTCTTCGGCGGCGCATCGGAGGTCTTCGTGCTCACCTCGGTGGGTCACGGGGCATGGGAGTCGGTGCTCCAGAACCTCCTGGCGCCTGGCGACCAGGCGATCTTCGCTGTCGGCGGCCTCTTCGGCGAACGCTGGGGTGACATGGCGAAGCACCTCGGGTACGACCCCATCTTCACCGACATGGACCTGCGTCGGGCGCCGGACCCCGCGCAGGTGCACGACCTCCTGGTCGCCGACACCGACCACCGCATCAAAGCGGTCTTCGTGGCGCAGGCCGAGACGTCGACCGGCACCTTGGCCGACATCCCGGCGTTCCGTCAGGCGATCGACGCCGCTGGGCATCCGGCGCTGTTCGTGGTCGACGCGATCGGCTCGTTCGCCAGCGAGCCGATGCACATGGCCGAGTGGGGCGTCGATGTCGTGGCCGCCGCGTCGCAGAAGGCGCTGATGATGCCGCCGGGGCTGGCCTTCTGTGCCGCCAGCGAGCGCGCGGTCGAGGTCGCGGAGCGCCGGCAGTCGGCATCGTGGTACTGGGCCTGGCCTCCCCGCCGCAATCGCGAAGCCGTCTACTTCCGTTTCGCCGGGACACCGCCGATCCATCACGTCTTCGCCCTGCGAGCCGCGCTCGATCTCATCAACGACGAGGGCGGGATCGACGCCGTCGCCGACCGCCACCGTCGCTACGCATCGGCCGTCCACGCCTGCGTGGCAGGGTGGGGGAGCGATGGGCCGTGGGAGGTCAACGCCACGCACGACCACGAGCGGGCCGCGGCGGTCACCCAGGTGCGCACCGGTGAGCTGGACGGGGCGGCGCTTCGAGATCTTGCCCGCGACCGGTTCCACGTGAGCCTCGGCGGCGGCATGCTGCTGGGCGACAACGCCTTCCGCATCGGGCATCTCGGGGCCCTCAACGAGCCGATGATCCTCGGCGCGCTCGGTGGTGTCCAGACCGCCATGGGTGCGCTCGGCTACCCGCACGGCGACGGCCTGGCGCCCGCAGCTGCGTACCTCGCGTCCACCGCGGGATGACGCTGCTCGACGAGATCGTCGCCGAGATCGACCGCGACGGGCCGCTCTCGTTCAGCCGCTACATGGACCTCGCGCTCTACCACCCCACGCTCGGCTTCTATGCCCGCGGTGGGGCGGGCCGACGCCGCGACTTCATCACGAGTCCCGAGGTCGGCCCGCTGTTCGGTGCCGTCGTCGCCCGCGCCATCGATCGGTGGTGGGACGAGGAGGGCCAGCCGGACCACTTCACGTTCGTCGAGGCGGGCGCGGGTCCTGGCACGCTGGCGAGGGCGGTCTTGCGGTCGCCGATGCGATGCGTCGATGCGTTGGAGTACGTCACCGTCGAACCCAGCGACGCGCAGCGGGCCGCGCACCCCGATGGGGTGACGGCCCTGGCGGCGATGCCCCATGCCGTCGAGACGGGGGTCGTCTTCGCCAACGAGTTGCTCGACAACCTGCCCTTCGACATCCTCGGCTTCGTCGGCGGTCGCGGGTGGTACGAGGTGCGAGTCGGCCGTGACGGTGATCGGCTCCGCGAGGTGCTGCTGGACACCGACCGGCGTCCGCAGCTGGTGGCGGCGCCCGACCACGAGATTCGTGTCCCGATGCAGTCGGCCGCTGCCGACTGGGTGGCAGCGGCTCGGCGCGCCGTCGGTCGGGGGCGGGTGGTGGTGATCGACTACGCCCTCTCGTGCTACCCCGCAGAGCCCGGTCGCGAGTGGCTCCGCACCTACAGCGATCAGGGGCGCGCCGGCGATCCGCTGGATCGCCCCGGGAGCAAGGACATCACGGTCGACATCGACATCGCTCAGCTCCGCGCGGTGGCGGCGACCGACGCCGAGCGCAGCCAGGCGATCTGGTTGCGGCGGCTGGGCATCGACGATCTCGTGGCCGAGGGCCAGGCGTACTGGGACCAGCACCGGGCTGCCCCGAACCTGAAGGCGATCGAGATGCAGTCTCGGGGGACCGAGGCGGCTGCCCTTCTCGACCCGGCCGGCCTGGGTGGATTCACCGTGCTGGAATGGGCCGCCGGCGGGGCTTGAGACAGGGGTCACAGGTTAGACTGACGCTGTATGTCCGAGCAGCGTGAGCCCCTGACCCGTGAACGAGTCGCCAGCGCCGCGCTCGCGTTCATCGACGAGCACGGCCAGGCGGCGCTGAGCATGCGCAAGCTCGGCGCCGAGCTCGGGGTTGAGGCGATGTCGCTCTACAACCACGTCGCCAACAAGGACGATCTGTTCGATGCGGTGTCGGAAATCCTCTACGCCGATGTCCTGTCCCGACTCGACGATGCCGAGATGTCCTGGCAGGACGAGCTGCGCGACCTGGCCTACCAGTATCGGGCTGTCGCCCGCGAGCACGAGGGCGCCCTCGGCGTCTTCCTCGATCGGGCCTCGCCCGCCGCGGTCAAATTCGTCTTCCTGCAGCGCTGCTACTCGATCTTCACCCGGGCCGGCTTCGACACCAAGGAAGCGGCGGTCGCGTTCGACATCTCGGCCTCGTGGGTCATCGGTGCCATCCGCCAGGAGCTCGGCCTGATGGCCGATCTCGAGGAGCTCGGTGGCACGACCGTGCCCAGGGAGAGCCTGCCCGAGCATCTTCAGGAGGTCGTCGACTTCAAGCAGGCGTGTATCGCGTGGACCCCGGCGCAGCGCTTCGACTACGGCCTCGAGACAGTGCTCGCCGGTCTCGAGTGGCGCCTCGCGCAGTCCTGAGCTCACGGCCCTGACGCGCACCAACCCCAGATGCGACGGGGGGCTGTCACATCCGGGGCTGGAGAACGGTGGCGTCAGCCGGCGGGTGCGGGTTCCCGGTCGGCGGTGTCGTCCCAGGGGAGATCGGCGATCGAGTCGAACTCGCCTGCGGCACTCGGCGGCTCGTGGAGACCGAAGCGCTCGTGGAAGCGACGCAGGGGAGCGGGCGCCCACCAGTTCCACGCACCCATGAGCTTCATCGAGGCGGGTACCAACAGCATGCGCACGATGGTGGCGTCGATGATGATGGCCAGCGCAAGGCCGACACCGAGCTGCTTCATGTCGACCGACTCGCCAGTGGCGAAGGCGGCGAACACGATCGAGATCAGGAGCGCTGCCGAGGTGATGACCCGGCCGGTGCGCTGCAGGCCCAGTGAGACCGCTTCATCGTTGTCGCCGGTCTCGTCGTAGATCTCCTTGATCCGGGAGAGCAGGAAGACCTCGTAGTCCATGGACAGGCCGAAGGCGATGAAGAAGACCAGGAACGGTGTCCACAGGCCCACATAGCCGATCTCGTCGAAGCCGAGGACGCCGCTGAGGTTGCCGTCCTGGAAGCCCCAGACCAGCACGCCGAACGTGGCGGTCAGCGACAGCAGGTTCATGAACATCGCCTTGAAGGGCATCACGACCGAGCCGGTCATGAGGAACAGGAGTAGCAACGTGGCGCCCGCCACGAACGCGAGGGCGAACGGGATGCGGCTGTAGAGCGAGCCCCGCTGATCGATGAGGTCGGCGGCGGGACCGCCGACGGCCGTGTCGAAGCCGGGTTCGAGGTCGCGGAGGTCGCGGACCGCCTGCTCGGCCACGGTGCCTTGCGCTGGGCCTTCGGGAAGCACGTCCACCACGGTCAGGGAGTCGGTCGTGAAGCGCACCTCCGCACCGACGACCCCGTCGATGCTGGCGACGTCGGCGAGGTAGGCATCGACCGGGCCGGTCGTCTCGGCGACGACGGTGATCGGGTCCTCGCCGCCGATCTCGAACCGGGCTTCCCGTTCGTCCAGGAGCTGGCGGGTCTCGAGGGAGTCGGGAAGGGCTTCGGCGCCGGGGATCTGAAGTCGAGCGTCGAGGAAGGGTGACGCCAGCAAGAGCAGTGCCACGGTCACCAGCCCCGCCACCACGGCGGGCCGGCGCTGGACCACGGTGGAGATCCGATGGAACACACGGCCGCTGTCGGCACCGGCGCGCAGGGGCTTGATGCGGTGGCCGACCCGGCTGAGCACGGCCGGGAGCAGGGTGACCGCGGACGCCATGGCGATCAGTACCACGCCGATGCTGCCCATGCCGATCGACGGGAACACGTTGCCCGAGAGCATCAGGAAGCCGCCGAGCGCGACCGCCACCGTGAGACCGCTGTAGATGACGGTGAGACCAGCGGTGGTGACGGTTCGGCGGACCGCATCATCGACCGAGAGGCCCGCGGCCCGTTCCTCCCGGAAGCGGTTGACGATCAGGAGGGCGTAGTCGATGGCCAGACCGAGGCCCAACATCGTCGCCGCCGAGAGGGCGAAGATCTGGACGTCGGTGACCAGGGTCAGACCCCAGAGTGTGAACAGGGCGCCGGGGATGGCCACCAGGGCGACCATGAGCGGCAGGCTGGCCGCCACCAACCCGCCGAAGATGACCACCGCGAGCACCAGCGTGATCGGCAGGGTCAACAGCTCTGCCTGCTGGAGGTCGGACTCGGTCTGTTCGACGGACTCGCGGTCGAGGACGGCGTCGCCGCCGATCAGGGTGCGAGCGGCGTTGACCTCACGGAGGTCTTCCTCCACCACATCCACGAGTGCGTCGTAGGCGTCTTCGTCGAGAGACGGATCGAGGATGACACCCACGAGGGTCGCCTCACCGTCCGTCGAGGTGAAGCGTGGGCCGGCGTTGTAGGTGTGAAGGACTTGAACCACACCTCGGCGGTCTGAAAGTCGTGCATCGGTTTCCTGCACCTCCTGTGCAAATGCGGGATCGGTGGGGTCGATCCCGTCGTAGAAGGCGACGACGTCCGGCGAGGTGGCCCCCAGCGCTTCGAGGATCTCCTCGACCTCGGCCGACTCGGTCCCCTGGTCACCTTCGGGGATGGTGACCAGCCGCTCGACGGTCGAGCTGCCGACCACGACGGCGATGGCCACGAAAGCGACCCAGCCGACCATGACGCGGCGACGGTTGGTGACGAGGGTGTTGGCGAAGCGATGGAGCATTGGGGTTGGTCCTGTCCGGGGGAGGCGTCCTGTGGTCGCGACACCTGTCGGGTACTTACGTCGTACGCTTACGTCGTAAATAGAACCGCGCTTACGTTGTAAGTGTCAACCCCTTTCCGTGGTGACGTCGGACACCCGGACGCGAAGAAGCGGGGCCCGTGGGCCCCGCTTCTCAGCGATTCGACTCGCTGGTTGACTGCTGAATCAGCGGCCGGCCAGGTTGTCCCGGATCTCGGTCAGCAGGTCGACCTCGCTCGGGCCACTGTCCTCTTCTTGCTTGTTGGTGGCACGGTTGTAGGCCTTGACCAGCAAGAACAAGACGAACGCGATCGACACGAACGAGACGATGGCCGTGATGATGAAGCCGATCCCCAGTCGTGCGTCCCCGATGTCGATCCCGATGCTGTTGAAGTCGGGCTCGCCAACGATTGCGGCCACGATTGGCATCACAAGGTGCTCGACGATCGAGTCGACCACCGGTACGAAGGCCAGCGCCATCACGAGGCCAACGGCCGCCTCGAATACGCCGCCCTTGTCGATGAAGTCCTTGAATTCCTGAAGCACGGTTGTCTCTCTCCTCGGAGTGGTGGGTTGCCTCCTGGCGAGTTCCAGACGCCGGGGCGGCCAAATAGTCGCGTGTTCGTTCCATCTGCCACAAAACCGGCGACAGGCCGACTGCCACTACTGCTCCGTTGTTGCGTTTCGCGTCAGGTCTGATGCGCAACAACACGAGCAACTATGGTCGGGCCGCCGGTGAAGGCCGCCGGCGTCAGAGCACGAGGGGAGCGCCACCGTGTCGGAGGCCATCGAGGAGTTCTACGTCGAGAACCGCACGTTCCCGCCGCCGGCCGACTTCGCCGCTGCGGCCCTGACGAACGACCGGTCGATGTACGACGAGGGCGAGGCCGACTACGAGGCGTTCTGGGCGCGCCAGGCCCGGGAGCTGCTGACCTGGTCGAAGGACTTCGACACCACCCTCGAGTGGAACCTCCCGTACGCGAAGTGGTTCCTCGGCGGTGAGCTCAACCTCACCTACAACTGCCTCGACCGCCATGTCGAAGCCGGCAACGGCCACAAGGTGGCCTTCCACTGGGAGGGCGAGCCCGGCGACACCCTGACCGTCACCTACGCCGGCCTCCTCACGGAGGTCTCCAAGTTCGCCAACGTGTTGAAGGGCCTCGGCCTCCAGAAGGGCGACCGGGTCGCCATCTACATGCCGATGATCATCGAGCTGCCCGTCGCCATGCTGGCGTGCGCCCGGATCGGCGTGGCCCACTCGGTGATCTTCGGCGGCTTCAGTCCCGACGCCATCGTCGATCGTTGCGATGATGCCGAAGCCCGCCTGATCATCACCGCCGACGCGGGCTATCGCCGCGGTGCGCCGTCGGGCCTCAAGGTCAACGTCGACGCCGCGCTCGAATCCGGGGCGCCGTCGGTGGAGAACGTGGTGGTGGTCAATCGCTGCGACACCGACGTGACCATGGTCGAAGGTCGCGACCACTGGTGGCACGAGCTCATGGCCGACGCCAGCGACGACTGCCCCGCCGAGCCGATGGATGCCGAGCAGCTCCTGTACCTGCTCTACACCTCGGGCACCACGGCCAAGCCCAAGGGCATCATGCACACCACCGGCGGCTACCTGACCCAGGTCGCGTTCACGCACAAGTACGTGTTCGACGTGAAGCCCGAGACCGACGTCTACTGGTGCGCCGCCGACATCGGCTGGGTCAC
Organism: Acidimicrobiales bacterium; assembly: GCA_965262315.1. Taxonomy (GTDB): domain Bacteria; phylum Actinomycetota; class Acidimicrobiia; order Acidimicrobiales; family UBA8592; genus JBCCFK01. The sequence goes on from CBDHFJ010000138.1 coordinate 33,025, forward strand.
CGGCCACAGCTACATCGTCTACGGCCCGCTCACCAACGGCTGCACCTCGGTGATGTACGAGGGCACGCCCGACACGCCGCGGCCCGAATTCCGCGACGGCGACCGGGCGGACTGGCCCAAGGATCGGCTCTGGGACATCATCGAGCGCTACGGCGTCACCCAGCTCTACACCGCCCCCACCGCCATCCGGACGTTCATGAAGTGGGGCACCCAGGAGCCCGAGCGTCACGACCTGTCGACGCTGCGGGTGCTCGGCACGGTCGGCGAGCCCATCAACCCCGAGGCGTGGATGTGGTATCACGAGCACATCGGCGGCGAGTCGTGCCCGATCGTCGACACCTGGTGGCAGACCGAGACCGGCGGCAACATGATCACCCCGCTGCCCGGCGTGACGACCACCAAGCCGGGTTCGGCCTGCCAGACCATCCCGGGCGTGTTCGCCGAGGTCGTCGACGACAACGGTGACAAGGTCGACCAGGGCGGCGGCTACCTGACCATCACCCACCCGTGGCCGTCGATGCTGCGCGGCATCTGGGGTGACCCCGAGCGCTACCTCGAGACCTACTGGTCCACCTACGAGGGCCGGTACTTCGCCGGCGACGGCGCCAAGATCGACGAGGACGGCTACCTGTGGTTGCTCGGTCGCGTCGACGACGTCATGAACGTCTCGGGCCACCGCATCTCCACCGCCGAGGTCGAGTCCGCGCTGGTCGACCACAGCGCGGTGGCCGAGGCCGCCGTGGTCGGCGCCACCGACGACACCACCGGCCAGGCCATCATCGGCTACGTGATCCTGCGCGGCGGCAACGCCCCCAGCACCGACCTGCGCGAAGAGGTCCGCCACCACGTGGGCACCAAGCTCGGGCCCATCGCCCGCCCCAAGGCCGTGTTCATCGTGCCCGACCTGCCGAAGACCCGCTCTGGCAAGATCATGCGCCGCCTCCTGCGCGACGTCGCCGAAGGCCGCGACCTCGGCGACACCACCACCCTGGCCGACGCCTCGGTCGTCGAACTCATCGCCGAAGGCGCCAAGGAGTCCGACGAGGACTGACGTCCAAGTCCCGGGAACGTTGCGCTGCAGCGCGAGGTGGGTGCGCCTACTCGCGGCCGAGTTCGGATTGGCCGGCGGCGTCGTGGTCGACGTCCTGGTCGTCGACGAGGTCGACGGTGACCTTCACCAGAGTGCCGGTGAACTCGAACGGGCCGATGTGGCGGCCGGTGCCGTCGTAGTCGGACACGGTGGTGCCGCGGTCGAAGCCGATGTCGAGTCCCGACCAGGAGATCATCAGCCAGAAGATCCGGTCGGTCTCCATGCTGCCCGCCGGCTCGCCGTCGATCAGCAGCGTGCCGGTGCCGTGGGGGAACGGTCCCTCGCCCGGCGCCCGCTCCATCCGGAAGCCCAGGGTGCACGGCCCGGTGGGGATCGGTCGGTCCGACGTGACGAGCTCGTGCTTGCCGCCCACGCTCAGGTCGTGGACGAGGTGGCCGTCGCGGACGAACAGGGAGTAGCCACACGTGGCGTCGCCGTGCGCGATCAACACCCCCTCGGCGCCGTCGGCGGGGAGCTCGACCTCGGCCTCGATCAGGTAGCTGCGGCTGCGAAGGTCGGGCGCCACGTCGCTGGGCAGGTGGCCCATGCCCTGCCAGAACGTGTAGGTCCGGCGGTTGCCGGTGTGACGTTCGGCGTTCTCGGCGAAGCGCTCGCCGAAGCGGTCGTCGAGCGGCAGCACCTTGTTGGCGCGAGCCTGCTCCCACCACAGCTCTTGCATCGCCGACGAGCCGGTCCGGCTGGTCCGACAGCCAGGTCGCGGACCTCGCTGAAGTCCTCGTCGAGGTGGTACAGCTCCCAGCGGTCGTCGCCGAAGTCGGTTCCCGGAGGATGGAACGCGACGGCCTTCCAGCCGTCGTGCCAGATGCCCCGGTGGCCGAACATCTCGAAGTACTGCGTCGACTTGCCCGTGTCGGCCGCTGCGTCGCCGAGGGTGGTGGCGAAGCTGGTGCCGGTCATCTCGGCGGGCGCATCGATCCCGACCAGGTCGAGCACGGTCGGAGCCAGGTCGGCCACGTGGCAGAACTGGTGCCGCAACGCCGCCGCCATCGGCGACCCGGCCAGGGGCACGCACCACCAGGGGGTCCCGGATGCCGCCGCCGTGGGTGTTCTGCTTGTAGCGCTTGAGCGGGGTGTTGGCCGCCATCGCCCACCCGAACGGGAAGTTGGTGTGGGTGTCGGGACCACCGATGTCGTCGATGCGCGCGAGCTTCTCCTCCATCGGCTCGGGGACCATGTTGAACACGGCCATGGCGTTGATGAAGCCCTGCGGTCCGCCCTCCTGGCTGGCGCCGTTGTCCGACAGGACCAGCACGATGGTGTCGTCGGCCTGCCCCGAGGCGTCGAGGTGGGTCGATGAGCCGCCCGAGGTGGGTGTCGAAGTGTTCGAGCATCGCGGCGTACGCGCCCTGCAGCCGGGCGAAGAGTTGCTGCTCTTCGGCGGAGTGGTCGGCCCAGGCCTGCACCCGGTCGTTGCGCGGCGGCAACTCGGTGCCCACTGGGACCACCCCGGTGTCGATCTGGCGGGCCAGCCGAGCATTTCGGGTCTCGTCCCAGCCCCCGGCGAAGCGTTCGGCGTACTTGTCGATCAGCTCCCGCGGCGCCTGATGCGGGGCATGGCACGCACCAGGGTTCACCATCAGGAACCAGGGCACGTCGGGGGTCGCGGCCTGATGTCCCTTGAGGTAGCGCAGGCCCTCGTCGATCAGGTCCTCGGTCAGGTGATAGCCGGTCTCGTAGGTGCCCGGCGCGGTGACGTGGGTGTTGTCCCGGACCAGCTCGGGCGAGAACTGGTCGGTCTCGGCGTCGAGGAACCCGTAGTAGCGGTCGAAGCCACGGCCGAGGGGCCAGCCGTCGAAGGGTCCACTGGGCCCGGTTTCGGTCAGCCGCGTCGCGTGCCACTTGCCGACCAGGTAGTTGCGATAGCCGTGCGGCCGGAGCGCCTCGGCCAACGTCGGGACGTCGGCGGCGATCTTGCCCCGGTAGCCGGGGAACCCACTGTCGAAGTTGGCCAGGCACCCCATGCCCACGTCGTGGTGGTTGCGCCCCGTCAGCAGCGCAGCCCGCGTCGTCGAGCACATCGCCGTCGTGTGGAAGCCGGTGTATCGGAGCCCCTCGGCGGCGAGCCTGTCGATGACCGGCGTGTCGATCTCGGACCCGTAGCACCCGAAGTCGGAGAAGCCGACGTCGTCCAGCAACACCAGCAGGACGTTCGGTCGCCGCTGCGGCGCATCCGGCCACCACGGCGTCGAGTCCGCCAAGGTCTCGCCGATCACCGGTCCGTTGTCATTCATCTGGGCCTCCTCAGGCCTCGTAGTAGCCCGAGTGGACGTAGAGGGCGGGAATGCCCTCCTCCTCGTACATCGTGATGTTGCGCTGGTCGTCGTCGAGCGCGAACACCGGCTCGAACCCGGCGTAGCGGAGCTCCTCGACGGCGAGGCGTTTCATCTCCGGCGACGGCACGTGGTCCCGTCGGCTGCGCATGATCAGCAGGTCCCACCGGATGTCGTACTCGCCGAGCCAAGCGACCGTCTCGTCGTGGATCGATTCCGGCCGTGCCGTCAGCAAGACCACCAACGTGCCCTCGTCGATCAGGTCGAGCAGGGTCACGCCCGGCAGTAGCGGCGGGTCGTCCGTGGCCGCCTTGAAGAAGCCCTGCCAGTTCTTCCTGCCGCCGGACAGGAAGTGCTGCCGATGCTCGCCGTCGGCGATGACCCCGTCGACGTCGATCAACGCCACCCGGCCACCGTCGAACTCCTGCGCTCGCCAGGTCCACCTAGGCACGAGTCGCTCGCCGTGCTCTGCGCTCCTGGGCCCGCTCCCACTTTGCCTGGCGACTCCGGCACGCCTTGCGGCAGTACCGCTGGTTGGCGGTCTTGGCCTCGAACAGTTCGCCGCAGCGCCAGTACTCGCAGCCGCGGATGCTTTCGGGATCGACGTCGAAGTCCTCGGGAAAATCGTCCGGGAAGTCGTCGTCGATCACGCGAACTCAGTCTCGGAAGTTGCCGAACTGCAACGGGATGTCGAAGTCGTGCTCCTTCAGGGCCGCGATCACGTCCTGGAGCTGGTCGCGCTTCTTGCCCGACACCCGGACCTGCTCGCCCTGGGTCTGGGACTGGATGCCCTTCATGCCCAGGCCCTTGATGAACTTGTTGATGTCTCGCGCCTTGTCGGAGTTGATCCCCGCGGTGATCTCGGCGTCCTGGCGAACCGTGCCGCCCGAGGCGTCCTCGACCTTGCCGTAGTCGAGCACCTTCAGCGACACCTTGCGCTTGACCAGCTTCTCCTCGAGCACCTGCTTCAGTGCGTTGAGTCGATCCTCGGACGCCGTGGCCATCGCGATCGAGGTCTCACCGAGCTCGATCGTGGAGTTGGTTCCCTTGAAGTCGTAGCGCTGGCCCACCTCGCGGGCGGCCTGGTCCACCGCGTTGCGGACCTCCTGCATGTCGACCTCGGACGTGACATCGAACGTTGGCATCGGTACCTCCCCGGGACGCCTGGAGCATACGCGGCGCGTGGGCCGGCAGCCCGGGTATCGAGTGGGGAAAACCGGCATGCTGCGGCTAGTCTTCGATGCTCACCAGGGTCGGTGCCCGAGCGGCCAAAGGGAACGGGCTGTAAACCCGTCGGCTTACGCCTTCGGAGGTTCAAATCCTCCCCGGCCCACGGCAACTCAGGGATGGAGCCTCCGGCTTCCTCCCTGAGTTGCTTGCAGTTCCGCTCCGCAACCGGCCGGGCGGGTCCCATCCCTGCGGGCGGCACATCGGGTGGCCCGCAGCCCACCCTCTTGAAGTGGGCACTTCGGGTCTGAGCGGTCGCGCTGTGCGACCTCGACGACGGATGCGTACGCTGCTCATCGTGAACCACACGCGGATGGACTCACTGCTTCTCGCAGGCGTCGGGACACTCGCCGTTCACGAGATCGCGTACGTCCCCGGCTCGATCGGCACCTCGATCACCGGTGACGACAGCGTCTCTCACGCGCACATCCCGCTCCTGTGGGGCCTCGGTGGTTCCGTGGCCATCCTGGCGCTCATCCGCTACGTCGTCCGATCGCTGCGATCGCGCGAAGGCGAGCGCTCCATCGACGCTCGTTGGCTCGGTACGGCCATGGCGGCCTTCTACATCTCTCAGGAGGCCGCCGAACGGGCGCTCTCCGGCAGCCCGGCGATCTCGCTGCTGACCGAGTGGGTGTTGTGGATCGGCTTGCTCGCGGTCCCGCTCGTCGCCTGCGTCCTGGCCCGCCTCGTTCGCCGCATCGTCGACTTCGCCGCCACGCCGGAGACTCGACGTCGCGTCCCCACGAGCACCGTTCCGGTCGCTCGTCCCGTGGTGCCGACCCTGCGTCCGGCACTCACCCGGCTCGATCACGTCCTCACGCGACGCGGCCCGCCTCTCATCGTTTCGCACTGAATCCACGTACGAAGCGACAAGAGAGGAACTCCAATGAACTCGCGACTCGCGCGCCTGCTCGGCGCGTTGCTGGCGATCACCCTGATCGCCGCTGCCTGTGGTGGAGATGACGACGACATCACCACCGCAGCCGGCCAGCCCGGAGAAGACGGCCAGGCCGAACCCGCATCCGAAGAAGAGGTCGACCCCGATGCCGCCGACTGTGCGGCCGATGGCGCCGACTGCGGCCAGATGGTCGACGGCGACATGGATGCCGCCATGGACGGCATGGACATGGAGGACGGCCACGACCACGAGCACAGCCATGGCGACGTCATCGACGTCCCCGACGGCATGGCGGTGCCCCAGATCGAGATCTCGGTCACGCCGGATCCGAAGGCCGGTCAGAACCTGCAGGTGACACTGACCGACTTCGCGATCTCACCCGAGAGCGCCAGCACCGACGCCGTCGACGGCGAAGGTCACCTGCATCTGTACATCAACGGAGAGCGCAAGGCTCGCTTCTACAACGAGTGGATGCACCTGAGCCTGCCCGCCGGCGAACACGTCGTGGAGGTCGAGATCTCGGCCAACAACCACAGCGCGTATGCGGTCGACGGTGAGCCGATCCGCGCGATGGCGATGGTGACGGTGCCCGAGTCCGAGGGTGGCCACAGCCACGGCGACGACGACGTGGTCGACGTCGCAGACGGCGACACCGTGCCCTCGGTCGAGCTCGCAGTGTTCGAGGACCCCAAGTCCGGCTGGAATCTGCAGGTGTCGGTCGAGAACTTCACCATCACGCCCGAGAACGCCAGCACCGAACACGTCGACGGCGAAGGCCACATGCACATCTACGTGGACGGCGAGAAGCTGACCCGTCTCTACGGGGAGTGGTGGCACCTGAACGGGCTCACCGAAGGTGACCACGAGGTCATGGTGGAACTCTCCGCCAACGACCACCGTCCCTACGCCGTCGGCGGTGAGCCGATCGTGGCGACGGCGACCATCAGCGTCTCGGCCGACCAGGCTTCCGACGACGAGCACGCGCACGACGAAGACCATGGCGACGACGAGCACGCGCACGACGAAGACCATGGCGACGACGAGCACTCGCACGACGAAGACCATGGCGACGACGAGCACTCGCACGATCATGATCACGACGACATGGAGATGGGTGAGACCATGGACATGGATGCGGCCGAGGCCGACACCGTGGTCGAGATCGGCTTCGTCGCCGGCGAGGTGACCGTGGAGGACGATCGCATCGCCGTCGAGCGCGACAGCACGGTCGCGCTGGTGATCACCTCCGACGTCGCCGAACACGTGCACGTCCACGGCTTCGATCTCTTCGCCGACGTGGGACCGGGCGAGACCGCCACCCTGGTGTTCCAGGCCGATGTCCCGGGCGTGTTCGAGATCGAGTTCGAGGACTCCTTCACGTTCATCACCGAGCTCGAGGTGCGCTGAGGTGCACCTCCCGAACCCGCCAGCCGTCGGCGACGTCGCCGTGCTCGCGCACGGGGTCGGATCTCGGGGTGACCTGCCGCTGCCGCTCTGGCAGTTCGTGTGGGCCGCCGTCGCTTCGATCGTGATCTCCTTCGTCGCCCTCGGCGCGCTGTGGACCACTCCACGGCTCGCCGAGGCGGCGGAGGGGCGCGGTCTCGGTTGGACCAAGGGTCTGCTGAAGTTCCTCGAGCCCACTGCACGCGCAGCCTCGTTCCTGCTCTTCCTGCTCGTGCTGGGCGGCCGGTCTGTTCGGAACCGACGCCAGCGGCGACAACATCAACCCGGTGACGATCTACGTCGTCTTGTGGGTGCTGCTCCAGATCCTCGTGCCGATCCTGGGCAACGTCTGGCGGGTCCTCGACCCGATCGACACCATGGCGATCGGCCTCGACCGCATCCGGCCCGAACCCGGGGTCGAGGCGCCCGGCTGGAGCCACTGGTGGGCGCCGGTGGGCGCCTTCCTGTTTCCTGTTCCTCGAGCTGATCCACCCGTCCGGCGACAGCCCTCGGGTGCTGGGGATCGGCATGCTCGTCTACGTCGCCGTCAGCCTCACCGGCGCATGGAAGTGGGGGAGAGGGTGGCTGCGCGTCAGCGAGCTCTTCGCCGTGCACTTCCACCTGCTCGCCGCCATGGCACCCGTCGAGCGCAACGACGAGACCGGCAAGCTGCATCTCCGGGCCCCGTTCAGCGGCCTCGCCGCCATGACCATCACCCCGATCGGCACCGCGGTCCTGCTGGTCGTGCTCGGCGGCGTGACCTTCGACGGCCTGGGCGAGAGCGAACTGTGGCGAGACCTGATCGGCCGCCACTCCGGGATGGACCAACGCCTGGTACCGCCTCGGGGGCCTCGTGGTCAGCACCGCGGCACTCGCGGCCCTGTACCTCGGGTCGGTGCGATCCATGGCCAACATCACCGGCAGGGACGAGCGCACCCTGGCCAACATGTTCGCCCCGTCGCTCGTCCCGATCGTGTTCGGCTACACGATCGCCCACTACCTCCAGCTGGCCGTCGACGAGACCCAGACGTTCGTGTTCCGGCTGTCCGACCCGTTCGGGCAGGGCTGGAACCTCTTCGGTGGGGCCGACGCCAGCATCAACTTCGACCTGATCAGCGTCGACGGCATCGCCTGGGTCCAGGCCCTCAGCGTCGTCGTCGGCCACATCGCCGGGGTCCTGGTGGCCCACGATCGGGCGGTCGCCGTGTTCGAGAAACGAGACGCGCTCCGCAGCCAGTACGTGATGCTGTTCGTGATGGTCCTCTTACAGCGTCCTCGGCCTCTGGCTGTTGCTCAACGCGTAGTCCAACCGGGTTGGGAAGTCGGGGCGTGCGTGGCATCATGAAGGGCCTTCTGGCGCATGCGCCAGGGTGCTCCCTTAGCTCAGTCGGCAGAGCGTCTCCATGGTAAGGAGAAGGTCGAGAGTTCAATTCTCTCAGGGAGCTCGCGGCGTGGGTCTCGGCCCACGCCATCGTCATGTCGGGCTTCCGGCATGGGCGGCGCCGTAGCTCAGTTGGTAAGAGCGCTCGACTCATAATCGAGAGGTCGACAGTTCAAGTCTGTCCGGCGCTACCGATCCGCCTTGGGGGTGCAGCGGTGCGCATCAGGCCCGCCCGGCTCGATGATGCCGAGGCCATCCGGTCGATCTACAACCACGAGGTCGCCCACGGGACCGCCACGTTCGATCTCGAGCCCAGGACACTCGCGGCGCAACGCAGCTGGCTCACCGAACGGTCGGGGGCCCATGTCGTCCTGGTGGCCGAGCTCGAGGACGAGCTCGTCGGCTTCGGCTCGCTCAGCAAGTACAAGGAACGGGCGGCGTACAGCGGCACGGTCGAGGACTCCGTGTACGTCGCACCGGACATGCAGGGGAAGGGCATCGGGATCGCGCTGCTCGAGGCGCTGATCGAGCGTGCCCGCGACCACGGCTTTCACACCCTCATCGCTCGGATCGGCCACGAGTCCGAGGGCTCCATCGCCGTGCACGAGCGAGCCGGCTTCGCCGAGATCGGACGCGAGCGGGAAGTCGGCCGCAAGTTCGGTCGCTGGCTCGACGTCGTCATCATGCAGCGGATGGTGACATGAGCGATGGCCGCGGTTCGCCGCGATATTCGGCGTTCACCCGTCGCTCATCTAGACTGCGCGTCGTGACGTCACGATCGGAGCTCGAACCGCTGGTGGAGGCGGCTCGAAACGGGGACACCGAGGCATTCGACGAGCTGGTGCGGCTCACGTACGGCGACGTCTTCAAGCTCGCCGTTCGGCTCACCGGCAACGAGACCGACGCCAACGACGTCGTCCAGGACACCTACGTGCGCGCGTTTCGTGGGCTGCGCCGATTCCGTGGTGACGCCCAGTTCTCGACGTGGCTCTACCGGATCGCCTCCAACTGTGCTTCGACCTTCACCGCGCGCCGGTCCAGGTTGCGGCACCACAGCCTGGCCGAGGCCGAAGAAGTTCCCGAGACCGACCCGGATCAGGACCCCACGCTGCAGGCCGAGGCTTCCACGTTGCGAGCCTCCCTGGAACGGGCCCTCGAACAGCTGCCGCATCGCCTGCGGGCGGTCATGGAACTGCGACACCTCGAGGACCTCTCCCATCGGGAGATCGCCGAGCGCCTCGGCATCTCCGAGTCGGCCACCAAGGTGCGGCTCCACCGAGCCCGCAACACGCTGCGTCGCCTGTTGCCGAACGCCGACGAAGCCGAAATCCTGCACCTGGACGATCACCGGGCACCGGCGGATCTGGACCGCGCCGCCGGCGAGTAGCGGCCGCACCCGTCACATCCCGAAAATGAAACCGGCGGGGCCGGTGGTATCCTCGCCTGGTCAATCCTTGCGACGCGCGGACCCCGCACGTCCAGAGGGGCGTAGCTCAATTGGCAGAGCACCGGTCTCCAAAACCGAAGGTTGTGGGTTCAAGTCCCTCCGCCCCTGCGTTTCACAGAACTCAGTCCAGGCGCTCGCAGCGCCGCGAAGGATGTTCCTCATGGAATCCATGAACCGAGAGCAGAAGCGGGCCATGCGCAAGGCCGGCGAGATCGATGCCGACGGGCAGCCGTCGCGCAATCGTCGGCAACCTCAGGGCGGCCGGCCCCCCTCCGAGCCTCGCCCCACCGTTCGCCAGTACATCGGTGAGGTCCGGTCCGAGCTGCGCAAGGTGGCGTGGCCCAGCCGCGACGAGGTCGTGAACTACTCGATCGTCGTCCTGATCACCCTCATCGTGCTGACGGCGTTCATCGGTGTGCTCGACTGGGGGCCTCGGCGAGGGACTGCTGAAGCTGTTCGAACGCTGATCCATGAACGACAACGACCCGACCCAGACCCCAGAGACCGAAGCCATGAGTGACATCCTTCCTGCCGACACCGAACCGGTCGACGCTGACGAGCCGGTCCACGCCGACGCCGCCGAGGCCGATGTCGACGTCGACGAGGCCGTCGAGGAGGCCGCGGACGCCGTTGTCGAGGAGGCCGTCGAGGCCGCGGACGCCGTGGTCGACCAGGTGGACGAGGCCGTCGAGGCCGCGGAGGCCGATGTCGAGGAGGCCGTCGACCAGAACGCGCTGGTCTACGAAAAGGACGAGGACTTCTTCGACGAGGACGAGGTCATTGCCGCGCCCAAGCCGAAGAGCCCCTACGACCGTCCGGGTCGCTGGTATGTCGTGCACACCCAGTCCGGGTACGAGAAGAAGGTCAAGCAGAACCTCGAGGCTCGTATCTCGTCGATGAACATGGAGGGTCGCATCCACGAGATCGCCATCCCCATGGAAGACGTGGTCGAGTTCAAGGGCGGCAAGAAGGTCGTCGTCCAGAAGAAGGTCTTCCCCGGCTACCTGCTGGTGCGCTGCTACCTCGACGACGACTCTTGGTACGTGATCCGGAACACCCCGGGCATCACCGGCTTCGTCGGCGCCGGCAACAAGCCGTCGCCGCTGCCCCGCAAGGACGTCGAGAACTTCCTGGCCGTCAAGGTCGAGGGCGAAGATCAGGCCCCGCGCCGCAGCAAGCCCCGCCTGGCCTACGAAGAAGGCGAGACCGTGCGAGTCAAGGAAGGTCCCTTCGCGGACTTCTCCGGCGAGATCGTCGAGATCAACGAGGACCAGCTCAAGCTCAAGGTGCTCGTCAACATCTTCGGCCGCGAGACCCCGGTCGAGCTCGAGTTCGCCCAGGTCGCAAAGCTCTGAACCCGGGCGCCGGGCTTCGCCGATCGCGGCGCCCGCGCGTCACGTTTCTGACCGTGTAGTGCACGGTTCGCGTCGAGTCGCGAGACTGTCCCGGTGATTCACCGGTTCGGGGCGGTCGAAGTCGACGAGAGCCAACGCGAGGTTCGCCTCGAGGGCGAGGCGCGCCATGTCGAGCCGCAGGTCTTCGACGTCCTCGCCTACCTCATCGCGCACAACGAGCGGGTGGTGCCGAAGGAGGAACTGCTCGACGAGATCTGGGGTGACCGCTTCGTCAGCGAGTCGGCCCTGACGAGTCGGATCAAGACCGCCCGCCAGGCGGTCGGCGACAGCGGGCGGACCCAGACAGTCATCAGGACCGCCCATGGCCGCGGGTATCAATTCGTCGCTCCGCTCCTGGCCGACGTCGGTGCTGCGACCCCTGCACCTGCCGCGGTCGTGGCCGACGCCTCGCCCGCGGAATCCCGCGTGGTCGGTCGCGGCGTCGAACGCCACCGGATCTTGGGGTTGTTCGACGACAACGCGGTCAACGGCGTCGTCCTGACGGGGCCTGCCGGCATGGGCAAGACCGAGTTGGCCCGCGACGTCGCCAGGGTGGCCCTCGACGAGGGTTGGTCGGTGGCCAGGGTTCATGGCCACGCGAGTGCGAGCGACGTTCCCCTCGCGTGCCTGGCCCACCACCTCCCCTCCGACGTGCTCGATATCGCCGACCTCGATGGCGACATGGCCCGCGGGGTTCTGATGATGCGGGCGCGCCAGGCGCTGGTCGCATCTGCCGGCGCTCGCCGACTGCTGCTCGTCATCGACGACGTGGACCGGGTGGACTCCCTGTCGCTGACGATCATCGGCTCGTTGATCGAGGACGGATCGGTGTTCGCCGTGATGACCCAACGCACCGAGGCGACGACGATCGTCGCCTACGACCACCTGGTCCGGTCCGGCGCGGTCCAGCGTGTCGAGATCGGCGCATTGTCACTCGTCGACCTCGAGCACATGCTGAACCGGTTGCTCGACGGACCCATCGCGCCCGCGGTCCCCAGCCAGCTGGCCGCCGCCGTCGACGGCAACCCCGGCATGCTGGTCGAGTTGGTCACGGCATCGCTGGGTCGTGGTGCGCTCGCCCGGCGGGGTGGCGTCTGGTCGATCGTGGGCCCGCTTGCCACCGGGGCCGACCTGGCGGCGCTGGTGAACGTCCGCCTCGACGAACTCGATGACGATCACCGCGAGGCCGCCACCTACCTGGCACTCGGAGGCGGTCTCGAGATCGAACTCGCCCTCGACCTCGTCGGGGAAGAGCAGATCGACGGGCTGGAGCTCCAGGGCATGGTGTCGCTCCGCCGCGACGGGGACCGCGAGGTGGTGCTTCTGTCACATCCGCTCTTCGGCGAGGTGCTTCGAGACGGTCTCACGCCGCTCCGCGCTCGGCGGCTGAAGACCCGGCTGGCCGACGCGCTGGAACAGCAGGCCAGCACCACTGCCGCGGATCGTGCTCGCATCGTGCGGCTTCGCCTCGACGTCGGCGGCGCGGTCGAGGCCGAGATGATGCTCGAGGCCGCGACGCTGGCGCTGCTGGACCGCGACCTGCTGACCACCACCGAACTCGTCGGTCGGCTCGAGCAGGAGGCGCCGTCCGCACGGGTGACCCAGCTCCGAGCGGAGCTGCTGTTCGCCGGCGGCCGTTTCGCCGAGGCGGGCGTGCTGCTGGCCGGCATCGACCTCGGCGAGCTCGATCCACCCGCAGCGGCCTTCGCGGTCCGTCGTGTCGCCACCGCCAAGTTCTACGGCGAATGGAACCAGGCCGACGCGCTCGAGCTGCTCTCGTCCAGCTGGGACCGGTTCGAGGGCGAGGAGCGGGCGACACTCCAGGGCTACTGGGTGATGCTCGCGGCACTGGACGCTCGCCACACCCGCGAGGCCAAACGCCTCGGGCTGGAGCTGCTCGAGACCGTGACGGACTTCGTCCGCCTCGAAGTGTTGTGCGGGCTCGGCATGTGCGGCTTCGTGCTCGGCGAACTCGCTGACGCGCTGGATGCGATGGCGGAGTTCGGCCGTCTCGAAGCGGCGCTACCCCCCAGCCTCACCTGGGCCGGTCCGGACTACGCCCAGTTCGTCGAGATCCACACTCGCACCGAGTTGGGGGATCTCGACGGTGCCCGCCGGGTGCTCGAATCAGCCGTCGAGGTGGTCGGCCGGTCGTCGATGGGGTTCTTGCCCATCGCCGGCGCCAGGTGCCTCCTCCGAGCCGGGGAGTACGCCGACGCCATCGAATGGCTCGATCCGCTGATCGCGCTCGCCGACCTGATCGAGCTCACCACCAACGCCCGGCCGATGCAGGCCACCACCGCGCGTGCCGCTGCGGCGCTGGGCGATGCGGAGCGCGCTCGACGCGAGGCAGCGGTGCTCGACCAGACCCTGGCCGGGACCTACACGTTCGTCGAGCTCGACCTCCTCGAGGCGATCGCCAGGGTCGATCTCGAAGCGGGCCGCCGCGAGGTCGCCGCCGATCGACTCCGGGCGGCAGCGGCTGCTGCCCGCGCCGTCGACAACCCCATCATGGAGGCGTCGTTGTTGGGGGCCCTGGTCGAGGCAGGTGAAGCGCACGAGGCGGTCGATCGCCTGGCCGAACTCGCCGAGACGGTCGAGGGCGAGCTGATCGAACTCAAGCTCGCCCACGCTCGGGGCATCGTGGACGAGTCGGACCTGGAACCCGTGGCGTCGCGCTACGACGAGCTCGGGTTCACGGGGACCGCTGCGGCCGTGCGGGCGCAGGGGGAGGCGCCCGACCCGTCGCCACGACGACCTCAGGCGTAGTCGAGGGGGAGCGCCGTGGTTCGCTTCATCTCCTCCATCACGAAGATCGTGCGTACGTCGTAGAGCTCGACCTCTTCGATGAGGCGCTTGTAGAACGCGTCGTAGGCGGCCATGTCCGGGACGACCACCCGGAGCATGTAGTCGACCTCGCCGCTCGTCCGGTAGGCCTCGACGATCTCGGGGAAGTGCGCGATGGCCGCGGTGAACTGGTCGAGCCACTCGGCGTTGTGGCGGTTCGTGCGCACGTGCACCAGCGCCGACACGGCGAGATTGACCGCGGCCGGGTCGACCAAGGCGACCCGCTTGGCGATGATGCCGTCTCGCTCGAGCCGCTGGATGCGACGCCAGCACGGCGTGGGCGTGAGGTTGACGTGGTCGGCGACCTCCCGGGCCGAGAGGCTGGCATCGCGCTGGAGTAGATCAACGATTTCCCGATCAACTTGGTCCACATTGGAAGATTATCGCGCTGGTTCGAGTTCTTCGAGCACAACGTTCGATCCCGGTGGGGTGAAGTCGCCATCCGAAAGCAAGAACCCTGCGCCGAAAGGTCCGTACCGTGAGCGCATGGAGCTGCGACGCCATTTCACCGAGCACCCTGCGTCCGTCGGGGAGAGCTATTTCGAGCACCTGCGCGTGGCATCGGGCTTCGCTCGCACCTTGGCCAAGGCCACGATGGCGTGCACGATCCACGCGATCGTCCCCAGCATGTGCGAGAAGACCGCGAGCACGGCCATCAAGGATCTGCACGCCCGCATGACCGCCGGCGCACGTGGCGACCTGCCCGAGGCCGACGTGACCTCGACGGCCCCCATCTCCATCGCCAGCTGATCGCTGCCGGGAATAGGTTTTCCGCGCGTTCCGCGGCAGACTTGTGCGCTGCGCAATGCGCCACCTGTGGCGCGGGCAGAGATCGACACGATGGGACCCCGAGTGCCGGTGTCCCGAGAGAAGGTAGAGCAGAGCGATGGCGAAGAAGCAGGTTGCTGCGGTCGTCAAGATCCAGATTCCGGCAGGTCAGGCCTCGCCGGCACCGCCGGTTGGTACGGCCCTCGGTCCCCATGGCGTGGCGATCATGGACTTCTGCAAGGAGTACAACGCCAAGACCGAGGACAAGCGTGGCCAGGTGATTCCGGTCGAGATCACGATCTTCGAGGATCGGACCTTCTCGTTCATCACCAAGACGCCCCCGACGTCCTTCCTGGTGCGTCAGGCAGCCGGTCTCGACAAGGCCAGCCAGAACCCAGGGCGTGAGATGGCCGGGTCGATCACCGACGCACAGGTGACCGAGATCGCGGAGACCAAGCTGCCCGATCTCAACACCGACGACATCGAGCAGGCCAAGCTCCAGGTCGCCGGCACCGCCCGATCCATGGGCATCGAAGTCAAGTAGTACTCGGCTTCTCCAACCACGGCCGAGTCACCTCGGCGGCCGGTGGTCACACATCTGAGGGAGCTCCGGAGACGGAGCGACGACGGCGAGGCCCGCGGGGCGATCGCCTGGGAGTTGAGCACAATGGGAAAGCGTTTCGACGACGCCGCCAAGAGCTTCGACCGTGAAGCGCTCTATGCGCCGAACGAAGCCATCGAGCTGTCCAAGAGCATGGCCACGGCCAAGTTCGACGAGACCATCGAGGTCGTCCTGAAGCTGGGCGTCGACCCTCGCAAGGCCGAGGAGATGCTCCGTGGCACCGTGGCCCTGCCGTCCGGCACGGGCCGCGACGTTCGCGTCGCCGTGTTCGCCCAGGGCGAGAAGGCGACCGCTGCCCGCGAGGCCGGCGCCGACCATGTCGGTGACTCTGATCTCGCCGAGGCGGTCGAGGGCGGGATGACCGACTTCGACGTCGCCATCGCCACGCCCGACATGATGCCGGTCGTGGGCAAGCTCGGTCGGGTGCTCGGCCCCCGAGGTCTGATGCCCAACCCCAAGACCGGCACCGTGACCGACGACGTCGCCAAGGCCGTCGAAGACTTCAAGGGCGGCAAGGTCGAGTACCGCACCGACAAGAACGGCAACGTGCACGTACCGATCGGCAAGGCATCCTTCGACATCGGCGCGCTGCAGACCAACTTCGATGCCGTCATGGACGAGCTCAACCGGGTGAAGCCGGCCGGCGCCAAGGGCAAGTACGTCCGCAAGGCCGTCGTCAGCTCCACCATGGGTCCCGGCGTCAAGATGAACGAGGGCGTGTTGTAGACGCGTCCACCCGTTCTGTGAGCGCTGCCAGCGCTCACAGAACCAGTGGGAGCTTCGGCTCCCGACGGGTTGGAGGCCCGACGCAGTGCCTCTAGCCTTTGATCCACAACTGATCGTGTTGCCGTAGACCTCAGGTCGCTCTCCGGAGCGGTAATCGGAACCCCGAGCAAGTGGGACCGCCGGCCTGACGAGGAAGCATTTCGAGCTCTGCTCCGGGGTGTCCTCGCGTGTCTGCGATGGCACCCCGTTTCCGTTTTCAGGAAGAACTCATGGACAATCCCCGTCCCGAAAAGGTCGCAGTGGTCGCCGAGGTGAAGGATCGCCTCGACGCCGCCGAAGCCGTGGTGCTCACCGAGTACCGCGGGCTCAACGTCCGCGAGCTGGCCGAGCTGCGCAAGGCGCTCGGCGAGGCCGGCGGCGAGTACAAGGTCTACAAGAACACCATGGTGCGCTTCGCCGCCAACGAGCTCGATCTCGAGATCGAGGAGCTCCTGGTGGGCCCGACCGCCCTGGCGTTCACGGGCACCCGCTCCGACGGCAGCGACGGTGACCCGGTCACCATCGCCAAGGCGCTGACCGAGTTCAGCAAGGGCAACGACAAGCTCGTCATCAAGGGCGGCCTGCTCGAGGGCCGTGTCCTCAGCGCCGACGACATCGTGGCGCTGTCCAAGATCGCGCCTCGCGAAGAGCTGCTCGCCCGCCTCGCCGGCGGCATGGCCGCACCGATGCAGCAGTTCGCTGCGCTGCTCAAGGCCGTCCCGCAGAAGCTGGCGTATGCGCTGAGCGCACTGATCGAACAGGGCGGTGCCCCTGGCGCCCCCGAGTCCGCAGCCCCCGCCAGCACTGATGAGGCTGCCGCTGAGGACGAGAACGCCGATGAGGCTCCCGCCGAGGACGCCGCATCGGATGAGCCCGAAGCCGAAGCCGCTGCCGACGAGGCACCGGCCGAGGGCGAGGGCGATGCCGCCGACGACGGTGGCGAGAGTGCCGACGAGGCCCCCGCTGAAGCGGAGGCGTCCGAGGAAGACACGGCTGGCGACGCCGGCGACGACGAGTCTGGCGACGCCAGCGAAGAACAGGAGAGCTGATCATGGCGACGAAGGAAGAGATCCTCGACGCGATTGCGAACATGTCCGTCCTCGAGCTGAGCGAGCTGCTCAGCGAGTTCGAGGAGAAGTTCGGCGTGACCGCCGCGGCCCCGGTGGCTGCGGTGGGCATGATGCCGGCCGGCGGCGGCGACGCCGGCGGCGGCGAGGCCGCCGAGGAGAAGGACAGCTTCGACGTCGTCCTGACCTCCGCCGGCGACAAGAAGATCAACGTGATCAAGGAAGTCCGCGGTCTCACCTCTCTGGGTCTCAAGGAGGCCAAGGAGCTCGTCGAGTCGGCCCCCAAGCCGATCCTCGAGGGCGCCAAGAAGGAAGACGCAGAGAAGGCGAAGGAGGCCCTCGAGGCCGCCGGCGCCAGCGTCGAACTGCAGTAAGACCGCTTCCGTTCAAGCCGGACTGGGCCGATCGACGATCGGCCCAGTCCGATCTTGACCTCGCAGGTGGGGGGCTTTACCCTGCGGGCTACCGGCTCCGTTCCGGGCAGCTTCGCGCTGCGCTGATTGCGCGAACGTGCGCAGCCGGATAGGCTGCTCGTTGCCGTGCTCGCCGTGTGTCTTTCCCCGACCAATCGGTTTCGGGGTTTTTGCGCGTCCGCGTGGCATCACCTGGCATCGAATGCCCCCATCTCCGGGCCGAGCACGGCCGCACAGCCCGAGATGCCGGCATTCCTCGCCCCTGACCGACCCAGCAATCGTCGTTGATCCTTCGGGACGACGCCGCCGCCGTTCTCGGCTCTGCCTCGGCAGTGCCGTCTCCGTCCTCCCGTCCCTCGCTTTCTCCTGAGGAGTGACCCTGTGTCTCGCACCCGTGAGCGCTACTCATTCGCCAACCTCGAAGACGTCCTCGAGCTCCCGGATCTGATCGCCATTCAGCGCGAATCGTTCCAGTGGTTCCTGGACGAAGGTCTGGCGAACACCTTCCGCGACATCAGTCCCATCAAGGACTTCTCCGAGACACTCCAGCTGGAGCTCGAGTTCGATCCGAACGACGAGGACCTGCGCCCACCCCCGAAGTTCTCGGTGGAGGAGTGCAAAGAGAAGGACATGACCTATGCCGCGCCGATCTTCGTGCGCGCACGGTTCATGAACGCCAACACGGGCGAGATCAAGGAACAGACGGTCTTCATGGGGGATTTCCCGATGATGACCGACAAGGGCACGTTCGTGATCAACGGCACCGAGCGTGTGGTCGTGTCTCAGCTGGTCCGGTCCCCGGGTGTCATCTTCCAGCCGGGCGAGCGCTATCGCCTGCGCAACCTCGCCAAGCACCAGCTGGTCACGGGCACCATCCACCCCTACCGCGGCGAGTGGATCGAGTTCGACGTCGAGCAGAAGCCGGGCAAGGACCCGACCGCCGGCGCCCGCATCGCGCGCAAGCGTCGCATCAGCCTCTTCACGCTGATCCGAGCGCTGGGCTACGACGAGGAGAACCACCCCGGGTTCCTGCCGGCGTTCGTGAAGCACTTCAGCTTCCTCGAGCCGCAGTACGAGAAGGAGCTCGAGAAGGAGGTGGCCCTCTCCCAGGAGGAGTCGCTGCTCGAGATCTACAAGCGTGCCCGTCCGGGTGAGCCGCCGTCGGTCGAGTCGGCTCGCAACTACTTCCGCAACGCGTTCTTCGAGAGCCGTCGCTACGACCTCTCCCGTGTCGGTCGCTACAAGCTGAACCGCAAGCTCGGTCCCGAGCTGGACAAGCTCGAGCAGCTCTTCGGTGTCGAGATGGAGCGGCCCGAGGTCGACCAGCCGGTGCTCGCGCCGTCGGAGGTCCTCGCGGCCAGCACCTACCTGTTGCACCTCATGAAGTTCGAGCCGGGCTACCGCCTCGACGACCAGGATCACTTCGCCAACCGCCGCATCCGCAGCGTCGGCGAGCTGATCCAGAACCAGGTCCGGATCGGTCTCAGTCGTATGGAGCGGGTCGTGCGCGAGCGCATGACCACCCAGGACGTCGAGGCCATCACCCCGCAGACCCTGATCAACATCCGCCCGGTCGTGGCGGCGATCAAGGAGTTCTTCGGCACCTCGCAGCTGTCGCAGTTCATGGACCAGGTCAACCCGCTGTCGGGCCTGACGCACCGCCGTCGCCTCTCGGCGCTCGGCCCCGGTGGCCTCTCCCGCGAGCGTGCCGGCTTCGAGGTCCGTGACGTCCACTTCTCGCACTACGGCCGCATGTGCCCGATCGAGACTCCTGAGGGTCCCAACATCGGCCTGATCGGTGCACTCGCGAGCTTCGGCCGGGTGAACAGCTTCGGCTTCATCGAGTCGCCGTACCGCATCGTCAAGGACGGCACCGTCACCGACGAGATCGTGTACCTGGCCGCGGACGAGGAAGAGGAATACGTCGTCGCCCAGGCCAACGCGCCGCTCGACGAGCAGAAGAGGTTCGTCAACGACCGAGTCCTCGTGCGTCGCTCGCCCCAGGCCGCCACGCTTCAGGGGCTCAGCGCCCAGCTGGAGCAGGAGGTCTTCTTCGGTGCGACCACCGAGATCTCCTCGGTGCCGCCCGACGAGGTCCAGCTGATGGACGTGTCGCCCCGACAGATCGTGTCGGTGGCCACCGCCCTGATCCCGTTCCTCGAGCACGACGACGCCAACCGAGCCCTCATGGGCGCCAACATGCAGCGCCAGGCCGTGCCGCTGGTCCGGGCCGAGGCCCCTTACATCGGCACCGGCATCGAGCAGCGTGCGGCCTTCGACGCGGCCGACATGATCCTGGCCGAGGACGACGGCATCATCGCCGACGTCGATGGCACCAGCATCACGGTCGAATACAAGAAGCTCGGCAAGAAGATCTACCGCCTCCTCAAGTTCGAGCGTTCGAACCAGGACACCTGCATCAACCAGAAGCCGCGTGTCGAGGAGGGCGACCGGATCAAGCAGGGCGACATCCTCGCCGACGGTCCGTCCACCGATCACGGTGAGCTGGCACTCGGCAAGAACCTGCTCGTCGCCTTCATGCCCTGGAAGGGCTACAACTTCGAGGACGCCATCATCCTGAGCGAGCGCCTGGTGAAGGACGACGTGCTCACGTCGATCCACATCCACGAGCACGAGATCGATGCCCGTGACACCAAGCTCGGCCCCGAGGAGATCACCCGGGACATCCCGAACCTCTCCGAGGAGATCCTGGCCGACCTCGACGAGCGCGGCATCATTCGCATCGGTGCCGAGGTCACTCCCGGCGACGTGCTGGTCGGGAAGGTCACGCCCAAGGGCGAGACCGAGCTCACCCCCGAAGAGCGCCTGCTGCGGGCGATCTTCGGTGAGAAGGCCCGCGAGGTCCGTGACACCTCGCTGAAGGTGCCCCATGGCGAGTCCGGCAAGGTCATCGACGTCAAGGTGTTCAGCCGCGACGACCAGCACGAGCTGCCCCCGGGCGTCAACCAGCTGGTCCGTGTCTACGTCGCCCAGAGGCGCAAGATCAGCGTCGGCGACAAGCTCGCCGGCCGCCACGGCAACAAGGGTGTCATCTCCACGATCCTGCCGATCGAGGACATGCCCTTCATGGCCGACGGCACGCCGGTGGACATCGTGCTCAACCCGCTCGGTGTGCCGAGCCGCATGAACATCGGTCAGGTCCTCGAGGCCCACCTGGGCTACGCCGCCCGTTGGGGCTGGAACGTGACCGGTGATCAGGTCGGCGAGGACCCGATCCCGAACACCTTCCGCAAGACCCGCCCCACCACCCGTCCAGCGGTGTCGGTGGCCACGCCGGTCTTCGACGGTGCGCACTGGGACGAAGAGGAGCAGTCCGGCAAGCACCCGACGATCCAGACGATCCTCGAGAACCTGAACCCCGAGTCGGTCGACGGTGACCGTCTGATCAAGAACACCGGCAAGGCGGACCTCTACGACGGTCGCACCGGCGAGAAGTTCGACAACCCGGTCATGGTCGGCTTCATGTACATCCTGAAGCTCGCCCACCTGGTGGACGACAAGATCCACGCCCGGTCGACCGGCCCGTACTCGATGATCACCCAGCAGCCGCTCGGTGGTAAGGCCCAGTTCGGCGGTCAGCGTTTCGGTGAGATGGAAGTGTGGGCCCTCGAGGCCTACGGCGCGGCCTACTGCCTGCAGGAGCTGCTCACCATCAAGTCCGACGACGTGCTCGGCCGAGTCAAGGTCTACGAAGCCATCGTCAAGGGTGACAACATCCCCGAGCCCGGCATCCCCGAGTCCTTCAAGGTGCTCATCAAGGAGATGCAGGCCCTGTGTCTGAACGTCGAAGTGCTCGACCTCTCCGGTCGCGAGATCGAGATGCGAGAAATCGACGAGGACGTGTTCCGCACTGCGGAAGAACTCGGCATCGACCTGAGCCGACCCGAACGTGGGTCGGATGAGGAAGACGCCGCACGCGAAGCCGCCCGCCAGGCGCGCTGAGCAGAAGGAGACTGGCATGTTGGACGTCAACGATTTCGATCAGCTCCGCATCGGACTGGCCACCGCGGATTCCATTCGCACGTGGTCGAACGGTGAGGTCAAGAAGCCCGAGACCATCAACTACCGCACCCTGAAGCCCGAGAAGGACGGGCTCTTCTGCGAGAAGATCTTCGGGCCGCAGAAGGACTGGGAGTGCGCGTGTGGCAAGTACAAGCGCATCCGCTTCAAGGGCATCATCTGTGAGCGCTGCGGTGTCGAGGTGACCCGCTCGAAGGTGCGCCGCGAGCGCATGGGCCACATCGAGCTCGCCGCCCCGGCGGTCCACATCTGGTACCTCCGCGGCACCCGGTCGTGGCTGGCCTACCTGCTCATGGGCACCGAGCCCCGTGAGGAACTCAAGGCCAAGCAGCTCGAGAAGGTCATCTACTTCGCCGCCTCCCTCGTGACCTGGGTCGACGAGGAGAAGCGCGACGAGGACCTCCCCAACCTCGAGGCAGAGATGCTCGAGGAGAAGGAAGCCATCGAAAAGGAGCGCGAGCTCCGCCTGGCCGAGCGCCACGAGGAGCTCGAGGGTGAGCTGGCCGAACTCGAAGCCGAGGGCGCCAAGGACACCGAGCTGAAGGCCCGCTCCAAGCAGGCCGAGAAGGACCTCGCTGCCATCCGTGAGCAGTACGAGGCCGAGCTCGAACTCGTCGAGCGTGCCTTCGAGGAGTTCAAGGACCTCTTCGGCCGCAAGATCATCGAAGACGAGATGCTCTGGCGTGAGCTCGAGGACCGCTACGGCGAGTACTTCGAGGGCGGCATGGGCGCCGACGCCATCGCCCAGCTCATCGAGCGGCTCGACTTCGACGAGGAGGAGATCAAGCTCCGCGACGCGATCGACCCGGCCGAGGGCCAGCGACCGCTGAGCGCGCAGCGCAAGCAGAAGGCCATCAAGCGCCTGAAGATCGTGTCGGCGTTCAACCGCCGTGACGAGAACGACCGCCGGATCAATGATCCCCGGGCCATGATCCTCGACGTCGTGCCGGTGATCCCGCCGGAGCTGCGCCCGATGGTCCAGCTCGACGGTGGCCGCTTCGCGACGTCCGATCTCAACGATCTCTACCGTCGGGTCATCAACCGCAACAACCGCCTGAAGCGTCTGCTGGATCTCGGTGCTCCCGAGATCATCGTGAACAACGAGAAGCGCATGCTCCAGGAGGCCGTCGACGCCCTGTTCGACAACGGCCGGCGCGGCCGCCCGGTCACCGGTCCCGGCAACCGTCCCCTCAAGTCCCTGAGCGACATGCTCAAGGGCAAGCAGGGCCGGTTCCGCCAGAACCTGCTGGGCAAGCGCGTCGACTACTCCGGCCGTTCGGTCATCGTGGTCGGCCCGACCCTGAGGCTGCACCAGTGCGGCCTTCCCAAGCTCATGGCCCTCGAGCTGTTCAAGCCCTTCGTGATGAAGAAGCTCGTCGACGAGGAGCTGGCCCAGAACATCAAGTCGGCCAAGCGCATGGTCGAGCGTCGCCGCCCGCAGGTGTGGACCGTGCTCGAGGACGTCATCAAGGAGCATCCGGTGCTCCTGAACCGTGCTCCCACGCTCCACCGCCTCGGCATCCAGGCCTTCGAGCCGCTTCTGGTCGAGGGCAAGGCGATCCAGCTCCACCCGCTGGTCTGCACCGCGTTCAACGCCGACTTCGACGGCGACCAGATGGCCGTGCACCTCCCGCTGTCCGCCGAGGCCCAGGCCGAGGCGCGTGTGCTGATGCTCAGCGCCAACAACATCCTGTCGCCGGCCAACGGCCGTCCGCTGACCGTGCCCACCCAGGACATGATCATCGGTGCGTTCTACCTGACCGAGTTCGTCGAAGGCGCACCCGGTGAGGGGCGGGTGTTCCGTCACATCGAACAGCTCGAGCGTGCGATCGAGGCCGGCGAGGTCTCGCTGCACGCCGAGATCGAGTTCCGGTCGCCGAAGCTCATCGAAACGCCGGCAAATGGCGAGGCCGCGGTCTACACCAAGACCACGGCCGGGCGCGTGCTGTTCAACTCCACGCTGCCCGACACCTTCCCGTGGGTGAACGACAAGGTCACCAAGCGCGAGATGGGCAACATCGTCGACTCGCTGGCACGCGACTTCGACAAGGCCGACGTGGCCCGCAGCCTCGATGCCCTCAAGAACATGTGCTTCCTGTGGGCGATGAAGTCGGGTGTGACCGTCTCGGTCGACGACGTGAAGACCCCGGCCTCCAAGGCCGAGATCCTCGATCGTCACGAGAAGGAAGCCGACAAGGTCGAGCAGCAGTTCCGCCGTGGCATCATCACCGACGGTGAGCGGCGCCAGAAGGAGGTCGAGATCTGGACCTCTGCCACCGAGGAAGTCAAGAACCGCATGGAGGAGGGGCTCAAGGCCGAGGCCTTCAACCCCATCGACATGATGGTCGGCTCCGGTGCTCGAGGAAACATGATGCAGGTCCGCCAGATCGCGGGCATGCGTGGCCTGGTGGCCAACCCTCGTGGTGACATGATTCCCCGGCCCATCAAGAGCAACTTCCGCGAGGGTCTCGCGATGCTCGAGTACTTCATCGCCACGCCGGGCGCCCGCAAGGGCCTCGTCGACACGGCGCTGCGTACCGCTGACTCGGGCTACCTGACACGGCGCCTCGTCGACGTGTCCCAGGAAGTCATCATCAACGACCGCGATCCGTTCGCCGACGGCGGCACGGTTCGTTCGGTCTGGATCGACGACGTCCAGCCCGACGGGTACTTCGACGCCGAGGGCACCTACGTGGGCCCGGCCCCGCAGAACCCGGGCGACAGCTACAAGCGCACGTACCTCGAGACCCGCCTCCACGGTCGGGTGCTCGCCGAGGACGTGAGCCTCGCCGACGGCACGGTCTTCGAGAAGGCCACCATGATCACCGAGGAGATGTCCGACGCCATGCGCGACGACACCTCGATCGATCGGGTGCGCACCCTGTCGCCGCTGACCGATGACTCCGAGGTCGGCATCTCCGGTGCCAGCTACGGCATGTCCCTGGCCACCGGTGGCGAGATCGAGGTCGGCGAGGCCGTCGGTGTCATCGCCGCCCAGTCCATCGGTGAGCCGGGTACCCAGCTCACGATGCGGACCTTCCACACCGGTGGTGTGGCGGGCAAGGACATCGCCGGTGGTCTTCCCCGCGTGGTCGAGCTCTTCGAGGCTCGGTCACCGAAGGGCAAGGCGCTGTTGGCCCGTACCTCGGGCGTCATCCGCATGGGTGAGAGCGAGGGCCGGGACCGGGTCGTGACCATCGTCGCCGACGACGGCGAAGAGGATGTCTACGACAAGATCCCGCCGGAGGCTCGCCTCGAAGTGGTCGACGGCCAGGAGATCGCGGCCGGTGATCCGATCATCGAAGGCCCCCGTGATCCCAAGGAGCTCCTCGAGATCAAGGGTGTCCGTGAGACCCAGCGCTACCTGGTGGACGAGGTCCAGCGGGTCTACCGCGACCAGGGTGTGTCGATCCACGACAAGCACATCGAGCTGATCGTGCGCCAGATGACCCGCCGGGTCCTGGTGAACGACGCCGGTGACTCCGACTTCCTGCCGGGTGAGAGCATCGACAGCCGGATCTACGCCGAGGCGAATCGCCAACTGGTGTCCGAGGGCAAGAAGCCGGCCGAGGCCCGGCCGCAGCTCATGGGCATCACCAAGGCCTCCCTCGCCACCGATTCGTGGCTGTCGGCAGCCTCGTTCCAGGAGACCACCCGTGTCCTCACCGAGGCCGCCATCGAGTCCCGTTCCGACGGTCTCGTGGGGCTCAAGGAGAACATCATCATCGGCAAGCTCATCCCGGCCGGCACCGGTCTGGGCACCTACAGCGATTTCTCGATCGAGGCGCCCGACTACACCCCGATGGAGTTCTACTCCTCGGGTGCCGACGAGGAAGACCTGGCCGACTGGCTGGCCGGCAAGTCCGCCTTCACGGACAACGCCGAGGTCATCGACCTGGCCAAGGCCGCCGGCAGCGGCGACTTCAGCGCCGGTTCCTGACGTCGGTTCGACCTGATTCGACCGAGGCCGCCCCGTCGGGGCGGCCTCGTCGCGTCGCAGGAACGGAAACGCGATCGTCTTCGACGACGAGATGAGGTCCAATGAGGCCATGTCGCCCCGTGAGCCGCGCATCGTCGCGTTCTTGGTCGCCGAGACTCTCAGTGCCGTCGGCTCGTGGGCGACGCTGATCGCCATCTGGGGATACGCCGCGTTCGAGTTCGACGCGTCGGCGACCGACATCTCGCTGTTCGGCCTGGCGTTCGGGCTCCCGGGCATGATCCTGGCTCCCGTCGCCGGCGC
>CBDHFJ010000139.1:0-9492 GCA_965262315.1 Acidimicrobiales bacterium
GTCGAGCCGCACCATGGCGGGTCGCATCGGGCCTGGGCCGAGGGCTACTGCGCCTGGAGTCGACACGAGGTGTCGCTGATCACCCACGCCGGGGCCAACTGGCGGCATCGCCTGCGCGCCGGGGCGGTGACGCTGGCCGAGGCGGTCGGCGACGAGGTCGCCGAGCGGGGGCCGGTGGACGTGGTTCTGGTGAGCTCACCGCTTGACGTTGCCGCGTTCGCCGGGCTGGCGCGCCGCGTGATCGGGCCCGAGGTGCCCATCGTGGCGTACCTCCACGAGAACCAGGTTCGCTATCCGCGGCCCGACGCCACCGACACCGACGCCGCCTGGCGTACGTGGACCTCGCTGCTGGCGGCCGACCGGGTGGCGGTGAACAGCAGCCACCACCGTGACGAGCTGGCTGCCGGTCTCGAGGCCCTCCTCGCCCAAGCCCCGGACCACCCCCAGGGGCACCTCCTCGCAGGCACCGTGTCGGGTATCGAGGTGGTACCGGTCGGTGTCGATCTCCCTGAGCCGCCGACGGGACGCGAGCCCGGGCCGGTCCGGGTCTTGTGGAACCACCGATGGGATCCCGACAAGAACCCCGACGTCTTCGTTCGAGCCATCGAGCGGATCGTCGCCCACGGCGCGGAGGTGGAGGTCATCCTCGGAGGCGCCGACCACTGGGACGGGGGTCGGCGTCGGGCCGAAGCCGCCGCTCGGCTGGGGAGCACCGTGTCCGCCGTCGGCCCGTTCGACGACGCGGCGTACCGCCGACAGCTCGGTCGAGCCGACGTGGTGGTGTCGGTGGCCGACCACGACTACTTCGGTGTCGCCATCGTCGAAGCGGTGGCAGCCGGGTGTGTGCCGGTGTTGCCCCGAGCACTCGCCTATCCCGAGTTGATCCCCGAGGCATGGCATCCGGCGGTGTTTCACGCGGCGGGAGGGTTCCGGCGCCGACTCGAGGAGGTGGTGGCGGACCTCCCCGCCGCCCAGGCCCGGGTCGCGGGCCTGGCCGCAGCGATGACATCGTTCGGCTGGCCGGTGGTGGCCCCGCGGTTGGACGACCTGCTCGCCCGCGCCGTCGCCGGTGGCTGATGGGTGGCGGCATCGACCCGTGGCTCGTGGCATCGTGGGCGCATGCTGGTCGAGACTCGCGGTGCCGAGGTGCTCTCCGGCCTCATCGACGGCATCAGGGAGGACTGAGCCATGCTCACCGAGATCCCCGGCATCACCGTGGGCCATTGGACCGACGCCGAGGCCCGGACGGGATGCACGGTGGTGCGCTTCCCCGAGGGCACCGTCGCTTCCGGGGAGGTCCGCGGTGGTGCGCCTGCCACCCGCGAGTTCGCCTTGCTGGACCCGACCATGCTCGTCGAGCGCCTGGACGCGGTGGTGCTGTCGGGTGGGTCGGCCTTCGGGCTCGCAGCCGCCGATGGTGTGATTCACCAGCTGGAAGCGGAAGGAATCGGCTTCGAGACGGCGGCCGGACGGGTACCGATCGTGGTCGGGATGTCGTTGTTCGACCTGGGCGAGGGTGACGGCTCGGTCCGGCCGGGGCCCGACGAGGGGCGCGCCGCCACCGTCGCTGCCTCCGGTGGGCCGGTCCGACTGGGGCGGGTGGGGGCCGCGACGGGCGCCACCGTGTCGAAGTGGCGCGGACGGGACCATGCCCGACCGGGCGGGCTCGGCGGTGCCGTCGCCCGCAGCGGCGACGTCATCGTGGCCGCGCTCATCGCGGTCAACGCGAGCGGCGACATCGACGACGGCGAAACGGTCGCGGAGATCGTTGCGGGAACCTTCGAGCTGCCCGAGATCACCCCGTTCGTCGAGAACACCACCATCGGCGTGGTGGCCACCAACGCTGGTCTGGACAAGGTCGCCTGCCACCTCGTGGCGCAGTCGGCACACGATGGGTTCGGTCGGGCGCTCATGCCGGCGCACACGGCGGGCGACGGAGACGCGGTCGTCGTGGCCGCGACCGGTGCGGTCGAGGCCGACACGATGCTGGTCCGGGCGCTCGCGATCGGCGTCACCGAGGCAGCCATCCGCGCCGCGGTCGACTGAAGCGATCTTGGCCGGTTCCGGGGGCCGGAGCGCTTCGGTCGGTAACCTTGGGTCGTGATCACGGCCCGGACGACGGCGCCGGCTCAGACCCAGGAGCTGGCTGCGGCACTGGCCGCGCTCTGCGGACCAGGGGACCTGCTCCTGCTGGTCGGCGATCTCGGTGCGGGCAAGACCGCGTTCACCCAGGGGTTCGGTCGCGCGCTCGGCGTCGACGAGCCCATCACCAGCCCCACGTTCACCCTTGCCAACGAGTATCAGGGTCGGTTGCTCGTGCACCATCTCGACGTGTACCGGATCGAGCAGCTCGACGATGTGCGGGATCTGGCGATCCCCGAGCTGCTCGATGGTGACGCCGTGACCCTGATCGAGTGGGGCGACACCATCCTGCCGGCGCTGCCGGGCGACTACCTGGAGGTGGCGCTGACCTACGGTGACGAGGACGACGACCGGCTGATCGAGTTGCGGTGTGCGGGTGAGCGGTGGATGGCCCGCAAGCGTGCGATCGTCGACGCCGTCTCGCCCTGGGTGGAGGACTCCCCGTGCTGATCCTGGGCATCGAGAGCGCCACACCACAGGTGGGGTGCGCGATCGGTGGACACGAGGGTGTCCTCGCGTCCGCACACTCGTCCCGAGGCAAGCGCCACGCCGAGATGCTGACGCCGCAGATCGATTTCGTGCGGCGCCAGGCTCGTGTCGAGTTGTCCGAGATCAGCGTCGTCGCCGTGGATCTGGGGCCCGGCCTCTACACCGGCCTGCGGGTGGGGATCTCGGCCGCCATGGCCACCGCCTTCGCCCTCGGCGTCCCCATGATCGGGGTGTCCAGCCTCGACCTGCTCGCGTTCCCGGTCCGACACAGCCCTCGACTCATCGTCGCCGCCATCGACGCCCGACGCGGCGAGGTCTTCCACGCGCTGTACCGACAGGTTCCCGGCGGGGTGCAGCGCCTCACCGAGCCCGCGGTCGCGGACCCCGAAGACCTGGCGAGTGAGCTGCTGGCCCGCGGCGAGGACTGCCTGCTCGTGGGCGACGGTGCGGTCCGGTACGGCGAACACTTCACCGGACTGCGCGGCGTCGAGCCCGCCGAGCCGGGCCTCGCCCATCCCACTGCGGCGTCGTTGGTCCAGTTGGCGCACGCCAAGGCGCTGCGAGAGGAGTGGGTGCAGGCCTCGGAGCTGTCGCCGATCTACCTGCGGACCCCCGACATCAGCGACGCCGGCCGAGCGTCGGGGGATCGACCGTGAGCGTCCAGATCGTCCCGCTGGACAAGTCCCACCTCAAGGCTGTCATGGCGATCGACGCGGCCGTCTACCCGACTCCGTGGAGCCGACGCCTGTGGCAGCAGGAGTTGTCTCGACCCAACCGGCTCTATCGCTGCGCGGTCCGTGACGGCGAGGTGGTGGGTGTGGTGGGAGTGCTGCTCGTCGCCGGCGACGCGCACGTGATGACGGTCGCTGTGGACCCCGGGGTCCAGCGCACCGGAGTGGCGACCGCGCTGTTGCTCGACGCGGCCGAGCACGCCATCGCTGCGGGTTCGACGGCCCTCACGCTCGAAGTCCGAGCGAGCAACACCGGAGCCCAGGCCCTCTACCGCCGGTTCGGGATGGCACCGGTGGGGCATCGGCGTGGGTACTACGAGCCCGATGGCGAGGACGCGCTGGTCATGTGGGCCCACGACATCGACGGCGAGGAGTACCGGCGGCGCCTTCAGGCGATCGCCGACGAAGCGGATGTCGCCGCATGAGGCAGCGGCCGACGAACCGAACCGAGGAGTGGTGGCGTGGCCGATGAAGAGCTGATCCTCGGGATCGAGACGTCCTGCGACGAGACCGCGGCAGCGGTGGTCGCCGACGGCACGCGTGTGCTGTCGTCGGTGGTCAGCAGCCAGGTCGACCTCCACGCGCGCTACGGCGGCGTGGTCCCCGAGGTCGCGAGTCGTGCCCACGTCGAGTTGCTCACCCCCGTGATCGCGCAGGCCCTTGTGGAGGCCGGTGTCGCTCAGGACGAGATCACCGCGGTGGCGGCCACACACGGCCCGGGCCTGGTGGGGTCGCTGCTGGTCGGTGTGAGCGCAGCCAAGGCGCTGGCGCTGGTCTGGGATCGTCCCTTCGTGGCGGTCAACCATCTCGAGGCCCACCTGTACGCGAGCTTCCTCGAGGAACCGGACCTGGAGATGCCCCTGGTGGTGCTGCTGGTGTCGGGTGGCCACACGATGCTGGTGCTCATGCGAGGGCACGGTGACTACGAGATCCTCGGCAGCACCATGGACGATGCGGCGGGGGAGGCCTACGACAAGGTCGCCCGCATGCTCGGCCTCGGGTATCCGGGCGGGCCGGCCATCGACCGGCTGGCCATGGACGGCGAGCCCACCATCGCGTTTCCGCGACCAGTGATCGACGATGGCTACCGGTTCAGCTTCAGCGGCCTGAAGACCGCCGTGGTCAACCACGTGCGCAAGAACCCGGACGCCCCCGTGGCGGACGTGGCCGCATCCTTCCAGGAGGCCGTCGTCGACGTCCTGGTGACGAAGGCTCGGCGGGCTGCCACGGCCCACCGCGCCACGGGTCTGGTGATCGGCGGTGGCGTGGCGGCGAACTCCCGCCTCCGCGAGGCCATGCTCGACGCCTGCATGGAGGACGACCTTCGAGCCTTCCTGCCCAGCCGGTCGCTGTGCACCGACAACGCAGCCATGGTGGCTGCGGTGGGTTGGTGGCGCTTCCACGCCGACGGCCCGAGTGCGCTCGACGTCGGCGCGGATCCGAACCTCCGGTTGCCCACCGCGTCCTGAACGCGAGCCCTCAGGCGGGCCAGCCCTCGATCCGCAGCTCCACCATGGGGGCCTCGGCGATCAGGGTCTCGAGATCCTCACCCTGCCGCCGATACCAGCCGGCCTCGAGGTGTTCGAAGACCTCGAGGCGCACGCCGGGATCGGACACAGGGGTCGCGACGGCAGGCAGGTCGGCGCGGATCCGTTCCTTCAGGTGCACGACGCAGCGGCCGTCGGCGCACAGGTTCGCGTACCAGTCGCGTGGTCCGGGCGTGCCGGTGATCACGATGCGGTCGCCCACCTTCAGCATCCAGATCTCGATGCGCCGAGGGAGGCCACTGCGTCGTCCCGTCGTGGTGAGGTCGATCGTGAGGTCCTTCGCGAGGGCCGCTCGCACGTCGTCGTCCATGTCGCGACGCTAGTTGGCGTCCCGACGGTGGGTCCGGCGAGCGAGCCCGGTCGCCTGCGGGTGGTCGGCGCCCACCGGGGGTCGACGAGGATTTCACCCATGGTGCCCCCTCAGTTCGCGGGTCACGATGTCGATGGAAGCACCGTTCCACGGTCTGAGGCCGGAGGGCGATGCGACGGTGGACGGAGAGGGACGACTCCAGTGTTTCGACAGAAGACCGCTGATCCCGACTTCTGGGCCCGCAGGGCGGGTCTGCGCGAGATCGATCTCGCGGTCAAGGCCACGGCGGAGGACATCCGGCCGGGCAGCGGCGAGGGCTGGGGTGCGTTGTGGGAGCGGATCGAAGCCGCTGACCCGGATGCACAGAAGTGGGAAGCCTTCTACGCGGGCGACGACTCGAAGCGTCGCGAGGAGCGCTGGCTGCTTGGTGCCTGACCGGCGTGGGCCGTTCGGCTCAGTGCCCGGGGACCACTTCGTGTTCGACGCTCACCCACATCGGTGAGTTGGGCAGATCGATGAAGTTGCGTTCGTCCTCGAGGAGCTCGGCCGCGGCGCGTCGGCGGGTCTCGTCGTCGCCGCCGATGACGTCGAGCGAGTCGAACCACAGTTCCGCGACACCGTCGAACGGTTCGGGAGCACCACCGTTGCGGTTGCGGAAGGCGTCGTGGAGGCCGCTGAGATCCATGGTGTGCGCCTGGACGTAGCGACGCACTCCCAGCGTCGCCGCTCGCTCGCGCACCAGGGGACCGTGGGTGTGCAACCAGTAGTGCTGGAATTGCTCGAACGACAGGTCGCTGCGGCGACGGAGACAGAAGGTCAGCTTGATCACGAGTCCTCCTCGGCTGGTCAGGCGGTCGACGGTGGGTCGGTGCGGTCGAGGTCGTCCTGGAGCCGTCGGGCGATCGCCGCGACGCGGTCCACCTCGGCCCCGGCGCCGCGCCGGAGGCGCCAGGCGAAGCGCAGCAGCGAGACCGGACCGGCGGGGATGTCCAGTTCCTCCACCGCGTCGTCGAGCGCGGCGCGTCTGTCGGCGAGGTCGGTGGTGTCGATGCCTCGGTCGAGCAGGCCCACGATGATCCGTCGGGCCACGACGGTCAGGAGCGCGGCACCCGCGGCCAGGAGCAGCACCAGCACGCACAGGACACGCCCAACGGTGCCGAACACGATGAGGCCGACCACCGCAGCGAGGGCGATCACCCCCGCTGTGAGGAGCGCCGCACGGCTCCGTGATCGGATCTTGTCCGCGATGGCACCGGCCACCAGGCCGAGCACCAGGTCGTCCACGTCCTGGAAGTCCACGAGCCAGATCTTGCCTCAACCGAGCCCGGTGGCGCCTGGAATCCGTGGAGGAACGGCGACATGACGTAGGGGTGACTACATGGTTGTGACGAATGACACCCATGAAACATTGCGGTTGCGTGTCGAATCGATGAGGTCGCTCTTACGGTTTCTGGAGCTGATTCGGGGGGCGTGGAGCACGTCAGTTGGAGGAGCCACGCATCATGAAGAAGTATCTGGAACGCACCATGTTCACGGCCGCTCTCGGGGCCGTCGCTCTGGCTGGCTGGTTGGCCGTGGAGAGCGCGCCACAGGCGGCGGCGCCGGCCCTGGTCGAGGTCGCCGCACCGGCGTCCACGGCGCCGGTCGTCACCGCACCGCAGGTGCAGGTGCCCGTGGCGCCCCGCGTCGAGATCGACCGCGAAGCCGTGGCGCAGGCCGTGGCCGTCGAGGCCCCGGTCGTCACCGGGGTCGCCGAGTTTCTGCAGGGCGCTCGTGCCGAGACCCTCCCCGAGCCGACGGCCGCGCCGGCCGCATCGGAGCCGGTCGTCACCGAGGCCCCTGAGCAGCTCGCCACCACCGACGAGCCAGAAGAGCCCATCGTCGTCGAGCACACGGTCGCCACCATCCCGGATCCGCCGGACGTGGGATCGAGCGAACGGCGTGAGACGTTCGAGGTCGATGTCCAGACCGGCAGCGACGATCCGTGGCTGGGTGTTCGGATCTGCGAGTCGCACAACAACTATGCGATCAACACCGGCAACGGTTTCTACGGCGCGTACCAGTTCACGATCTCGACCTGGGACTGGGTGGCCGGGCTGATCGGTCGCCCCGACCTGATCGGCGTGCGCCCCGACCTCGCTGCGCCCTGGGACCAGGACCGTCTGGCGCAGGCGCTTGCGTTCGAGGTCGACGGCGGCGGCCTTCAGCACTGGCCGGTCTGCGGCCGCTACTACGGCTGAGTTCGCCCCAGCAGAAAGCCTTCACGACACCCCCGGCCCAACCGATGGATCCGTATGGATGCCACGGCCCTGGCCTGGGCGCAGTCGGTGGATCCGGCGCTCCGCGCTTCGTTGCTCGACCGCGCGCTCGATGCGTCCGCCGTCGCGATGGCACTCTGCGACGCTGCAGGCTCGATCGTGGCGGCCAACGCGGCCCTGGCGACCTTCTTCGGTGCCGACGACCCGGCGTCGGTCGTGGGCGACTCGTTCCAGGACCATCTCCTGCGTTGGGATCGGCGAAACACCCGGGCCGTCAGCGACCGGGCGTTCGTGCTGCCCGACGGTGGCACTCGATGGGGTCGGGTCCACGAGGCACCAACGGGCGACACCGACGGGCACGTCCTCATCCAGATCATCGACGTGACCGAGGCTCGGGAGTCGCGAGCCCGGCTCGAGTACGACGCCGGCCACGATCACCTGACCGGTCTCGTCAACCGACGGACCTTCATGGAAGCGCTCGCGAGCGCGCTGGAGGACGACCGGATGACAGCGTTGCTCGTCGTCGACGTCGATCGGTTCAAGAGCATCAACGACGCGTTGGGCCATCCCGAGGGGGACCGCCTGCTCGGAGAGCTCGCGGCGCGATTGCGCGCGGCAACGCGAGCCGACGACGTGGTGTGCCGTCTCGGAGGTGACGAGTTCGCCGTGCTGTTGCGCGCGCCCGTCAGCGTGCGAGACGCGGCGAGCACGGGTCGGCGCGTGGTCGCGCTGGCAGGCGAACCCGTGGAGCTGGACGGTCAACCGGTCGCCACCAGCGTGAGTGTCGGCGTGTCGTTCAGCACGCCGGGTGCGACGCTCGAGACCCTGCTCAGCGAGGCCGACGCCGCGCTCTACCGGGCGAAGACCGAAGGTCGGAACCGCTGTGTCGTGTTCGACGAGGAGTTGCGTTCGTCACTCGCGACCCGTTCGCGCCTGGAGGGCGAGCTCCGGGTGGCGTTGACCAATCAGCGGCTGTCGCTGCACTACCAGCCCGAGGTCGACCTGGCCACCGGCGCCATGGTGGGGATGGAAGCACTCATCCGCTGGGAGCATCCCGTCCACGGCATGCTGGGCGCCGACCGCTTCGTGACCCTCGCCGAGGACGCCGGGATCGTCGCCGAGCTCGGTCGGTGGGTGCTGCGGACCGCATGCCGTACCCTCGCCGATCTCGACCTCGACGGGCTGATGATGCGGGTGAACGTCAGCGCCGTCCAGCTCGGCCGGCCGGAACTCGTCAGCGAGGTGGCGGCGGTCTTGGCCGAGACCGGCATCGACCCTGCCTGCCTGTGCCTGGAGGTCACCGAGACTGCGGTCATGGCCGACGTCGAGCGCGCGCAGGACGTGCTCGCCGGGCTCGCCGCCCTCGGTGTCCGTCTCGCGGTGGACGACTTCGGGACCGGTTTCAGTTCGCTGGCCTATCTGAAGCGGCTCCCGGTGGGGGAGCTGAAGATCGACAAGTCCTTCGTCGATGACGTGGCGACCGACGCCGACGCCAGGGCGATCGTGGTCTCGGTCCTCCTCTTGGCCTCGTCGCTCGAGCTCGGCGTGGTTGCCGAAGGTGTGGAGGACGACGCACAGCGCGACGTGTTGGCCGAGCTCGGCTGCACCCGCGCACAGGGCCACCTGTTCGCCTCTGCGATGGACGAGCACGATCTGCGGTGCTGGATCGCCGCCCAGGACGGGTCATCCGCCTCCGCCTGACGTCAGTCGCTGTCGGCGGGCCCTCCCATGACGGCCCGGATCGCCACGACCAGGCCGGCGAGACCGGCGGCGGTCAAGAGCGTGACCCACAACCAGGTGGTCTCCCCGTCGGCCCCGCCGTCGAGACCGAGGATCCCCAGTGTCAGGAAGGCGATCCCGAAGATCAACGGCGTCGGACGCAACCCGAGTCGGCTCCGCAGGCCCAGCCATCGCTCACCCACGTTCGATCACCCCGCTGCCGATGCCCACACTGAGGTCGATGATGACGGTTGGCGCCGTGTCGGTGGTGTCCCGATCCACGTCGAGCTCGTTTC
>CBDHFJ010000140.1:0-10748 GCA_965262315.1 Acidimicrobiales bacterium
GCGGACGTTGACGACCGAGCCGGCAGGGATGTGGACCCCGTGCAGCTCGACGTCGACGGCCGTCTGGCGGAAGAGTCCCCTGCACCGGACCTTCGAGCCGCAGGATCTCTTCGACGAGCACGGGCAGGTAGGTCTCGGGATCGGACTTGAGACGATCCCACTGGTCCGGCTGGCGGATCAGGAGCATCACCCCCGCCGAGATCGCATTGGTCGAGGTCTCGGAACCGCCGACGAACGTGTCGGCCATCATCTCCGCGTGGAGCTCGTTGTCGTTGAGCGTCCGCCCCCACTCGGGGATCACCGTGTTGACCAGATCGCTCAGGAGCGTGTCGTCGGGTTCCTCGCGCAGGCGTTCGAAGATCGGCTGGAAATAGTGCTGAGCCTCGATCTCCATCTCGGTGGACCAGATCGCCTCTTCTTCGGTCTGCATGAGGCCGAGACGCTGCACCCACGCATCGGTCCAGGCCTTGATCTGCCAGATGTCCTCTTCCTTGGCTCCCATCTGCACACCGATGATGATCAGGGGCAACGGGACGGCGAACTGCTTGACCCAGTCGCAGCGGCCGGCGTCGATGAAGTCGTCGATGAGGCGGTGGGCCAGGCCGTCGACGATCGGGTCGAGCTGCTGGACCTTCTGCGGCCGGAACGCGTGGTTGAAGAGCCCACGCATTCTCCTTGTGGTTGGGATCGTCACGACCGGCCAGCGTCGGCGCAGGAACCCAGCCCTTCTCCTCGTAGAGCGCCTTGATCTTGTCGGACAAGGGGTTGGTCTTCGAGCGATCGCGTGCGTTGCGGAAGCGCTCGGTGTCGCGGAGGATGGCGTGGATGTCGTCGTAGCGGGTCACGACGTACATCCCAGTCCGCGGGTCGTGCCAGACCGGCGCCTCCTCGCGGAGGACGGCGTAGGCCTCGTAGGGGACAGTCCTGGATCTCCGGGTCGAAGAAGTTGACCTCGTCGAGCGTCAAGCTCGCATCATCGGCGGTTTCGACACGGTCTCCCCCAGGTGCAGTCGGTTTCTGACATCCTCACCATCATGCATTACGCCGCCACGATCTTCCCCACCGCCTATGCCATGCCGATGACCGAGCTCGGGCCCGCGCTGGAGCAGCGCGGCTTCGAGTCGTTGTGGGTCGCCGAACACAGCCACATCCCGGCGAGTCGCAAGTCCCCGTGGCCTGGTGGTCCCGAGCTGCCCCAGATGTACTACGACACGCTCGACCCGTTCGTGGCGCTGACGGCGGCAGCCACCGCCACCACCACCCTGAAGCTGGCGACCGGCATCGCTCTGGTCATCCAGCGCGATCCGATCCACACGGCCAAGGAGGCGGCCAGCCTCGACGTGGTGTCGAACGGTCGGTTCATGCTCGGCGTCGGTGCCGGGTGGAACATCGAGGAGATGGAAGACCACGGCACCGACCCGGCGCGGCGGTTCGGACGCATGCGAGAGTCGGTCGAGGCGATGAAGGCCATCTGGACGAACGAGGTCGCCGAGTACCACGGCGAGCAGATCTCGTTCGACGCGATGTACGCGAACCCCAAGCCGGTGCAGGCCGGCGGCCCGCCCATCCACGTCGGCGGGGTCTATCCGGGTGCGCTCACTCGTGCGGTCAAGTACGGCGACGGGTGGATGCCGATCGGCGGGCGCGGCACGGACGACCTGGCGGCGCAACTCGCCGATGCGGACCGCCTGTGCGGGGAGGCCGGTCGCAGCCGGTCGGACTTCGAGGTGTCGATCTTCGCCGGCCCGAACACCCGCGAAGAGCTCGACCACCTCGAGGAGATCGGCGTGGATCGCGTGGTCTTCTTCCTCCACCGGCGGGTGCCGACACCCTCGAGCCGATGCTGGACAAGCTGGCCGCACTCATCCCCTGATCGCCCGGCGGTCGCCCCTGGCCCCAAGCCCAGCAGCCTCGCCAACCCCGCCCAACCCCGCCCAACCCCGAAATCTGGCATCACCCGCACCCCACGGGTGCACAACCGGCCCAATTTCAGGACAGGGCGCCACGGCCACCGAAATCTGGCATCACCCGCACCCCAGGGGTGCACAACCGGCCCAATTTCAGGAGAGGCGAGCCGCTCGGGTCCGCTGTCAGCGGGCGAGTGCCGGGCTGTTGGCGGCAGTGCGGAAGGCGGCGGTGCCGATCGAGCCCATGAGCTCGCGAGCGGTGCCCTCCCAGTCGTCGTCGACGCGGATGCCCGAGGTGTCGGCGGCGATGTTGAGGCCGCGGAACACGGCCGCGGTCACCGCGGCGTCGACCATGCCGTCGTGACCGACGGCGGCGACCAGCGCCTCCCGCGTCGTGCCCACGGTCTCGTCCATCCGGTGGACGGCCGTGGTGAACTCGATCAGCTCGGCGCCGGCAGAGACGTTGGCGTCCTCGGACTCGTCGGCGGTGATGGCGGTCTCGTCGGCCGGGTGTCGATGGCGTTGCTACTCGCACGGAGGAACATGGCGTGAGCGGTCGTTCAATAGAAGCACTCGTTCAGCGCCGACGTTCGGGCGGCCACCAGCTCGATCTGTGGCCGGCTCAGAGCTCGATGGGTCCAGACCATCTCCCCGAAGCTGCGTCCCGAGTACATGGCCCGGACCAGCAGCATCCGTCGAGCGTTGTCGGCCTGGGCCAGGCTGAGCGACACGGCCACGTGCGCCATCCCGTTCGCCGGCACGGTGGGAAGGAAGGCCACGTCATGGACGAGGCCATCGGGTCGCTCTCCCGTGGGCTCGCCGTCGACCTGCGGCGGCAACGGCTCGCGATCGAGACCCAGCGCGTCGTGCAGGTGGTCGATGGGCACGATCTGGGCCGCGATGGCGGCCAGCTCGGCGTAGGCGTCCTCGCCGATTCGGTCGACGATGTGGAGGTAGGTGTCGTGGTCGATGCTCGACGGTTGGGTCGTGACCCGTTCGGCCAGCGCTCGCACGAACGCTGACAGATCGCCGTCGGGCTCATCGCCGACGTCGACCAGCTCGGGCGCCCGGTCCCAGAGTGGTCGAGGGGCGGAGGCGCGGATCTGCCGAACGATCGCAAGCCGATCGGCGCCGCTCCACCATCCACCCCGGTCGACCCAGGTTGTCCCAGGAGATCCGGCACGCGGAGACGATCTCGTCGTCGACGCCCGCTGCTTCCAACGCTTCGAATGCCATCGGAAGACGGTAACCCGCCGGTGACGCGGCCGCCTGCTGCTAGGCCTGGCGCTCCCCCACCCCGTCGTCGAGTGGGACGAACAGACACGTTCTCGGTTGGCCGTCGACATTGCGACTCACGTGGCCCTTGCCCGTCGTGTCTTCGGCCAACATGATCGACCCCGCCGGGAAGACCCGGGCCTCCTCGCCCGTGTCGATCTCGACGGATCCGGTGAGGTTCACGACGAGCTGACGCCGCGGAGCGACGTGGAAGTCGAGGTCGTAGTCGCCGGCCACCTGCCGGAAGATCACCCCGGGCCCGCGCCACAGCCCCGAGATCTGCCCCATGTCGCCGTAGTCCTCGAGGTCGATGTCCACGTCCTCGAAGTGACTGATGCCGTCGTCGCCGGTGTAGAGCCTGGTGATCCGCATGCGTGCGATCATTCCACGGATGTGGGAGTGCCCGGAGTGTCGCCGCCGGTTCGGCCGGACCAACCAGGGGCACGAATGCGCGCCGGCCATGGACATCGAGGAGTACTTCGAGACCGGCCCCGAGTTCGAGCGCCCCGTCTTCGAGGTCGTCCGAGCCCACATGCAGTCCCTCGATCCCGACATCTGGTTCGAGCCGGTCTCGGTCGGGTTCTTCTTCAAGCGCCGGACCACGTTCCTCCAGCTCCGCACCATGACCAAGTGGGTCGCCGTGTGCTTCAACCTCGACCGCCGGCTCAGCAGCGACCGGCTGGCCCGGAAGGTGCTGGAGCACAGCGGCCGCCACTATCACGTCGGTCAATGTCCGAGACGCGGCCGAGATCGACGACCCGCTCCTGGAGTGGTTGACGGAGGCCTGGGAGGTCGACGCCTGATGCTCCACGGATGGTGGATCGATGCAGCGCAGTACGAGCGGCACGAGCAACGGCGCGGCCGTCGACATGCGTTCGAGCGGCTCGACCCGACACGGACCGCACTCGTCGTCGTCGATCTCGTGCCCTTCTTCGTCGACGAGAACCCCTACGCAGCCGGCATTCTCGCAAACGTCAATCGGCTCGCTGCGGCCCTTCGGGCCGTCGGCGGCACGGTGGCGTGGGTGGTGCCCGCAGACGTGCCGCCACCGCCCACGCACATGGAGTTCTTCGGGCCCCGCGTTGCGAGTCTGTACGCAGACTCGGGTGGCAGCGGCTCCGTGCAGGATCGGCTCGCAGCCGAACTCGAACCGCGCGAGGCCGACCTCTTCGTGGAGAAGTCGGCTGCGAGCGCGTTCTTCCCGGGGCGCTGCCCTCTGCATGACCTGCTGCAACAGCATTCGATCGAGAACGTGATCGTCGTCGGCACCCTCGCCAACGTCTGCTGCGAGTCGACCGTCCGGGATGCGAACACGCTCGGGTATCGCGTCGTGATGGTCGCCGACGCCAACGCAGCCGGCAGCGACGCCGAGCTCAACGCGACGTTGCACACCGTCTATCGCAGCTTTGGCGACGTCCGTCCGACCGACGAGGTGATCGGGCTGCTTTCCTGACGCGGCACGGCCCGGACCACTGGTCCGGGCCGTACCGTTCGGTCAGTGCCGCGTCAACCCTTGGGGCGAGGCTCCTTGGGCAGGCCCAGCACCATCTCCCCCAGGATGTTGCGCTGTACCTGGCTGGTGCCGGCGTAGATCGTGCCGGCGCGGGCGTTGTAGAACGTGCCGATCCAGCTGGCGCTCTGGTTGGGGGCACCGGGGTTGTCGGTGTGGAACGAGCTGGTGGGCGCCGGACCCTGGGGCACCATCGCCTCCGCACCCAGAATGTCGAGCGACAGTTCGGTGATCCGCTGGTGGTACTCGGACCAGTACAGCTTGAAGGCCGACTCGCCCGGTCCGGGGTGTTTGCCGGCCAGGAAGCCCGTGAGGGTCCGCATGCCGAGCAGGCGCATGATCTCCACCTCGATGTAGCCCTGGGCCAGGCGCTGACGGATGGTCGGGTCGTCGGTGCGGCCACGATCCTTCGCCAGCTC
This sequence comes from Acidimicrobiales bacterium, assembly GCA_965262315.1. Classification (GTDB taxonomy): domain Bacteria; phylum Actinomycetota; class Acidimicrobiia; order Acidimicrobiales; family UBA8592; genus JBCCFK01. Next base: position 5,112 of record CBDHFJ010000140.1, read on the forward strand.
GAGCAGGCGATCGAACTCGCCGCGGAACATGACCGGCATCGTCGCGGCGGCTTCGCCTCGCTCGTAGCCCAGCAGTGACATCGCGACGGCCCAGCCGTTGTTCACGCCACCGATGACGTGCTCCTTGTCGGCCCGTGCGTCGGTGAAGAACGTCTCGTTGAACTCGGATTCACCCGAGATCATCTCGATCGGCCGCAGCTCGACGCCGTCCTGGGTGGTCGGGCACAGGATGAAGCTGATGCCCTTGTGCTGCGGCGCGTCCAGGTCGGTGCGGCACAGCACGAAGATCCAGTTCGCATACTGACCGGCCGACGTCCAGATCTTCTGGCCGTTGATGATCCACTCGTCACCGTCGAGCACGGCCCGACAGCCGAGGCTGGCCAGGTCCGACCCGGAGTCCGGTTCGCTGTAGCCCTGGCAGAAGACGATCTCGCCCGAGATGATCTTGGGCAGGAACTCCGCCTTCTGCTCGTCGGTGCCCCAGTTGAGGATGGTGTTGCCACACATCTGAATGCTGAAGGCGTCGTTGGTGCCGCCCTCGGGCACGCCGGCCTTGCGGAACTCCTCGGCCAGGATGACCTGTTCGAGCTCGGTCAGCCCGCCGCCGCCGTACTCGGCAGGCCAGGCCGGGGCGAGGTAGCGCTGCTCGGCCAGGAGCGGGCGCCACTCCTCGTTGGTGAAGCGGAAGGCTTCGTCGGCGTCGAGCGCGCCCAGGCCCTTCCAGTTGGACGGCAGGTGCTCGGCGAGGAACGCCTGGATCTTCTCGCGGAAGGCCTCGGCCTCGGCTGAATAGGTCGGCTGCATGGACACCAGTGTTACCTGTCGGTAGGCCCGAAGCCACACCTTCGTGGCGTGCGGACTACGTTTCCCCACCATGTCGGGAACCGGTGCATGCAACTGCGGTCAGATCACCTACTCGTTCGAAGGGGAGCCGGTGGCGACCGTCGTGTGCCACTGCTCGCACTGTCAGCGGCAGAGCGGTGGGGCGTACTCGGTCAACCTGGTGATGCCGGAGAGCCAGCTCACGATCGACGGCGAGCTGTCGGTCTTCGAGGACCGCGGCGAGTCCGGCGATGCCGTCTACGTGTACCGGAAGTTCTGTGGCTCGTGCGGCTCGCCCATCGTCTCGACGTTCGTCGAGCCCGCGGGCATCGTGGCTCTGAAGGCCGGCACGCTCGACGACACGTCGGCCGTGGCCCCACAGGCGCAGTACTGGGTGTCGCACAAGCAGGACTGGGTCGACATCCCCGAGCTCCAGGCGATTGCCACCCAATAGTCGTCGTCACGACGACCAGCGGACCTCGCCGTCGGCGTCTGTCTCGTCGGTCGGGGCCAGCCCGACTCTCCGCGCGACCGTCTCGGATCCGATGTGGCCCGGCGCGATCCAGGCGTCGAAGCGGTTCACCCCCTCGGACCGGAGCAACTCGACCATGGCTGCGGTGGCCGTCGATGCATGGCCCTGCCGCTGCCACGGCTCGCCGATGAGCCACGCGAGCGTGGCCGTGTCCGCGACGACCGTCGCTTGCACGTAGCCCACCGCGGCAGCGTCGAGACGCACGATCCAGTTGCGCCACTGCTCGTCGACCCTGCCCGAGCCCGCGACCTGGGACTGGTAGCGGCGACGGAGCTCGTCGAGCGAGGGCGGCCCTCCCCCGGTGATCGTGTAGAGCCCTGGTGCAGACAGCACGGCGACCATCTCCTGGGCATCGTCGACGCGCAACGCATGCAGCGAGACCTCGGCGCTCACGCCGCGCGGACCAGCGGGATCAGTTGGGGCGGGAGGCCGGCACTCCCCAGCAGCTCGAGGTGCTGGACGGCTCTCGTCACCGCGACGAACAGCGGCCGCCACGACCGGTGCGGGTCGTACATGTCCGAGGGCTCCACCACGATGACCGCGTCGAACTCCAGGCCCTTCGCCTCGAGGGGCGAGAGCACGTCGACGCCACCGTCAGGACCGAGTGCAGCAGTGAGGGCCTCGCGCCGGTCCGACTCGGCATCGACGACGGCCACGGTCGCCCAGCGTTCGGCGGCCTCGCCTGCGCGCGCCGCCACCGTGGCCACGAGGTCGTCGGCGCCGATCTGGTGCCAGCCCGGCAGGGCAGCGGCCGGCCGAACCGACGACGTGGGGCGGAGGGTCTCGCCGATCTCCGGCAACAGCGCGTTCGCGAGGGCGATGAACTCGTCGGGGACGCGATAGCCCACGGTCAGCTCGGCCAGTTCCACCGGCGCGTCGGCGGTCCCGAGGCTGGCGAGCGGAAGGGCCCAGTCGTCGTACATCCAGTGCCCGCTGCACTGCGCGACGTCGCCCAGGATCGTGAAGGACTGGCCCTTGGCGCGGCGGGCCACCATTCGCAGCGCCATCGGCGACAGATCCTGGGCTTCGTCGAGGATGACGTGCCCGTAGTCCACGAACCGCTGACCGAGCTGGTAGGACGCCTCGTCGAGGAGCGGCCGGTCCACCTCCGAGAGTGCACGTCGCGCCGGGCGCTCCCCGAGCACGGCGATCTCGTCGGGCTCGAACCCGACCTCGCGAAGCACGGTCTCGTCACGCACCGTGTCACGCCACATGGCCTTGATGGCGGGCTGTGGCTTGGTCTCGGGCCAGTGCTGTTTGACGAACGCGCTGAACGTCGAGGACTTGCGTGCCGCCTTGGCGAAATCCGAAGCGGTTGCCGTGGGCCCGCCCACGGCGCGCGACCGGATGTCGTCGCGGAGGTCGCTGATCATGCGCGACATCCACGTCTCACGTGCCGGTCCCATACGATCGAATTCTCGGAGCACGTCGCGCATGTGCCTGGCGGCGCGTGCGGCCTGGAGCGTCGCTGAGCCGAGATCGGTCCGGACGCGGACGTCCTCGGTTGGCTCGCTGAGTGCGCGCTCGAGGTGTCGCCTGATCAACCTCGACATCCGGGGGTCGCCGGCGAGCCGACAGTGCTCCGGTGAAAGCCCGGCGTCGTCGGGCAGGTCGATGTCACCGAGATCGGCCGGCACGACCTGGCGGGAGCTGCGTTCGCCGAGGCTCGGCAACACATCGGCGATGTAGTCGAGGAACCGCTTGTTCGGCCCCACGACCAGGACGCCTTCGCGGCTCAGCAGATCACGATGCTCGAACAGGAGGTACGCCGCCCGGTGCAGCCCGACCGCGGTCTTGCCGGTCCCAGGGCCGCCCTGCACCACCAGGGTCCGGTCGAGCGGCGCTCGGACGATCCGGTCCTGTTCGGCCTGGATGGTGGCGACGATCTCGCGCATGGAGCCGGTCCGGGCCCGGTTGATCTCGGCCAGGAGCGGATCCGGGATCCCGGCGGCCGCCTCGGGGTCGGTGAGATCGGTGTCGTAGATCTCGATCAGGTCGTCGCCTTCGAGCACGAACTGGCGCCGAAGCTCGACGCCCATGGGGTTCAGCGCGGTCGCCCGATAGAACGGCTCTGCGGCTCGCGCTCGCCAGTCGATCACGAGCGCGTTCTGGTCGGCATCGGCGATGTGCTGGCGGCCGATGTAGTACGTGTCCTCGTCCTCGTCGTCGAGCCGGGCGAAGCACGCGGCCTGTGCACCGGCGTCGCGCAATCGTTGCGCCCGACCGGTCAGGTTGGCCGCAAGCGCTTGCGCGTCGGGGTTGTGGCGGTCGGCCTTCGCCGACGCCAGCAGCGCCTCGACGTGCATGACGGATGCGTTGAGCGCTGCCCGCGCGTCGACGATGTACGCCTGTTCGGCGTCGTGTTCCGGGTGTCGTGTCGCCACCGGAGCCCCCTGCTGGTCGCCTACCCCGCCGTTGGGCGGCCTGCCAGGCTATCCAACGCGGGCGTCGACGCATCCCCACAACGGGGGTGACCCATCGAGAAGGATCCGGTTGGGTCGTGCCGGAGCACGACCCAACCCCGATCAGCCGATGACGCCTGCCTCGCGCAGCGCGGCGATCTCGTCGGCGGACTTTCCGAGCGATGCGAGGATCTCGTCGTTGTGCTGGCCCCGGTGGGCCGCCGACGCGGCGACCGCGGCCGGGGTCTCGTGGAAGCGCGCGGCCGGGACCGGCTGCTGGATGGTGCCGGCGTCGGGGTGCTGCCAGGTCGTCAGGGTGCCGTTGTGCACGATCTGGGGGTCCTCGATCGACTGTTCAGCCGTCAGGATCGGGCCTGCCGGCACGTCGGCTGCAACCAGCGCAGCGACGGCGTCGGCGACGTTCATCTCCCGGAAGGCATCCGCGATCATGCCGCCGAGGATCTGGAAGTTCTCGGGGTTCTGGGCGAGCGCGATCATCGTGCCGAAGCGCTCGTCCTCGCTCCACTCGGGGTGGCCGCATGCCTCGTAGACGCCGTGGCGCTGCGGGTCGGAGGCCGCGAAGTAGACGAGCTTGCCGTCCGCGCACTCGGTCAGGTTGTAGATCTGGGCCAGGCGCAGCCCGCCGTTGGCGTCGTCGTCGATGACCGTCTTGTCCATCATCCCGTCGGGCCAGAAGAAGTACATGCAGGCGTCGACCATCGGGATCTCGACCAGCTGGCCTCCCGCTCCGCGCTCACGGGCGAACAATGCCGCCGCGATCGCCTGGCTGACCGTCAGCGCCGTGCTCTTGTCGGCGAAGAGGTTGCGGATGAGATCCGGGAACGGGATCTCCGGGTTCACCTGGCGGTCGACCACGGCACACAACGCCTGGATCACGGGATCGAGGACCGGCCGGTCGGAGTACGGCCCGCTCGGACCGAAGCCCGAGATGGAGACGTAGACGATGTCGGGGTTGACGGCCTTGACCTCGTCGTAGCCCAGGCCGAGCCGCTCGATGGCGCCGGGGCGGAAGTTCTGGACGAACACGTCGGCGTCGCGGCAGAGCTCGAGGATGAGCGCCGTCCCCTCGTCACCGGTCAGATCGACGGAGAGGGCCCGCTTGCCGCGGTTGTTGTTGATGTAGAAGGCGCCGATGCCGCCCTTGTCGAAGGACGGGAGACGGGTGAGATCGCCGAGTCCCGCCGTGGGTTCGACCTTGATCACGTCGGCGCCCTGGTCGGCCAGCAGCATCGTGGCCAACGGCCCCGAGACCACCTGCGTCATGTCGACGACCTTCACGCCGTCCATCGGTCCTGGCATCAGTCACATCCCCCTCGGGTCCGGTCTGTTGCGCCAATGATGGCCCACCCCGGCCCCAGGCGCTCGCCTCCTCTGGGGGATCCCCCAGAGGAGTTTGGGGGAACCCCCCAGCTGACCGAGCCCCCGAGGAATCGTTCACTGGTCGACATGAGCACCACACTCCCCTCACCCACCGCCGGCGCGGCGCCGTCGGCGTCGGTCAAGGACCTGGCCGGCGCCACCAAGGCCGATCGCAACCGGGCCATCGACCTCTACCGCGCCCTGGCGATGCTGGCGGTCTCGATCGGACACTGGGCCGCGATCGTCATGAACACCGACCCCAACGGCGAGCTGGTCACCGGCAACGCGCTCGAGTTCGCACCGTCGATGAGCTGGCTCACCTGGATCCTCCAGGTCATGCCGCTGTTCTTCGTCGTCGGCGGCTTCTCGTCGGCGATGTCGCTCGACTCCCACAACGCCAACGGCGGCCGTGCCCAGGACTGGGTCGCAGCTCGCCTGCGGCGGATGCTTGCTCCCACCGTCACCCTCGCCGCGGCGTGGCTCGTCGGTCTCGCCGTGGCG
>CBDHFJ010000141.1:0-20011 GCA_965262315.1 Acidimicrobiales bacterium
ACCGACACCACGGTCGGCCTCGTGGTGGGGGCGATGGCCCTCGGTGCGGTGGCGGCCCGGCCCGTGATCGGGGTCATCGGCGACCGCCGCGGGCGCCGACTCCTCATGATCATCGGGGGCGCGATCGCAACAGCCAGCCACCTCGCACTGGTGGTGGTCGACGACATCCCGACCCTCGTCGTGCTCCGTGTGGTGTTCGGCGTCGGCCAGGGTGCGTTCTTCGTGGGGGCCACGACGATGGCCGTCGATCTCGCCGACGCCGATCGGCGGGGGGAGGCCACGAGCTACATCTTCGTCGCCCTTCACTTCGGCAGCGGCCTCGGGCCCCTGGTCGGTGAGTGGGCGTCGGATCGGTGGAGCTTCGACGCCACGTGGTACATCGCCGCGGTCGGGTGCGCGGTCGCGGTCATCGCAGCGATCTCGGTGCCGAACGTCGTCTCCTCCGAACTCGACCTCGAACAGCCACGAATGCGACTGGTCCACCCCCGTGCGGTCCTGCCGGGCGTGACCCTCGGGATCGGCATCATCGGCTTCGTCGGGTTCAACGCCTTCGTCCCGCTCTACGGCGAGGAGATCGGTGTCGACAACATCGCCCCGCTCTTCCTCATCGCGTCGTTCACGATCGTCGCCATCCGCTTCTTCGGCGCGAGGCTGCCGGACCGCCTGGGTCCGTTGCGAGGCGGGACCGCCGCGCTCCTGGGAATGACGGCCGGCATGTCGCTCATCGGCTTCGTCGACTCCGCCGCCGGCCTCTACGCGGGCACGGTGGTCATGAGCTGCGGAACCGCGCTGCTCCTGCCGTCGCTGGTGAGCGCGGCGGTCGACGGGGTCCCCGCGAACGAGCGATCGACCGCGCTCGCCACCTACACCCTCTTCATGGAGTTCAGCCTGGCCATCGGCGCCGTGATCTTCGGCGCGGTGGCCGGCGTGTCCAGCTACGGGGCCGCGTTCATCCTGGCCGCCGGCCTGTCGTTCACCGCGCTGCTGCTCCTGTGGACCCGCATGCCCCGCCACCTCGCTGCTGCGGCGGTGGGTTCCTGATGCGCTGACGCTCAGGTCCGGCCCATGCGGCCGGTCTCGTAAGCCCACATCGCGATCTCGACCCGGTTGCGGGCCCCGAGCTTGGTCATGAGGCTGGCGATGTGGGTCTTGACCGTGCTGAGGCCGATGTAGAGCTCCTCGGCGATCTCGGCGTTGGTCCGGCCCCTGGCCACCGTCAACAGGACCTCTTCCTCTCGCTCGGTCAGCGGATCGATCGGCTGCCGGGGCTCGGGCGAGGCCGCACCGGCGGAGAAGCTCTCGAGGAGGCGCGCCGTGATGCTGGGCGAGATGAGGGCGTCGCCTTCGGCCGCGGCTTCGATGGCCTGGACCAGCAACTCGGGGCCGGCGTCTTTGAGGAGAAAGCCCCGTGCCCCCGCCTTGAGCGCCCCGTGCACGTACTCGTCGAGGTCGAAGGTGGTCACGATCACCACCGCCATCGGGTCCGCGACGCCGGGACCGGCGAGCAGCTGGGTGGCCTCGATGCCGTCCATCTCGGGCATGCGGATGTCCAGCAGGCACACGTCGGGCCGGAGGCGCCGGGCGAGCTCCACCGCTTCGCGTCCGTTGGCCGCCTCGCCGATCACCTCGATCGGCGGATCCTGCGCCTCGAGGATCATGCGGAAGCCCGCTCGGATGAGTTCCTGGTCGTCGGCCAGTAGTACGCGTCGGGTCATGAACCAGATCCTCCCGTTCGAGGCAGGGTGGCGTCCACCTGCCAGCCGCCGGCGGCGCGGGGACCGGCGGTGAGACTGCCACCCAACAGCGACGCTCGTTCGGCCATGCCGACCAGCCCGAACCCGGAACCGGAGCCCGGCGCCGGCGGGACCGCCTCGCCGTCGTCGAAGACGCGGGAGCTGGACGTGGTCGTCGTGCCCGTCGACTCGGACCACGATCCGAGTCGCGTTCCGAGCGTGTCGGCGGGCATTGGTGATCGATTCCTGGGCGATCCGGTAGAGGCTGGCGTCGAGCGACGAATCGAGGTCGTCGAGATCACCGGCGAGCACCACCTCGACCGGAGGCCGCTGCACGTCGGCCGCCATGCGTTCGATGTCGGCCACCCCCGCCTGGGGCGCCAGCGCGGCAGGCTCGCTGTCACGGAGGGCCCCGACCATGCGGCGCATGTCGGTCAAGGTCCGGCTGGCCGCCTCCTCGATGACTCCCAGCACCTCGGCCGCGGCCTCGGGACGCTTGGCGGCCTGGGCTCGACCGGCCTGTGCCTGGATCACGATCGCCGAGACGTGGTGCGCGACCGTGTCGTGCAACTCGCGGGCGAGCCGCTCGCGCTCGGTGGCCCGGGCCTCCTCGATGCCACGACGGCGGGCGTTGTGGCGATAACGCAGCGCCAGCCCGACGGAGCCGGTGAACAGCCAGAACGTCAGGCCGCCGATCTGCTCCCAGAAGTCGTCGCCCGCGATGGCCGAGAGCAGCTGCCAGACCAAGAGCAGCCCGGACCCCAGCGCGACCTCACGACCGGAGGCCCAGCGGAACAAGTGGTAGATGAGGATGATGCTGGCGATGCCGGCACCGAACGACACCGAGGTCCCATTGGTGAACGCCTGGGTGATCACGTCGGTGGTGAGTTCGGTACCGAGGGCGATCAGCGCGGCCGCCAAGGGTGCCCGGCGGCGCAGGATGAGCATCGGCACCACGACGACGGTCGTGGCGGCGGCGAGGAGGGGCCAGGCCACGTCCGGTTCGAAGAATCCGCTGACCACGCCGCCGATCGTCAGGAGCACCACCAGGGCGCGATCCCACTTCGACACGCCGGGCGGGTCGGGGACGCGCGGTTCGCGCAGGAGGGTCCGGACGTGGTCGAGCACCGTCGTCCAGCGTACGGAAGCGGCCGGCCCGCGAGGATCAGCCGAAAGGACGAACGCCGCCCGCACCTTCGGGCGACCGGCCGATCACTGGCGGTGCGGCTGCTCGACCATGAGCTCTGACGGTCCGTCAGTTATCTTCGCCGGGGATGGACCTGCGACTGAACGAGGACGAACTGGCGGTCGACGAGGTCTTCGCGGCGTTCTTCGCGGCGGAGGCTCCGATCGAGGTGGTTCGAGCGGCCGAGCCCCTCGGCCACGACGCCGAGCTCTGGGGGCGCTTCGTGGCGACCGGCGCCCCAGGCATGGCCCTACCGATCGCCGCCGGAGGGGGCGGCGCGCCCTTGACGATCGCAGCGGTGGTCGCCCATCAGCTCGGCCGATCGATCGCGCCCGTGCCCTTCGTCGAGCACACGGTGGCCGGGCGTGCGGTGGCCCGGTGGGCGCCGGACGACGAGTCCGTGCCCGAGATCGCAGCCGGTGGGCTGGTGGCCACACTGGGCTTCGCGAGCGACCTCGTGCCCGCGGGCGCCGTGGCCGAGGTGATCGTGCACGCCGGCGACGACGACGGGGTACACCTGGCCCGGTCGGCGGCACCGGGCGCGGCCGAACCCAACGCCCCCCGGCTCCCCCTGGCCCGCCGGAGGCTCGACGGTGCTGCCGTGGCCGCCACCGGGTGGCGACGCGTCGCCGCCGAGTGGCAGGCGTTGATGGCGATCGCGCTGTGTGGACTGGGCGGACGGGCTCTCGAGATCGGGGTCGACTACGTCAAGGACCGACACCAGTTCGGGGTGGCGGTCGGGACGTTCCAGGGCATCCAGCACGGCCTGGCGGACGCCTCGACGAACGTGGAGGGAGCCACCCATCTCGCGCAACGTGCCGTCTGTGCGCTCGACGCTGACGCGGACGACGCGGAGACGATGGCCGGCATGGCGTTTCTGTTCGCCGCCGAGGCCGCCCAGGGCGCCACCGCCGCCGCACTGCAGTACCACGGCGGCTACGGGTACGCCGAGGAGTACGACATCCAGCTCTACTACCGGCGGGCCCGCGGGTGGGCGCTCCAGTATGGGGACCCGGCCGTGGAGTACCAGCGCCTCGCCGCGCTCCTCCTCCCCCCGGCGGAGGTCGCTTGAGATGGACTGGTCGCTGCCACCCCATGCCGAGGCGTTCCGTCGCGAGGTGCGCGAGTTCATCGCCGAACACCTGACAGCCGAGGTCCTGCACAGCACGAGCGACGGCACCATCCATCACTGGGGGTTCCATCGCGAGCTCGCCAAGCGGGGCTGGCTGAACGGCGCCGTGCCCGAGGAGCTCGGCGGTGGTGGCCGCGACGCGTTGGAGATGTCGGTGCTCATCGAGGAGCTGCAACTCGCGGGCGCTCCGGTGGACGGCATGGGCGTCGCCATCGTCGTGGCCTCGGTCATCCTCGAGCTGGGCAACGACCACCTCCGCGACACGGTGGCTCGCGACCTGATCGAGGGCGAGACGCTGGTGTCGTTCGGCTACACCGAGCCCGACTCCGGCTCCGACGTCGCCGCCGCCCAGACCCGCGCCTCCCGGGACGGCGACCAGTGGGTGATCAACGGGCAGAAGATGTGGACCACGCTGGCGCACGAGGCCGGGTACGTGCTGCTGCTCACGCGGACCAACCCCGACGTCCCCAAGCACCGCGGCCTGACGATGTTCGTCGTGCCGCTGGACACGCCCGGCATCGAGATCCAACCCGTCCACACGATGGGTACCGAACGCTCGAACGCCACGTTCTACGACGACGTTCGCATCGATGACCGATGGCGCATCGGCGAGGTCGACGGTGGCTGGACGGTCATGAAGTCGGCGCTGAAGTTCGAGCGCGGCATCGCCGGTGGTCAGTACCACTCGGCCACCCTGATCGACCGGGCCGTCGACTACGCCCGGACGCACCGCCGAGCGGACGGCACGCCGGTCATCGAAGACCCGGTGGTGCGCGAGCGGCTGGTGCGCTCCATGATCGACCTCGAGGTGTGCCGAGGCTTCGCACTCCGCACCGCATGGCTCGCCTCCGAGGGCGTCATGTTCGGGGTCGAGGGGTCGATGACCAAGTTGTTCTCATCGGAGGCGTACAAGCGGCACGCGGGCTGGTTCGTCGCCATGGCCGGCGCCGAGGGCCTGCTCCGCGAGGAGTCCGAGCACGCGCCGGTGGGCGGCGCGCTCGACGAGCACTTCCGTGGAGCGCCGGTGACCACCATCTACGGCGGCACCTCCGAGATCAGTCGCAACCTGATCGCCGAAGCCCATCTGGGGCTTCCGCGGACGCGCTGACGAGAGCGGTTCGCGGCCTTACCGAATCTTGTGGGTTCCCGACGGGAGCACTCACCCGCCGGCTTCATCGTGGGGACTGTCAACACGACACCAACCCCCGAACAGGAGCCCAAGATGAAGAACGCACTCACCTCGACCCTGCTGGCCGCAGCCGTCCTCGGCGGCGGCGTGGTCGGCGCCGGAGCCCTCGCCGGCGTTGCCGGTGCGAGCGACGAGCCCACCCTCACCGACGCCGCGACCGAGACCGTCGAAACGGTCGAAACGGTCGAAACGGTCGAGACGGTCGAGGTCACCGATGACGGCGGCATCGTCACCGTGCAGGACGCCGACACCCCCGAAGCTCCGGCCGAGGAAGACGCCGAGCGTGAAGGATGCGAGCGGCGCGGCCACCGCGGCGGCAAGAGCCTCGACACCGTGGCCGAGGTGCTCGGCCTCGACGAGGACGACCTCCGCACCCAGCTCGCCGACGGCGCCACGATCGCCGACATCGCCGGCGACGACCTCGATGCGGTGATCGACGCCCTGGTCGCCGAGAAGACCGAGCGCATCGCCCAGGCCGTCGAGGACGGCCGCCTGACCCAGGAGGAGGCGGACGAGAAGCTCGCCGAGATCGAAGACCGAGTCACCGACAAGGTCAACGGCATCCGCGGTGAGCGCGGCGCCGACGACGCCGACGGCGAGATCGCCAGCTGATCCCCTCCCGGCCCGCCCGGCCGTGGCCACCGCACCCTGTCCGCGGTGGACCACGGTCGGGCCGGCTCGCGTCAGACGACATCGGGCAGGAACGCCGCGGTGAACGACCGCGACAGCACAATGGAGGGGCCATGGCTGATGCAACGGTCCTCGTTGCCGAGGACGACAAACAGATCAGAGAGGCCCTCGAACGGATCCTGAAGTTCGAGGGCTACCGGCCCATCCCGGTGGGCGACGGCGCTGCCGCGCTCGAGGCCGTCGTCGAACACGAACCCGACCTCGTCATCCTCGACGTGATGATGCCCTTCGTCGACGGGATGTCGGTCGCTCGCCGCATCCGTGACCGTGGCGACCGGCGCCCGATCCTGATGCTCACCGCCCGGACGGACGTCTCCGACCGGGTGGCAGGCCTCGACGCCGGCGCCGACGACTACCTCCCCAAGCCCTTCGAGATGGACGAACTGCTCGCCCGAGTCCGGGCGTTGCTGCGACGCGCCGGGCTCCAGGACGAGGGCGCCACGCTCGTCTGCGGCGACATCGAGCTCGACCCCGAGCGCCGCATCGTCACCCGTGCAGGCGCCGAGATCGACCTCACCCGGACCGAGTTCGAGATCCTCCGGATACTCATGACCAACCCCGAGATCGTGCTGTCGCGCACAGTGCTCTACGAGAAGATCTGGGGCTACGACTTCGAGACCTCGTCCAAGTCACTGGACGTCCACGTCGGCTATCTCCGCCGGAAACTCGAGGAACACGGTGGCGATCGAGTGATCCACACCAGCCGCGGCATCGGCTACGCCATCCGTCCGGTGCCGGTGTGAGGCCACAGGGTCGACCGTGAGCCTCCGAGCGCGGTTGGCGCTGCTGTTCGGGCTCTTGACCGCGACCGGGATCGCGGTCGTCGCCGTCCTGGTGTTCCAGTCCGCGGACAGCGAACTGGCGTCGGAAACCGACGAGTTCCTGGAGCGACGCGCCGCCGACGTCATCGAGGGCCGACGTGAAGCCCCGCGCGGCCGTGATCGCGGCCGCGACCGCGAGGACGCTCCGGCGACCACGACCGAGGTCACGCTCTCGTTCGACCCCGACGCCATCGTCCAGACCCTGGACGACACAGGCGCCATCACCGCCTCCTCGACCAGCACCGTCACCCTGCCCGTGACCGATGCCGACGCCGCGATCGCCGAATCATCGGCGGGCAAGGACGGCCGCGGCGGTGACAGCAAGCACCTCTACCGGGACATCGCGATCGACGGGGTCGACTACCGCATGTTGACAACCCCCATCCCCGGCGGAGGTGCCGTCCAGGTGGCCCGCTCGGTGGAGGAGACCGCCCGGGTCCTGGGGTCCCTGCGCAACCGGGTCGTGGCGATCGGGCTCGGCATGTCCTTGCTCGCCGCGCTCGTCGGCTTCGTGGTCGCCCGCCAGACCACGCGCCCACTGCGCCGGCTCGCCGACACTGCCACCACGGTCGCCGACACCCACGACCTGTCGACCCCCATCGAGGTCGATCGCACCGACGAGGTCGGGACGCTGGCACGCAGCTTCAAGGAGATGCTCGACGCCCTGGCGGCCAGCCGCGAGCAGCAACACCGGCTGGTCCACGACGCGGGGCACGAGCTCCGCACACCGTTGACGAGCCTTCGGGCGAACGTCTCGCTGCTGGAACGCGCGGACCGCCTCGACCCGGAAGACCGCGCCGAGGTCCTGGCGTCGATCAAGGCGGAACTGGGCGAACTGAACGAACTGTTCGGTGAGCTGATCGAACTGGCCACCGACAGCGCCGATGCCGAACCGTTCGTCCGCGTCGACCTGGGCTCGGTGGCCGAGCGGGCCATCGCCCGACTGGGGCGCCGTACCGACCGGCCGGTGACCCTGCACCACGACGGCAGCCAGGTCATGGGTGACCCGACGTTGCTGGAGCGGGCGACGTCCAACCTGCTCGGCAACGCCCACAAGTTCAGCCCCGCGACCGCGCCGATCGAGGTGGTGATCGACAAGGGCCGGCTGGCCGTCCGGGATCACGGACCCGGCATCGACCCCGCCGACCGGCAGCGCGTCTTCGACCGCTTCCACCGAGCGGACGCCACCCGGACGATGCCGGGCTCGGGTCTGGGGCTGGCGATCGTCGACCAAGTGGTCCGGGCCCATGGGGGCACCGTGTGGGCCACCGACTCACCCTCGACGCCCGGCGCCGAGGTCGGCTTCGCGATCCCCACGGTCGACTGACGCCGAGGAGGTGGTGGTCGCGTCAGACGATGTGGGTGGTGAGGACGCCGATGGTCTCGATGTCGACCTCGATGGTGTCACCGGGGCCCATGAGGACCGGCGGGTCCATCCTGGAGCCCACACCGTCCGGCGTCCCGGTGGCGATGACGTCACCGGGACGGAGCGTCAGCGCCGACGTGATGTACTCGATCGTCTCGTCGATCTTGAAGATCATCTCCCCGGTGACCGAGTCCTGGACGGTCGTGCCGTTGTACCGGGAGCCGATGCGCAGCGAATAGGGATCGCCGAGCTCGTCGGCCGTCACGATCGCAGGCCCGATCGGCCCGGACTTGTCCGGGTTCTTGCCCAACGCCCACTGCGGCGTGGCCCGCTGGAACCTCCGAGCCGAGATGTCGTTGAAGCAGGTGTAGCCGAACACCCCGGCCATCGCGTCGGCCCGGTCGACGGCCAACATCTCGCGCCCGATCACCACGGCCAGCTCGGCCTCCCAGTCGAGCCCGGCCTCGCCTGGCGGCACCGGCGTGGAGCCGCCGTCGACGTCGAGTGACGCATACCAACGTGCGAACAGGTTCGGGAAGTCGGGTCTGGTGCTCTTGGTCTCGGCGATGTGGAGCGGATAGTTCAGGCCGATGCAGAAGACCTTGCTGGTCGTCGGCACCGGCGGCACCTGCTGGACCTCGTCCAGCGCCACCGGCTCGCCGCCAGACGCGGCCATGCCCGCGTCGACATCGTCGTAGAACTCGTCGATGTCGCACAGCGGACGCACCATGTCACCCTCGACGGCGCCCATGAAGGGCCCGTCGGCTGCCCGGAAGGCGATCAGACGCACATCAATCTCCTACTGTCCCGCACTCCTCCCCCACGTGGGAGGGAGGTGAGGCTCATGGTGCCAGAGTGGCCGAGGTTCCGTGGTGTGACCGGTGGCACAGCCGATGGAGATATGACAGGCTGCGAACGCCGCGTGGCGACCCGCCGGCGAAGCCCGAACCATCACGATCGCCCAGACACGGAGGACCCGAATGGAAGTGTCGGTCACCGTCAACGGCGCTGCGCGGCGCGCAGACGTCGAACCCCGCACCCTGCTGGTGCACTACCTCAGGGACCATCTCGACCTCACCGGCACCAACGTCGGCTGTGACACCAGCTCGTGCGGTGCCTGCACCGTCCACGTGGACGGCCAGTCGGCCAAGTCCTGCACCATGCTCGCTGCATCGGTCGACGGCGCCGACATCACGACCATCGAGGGTCTGGCCGACGCCGACGGCACGCTGCACCCGATGCAGCAGGCCTTCCACGAGTGCCACGCGCTCCAGTGCGGCTACTGCACGCCCGGGATGATCATGGCCGCCACCTCGCTGCTCGAGGAGTACCCGAACCCCACCGAGGCCCAGGTGCGTGAAGGCCTCGAGGGCAACCTGTGCCGCTGCACGGGCTACCACAACATCGTCAAGGCCGTGCTGTCCGTCGGAGGTGCATCGTGACCGCAGTCGAAGAAGCTCCCACCGTCGCCGGCATCGGCGACCGCATGCTCCGCAAGGAGGACGCCAAGCTCGTCACCGGCGAGGCCAAGTTCGTCGACGACATCAAGGCGCCCGGCCAGCTCTGGATGGGCATGGTCCGGTCGACGATGGCGCATGCACGCATCCGGTCGATCGACACGGCCGACGCCGCGGCGATGGAGGGCGTGCACGCCGTCTACACCGGTGAACAGCTCGCCGACCTCGGCCTGTGGGCGGCTCCCCTGCCGTGTGCCTGGCCGGTCACCGAGGACATGGTCAATCCGCCGCACAACCCGGTGGCGGTCGGTGAGGCCAAGCACGTCGGCGACATCCTGGCCGTCGTCCTCGCCGAGACCCGCTACGGGGCCGCGGATGCGGCCGAGCAGGTCATCGTGGACTACGAGCCACTCGGTGCGGTGAGCTCGATCGAAGACGCCATGGCAGACGACGTCATGGCGCACTCGGACCTGAGCACCAACAAGGCGTTCCACTGGCCGCTCGACCCGAACCCGGAGGGGACGGCCGCGGCATTCGAGAGCGCCGCCCACGTGATCGAGGCCACGTTCGTTCAGCAGCGGCTGATCCCGACGCCCATGGAACCGCGGGGCGTCTTGGCCATCCCGTCACCGGCCGGTGGCGAGGTCACGCTCTACTCGGCCACCCAGGTGCCCCACATCCTCAAGGTGATGATCGCCGCCACCACCGGCATCCCCGAGAGCAAGATCCGGGTGATCGCCCCGGCCGTGGGCGGCGGCTTCGGCGGCAAGCTGAACGTCGACGCCGACGCCATCCTGTCGGTCACCCTGGCCAACCATCTCGGTCGCCCGGTCCGCTGGACCGAGACCCGATCCGAAGCAGCCGGGGCATCGCACCAGGGCCGCGGCCAGATCCAGCGCATCTCGGCGGCGGCGGATGCCGACGGCAAGGTGTCGGCGGTCAAGGTGCACCTCGACGCCGACATGGGCGCCTACATGATGCTGATCACGCCGGGCGTGCCCCTCCTGGGAAGCTTCCTCTACACGGGCGTGTACGACATCCCGAACCTCAGCTTCACCTGCGACGGCTGGTTCACCAACATGACGCCCACCGACGCCTACCGCGGCGCCGGCCGGCCGGAGGCCAGCTACGCCATCGAGCGCGTCATGGACCTGGTGGCCAACGAGGTGGGGATCACACCCGAGGAGGTCCGAGCCCGGAACTACATCAACGGGGGCGAGTTCTTCGAGAACCACGAGTCCGCCTCCACCCTGATCTTCGACTCGGGGCACTACCGCCCGGCCCACGACAAGGCGCTCGAGCTCGCCAAACTCGACGAGCTCCGCGCCGAGCAGGCGCGTCGCCGCGACGCCGGCGAGAAGGTCCAGCTCGGCATCGGGATGTGCACCTACGTCGAGATCTGCGGCCTGGCACCGAGCCGTGCCCTCGGCGGCCTGAACTACGGCGCCGGGGGCTGGGAACACGCCACGGTCCGTATGCTGCCCACGGGCAAGGTCGAGGTGGTCTCGGGGTCCACGCCCCACGGCCAGGGCCACGAGACCGCGTGGTCCCAGATCATCGCCACCAAGATGGGCATCAGCCCCGATGACGTGACGGTCCTGCACTCCGACACGGCCACCAGCCCGTTGGGCCTCGACACCTACGGGTCGCGGTCGCTGGCGGTCGGCGGCGTCGCCATCGCCATGGCTGCCGACAAGGTGATCGACAAGGCCAAGCAGATCGCGGCGCATCAGTTCGAGGCGTCGGCTGACGACATCGTCTTCGAGGAGGGCGCGTTCTCGGTGGCCGGTACGCCGGCGAAGTCGGTCCACATCCAGGAGCTCGGCTTCGCCGCGTTCGCCGCCCACGATCTGCCCGACGGCATGGAACCCAACCTCCAGGAGCAGGTGAACTTCGACCCGCCGAACTTCGCGTTCCCGTTCGGCACCCACATCGCGGTGGTCGAGGTGGACGAGGACACGGGCAACGTCGAGCTGATCGACTACATCGCCGTCGACGACTGCGGCAACCAGGTGAACCCGCTCATCGTCGAAGGCCAGGTCCACGGCGGCATCGTCCAGGGTGCCGCCCAGGCGCTCTACGAGGTGGCGATCTACGACGACCAGGCCCAGATCACCAACCCCTCCTTGATGGACTACCTCGTGCCCTCCGCGGCCGAGATGCCCTCGATCACCCTCGACAGCACGGTCACCCCGTCCACGAGCAACCCGCTCGGCGTGAAGGGCGTCGGCGAGGCCGGCACCATCGGATCGGCGGCCGCGGTGATCAACGCCGTCTGCGACGCGCTGCGTCCACACGGCATCACCGACATGGAGATGCCGGCCACGCCCATGCGGGTCCGACGAGCCATCGAGGCGGCCCAGGGAGGTGGATCATGATCCCGGCGGCATTCGACTACGTCCGGGCGGGATCGGCCGACGAGGCCCTCGCCGCGCTGGCCGAACACGGCGACGACGCCAAGCTCATGGCCGGCGGCCACAGCCTGATCCCGCTGATGAAGTTCCGGCTGGTGACGCCGGGCGTGATCGTGGACGTGGGGGGCCTGAACGGCGACCTCCGAGGCATCAGCGTGGACGGCGACACCGTTCGCATCGGAGCCCTCACCCGCCACAGCGAGCTGGAACACTCGGCGGAGCTGAAGGAGGCGTGCCCGATGCTGGCGCACGTGGCCTCGCTGGTCGGCGACCCGGCGGTCCGCCACCGGGGCACGCTGGGCGGTTCCCTCGCCCACGCCGACCCGGCGTCGGACCTTCCGGCTGCGGCCATCGCGCTGAAGGCGACGCTGGTGGCCCGGGGTCCGAACGGTGCGCGCGAGATCGCGATCGACGACTTCTTCACGGGGTTCCTCGAGTCGTCGTTGGCTCCCGACGAACTCCTCACCGAGGTCCGAGTGCCGGTCTCGACCGGCGGCTGGTCGTACCAGAAGTTCAACCGACGGGCCCAGGACTGGGCCATCGTCGCAGCAGCGGCGGCGGAAGGCGGGAACGGGATGGCGCTCGTCAACATGGGGTCGACACCCCTGCGGGCGTCCGCAGTGGAGGCCGCCGTCGCCTCGGGGGCATCGGCTTCCGACGCGGCGGCCGTCGCCGCCGACGGAACCACCCCACCGACCGACAACAACGGCGACGCCGAGTATCGGAGTCACCTCGCCCGTGTCCTGACCGAACGAGCACTGACCGAAGCCGCAGTCTGATCCCGTCCGTGCGGCGCAGCCTGCCACGCGTCGGTCCCTGCTCAGACCGAACGCGCCACGGGTTCGCGCTCGGGGGCTGTACCTGGCAGCATCTTCCTCGATGAGTCGAGACGACGGGGCCATGCGCATGTTGGAACGCCCACGCTCGGGGCGAACCTTCTCGGCCAGCCGTCGGGTCCGGTTGTCCGACACCACGGCGGCCGGCGAGCTCCGACTCGACGCGCTCGCCCGCTACGTCCAAGACGTCGCGTCGGACGACGCCCGGGAGACCATGACCGCGTCCTACCTCGCGTGGGTCGTCCGCCGGTCGGTGCTCGAGGTCCGTGCCGCCCCCCGATCCGAGGAGTTGTGCACCCTGACGACCTGGTGCGCCGGCTACGGGCCCCGCTGGGCCGAGCGCCGGACCTCGCTGATCGGAGACGACGGCGGGCACTGCGAGGCCGTGGTCCTCTGGGTGGCCATCGATCCCGAGACAGGCGGACCCGCTCGCCTGCCGGACACGTTCCACGCGGCGTACGACGAGGCGGCCGCCGGCCGCCGGGTGACCTCGCGACTCCAACACCCCGAACCGCCGCCGGGCGCCCCGGCCCGACCGTGGCGCTTTCGCGCGGCGGACATCGATCGTCTCGGCCATGTGAACAACGCCGCCTATCTCGTCGTGGCCGAGGAATCGGCCGGAACCGACCGTCCCGGACGGATCGAGGTCGAGTACCGAGCCCCGATCGGGCCAGCCGAGGATGTGTCCCTCGTGGGCGACCGCGCCGCCTGGTGGCTGGTCGGCGACGGCGGTGTCCGCGCGTCGTTCGTCACGTCCTGAGAGCGCCCTCACCGACGGCACGTGCCGTAGTCTCCCAGCCATGCCAACTGTCGCTGACATCACGGCGGACCTCGCCGCCGAACACGAGGCACTCGAGCTGGTGCTCGCCCCGCTGTCCTCGGACCAGTGGGCGCAGGCCACGCCGAGCCCGGGTTGGGACATCGCCGACCAGGTCGGGCACCTCGCCTACTTCGACCGCACGGCCGCGCTGGCCATCACCGACCCCGACGGTTTCGTCGCCCACTGCGAGGAGATGGCAGTGGCGTTCGCAGCCGATGGGACCGACGCCACGCTCACACGATACTCGAGCCATGGCCGCAGGTGAGCTCATGGCCTGGTGGCAGGAGGGCCGGGCGACACTCATCGAGGCGGCCGGCACGCTGGGCGAATCCGCTCGCGTTCCGTGGTACGGCCCGGAGATGAGCGGCAAGTCCTTCCTGACCGCCCGCCTGATGGAGACCTGGGCCCACGGCCAGGACGTCTGTGACACCGTGGGCGCCGCCCGCACCCCGACCGACCGACTCCGCCACATCGCCCAGCTGGGATTCATCACCCGCGGGTGGACCTACGCCAACCGCGGGCTGGAGCTCCCCGACGACGACGTGCGAGTCGAGCTCGCGGCGCCGTCGGGCGAGACCTGGACCTGGGGCGACGACGACGCCCCCGACTCGGTGGTCGGCGCGGCCGAGGACTTCTGCCTGGTCGTCACCCAACGTCGTCACGCCGACGACACCGACCTGGTGATCACGGGCGACGCAGCCCGCGACTGGATGGTCAAGGCGCAGGCCTTCGCCGGCGGCGCCACCGACGGCCCGACTGCAGGGAGCTTCTGATGTCCACGCCCGTCCGCACCGCAACCGCCAACGGCATCACCACGGTCACCCTTGCCGACGTCGACAACAAGAACGCGCTGGGGTTCGCCCTCGTCGAGGGCCTCCGCGGCGCAATCGCGTTCGCCAACGCCGACCCGTCGGTTCGCGCCGTCGTGGTCACCAACGACGGCAACACGTTCTGCGCGGGGGCCAACCTGAAGGAGCGATCGGCCGAAGCCGACAAGACGTCGGACTCGAACGGCTTCGAGCGGCTCATGACCGAAATCATCGAGTCGCCGACGCCGGTCATCGCCAAGGTCGCCGGGCACGTGGTCGGCGGAGGGCTGGGCCTGGTGGCGTCGATGGACATCGCCATCGCGGCCGACGACACCAAGTTCGGTTTCACCGAAGTCCGCCTCGGCGTGGCGCCCGCCATGATCTCGGTGGTTTGTCTGCCCAAGATGCGACGGGGCGAGGCGATGGAGGCGTTCCTGCGCGGCAACCGCTTCCCCGCCGCCCATGCGGCCGAGCTCGGACTGATCTCACGAGCGGTCGCACGCGAGGACCTCGATGCCGAAGTCGACGCCGTGCTGGCAGACGTGGTGCGCGGCGGACCGAACGCCCTCGCTGCGGCGAAGGCGCTGATCCGCGACGTTCCGGCCATGCCGATGGACGAAGCGTTCCGCTACACGTCCAAGCTGTCCGGCGACCTCTTCGCCTCCGATGAGGCTGCAGCCGGGATGAAGGCGTTCCTCGGGCGCGAGGACGCCCCCTGGGTCCCGAAGACCTGATGCCTAGAGCGTGAGGCCCTTGGCGGCGACGGGGTCGAGCACACTGACCTCGGGCGGCGCCGACAGGTGCGAGCCCACCGCCTTCATCGCGGCACGCATGCCGTCGCCCTTGCCGTGGACGCCCAACGCATCCACGTCGGCGTACAGCTCGAAGAACCAGTACACGCCGGCCTCGTTGGGGTCCTTGTGGACCGAGTAGATCTCGAGGCCACCTTCCTCGTCGGCGGCCTTGATGCCTTCGTGCAGTGCAGCTTCCAGCGCCTCGGCGTTGTCGGGGTCACAGGTGAGCTTGGCGATGATGGTCTTCTTCGACATGGGCCGGACTGTAGTGCCGAGCGCCGGCCCTGGCCGAGGCCGCCGATCCGAGCGGCGACCACCCGGCGCCAAAACGCCTCGTACCCCACTGCCGAGAGGGGACGGCGGTGGGGTACGGGTCGGTTGTGTCTTGCGACTCCTCCCTGCGTGTCGACGGGCTGCACCGCCGGGCACCAGCACAGGTCAGACGACAGGCTTGGCGAGGGCGTCGATGTAGAGGCGAACGGTGCGGCCGTTCAGGTAGGCCGGCTGACCGGGCGTGCGGTTGACGATGGTGGGGATGGGGGCAGGCATGTCGTTGCTCCTTCGTTGCACACCGCCGTGTTGCGGTGTGATCGTCACTCTGATGGACGCCGCCCTGCAAGGCTTGGAGACGACATGGAGAGTGCGTGGAGACGACGAATCCCCAGCTCAGGGGTCCGACCATTGCTCGACCGGCGGAGCGAAGACCGATGATCTTCAGGCTTCGGGCGTCGGCGTGCCGTCGGGGGTCGGGGTCGGCGTGGGAGTCGGTGTCGGCGTGGGAGTCGGTGTCGGCGTGGGAGTCGGGGTGGGGGTGGGCGCCGGCACCAGGAACTCGCGACGAGTGAAGAAGACCACGATGTCGACGTCGTCGGGCAGCTCCTCTCGGAGAGCCGACTCCAGCCCGGACGGGTCGGGGCTCACGGTCCCGGTCACGTCCACGATGGCCGTCACCCCGTCGTAGCGCACCTCGGCGACCGTCACTTCCTCCTGGCCAGCGGCCCAGTCACGGGCGACACGTCGCAGGCGCTCGGTGACGTCGGCCAACGACTCGACCCCGTCGTCGGGCAGGATCTGGGTGAGCGGGAGCCAGTTGACCTCGAGCTCGGGCCCGATGCCGAGCGAAGCCTCGAGTCGCTCGCCGAGGTCGTTGACCGACGGCGGCGCCACGGCCGACGACACGTCGACTCGCACCGAGTTGTCCCCGACCTGGAGGTGCTCGATCGCGTAGGCGCCATCACCGGCGGCGAGCCACTCGTTGACCACCCCCTCGATGTCGAGCGCCAGCAGCTCCTCCTCGGTCGGCTGAACCTCGACCTCGGGAGCGAGCTGGGTCTGAGTCCACCGGACCGTGACCACCACGTCTCTCCCGAGGATCGTCCGCACCTCCTGTTCGAGCGCAAAGGTGGGCGGCGGCTCCTCGAAGCCCGAGACCGAGACCTGCACCGTCTCCTCGGCGATGTCGATGTTGTCGATCTGGTCCGCCGTCCCGCCGAGCCAGTTCTGGACCGCCGTCTCGATCGAACGCCGATCTCGGGCGTCGTCCGCCGCCTGGAAGCTGGCCAGGGTCAACGGGATCGCGGCGGCCAGCATCAGCGCGGCCGCAGCGACGCTGCCCATGATCACGGTGCCCGAGGTGTTCGCCAGGCGCCGCGGCGGCGCGAACCCGGTCACCACGAACACGATGACACCGGCGACGACGATGGCCGTCAGGTTCGTGGCGTAGAGGAGCAGGGCGCCCCTGGCCAGGTCGCTGCGTCCTGCCTCGAGGGTGATTCCGACCACACCCAGCGGCGGGACGAGGGCCACGGCGATGGCGACACCCGGCAGCGAGCTCGACAGGTCCGGACGAGCGGTCGCGTACGCACCGGCCGCGCCGGCCGCCAGCGCCACGATCAGGTCCCTCGCGTCCGGGCTGGTGCGGGCGATGACCTCGCTGGTCAACGGACCGTCCCGGAGGAACAGGGCGACGAACCACGACAGCGCAATCGCCCCCACCGACGCCACCACCAGGACCACGAGCGACCGCCGCAGCGGACCGCCGAGCGCCATCGTGAGCGATGCCGCAGTCCCCAGGACGGGCGTCATCAACGGCGCGAGCAACATAGCGCCGATCACCAGGGCCGCGGAGTTCGCCGACAGGCCCATGACGGCGACCACGACCGACAGCACCATCATGAGCACGAAGTGCGTCATCCACCCCGACGAGGTTCGAACGGCGCACGCGTCCATCACCCGCCGACGGTTCTCGGGATCCATGCCCCGACGACGTTCGCTCCAACCGCGCGGGACGCCGGAGATCTCGGGCTCGTCGGGCGCGTCGGTGCCGACCCCAGCTCCGGGGCTGCCCTCTCCGCCGTCGGGGGTGGCTTCGTCGCTCATGACCGGACCGCAGCGTACAACGGCGCGCCGGCTCGGAACGGCGCCCGCCACGACAACTACGGTGAGCGCATGCGTGATCTGTGGGGGCCGGTCGGACAGCTCGGGTATGTGGTGCATGATCTCGAGGAGGCGGCGGCTCGCTGGGCCGAGACCACCGGGATCGGGCCGTGGCGGATCCTGGGCGCGGTCGATCTGGACCACTTCACCTACGAGGCCGAGGCGAGCGCGGTCGAGATCGGAATCGCGCTCGCGTACTCGGGCGACGTCCAGATCGAGCTCATCCAGCAGTTCAACGACGCGCCCTCGATGTATCGCGACCTGCTCGACACCTACGGCGAGGGGGCCCAGCACGTCTGTTTCTACCCCGACGACTACGACGCGGCCTTGGAGCACGCGCTGGCGAGCGGCATGACCGTCGGCCAGGAGGGTGCGCTGTGGGGCATCCGCTTCGCGTACCTGCGGGGTGAGGGCGGACGAGTGATCGAACTCGCCGACCTCCCCGATCACGTCCGGGCCGGGAGGCAGGCCGGCATCGCAGAAGCGGCGTCATGGGACGGCGTCGACCCGGTCCGAATTCGCAGCTGAGGGCACCGGAGCCGCCATCGACCCCGAGAATCTCGGGACACCGTTCGACCGGTTGGCCCACGTGGCGCCGTGGTACCGTCCGTTTGGGACTTCCAGTCCCAAACGAGGCGGGCCCCCGTCACGTACGAGACCGATGGTGGGAATCGGCTCGGACCAAACGTGACGGAGGCCCGTCTCGACCGAAGATCGTCGCGCGTCACACGACGCCGCTCAAACGACACACGACGTCGCCCCCCCATGACCGACCTGCCCACCCGACGCCGCCGAAGCCAGGACGAGACACGTCGCGCGCTCATCGATGAAGGACTCGAGCGACTCAGGGAGTCCGGCATGACGGTCGGGCTCGACGCGGTCAGCCTGGAGGACGCAATCGACACCACCGGCGTGTCGCGGACCTCGGCGTTCCGCCTGTGGCAGGGCGCGCCGGGCGGCCCGCAGCACGCGTACCGACGAGAAGTACTGACCGAGGCGATCGGAGCGCGCGACGAAGCCGGCGACGCGCTCCGTGACCGCGTGCTCGTCGCCGTCTCCGCCTTGGGCCCCGACCCCGAACCCTTCGACGTGTACCGAAAGATCGTCGAAGCCGCTTCGGACGCGAACTTGGAAGGCAACTCGGGGAACCCGGCGTGGCAGCTGGTGATCGCCCTGCATGCGGTGGTGTCGGCGACGCCCGAGGGGCACCGCGACCAGGAACTCACCGCCTGGCTCGACGAGGCCGAGCAGGCGTGGCGCCGATCCACGATCGAGGGCATCTACCGCCCGATGGCAACCCTCTTGCAGCTCCGGCCACGTGAGCCGCTCACGATGGACGAGGCCCTCGAGTACCTGGTGCTCGCCGTCTCGTCCACCACCGAGGGCCTGTCGTCCAAGCTCGCCTTGCGTGGTGCAGCCGCCTACCTCACGGCGC
This sequence comes from Acidimicrobiales bacterium, assembly GCA_965262315.1. Classification (GTDB taxonomy): domain Bacteria; phylum Actinomycetota; class Acidimicrobiia; order Acidimicrobiales; family UBA8592; genus JBCCFK01. The sequence goes on from CBDHFJ010000141.1 coordinate 19,119, forward strand.
CCATCCAGCGAGCCGGCGCGGACGGCGAGGTCCGACCGTGGTCCATGTTCGGCATCGTGCTCGACGCCCTGGTCCCCGCCTTCTTCCACCTCCCCTGGGAGGAGTGACGCGCCCGACCCGTCTGGGTCGCAGACCGCAGGCCGGCGCCGACCACCCTTCAGACGCCGTCGACCACCACTGCCCCGAGCGCCACGAACCGCCAGGGCTTCCTGCCGTAGACGACGATGCGGCCGGTGAGGCTGGCGACGATCCGGCTCCCCCGGCCCAGCGAGACCATGGCGAACGTTGCGGGATCGGCGTTCATGATGGCGTCGGGTTCGCCCACTCGGCCGTCCTCGATGGTGAGGGCTCCCGACTGGACGCGGTACGTGTAGTCGTTGCCTCCCCGAAATCGCAGGTGATAGATGCCGTCGGGGAGCTTCGCCACCTTCGCCGGGTCGACGAAGGCCGGCGCGATGCGCATCGAGGCGTCGACGACCGCGTTGCCCTGGCGACGATCGAACCCTCGCTTGGGCGCCCCCGTGAGCTCGCGCAGGTCGTTGCCGTGCATGGTCGCTTCGCTGAAGAGCGCCACGGCGAGGTTTCTGGCGGTGGTCTGCCGGCCGTACAACCAACGTGGCTCATCGAAGTCGTCGATGTCGGCCAGGAACGCTTCGATCTCGGCCTTGATCATCGTGGCCAGTGCGCTGAGGTCGCGTTCGGTGACATGTGCTCGAGCGGCGTTGGAGAAGGCGGACCAATCGGCGGGAGCGGTGAACTCGGCGCCGAGTTCGTGCTGCGTCCGGTACAGCGAGGGCAGGCAGGCGAGGTGTGCGCCCAGCTCGGCGACGGTCCAGTCGAGGTTGGGCACCTTGGCCGACCCGTCGACGCCGGTTCGCAGTTGTGCGCAGAAC
>CBDHFJ010000142.1:0-20998 GCA_965262315.1 Acidimicrobiales bacterium
CGTGACGAGTTCGTCGACTCGGCGGTCGCCGCGTGTCGGATCGCCGGCATCCCCGCTGTCGTCTCGGCCCACCCCCACGACCACACGGCCGCAGGCCACGCGCTGGCGACCACCGCGCCGATGTCGCAGCTGCTCGAGCGGGCCTCCGTGTTGATCACCCGGTTCAGCACCGTGCCCTTCGAAGCGATGGCGGCTGGAGTGCCGGTGGTGTACCACAACCCGCACGGGGAGCAGGTGCCCACCTTCAGCGATCCGGGCGGGGCATTCGACGTCACCGCGGACGCCGAGTCCCTGGCCGCTGCGGTGCAGGCCGCCGACGAGTGGGTCGACCGGTACCGGGACCGCTGCGAGGCCTTCTTCGGTCGCCAGGTGGACATCGCCGCGGGTCTCGAACCCGGCGAGCGCGCCGCTGAAGTGATTCTGGCGGCCGGCGACGCGTCGGTCAGTTGACGACCACGCCGTCCTGATCCGCCCAGAGCATGGCGCCGGGTTGCCAGGTCACGCCCAGGAAGTGGACCGGCTGACCCACGATCCCCTGGTCGCGCTTGACGCTCTTGCGCGGGTTCGTCGCCAGGGCGCGGACGCCGATCGGCATGGTGTCGATCACCGCCGAGTCACGGATGCAGCCGTTGATCACGATCCCCGCCCACCCGTTGTCCACGCCCAGCTGGGCCAGGTTGTCGCCCACGAGCGCACACCGCAGTGAGCCGAGGCCGTCGACCACGAGCACCCGGCCGTCGCCTGGGCTCTCCAGCTGAGCCCGAACGAGCGTGTTGTCCTCAGGGGCGACCACGGTCTGGATGGGGCCGCGGAACCCTGGGATTGCTCCGAACGCCCGGAGGGCGGGCATGGCGACCTGGTACTCCGGGTGGTCGTCCATGAGGTCGGCGGTGGCGAAGTCGGTCATGGGACGAGCCTCGCGCGGGCCTCACGCCGGCGCACGCCGACCATCACCGAGCCGGCGGGTGCGGCTCCGTAGCCTTTTGCCGTGTACTTCTTCGCCGCCCGACGCGTCCCTGCCGGCCCAGACCGTCGACGATGGCCTCCGAAACGCCTGTGGCAACGATCCGACGCAGTTCTGTGAGTGGGTGTACGACCAGACCGAGAACGAGACGCTCGCGTCGATCGTGGCCTGGGCGGTCGACCGCCCGCTGCGGATCATCCTGATCGTCGTGCTCGCGTTCATCGTCTCGCGGGTGCTGCGTCGTGCCATCGAGCACTTCGGCGAGCGCCTGACCGATGACAACAAGAACGAAACGCTCCAGGAGCTGCGTCAGGGGCGGGCCGGTCGCTTCCTGATCGACGAGAAGTCCGAGCAGCGGTCTGCGGCTCGGGCCGAGACCCTGACCAGCGTGTTGAGCTCGGCGGCGACGATGGTGATCTGGACCGTCGCCGCACTGATGATTCTCGGCGAGGTCGGTATCAGCCTCGCACCGCTGATCGCCGGGGCCGGCATCGCCGGTGTGGCCATCGGCTTCGGAGCCCAGTCGATCGTGCGGGACTTCCTGACCGGCTTCTTCATGCTGGTGGAGAGGACCAGTACGGCGTGGGCGACGTGGTCGACGTGGGGGAGGTGTCCGGCACCGTCGAACGGGTGACGCTGCGGACCACGGTGCTCCGAGACGTCACCGGGAACGTGTGGCACGTGCCCAACGGTGAGATCAGTCGGGTCGGCAACATGTCGCAGCTGTGGTCCCGGGCCGTGCTCGACATCGACGTCGCGTACGACACCGACCTCCGGTACGCCCAGGGGATCATCCAGCACGTCGCGGACGAGCTCTGGCGGGACGAGGACTTCGACGGGGGCGACATCATCGACCCGCCCGAGGTGTGGGGCGTGGAGAATCTCGGCGCCGACGGCATCTCGATCCGCCTGGTGGTCAAGACCGATCCGGCCGAGCAGTGGGCGGTGGCGCGAGAACTGCGGCTGCGGGTGAAGGAGGCCTTCGACGAGGCCGGCATCGAGATCCCGTTCCCGCAGCGCACCGTCTGGCTCAACCAGGATCCCCGAGCCCAGGCGGAGGACACGTCCGCCGGTGCCGTGCCCACCGCCGAGGTGCGCCGCCGCTCCGACGACGACGGCTTCGCCGAGATGCCCGACATCCAGCACTGAGCGCTTCCCGCGATCGATCCAGCACTGGGCGCTTCCCGCGATCGGAACCCCCAAGAACGCGCACGGAGCGTGGCCTGAGGCCACGCTCCGTGGAGGGGCTTGCATCGTGCCGCCACACGATGTCCGCCGATCGCCCTTCGAATGTCCCAGTCGGGACGTGACACCGGTGCCACAGGTTCCCGCTGGTATGGCTGTCTTTCCGCCTCGATCTTGAAGAAGACCCGGTGTCACGTCCCGACACCACTGATGATTTCAGAGCCGGCTTGAGCCATCCTTGAGTCGTGGCCGCACAGACCCAAGGAGCGCCGCAGCTCCGGATCCAGCTGCTCGGGCCGCTGCGTTGTCACGTGGGCGAGACCGAGCTGGAGCTGGCCGCGCCCATGCACCGGGCCCTCCTCGCCATCCTGGCCGCCAACGCCGATGCCGTCGTCAGTACCGAACAGCTCATCGACGAGATGTGGGGCAACACGGCCACCGACGGGACCCGGACCACGCTCCAGACCTACGTGTCGGCCCTGCGCAAGCAGGCGCGCCAGGCGGGCCGCGAAGACCTGATCGAGACTCGTTCGCCCGGCTACGTCCTGCGGTTGCGGGACACCGACGCGTCGGACCTGCGCGACTTCCGACGCCTGGTGGCCGGGGCTCGACAGACCACGGGCGGCCACGATCGTGAGCAGACGATCCGGGCGGCGCTCGACATGCTCCACGGACCCGTGCTCGAGGATCTGACCCACCTCGACACGGTGCGGGTGGTGGCGGCCGACATCGCGGAGCAGCGGCGATGGCTCTTCCAGGAGGTCGTCGAGGCAGACATCGCGGCCGGTCGCGCCGCCGAGTGCGTGCCCATGCTGCGGGCCAGCCTCGAGACCGCGCCACTCGAAGAACGCGTCTGGGGCCTGCTGATGCGCTCCCTGTACGCCGCCGGGCCGCCAGGCCGACGCCCTCCGCGCCTACCAGGAGCTGCGCGAGCTGCTGGTCGACCAGCTCGGCGTCGACCCGTCCGCCGAGATCCAGGCGATCGAACGCGACATCCTCGACGGGTCGATCGCCGACGTGACCACGGTGGCGTCGTCGGCAGCTCCGCCACGCCGAGTCTCGCCCGCGCCGGTACCCACCAGCTCCCTCGTCGGTCGCCACGAGGAGCTCGATCTGCTCGACGAGCTGCTCGACGACCACCGCATCGTCAGCCTCACCGGGCCCGGCGGCTGCGGGAAGACCCGCCTCGCATCCGAGATCGCACGGATCCGTAGTGCGCGGGCCGGCCAGACCGTGTGGGTCGAGCTGAACCCCCTCGACGACGACAGCGGCGTCGACGAGGCCATCGCCGGCGCGGTCGGCGTCCGGGGACGGAACCCGGTCGTCGTGCTGGACGAGGTCGCCGACGCTCTCGCGTCGGTGCCGACGCTTCTCGTCCTCGACAACTGCGAGCACGTCGTCGATCGGGCGGCCCTCGCCGCCGAGCACCTCCTCCAGCGGTGCCCGGACCTCACGGTCCTCGCGACCAGCCGCGAAGAACTGATGGTCCCAGGCGAGCGCACGCTGGCCGTGCCCCCGCTGGCCTCCGCGAGCCCGCTCGAGCTCACCCGGTCTCGGTTCGACAAGCCTTCCGACGCTGCCATCATGTTCTCCGAACGCGCCGGACTGAGCGACACCACCGCCGAGGACCTGGGTGTCATCGAGGCCATCTGCGCGCAGCTCGACGGGATCCCGCTCGCCATCGAGCTGGCGGCACCGCTCGTCCGCGTCATGTCGCTCGACGACATCGCCGATCGGCTCCTGGACCGCTTCCGGCTCCTCGGCGAGACCCATCGCACGGCTCGTCCGCAGCACCGGACGCTTCGAGCCGTGGTCGAGTGGAGCCACGACCTGTTGTCCGACGACGAACGTCGGCTCTTCGCCGCGCTGTCGGTCTTCCCCGGTTCGTTCACCATGGACGCAGCGTCTGCGGTCGCCGACGCGGTCGGCGTCGACGCGGTCACCGTGGTCCCGCGGCTGGTGCGAAAGTCGGTGGTGCTCGCCGACATGTCGCCCGGCGTCTCCCGGTACCGGGTGCTGCGGACCCTCCGTGCCTTCGCGGCCGAGCAGCTCGGGGGAGACGCGGACGCCGCCGCGGTGGTTCGCGAGGCATTCATCGACCACTACGCCTCGCTGGCCCGCCGGTGGGGACGCCAGCAACAGACGGCGACGGTGACGGCCTGGGTGGACGAGCTCGGTCAGGACACCCCCAACTTCCAGTCGGCCGCCGTGCTTGCCCGCGGGGGCGATCTGGATCGAGCACTGCTGTTCGTCGATGTCTTCCAGTGGTACTTCAACTACGTCGGGCAGCTCGCAGAGACTCGCCGCTGGTTGGCCGAGATCGTGGCCGAGCGGGATCTCACGCTCGAACAACGCGCCATCGCCCTGGTGTGCCAGGCCTCGTTGGCCAACTTCTCGGGCGACTACGGCGCCACCACCCAGGTGGCCGAGGACGCCTTGACCGCCGCCCGCGAGCTCGATGATCCCCAACGCCTGAACGCCGCCCTCCTGATGCGCGGAACCACCGCCACCTTCGAGGGGAACGCGGTCCGTGCCGCCGAGTGCTTCATCGAGAGCGCCGGCCTCAGCGAGGAGCTCGGCGACGTCGGCGGCAAGGCCGCGTCGATGGCGTTCTGGGGCGTGGCGCATCGCCGGTCCGGCGACTTCGTCGAGGCCCGTCGCTGTCTGGACGAGGCGTTCGAACTGTTCTCCCGTCTCGGGGACAGCCGGGGCATGGCGCTGGTCATCGGCAACCTCGGGCGCCTCGCCCACCAGCAGGGCGACCACCAGCGCGCCGACGAGCTGACCGCCCATGGCTTCGAGCTCGCTCGTCAGAGCCTGGACCCGATGGTGACCGCACAGGTCGGTCTCTTCCGGGGCCACCTCGCCCTGGATCGGGGCGACCTGGAACTGGCGTTGACCACCTTGGACGTGGCGTTCGAGCACGCTCGTTCGCTCGGCAATCGCACGATGACGTCCGCGGCGATCGAGTGGATGGTGATGGTCGGCGGCGGCCGACCCCGCGACGTCGCAGTGATCGACGCCTTCACCACCGTTCGACGCAACTCGCCCGGCACCGCGTCGCCTCGACCCGAGTGGGATGCGGCGGTGGCCCGCGCCGCCGAGGAACTCTCGGCGGACGTCCACCTGCGTTGCACGGACGAGGGTCGAGCCATGGACCTCGACGAGGCGCTGGCGTTCGCCCGCGCTGCGGCGCGTCGGTAGGGCTGGTCAGCCGCCGAAACCGGCCCGCTCGAGGGCGGCGAGGGTGTCGGTGGCGATGCCGGGATCGAACGCCTGACGAGCGCCGAAGGTGGTGGTCTCCAACCACGCCTCGGCATCAGCCGGTGCGATCCCGTATCGAGCGGCGAGCTCGTCGATGACCCCCGGTCGGCTGTGCAGCGCCGTGGCCTGGTTCACGACCGCATCGACCACCCGCCCGACCTCGGCGGTCCGGCCCAGCAGCACCTCGTCGCGGGCTGCGATCACGAACGATGGCCACGGGGTCGTCTCGATGCCGATGCGTCGGAACTCGCCCGCGTCCACGTATGGCTGGGTCATGAACCGGTCCCACAGGAACTGCTCGGCGCCGGCCTCGGCCAGCGTCGATCGGGCGCCGTCGAGGCCGCCCACGGCCACGAACTGCTCGTCGCGCAGGCTCCAGCCCAGCCGGTCGGCCTGGACGAACGCCATCAGGTGCGAGCCCGACCGGGGGCGGGAGATCGCGATGCGACCACCCTCGAGCTGGGCGACGTCGTGGATGTCGGACGAAGCGGGGACGTGGATGCCCCACTGGAGCGGGGACTCGACGTAGACCTGCACGATGGTGACCGGCAGGCCCGCGTGGACCGCCGCCACCGTGCCTTCGGTGAGGATGCTGACGATGTCCAGCTCCGTCGTCCTCGAGCTTGGTCAGCATCTGGCCGGTGCCGCCGGGCTGGTCCTCCCAGGTGGGTCCGAGGTCCGCGATCTCGCCCGACTCGATCGCCAGGTGCCACGGCAGATTGAAGTGCTCGGGGACACCCCCGAGCCGCAGCGAATCAGCCAAGGGACGCCAGGAAGCCACGGATGGCCTCGTTGGTCTCGGCGGGGTGGGTCATGTTGGCGGCGTGGGAGCCACCGGGCATGACCACGATCGAGGCGCCGGGAATCCGGTCGGCGAGCACCTGCCCGAGCTCCAGCGGGATCGCGGCGTCGGCGTCGCCGTGGATCACCAGCGCGGGACAGCCGATCTCGCTCAGACGGTCGGTGATGTCGTCGCGTGACAGCAGGCAGTCGCCCGGGTGCTGGGTCATCTCGCCGCGGCGCTCCTCCCAGATCGGGATCCACGTTGCGGCCAGGTCGGGGTCGCCGAGGATGAGGCCGGCGACGAACTCGCCGATCTCACCGAGAGGTGCGTCGCCCAACCAGTGCTGGAGCATCCCGCCGTAGGCTTCGACGTTCTCGGCGGCCTCGGTGCCGGCCTGGGTGTCGATCAGGATCAGTCCCCGGACCCGATCGGGGTGGGCCAGCGCGGCGCGCATCGACAGGAAGCCACCCTGGGACATGCCGGCGAACACCGCCTGGTCGATGCCCAGATGATCGAGGAGGGCGACCGCGTCGTCGGCCGAGTCCCAATAGGTGAACGGGCCGGTGGCGGGGGTGGCGCCGAAGCCACGCTCGTCCCAGGCCACACAGCGATAGTCGCCCGACAACGCCTGGACCTGCGCGTCGAACATGGTGTGGTCCATCAGGAAGCCGTGGCTCCAGATGATCGTGGGCCCGTCGCCACCGCTGTCGGTGTAGGTGATCGACTGCCCGTTGACCTCGGCGACCGGCATGGCTGACTCCTCGTCGGTGACTGCGCGAACGCACCACCGCGCTGCGCGTCAGGCAGTCTCGCACAGCCCCTCCCTCTCCGAAATCGGGCAGGCGGGGTCCGCCCGGGGGGTCGGTCAGTTCAGGCCGTCGAGGGCAGCCTGGGCGGCGGCGAGGTCGGCCTCGGCGGCGGCCAACAGGTCTCGGGTCTCCTGGACCATGGCCTCGGGCGCGTTGTTGACGTAGCCCTCGTTCGACAACTTCCCCTGGAAGCCGTCGATCTGCTTCTGCTTCGACTCGACCAGCTTGGTGAGGCGGCTGCGCTCTGCGTCGAGGTCGGCCTCGTCCACCAGCCCCGAAACGAGCGCCTCTTCGCCCTCGAACGCCAGTGGGCTGGCGACATCGGGACGGCCGTCGGCGATCGGCACCACGGCGCCGACGCCGGCCAGTGTCTGGACGATCCCGCCGGTCTCGTCGATCAGGGCCCCCATGCCCGCCGGGACGTGGAGCGTGACCTCCTGGCGCGGCTTCACGTTGCGCTCGGCCCGCAGCGCCCTGATCTGGCCGATCAGCGCCAGCGCCCGATCGAAGGTGGCGATGGCGCCGGCGTCGGCGGCGGCATCGTCGACCTCGGGCCACGCGGCCCCGGCCAGGAGCTCCGACGGGGGAGCGGCGACGCCGGCGACCTCGCCCACGCGGGCGGCGCTGACGCTGGGCCACAGCGTCTCGGTCACGAACGGCATCACCGGGTGCATCAGGCGCAGGACGTTGTCGAGGACCAGGCCGAGCACCACCTTGCTGGGTGGGGTCGTCGTCGACGGTCGGCTTGACCGCCTCGAGATAGCGGTCACAGACGTCGTGCCACACGAAGTCGTAGAGGGTGTCGGCCACCACGTTGAACTGGTAGTTGGCGACCGCCTGATTGAGATCGGCGACCGTCTGGTGCAACCGGGCCACGATCCAGCGGTCCACGAACGCCGCGTCCGAGAGGTCGACGGGCCCGGCCGGTGCGTCCGCGCCGTCGAGCCGGCGCAGCGCGAACCGGGTGGCGTTCCAGATCTTGTTGGCGAAGTTGCGGCCCAGATCGAATCGGGACGACGTGTTCCGGGCGAGCGGTCGCTCCGGGGTGGCCTCTGCCAGACCGGTGACGTCGCCGTAGATCGACACCATCTCCCCATCGCCGCTGGGCGACTTCTGCACCGGTGCGGCGACGACATGGCCCGCCGGCGTGGTGATGAAGTCGGGGGTGAACGTCTCGCCGGTGTGGGGACACACCATGTCCACGGGCATGCGGACGTCCTGGGTGTCGGTGGTCATCTGCACCAGGGCGAAGCGCATGGCGTCCGCGCCGTGGCTGTGGATGATGTCGCGGGGGTCGACGCCGTTGCCCAGGCTCTTGGACATCTTCTGCCCGTGCCCGTCCTGGATCATGGCGTGGATGAACACGTCGTCGAAGGGCAGACGACCGTCGAGGAAGTAGCGGTTGAACATCACCATGCGGCTGACCCAGAGGGTGATGATCTCGCGGGCGGTGGTCAGGACCGAGGTGGGGTTGAACGAGTCGAGCAGTCCGATGGTCTCGGGGTAGTCCTCGGGCCACGGCCAGCCCATGGTGGACAGTGGCCACAGCCCCGACGAGAACCAGGTGTCGAGCACGTCCGGGTCCCGCTCGTACCCGGCTGCTTCCAGGGCGTCGATGAGCTCGGTCTCGGAGACCTCGTCGCTGCGGTCGAGGCGAGCCAGGGTGGATCGAGGCGGGATGCAGACCGCCTCCTCGACCTCACCGGGCGTGACCAGGCGAGCCAGGTGCGCGGCGCCGGCGTCGGTCCAGCGGCTGGAGGACCAGCACGGCCTGGTCGACCTCGGCTCCTGCCAGGGCGTCCCGGATGCCGGCGTCGGTCCTCGGTCAGGGGGACGAGGCGCAGCCAGACCGGGATCTGGTGGCCCCACCAGAGCTGGCGGGAGATGCACCAGTCGCGGATGTTCTCGTGCCACGCCAGGTAGGTGCGGGCGTAGCGGTCGGGGTAGAAGCGCATCTCGCCGTCGCCCGGCGTGTCGCCGCGAGGGGCGACGCCCTCGGGCATGTCCGGGACCTGGTCGGCCACCTGGGCCCGGATGGCCGAGCCACGCAGCCGGTCGTCGGTGACCGCCACGTACCACTGGTCCGACAGCCATGGTTCGATCGGGACATGGCTGCGGTAGGAGTGGCCGACCGAGTGGGTGTACTCGCGGACCTGTTCCAGCAGGTCGTTGCGGTCGAACCACTCGACGATGGCGGCGCGGGCGTCTTCCCGCGACATGCCCACGAAGGTCCTGGCCTCGTCCGAGACGTCGTCCCAGCCGTGCTCCGCGGAGATCGACCCGTCGGGGCCCATGACGTTGATGACCGGCAGGTCGTGGCGCAGGCCGATCTCCCAGTCGTTGGGGTCGTGCGCCGGCGTGACCTTGAGGAACCCCGATGCGTATTGAGCCTTGGCGTCGGACGACTCGGGGTCGGCCATGACCACGTAGTCGTCGGCGACGATCGGGATCTCACGGTCGACGATGGGCAGTCGCACGGTCTTGCCCACGAGGGCGTCGGCGCGGGGGTCGTCGGGGTTCACGGCCACCGCGGTGTCGCCGAGCATGGTCTCGGGCCGGGTGGTGGCCACGGTGACGTGGGCCGTGCCGTCGGGGAGTGGGCCGTCGGTGAGGGGGTAGCGGAGGTACCACATCGACCCCTCCACCTCCTCCATCTCGACCTCGTCGTCGGCGAGTGCGGTGCGGGTGACCGGGTCCCAGTTGACGAGGCGCTTGCCCCGGTAGATCAGGCCGTCTTCGAAGAGCCGGAAGAACGCGTGGCGCACCGCGGTGGCGCACATCTCGTCCATGGTGAAGCGGGTGCGGGCGTTGTCGGTGGACGCGCCCATGGCGGCGAGCTGGTCGAGGATGACCCGCTCGTACTCGTCCTTCCACTCCTGGGCGCGGGCCACCGAACGCGTGACGGCCCATCTCGAGCCGCTTGACGCCCTGGGACAGCAGTCGCTTCTCGACCACGGTCTGGGTGGCGATGCCGGCGTGGTCGGTGCCGGGCATCCACAGCGCCTCGGCCGCCGCGCATGCGGTGGTGGCGGATCAGGACGTCCTGGAGGGTGTTGTTGAGCGCGTGCCCCAGGTGCAGCGGCGCGGTGACGTTGGGCGGCGGGATGACGATCGAGTAGGTCTCGGCGTCGTCGGCCACGGGCTGGGCGTGGGAACACCTGGGCGTCGGCCCAGCGAGCCGTGATCTCGGTCTCGGCGTCGGCCGGTACGTACGCCTTCGGCAGCTCGGTCGGCGGCGTCGGTGCGGTGCTCTCACTGGTGCTCATTGCCGCCCAACGCTACCGGCGTGAGGCGGTTCCCGAGGGGCCTTTGCCGGGGTGTGCCACCCTTGCCGACCGCTGGGTCAGATGCGCTCGAGCTCGGCTCCGTCGAACAGGGGCCGCACACCGTTGGCCAGTTCGTCGGCGGCCATCGCATCGTCGCTGGGACGGCCGTCGACCGAGGCCGCGGCCTCGCAGGTCGCGCGCAGGAGGCGGGCGTCGGACGAGGTGTTCGAGGAACACTCGGTCATCGGCCAGGACGTAGTGGACGGCCCGAGTCAGGGCATCGCCCTCGTCGAGCGGTTGGTACCAGGAGAAGCGGGGCCCGTCGTGGTCGGGTGCCCAGCCGGCGGCGAGCGATGGACTTGATGGTCTGCACCGCCACCTGACGCTCGCCGCAGAGGTCGAGCAGTTCCTCGACGTCGGTTGCGTAGCCCGGGATCGGCTCAGGACCGTGTGGTTGTACGGGAGCAGGACCGATGCGAAGTCGGCCTCGGCGAGGCTGCGGATGTGCATGCGGGCGATCCGCAGCCCATGGCCGGTGACGCCGACGTGGCCGACCAGTCCCTCGTCGCGCGCCTGGAACAGGGCGGCCACCGCACCCTGGGGAGAGAAGGCCTCCTGCCACTCGTCCTCCTCGACGAGGTTGTGGAGCTGGATCAGGTCCAGGTGGTCCACGCCCATGCGCTCGAGCGAGCGCTCCAGGCTGGCCCTCGCCTCGGACCCCGAGCGATCTCCGGTCTTGGACGCCAGGAACCAGTCGTCGCGACCTGTCGGCCAGGAACGGGGCGAGGTTGAGCTCGGAGTCGCCGTACCGGGCTGCGGTGTCGATGTGGTTGATGCCGAACTCGCGGAGCGTCTCGAAGATTCGCTCGAACAGCCGCGGGCGGACCACCGCCCATGGCCGCGGCACCGAAGATGACGCGGGAACTCTGATGGCCGGTCCTGCCGAAGGCGCGTTGCTCGATCATGACCTGAAGCTAGGTCATTCGGCTGACAGCCGCTTTTGAGCAACCGGACCTGTAGTGGTAACACAAGGCGGGTAGGGGCAGCGGTGCGCCGGCGCGGGATGCGGTGGAGACGATGGGCGAGCGGATTACACGTTCGATGGTGAACCCTTCGCCGAAGGGCCCCGAGACGCGCTCGCATGGAAAACTGCAGCGGTCCGGGAACCCCCATCCGCCCGAGCGGCATCACAGGGTCGTCCCTGTCCGGAGGAACGTCGTGCCCTGTCGTCAGGTCGAGTCGTGATCGGCGTGCTGATCGCCGTGGCCGCCGTGGTCGTCCTTGTGGTCGCCGCGATCGTGCTGCGCGCCCGTCGGTCCCGTTCGATCGGCGCCGGCTCGGAGGCGGGCGATCAGTTGCAGGGCATCGCGGCGATGCCGGCCGAGGCCGCGGCCGACACCGTCGTCCCCGAGCCGGCGCCGCCACGCGCACACGGCTGCGCCAGTGCCCCCGGTGCGGCCGGCACACCGTCGAGCCGGCCCAGGGCGACCTGCGCTGCACCTTGGTGCGGGCTTCGCTGGCAACAGCCTGCGGACGCCGCCTGGCCCGACGTGAACCTCTGTTTGTGGATCCCGCCCATCGACCCGTCCGACGGTCAAGGAGAAGAACGTGACATGACCTATCAGCAGGAGATCAGCCGCCAACACCGGCGTGCATCATGTTCCTGGTGGATCAGTCGGGCTCGATGATGGAGCCGCTGGGTGGCGACGAGACCGTGTCCAAGTGCCACGGCGTGGCGGATGCGATCAACAAGATCCTGCTCGAGTTGATCCTGAAATCGGTCCAAGAGCCAGGACGAAGGCCCGCGCCACTTCTTCGACATCGGCATGGTGGGCTACGGCGCAACGGTGGGATCGGCGTACGGCGGGCTGGACGGGCGCGACCTCGTCTCCATCGTGGAGCTCACGCAGCACCCCCTGGTGGCGGACCAGCCCAAATGGCTCGAGCCCCGGGCGGACGGTCCCACCCCGATGGGTGCGGCGATCGCGCACAGCCGGCGGCCTGTTGGCGGGCTGGGCCAACTCGCATGCGTCGTCGTTCCCGCCGATCGTGATCAACATCAGCGACGGGGCGCCCACCGACGAGGTCGCCACCTGGGTCGAGCGCCTGACCTCGATCACCACCGAGGACGGCAACCTGCTCCTGTTCAATCTCAACATCTCGCGGTTCGCCGATCCGCCCGTGCTGTTCCCGTCGTCGCCCGACGCGTTGCCCAACGAGTTGGCCAAGACCCTGTTCGGGTGGTCGTCGGTGCTGCCGCCGTCGATGTTCCGCGAGGCCGCGCAGGCCCCGTCCTCTCGAGCCCGGTGCCCGGGGATTCGGCTACAACGGCGACTTCAACGCCATCGTGGACTTCCTGGTCACGGGCACCCAGGTGGTGCGGGAGATCTCCACGTGACCAGCACGGTCGCGCTTCGGGCGTCGATCTCGTCGTTCGGGGTTCCCAAGGCCGGGAACACCGACCGCGAGTGGGAGGACGCGGCCTCGCACAGCGAGCGCACCGGTCGCTTCGCGATCGCCGATGGCGCGGCCGCCGCATTCCAGGCGGGCGCGTGGAGTCACCTGTTGGCTTCACGGTTCGTCGAGGATGCGAGCAGCCTCGAGAGCGACGAGCGCTTCGAGGCGTGGCGCGCCGATGCCGCAGCCGAATGGCGCGTCGGCACCGAGGTGGGCGACGACGCCGCCCTACTACCTGCGCGAGGCGCAGGGGCGAGGCAGCCATTCGACCCTGTTGGGCGTCAGCCTGAACCAGACGGGCGGCTTCGAGGTCATCGCCGTCGGCGACAGCTGGCCTGTTCCAGGTGCGGGGCGCAACCATCCTGAACAGCTTCCCGGTCAGCTCGGTCGACGAGTTCGGCTTCCATCCCGACCTCGTCTCCACCGGTGGCGGCGAGACCCCGACCCCCAAGCTGGGCTCGCGGCAAGCTGCGGGAGGGGGACGTGCTGATCGCGGCCACCGATGCGGCTGCCGAATGGATCATGCGCTGCCGCGACGAGGGTCGCACCGACGTGATCGAGGTGCTGGTGGGCGCGGAGGGTTCGATCGACGACGTGGTCATCGCGGCCCGAGAGCGCGGTGATCTCCGCAACGACGACGTGGCCGTCGTCCGGTGCCGGCTCGAGAGGAGCGGCCGTCGTGAGCGCCGGCGAGGTCCGGTGGCCCGACGCCAGCACGTACGCCATGGCGGCGCGCGACACCGACTCCTTCTTCCTGCACCCCGAGTTCGCCCAGGCCACGTTGCGGCGGTCGCCGCTCGGCCTGCCCCTGCCGGCCACCGGTCGCAACGCCGCGGTCTTCCAGGCTTCGTTGGGTGATGGCGCTGTGGCGGTGCGTGTCTTCACCAGGCCGCCCGCGCAGGGCCCGGAGCGGTACCGGCTGATCGGACAGCACCTTCGCGAGCTGGAGGGCACGGTCTTCCCGAGAGTGCAGTGGCTGTCCGAGGCGGTGGCGGTCGAGAACGCGCACTGGCCGATGGTGCGCATGGACTGGATCGAGGGCTGGACGCTGGACGATTGGGTCCGCGATCACCTGGATCGTCCCGACCTGTTGTTGGACCTCGCCCAGAGCTGGGACGAGCTGTTCATCTATCTCGACCACAGCCACATCGCGCACGGCGACCTCCAGCACGGCAACGTGCTCATCGACGCCGATGGACAGATCAAGCTGGTCGATCTGGACGGGATGTGGATCCCGGCACTCGAGGCCATCCCGGCCCAGGAGTACGGACACGCCCACTTCCAGCACCCGGGCCGGGCCGATGACCGGATCTGGAACGCCCGCATGGACGGCTTTGCCGCGCTGTTGATCGGCATCAGCGTGCGGGCGTTGGCCCGCCGCCCCGAGCTCTGGGAGACCTACAACGACGGCGGCAACAACCTGATCTTCCTCGCCGACGACTTCGAGGACCTCGAGCGCCCGATCTGGGCCGACCTGCTGGCCATCGACGACGATCGGCTCCGCTTCCGGATCGAGAAGCTCCGTCGGGCCTGTCAGGAGGACTGCGCCCGCCTGGTGGGCCCGCTCGACATGCTCAACGACGACAAGCCCGACGCCGTGGTGCCGGGCGTGCCGCAGTGGCTGTCGGCGGCGATGTCGCCCGAACCCGAGCCTGCGCCGGCGCCGCCGGCCACCGAGGACCGTGTACCCGTCTGGGCGTTGGCGCTTGCCGTCGTCGCCGTGATCGTCCTCGCCGTCGTCGGCGTGGTGGTCCTGGGGTAGGTGGCGGCGATGCGGGTGGGTGAGACGTTCGGAAGCTACGAGGTGGGGGAGCTGATCGGCAGCGGCGGTTTCGCCGATGTCTTCCTCTGCTACCACCAGGGTCTCCAGACCAAGGTGGCGGTCAAGGTGCTGCATCCGCACCTGTCCCGTGACGACGCGATTCGCGAGCGGTTCCTGCAAGAGGCGCAGATCCAGTGGCGAGCGGACTCGGACCGGGTCATCCAGGTGACCCACGTGGATCAGCTGACCGACGGGCGCCCGTACCTGGTGATGCGGTACGCGGATCTGGGCACCCTGCACGACCTGATCCGTGACCGGGTGGCGACCCACGGGACCTTGTTCTCGTTGAAGGAGACGGTGGGGATCGGCCTGGAGCTGGTCGACTGCCTCGGCGTGCTCCGCGATCGCGAGATCGTTCACCGCGACCTGAAGCCGGTGAACCTGTTGCTCAAGTCGATTCGCACGCCGGACCACCGGCGAGCGGAGAAGTTCGGACTGCCCGCCAACGAGCGCCTGGTCCTGTCGGACTTCGGATTGGCGAAGCGTCTCCAGGACGGCACGAACCTGGCGTCGCAGATCGGCGGGACGCCGGCCTACATGGCGCCCGAGCTGGGGTCGATCACCGCCGAGGTCGGGTGGCAGGCCGATCTCTTCGCGATCGGTGTCATCATCCACGAGCTCGCCACCGGCTCGGTGCCGTGGCCGGATCGGACGCTCGCGTCGGTGGCCGACGTCGACCTCGACCTGGTCAACGTCCGCGGGCCTCGGCCCGATCTGCCGGACAACGTCGACGAGCTGCTCCGCCGAGCTTTGGCGGTCGACCCCGCCGATCGACACGACTCCCCGGAGGCCTTCGCCGAGGAGCTGGCCGATCTGGTCACGGCGAGCGCACCGCAGCGGGGGCCGGCACCGCCCGCAGCGGTCACGGTGTCCGATGCCTGCCGCAGCGCGCTGGCGACCGCCTCCGGAGACCCACGCTGGGCCCACCGGGTCCCCGACGCCCGAGCCCACCTCGACGCTCCCGTCCGCATCGGCGTGGTCGGCGGCAACCGGCTGAGCCCCATACCGCTCGGACTCAAGTTGGTGGGCGAGCGCCCGCCACCCGGCGAGGCGTCGTTGCTCGGCTCGGTGATCGTGCGTCTCCAGCATGGCGAGAACGGGGCATTGACCGCCGTCCTGCCCGGGGGCGACCGCCGGGCCGGGTCCTGGCGCAAGGACGACGATGGCTATCTGCACCTCGACCTGCCGGTCGCGGCCTGGTCGATCCAGTCGCTCGAGCTGTCCTTCGCCCGCGCCGATCTGGAGGGCGTCGAGATCATCGACGTTCCCCACGCCGCGCTCCGACGCAATCGCGACCAGGTGTCGGCGGTGTACGAGTCGCTCGACATCGTGGCGGTGGGTCTGCCCGGCGAGCGGTCGGCCGGCCACGCCGCCGTCGACGAGGTGCTGTCCCTCGGGCAGGACGGCGGTCCCTTCGCCGTGGTCGGCGTGCGCCAGCTGGGCGTGTCCGCGGAGTCGGTTCATCCGGTGGTGCTGGGCACGGTTCCCGCCGACGACACCATCGAGCTGCGGGTGCTGATCGATGAGCTGCTGTCGGGTCGTCGACGGGAGATGACGCGAGCCAGCGCATCGCTGCTGGCCCTGCAGGGCGGTGAGCGTGAGCTGCCACCCTCTGCCCGAGAAGTGGTCGAGCGCTATCCGGAGGCGGGCGAGTTGACTGCGCTCCGGCGCGATCTGCTCGCCAGCCGGCTCGACGCAGGGACGCGCCGCCGCCTGCATCGCCTGCTGGGCCGACGGATGGCGGCGGCCCGGCTCGGCGTGGTCGCGGATGCGCCCCTGCCGATGTTGATCGATCACGCTGCCGACGAGCAGCGGGCCTGGCGGCGGGCCGAGGGTGCCGCCATCGAACCGTCGCAGCTGGTCGTGGGCTCGCTCGAGCGCCTCGAGGGCACGCTTCGGGCTCGGCTGGACGGAGCGACGCTGTGATGGTGACAGGTGAGTCGGGAGGATGGTTCGATGAGTGACGAGGAACCACGGAACAACTGGGACTGGGAGCAGCCCGAGACCGGGCTGATCCGCGGCGACGTGCCGACGGCTCCGATGGAGGACATCGGCACCGGTGACGCTGCCGGCACCACGCTCCGCGGCGAGCCGGGTCCCGGCACTCCGCTGCCGCCCCCGGACTCCGGAGGTGGGGTCGATCGCCGCAAGGCGGTGTGGATGGTGGCGCTCCTGGCGCTGGTGGCCCTCGTGGTCGTCGGCGTGGTGGCGCTCACCGGTGGCGACGGCGACGGTGATCGTCTGGTGGCGGTGCCGGACCTGACCGGACTCGATCAGGATGGGGCCGAGGCCGAGCTTCGAGCTGCCGGCCTGACACTGGGTGACGTCCGGACCGAGCCGGGCGAGGCGGGCGAGGTGCTGTCGCAGACGCCGGCCCGCGGCGCCGACGCTGACGAAGGGGCGTCGATCGACATCGTGGTGGGCGACGGCAGCGGGGGCGAGGAGCCCACCCCCGACGCCGAACCCACGCCCACGCCCACGGCCGAGCCGACGTCCGAGCCGGAGCCCGACATCGTGGTCGTGCCCGAGGTCAACGGTCTGCCCGCCGCCGAGGCCCAGGACAAGCTGGAGACGGCCGGCCTGGTCGTGCAGGTCCGCCAGGTCGCCGATGCCAGCGTTCCCGAGGGCAGCGCCATCGCCACCAGCCCGGCACACCTGGCCGAGCTCGAGGCCGGCGACGAAGTGGTGCTGCTCATCTCGAGCGGCCCTGCGATGCTCGGCGTGCCCGACGTGACGGGCCGCAACCCGCTGGATGCATCGGCGGAGCTGGTCAACCTGGGCTTCGACGTGGAGACGTCGACCTGTGTGCTCGAGCCCGACCAGGAGGGTGACGCGCTGGTCGTCGAACAGACACCGCCCGGCGGCGAGGAGGCCGAGCTCGGCGCGAGCATCGACCTCTGCGTCGGCGAGGCACCGACGCCCACCCCGGTCCCGCCGACCCCGACACCGCGCCCGGTCGCGCCGCCGACGCCGGTGCCGCCGACGCCGGTGCCCGAGCCCGACTGCCCGATCACCGATGACACGTGCTGATCCTCGACCAGCTCGCAACGAACAACGATCAGCTCGCAACGAACAACGATCATTCGCAACGAAGGAGACAAGCGATGAGCAACCGACCAAGAACGGCACGGCGGAGCCTGGTCATGGCTGCCGTCCTCGCCGCACTCGCAGCCCTGTTGGTGGTGGTGCCGGGCGCCCAGCCGGCTCTTGCCGCGCCGCAGAATGGCTGTGACTTCAACCTCGACGGGTACGGCGACGTGTTGGTGTCGGCCCCCAACGAGGACTACGAAGCCAACGGACAGCGGCAGCAGAACGCCGGGCGGATCGACATGTTGTTCGGCAACGCCAACCGGCAGCCGACCAACAATCCGGACTTCCTGCTGGTCGGGCTGAACTCGGAGTTCCAGCTCGGCCGGACGGTGCTGTGTGCCGACGTCAACTGGGACGGATGGAACGACGTCGTCATGGGTGTGCCGTTCTACGACGGCGTCGACCCCAACGGCGGCCAGCTCACCAACAGCGGTGCGGTGGAGATCTGGTTCGGCAGCGCCAACGGCTTCCTGGGGACCAACACGCAGTTCATCACCCAGGACTCGCCGGGCATCAGCGACGAGGCCGAGAACAACGACGCGTTCGGGACCGAGCTCACGGCCGGGTTCTTCAACGACGACATCTACCCCGACATCGTGGTCAGCGCGCCCGGTGAGCGTGTGGGCCGCGTGCGGGGCGCGGGCATGGTGCACGTGATCTTCGGTGGACCGTCGGGCCTGGAGGCCCGGGACACGGTGATCCACCAGAACAGTCCGGGCATCAAGGGCAAGGCGAACCGCAACGACAACTTCGGCGAGGCGCTGGCGGCTGCCGACTTCGACGGCGACGGGTTCTGGGACCTCGCCGTCGGTGTGCCCCGTGAGGACGTCAACGGCCACGAGGATGCCGGAGCGATCAACGTGATCTTCGGCAATGGCAACGGCTTCAGCCGCCGGGACCAGCTGCTCCATCAGGACAAGGGCCACATCCCCGGGGAGGCCGAGGACAAAGACTTCTTCGGTGCGCCGCTGCTGGTGGCGGACCTGATTCCGCCCTTCAACGAGCCGCGGCGCTGGGACCTGATCGTGGGCGTGCCGGCCGAGGACATCGGCAACCAGGTCGATGCAGGTGCCGTCTACATCCTCGCGGGCACGATCAGCGGTCTTCGTGGCGATCGCGGTGGCGAGTTGATCCATCGCGACATGCCCGGGATCGCCGACACGGCCACGGCCCAGGACGACTTCGGGACATCGTTGGCCGCCGGCTTCTTCGACGGCGATCTCAACGTGGACCTGGCGATCGGCGTACCCGGCGACGACAAACCGGGCGCACTGCACTCCGGTGCCGTCCACATCATCTACGGCTCGAGTGCGGGCGGGATGTCGGTGCGTGACCGGGAGATCAGTCAGAGCACCCGGGGTGTCCGTGGCGAGAAGCGGGAGGAGAACGACCGGTTCGGCTTCAGTCTCGCCGTGGGTGACCTCGACGGCGACGGTCTCGACGACCTGGTCGCCGGCGCCCCGCTGGAGAACGTGCGGGACAGCACCGGCCGCAACCGGCGCGACGCCGGCAACTTCACGGTCCTGTGGGGCCGGAACCAAGGCATGAACGGCAACCGGGCCGTGACCATGGACCAGGACGACTTCAGCTACGTGGGCCTGGCCAGCGGCATCAACGGCGTGGCCCGCGACGAGAACATGGGCATGTTCACGCAGCGGCTGGGTTGTTGTCAGGGCTTCAACGCCACCACGTCGGGTCCGGTGCCAACCGGTGAGGGCTCCCAGCCCGGATTGGCCAGGATGGGCCTGCGCTGACGCGGCCGATCAGAGGTCGAGGCGCCGGGCGAGCTCTTCCCGGGCGCGGGAGATCCGTGACTTCACGGTCCCCACGCTCAGGTCGAGCCGCTCGGCGATCTCGGCGTAGGAGCGGCCTTCGTACTCGCGCAGCTCGAGTGGGAGCCGGTGGTGGTCGGGCAGCTCGGCGACGAGCTGCCGGATCTGGTCACGGCTGACCACGAGCGAGCTCATCCGGCGGAGCCCGGGGTCGATGTCGGGCAGCTCGGTGGCCGATGACGCCGTCGGGCCGCCGGCCGACGGTCGCGGGTGGCCATGCGTGCGGCGTTGGTGGCAATGGGGTGGATCCAGGTGGTGACGCGGGATCTTCCTTCGAACGACCCGATGTGTCGGGCGATCGAGACCAGCGCGTCCTGACACGCCTCGTCGAGCAGATGGTCGTCGGCGATGTGACGGGACGCGGTTCGGCGGACGATGCCGTTGCCGTCGACCAGGCCGAGGAGCAGTTCGAGCGCCTCGGGTTCGGTCCCGGCTGCGGCTGCGATCGGGCGGAGCCAGCGGTCGACCTCGCCGTAGTCACCGGCGGTGACGGCGGCATCGACCGCGACATCGATCGAAGCCTGTGCCGCCCGGTCACCGGCCACCGCTCGGGCGACCACCTGGTCGCGGTATTCGTCGCCGGCCACCGAAAGAGCGTAGCAATCGGCGGATCGGTGGAACCTCGGGGGGTCGAGCGGCATCGGAGTCCTCGAGAACGACGGACAGGAGTGGTCCAGTGACGATGCGTGGTGCGAGTGGGCCCAGTGGACGGCTCGGTGGACGAAGCCGGTGGCGCAATCGCGGTGCTCTGGAGGAGACTGGGATTGCGGATGAGTCCGGACCGGCGGGGACGGACCGTGGGACAAGGGGCACGACGATGGGTGGAGGTTCGATGATGCGAGGTCGGCGCAGCGCGTTCGGCAGGTGGGTGCACGCAGTGGTCGCGCTCTCGGTGGTGGCGGCGCTGCTCGCGGTGCAGCCGGCGGCCGCGCAGACGGGTGGAGGGGCCGAGGAGGCTCGCTCCGCGGACCTGGCCGAGGTGCGCGCCTGGGCTGAGGACAACGGCGTGTTCGACGAGCCGCGGTCGCACAACGGCACGCAGGGTCTGCGCTTCGCCGAGACGGTGCAACAGGCGCGAACGAGCGGCGCACAGGTCCCTCGTGCCATCACCGACTGCAACAGTTCGGTCTACGCGGATGACGTGGGCGAGGTGCCACACAACGACATCGAGGAGACCGGGACCTTCGGTGACTGTCGGTTCACGATGATCGATGCGTTCACGGTCGACCCCATCGACATCGACGAGTTCTTCGCGTTCGGTGGCTACTTCGACGAGGACCAGAACGACGACACCGGGTGCAACGGGTACGACTTCGTGGTCGTCACGTTCGACCTGGAGGGTGACAACGCCTTCGTCCAGGAGCAGCCCACGTGTGACTCGAGCACCTGGTTCATCCGTCCGGAGATCCCGGTGTCGGTCCTGGCGACCCCCAGCGTGCCCGACATCAACGCCGGCTACATCTCGCTGCTGTTCCAGACCAGCTTCCTGCTCGGCGGCGAGGGCTCCTACGAGTGGTTCCAGATT
>CBDHFJ010000143.1:0-8577 GCA_965262315.1 Acidimicrobiales bacterium
GAACAGAGCAGCAGGTCGCCGACCTTGACCGCCGGGGCGAAGTGGAAGTTGTCGTACTGGGCCTGCATCGAGGCGGGGATCACCCGTTCGTCCATGGCACGGACGCTACCGTACGACGGCTCAATCGATCGACGGGACCGAGGGCTTCAGTTCTCGGGGACCCCTGCCGACAGTTGTGCGCAGTGGGGAAACCCACCACCCGATCGGAGTCGGGAGGGACACCGACATGCAACAGACAGCCGAGCGCCCACTGGCCGCTTCGATCCTCGTCACGGCTTGTGCCGTGCTGCTGATGACCGGGGCGGCCGCCGCCCAGACCGGATGCTCCAGCTTCGTCCTGTCGCCGCCGGAGGCCGACTTCTACACGAGCCCGCCACACGAGTACTTCATTCTCGACACCGGCGGCGGGGAGACCTTCGGTTTCGTCGTCGACCCCGCGGTGGTCACTCGGCTGGTGCCAGGGAACGGGCAGCCCATCATCGGCTACACCAAGTGCCTGACGGCACCGGCACCCACCCCGACGCCCACCGCCACGCCCGCCCCGACGGCCACGCCCACCGCGACGCCGGCCCCGACCGCGACGCCGGCCCCGACCGCGACGCCGGCGCCGACGGCGACACCGACCGCCACACCGGAACCGACCGCCACGTCCGAACCGACGGCCACCGTGGCACCGACGCCCAGCCCCACCCCTGAGGCGCCGGCGCCGACGCCCGAGCCGAGCCCGGAGGTCGGCAGCGGCGGCGACGAGAGCCCCGGTGGCGTGCCGGACAGCGACACCGGCGGCGCCGGCGACTCCGGAGAGACCGCACCCGGCGGTGCCGATGACGACGAGGGCCTCACCAGCCCCGGGCTGGCCCAGGAGGGCGACGCCGGCGACGACGAGTCCGCCGGGGCCCTGGCCCTGACGGGCACCTCATTGTTCCCGGTCGCCGTGGCGTTGTTCCTGGTGGCGGCCGGCCTGGTGATCCTCGGCTCGGGCCGCCCCGTGCTCAGCCGACCGGGCACCCCTGGGGGACGCCGGACGTGAGGTGCCACTGCCACTGATCGACGAGTCCGTCGAGCAGCGGCAGCTTCGGCTTCCAGCCCAGATCGAGGCGCGCCGCCGTGAGGTCGGCGACGGTTGTGTCCGGGTCGCCGGCGGCGACGCCGACGCGCGCCAAGCGGATGGGAGCGTCCACGATGCCCTCGATGGCCGCCATCGCCTCGTTGAGGCTCGCCGAGGTGCCGCCGCCGAGGTCGTAGCGGCGGCCACCGACCCCGGGGACGAACCCGGCGAGCACGGTGGCTTCGGCGATGTCTGAGACATGGGTGAACTCGCGCCGCTGCTCCCCGGTGCCGCGGAGCGGGAAGACATCGTCGAGGCCGGGCGACGCGGACCGGAACAGTCGATGGAACGCCATGTCTGGCCGCTGGCGGGCGCCGAAGACCGTGAAGTAGCGCATGCACACCACGTCGAGACCCCGTTCGCCGTAGACGTCAGCGAGCTGCTCGCATGCTGCCTTCGACACACCGTAGGGGCTGACGGGCGCTACGATCCGGGCGCCGGCGGGTGCAGCGGTCTCGCCGTAGATCGACGAGCTCGAGGCAGCCACGACGCGGGCGCATCCACGAGCGAGCGCGGCCTCGAACACCCGCTGGGTGCCCAGCACGTTCGAGCGCATCGTGGTCTCGAAACCCTCCCCCCAGGAGTCCTGGACGCCGGCGCGAGCGGCGAGGTGGAAGACCACGTCGCCGGGCTGGAAGATGGCGGTGAGGTCGGCGTCGACGAGATCGGCTCCGACGAGTTCGAAAGAGGTCGAGCGCAGCGCATCGGCGAGGTGGCCCCACTTGATCATCGGGGAGTACCAGGGGTCGAAGCTGTCGATGCCCACGACGTCGTGGCCCGCTGCGAGGAGGTGGTCGACCACATGCGACCCGATGAATCCGGCGGCCCCGGTGACGACGCAGCGAGTTGCGAACGGAAGGAAGGCATCCATCCGTCTCATGTTAGGTGTGCTTTCGTCGGGCTGGGCAAACTCGGGCGAGCGCCGCCCGTGGCGGCACGAACACGCCGGGCGACCATGGCCCCCTGGGGCCGGGCCGGATAGCCTGGCCTCATGCCGTATGAACCGACCGAGCATCACCCGGCGTTCGAGGAGTACTCCGAGACCATCTGGGAGCTCGCGGAGGACGGCATCGAGGTCAAGCAGGCACGGATCGCCGAACGGCTCGAAGTCAGCAGACCCGCCGTGTCGGAGATGGTCCGCCGGATGGAGGCCGAGGATCTCGTCGAGATCCAGGACGGCCTCATCAGCCTGACGACAGCCGGGCGTTCCCTGGCCACCACGGTCGTTCGGCGCCATCGGCTCGCCGAGCGCTTCCTCACCGACATCATGGGACTCAGCTGGGCCGACGCCCATCACGAGGCCGGCAAGTGGGAACACGTCGTCTCGCCGGTGGTCGAGGACGCGATGATCCGCATCCTCGACGACCCCACCACGTGCCCGCACGGCAACCCCATCCCCGGTTCCGACTACGAACGGCCGGCCGGATCGCACTCGCTGGCCGATGTGGACCCAGGCGACCGCTTCGTCGTGCACCGGATCCCCGAGGAGCTCGAGTTCCAGGTCGGCCAGCTGGAGTTCCTCGAGGTCTCCGGCGTGTTGCCCGATCGCAGTGGCACCGTGCTGAGTCGCTCCCCGGAGGGCACGACCACGATCGAGATGGCCGAGGGCACCGTCGGCATCAGCGCCTTCGCCTCGAAGCGCATCCTCGTCACCGACGGCTGAGCCACCTCGTCTCCCGACACCCGATGCCGCTCCCGTGGTGGCATCGGCGCGCCGACCCCCGGACGCGAACGACCCGCCTCGGCGGACCCCGAAGGGCGCCGGGCGGGTCGTCGATGAACGGTTGGTTCAGGTACTGATCAGCTGCGGCGACGGGCCGGGCGCACGGCGGCGACGGTCATGAGGCCGCCGGCCAGCAGCGCCACGGCGAAGATGGCCACCATGGCCGAGTTGGCGCCGGTGTTGGCCAGCTCTTCGGCGGGCTCTTCCTCAGCAGACTCCTCCGCTTCCTCTGCCTCCTCGGCAGGGGCATCACCCTGGGCGGCGGAGCCCTCGAGGCCGAGGCTCTCACCCACGGTCGGGGGCAGCAGCACACCGTCGATCACGTGAATGACGCCGTTGCAGGCCGCGACGTCGGCAGCGATGACGTTGACCGGCGACGGGTTGCCACTCAGCAGCGAGATGGTGTCGCCGTCGACGGCGACGCTGACGTCCTCACCCTGCACCGTGGGAGCCGAAGCGCCGTCGAGCCCGGCCACGACGTCGGACGTCACGGCGCCCTCGATCACGTGGTACGTGAGGATGGTGGCGACGAGATCGGGGTCGGCGACCAGGTCGGCGAGTTCGATCCCGAGCGCGCCGAGCGTGGCGGCGAAGGCGTCCTCGTTGGGAGCGAGGACGGTGTACGGGCCGCCGGCGCAGTCGGTGAACATGTCGCCCAGACCGGTCAGTGCGAGTGCGGCACCAAGCGTCGCGAAGTCGGTGTCGCCGGCGACGACTTCCCCGATGGACGGGGCGTCGGGGTCCTGAGCCGTGGCGGCTCCGGCGAACCCGAACAGAACGGCGACTACGAGCAGGGCAGCCACGAGGGGCTTGGTGATGGTCTTCATGGGACTCCTGTGTTGGGGCTCCACGATCCGGGGGGAAACGTGGGAGGATCGCGTTGTTGCACCCCCGACCTTAGTCACGTGAACGCGCCGGACGCAGCTCCGAGTGACCAATGTGTTGGAATGCTGAACATCCGGCCGCGTGCGCTGACCGGGGGGACGCGTCCTCCGTGAGTGTTCGGAGCCTGTTCCGCCGATCCGGTCCGGGGCGTCGACAAGCCACACTGGGTCGCTCACCAGGCCAACGGCGCCTGAGCCGGCGCTCGACGTCAGAGCACGCCGGCGAGCCACTCCCGGGCGTCGATCATCATCTCGATGGTCTGGCTGTGGGCCATGTCGTACTCGTGATGGCGGAGGTCCCACCCTCCCGTCTGGAGGGTCTCGATGACCTCGACGGGCTGGTCTGGCCCGATGACGATGTCGCGGTTGCCCCATTGGAACAGTGCGGGGCGTCCGTGCCCGGTCGACAGGTCCAGGGGCACCCCCTCGACCTTGGGGATGCCACAACAGATCGCCCACACGCCCGCATAGCGAGGCGCGCCCTCGCGACCGGCCAATGCCAGGGCCAGGTAGCCGCCCTGACTGAACCCGCCGACGACGCAGCGCTCCAGCGGCACCCCGGCAGCCTCGGCCTCGTCGAACACGACGGCCTGCACGAGGTCGAGCGCCGACTCGAACTGCGTCCAGTCGTGCTCGAACGTCTGGAGGTCGATGTCCCACCAGCCGGCGCCGTCGCCGTCGGGCATGGTGATCGGCCCGCGAGGCGCGATCGCCGTGAACCGTTCGTCGGGGTCGACGAGGGGCACGTAGGACGCCAGATGGTGCTGCTCGGCGGTGTAGCCGTGCATCAGGAACAGCAGGCGATCAACGCCGCCGCGGTCGATTCGATACAGCGTGAGGCTCATGGCCGCGAGTGTGGCAGGGGTCGGGGCCGCTGGCCATCACCCGTTCACCCGTCAGGCCGGCGGGTAGACCCCCATGTCCTTGCCCTTGTCGGTCTGCCAGAAGATGTCGGCGATCTCGTCGATGTAGGCGAGGAGCTGGTTGGCCGTGGCCGCATCGGTGGACTTCTTGACCTCGCCGGCCTGGTGCACGGCGTCCCAGAAGAGCTGGTGGAGCTGGGGGAACTCCTCGAAGTGCGCCGGGGCGAAGAAGTCGGCCCACAGCACCATGAGGTGGTGCTTCACCTCTTCGGCGCGCTGCTCCTTGACGATCACGCACCGCTGACGGAAGTGATCGTCGTCGGAGTCGTGGTACTTGTTGATCGTCTTCAGGCAGGACAGCGCCTCGATCTTGGCCTGCGCCGGGTCGTAGACCCCGCAGTAGAGGTCGCAGTGGGCCTGGGCCCGGTCAGCGTTGGAGAACAGCTTGTCGATCACGGTGGGAACTCCTGTCGTCGAGCGATGCGGGGGTCGAGAGCCGACATCGTAGGTCCTACGCTGCCACGCGTGGCGTTCAAACGCGGCACTGAACAGCGAATCCGGCGATTCGTCGCCGAAGGGCGATCGATGGAGCCGGGCATTGCCGACGGTGACGGCTTGATCGGCGTGCGGTCCCCGCGGGTCCGCGCCGGCCAGGTCCGTGTGTTCGCCCACCCCTACCGGCCGGGATCGTGGCTGGTGAAGCGGGTGGAACGCGTCGAAGGCGACCGCATGTGGGTGCTCTCCGACAACGCCGAGGTGACCAGGGCGGACTCTCGGGAGTTCGGCTCGCTCCCCGTCGCGGGGTCCTACCGGGTGGTCCTGCGAGTCCCGCGGCGCCTGCTCGGTGTCACTGCCCGGAACTAACGTCCACCACATGGCCGCGCTCCCCCAGCCCATCTCGCTCGACGCCGCGTTCCAGGCACTCGAGTTCCTCCCCGACCGCAAGCCCGGCGACGAGAGCGACGCCGATGCCTCCGGCGGTGCGGCCTGGTACGACCGGCTGACCGACTACCGCGACGGGGCGGCGTTCGTCGTCCACTATGCGGGCGATTCCGAATGGGAACGCCACGGCGGGCGGCGACGAGGTCGTGCATCGTCGTCGAGGGCAGCACCACGATGACCATGGTCATCGACGGCCAGGACGTGTCACTGCACAACCTGCGCTCGATGGAGATGATCATCGTTCCCCAGGGCGTGTGGCACCGGTTCCACACGCCCGACGGCGCCAAGATCATGACGATCACGCCGACGCCGACCGAGCACCGGCTCGATCACCCGCTCCCCTGAGCGCCCGACGTCGAGCACGATCGTGCGACTCCTACTGCAGCGTGCCGATGTCGGCGTCGGTGATGCCGAGTGCATCGAGCGCCGGCTGCAGCGCGGCCCGGACCTCGTCGCCGTAGCCGTTGGCGCCGGGATCGGAGGCGAGGTCGAAGATGGCGTTGATGGCATCGGCGTCGGCACCGAGCGGGACCACGTACGCCTCGATGACCCGCCAGAAGGCGAGGCCCTCGGCCTGGTGCTCCTTGGCCTTTGTGTCATCGCCGTCGGCGAGGTCACCCTCGACGAGCGAGGCGTAGCGGATCGCCGCCTGCGAGTAGGTGATCGCGACATTGCGGATCACCTCGGCAGCGGCCGCCTCCGCGCCGGCAGCGTCCTCGGCGAGCAGGGCGTCGCGGCCGTCGATCATTGCAGCCAGGATCGCCTCGTTGGCCTGGGCGGTGGATCCATCGGCGCCGGTGGTGCCGAAGTTGCCGGCGCGGGAGTTGCCGGTGGCGAAGGGCGAGCATCCGGGCTCGACGCCGTGGAAGAAGGCCCAGCCTTCGTCCCAATTGTGGACGGCGCCCGACTCGACGTCGAAGTCGCCGTCGACGGCCTTGGCGAGTGCCGTGTTCAGCTCGTGGACGACCCAGGCCACCATCGCCTGGTTCTGGATGCCCTTCTCGACACCCTGACCACGGACGGCGTCGTCCTGACCGTCGAAGATGCCGGTGCCGTCCAGTGCGGCGCCGATGAAGTCGTCGATGGGCGCCGGCGTTCCGTAGTACTCGTCGAGGCCGTGCAGCCGACCCTCGGCGGTGGCGAAGCCGGCGATGGTGCGGATGGAGCCGTCGCTGTTCACCGAGTTGCCGCCCTCGCGGTAGATGGTGGCGACGGCCTCGAAGTCGCCGGCGTCGAGCAGGTCGCCGATGCCGCAGATGTCGGCGACCACCCGACGATGGGCGTCCACGTTGGATGCGTACTCGTAGCCACCGTCGGCGGCAGGCAACTCGTCGCCTGCCGCCACCGAGGAGCCCGACCCACTCGCCGATGCCGGGGCCGACGCACTGCCCGAGGCCGAACCGCTCGCCGATGCGGAGCTCGAGGACCCCGAGTCGTCGGCGCCGTCGTCGGACGAGAGCTCGCGGACGGTGGCGCCGTCGTCGCCGCATCCGGCGGCGACGAGCAGCGAGAAGGCGGCAAACCCACCGAGGAGTGGGCGCACGAGACGGGAGGGGTGGTTCATCGGGTTGCTCCTGTGGTGGTGTTGAGTTCCCGGTAGACGGCCGGGATGACGTTGCGGAGGTACCGACCGAGCTTGATGAAGCTCTGGCCGGTCGTCCGGAAGTGGTAGCTGATCGGCACCTCCAGGTACCGGTAGCCCTTGCCGAGCAGGTCGAGGGTGATGACCTGCGCGTAGTTGAAGTCGTGGATGATCTCGGCGTCCGCTGCGGCAGCGGGCGAGAAGGCCCGGTACCCCGTCTGGCCGTCGCTGATGCGGCGGCGGGCCACGAAGGACAGCACCAGCGTGAGCACCTTGTTGCCGAAGCGACGGTGCGGGCGCATGTGCTCGATGGTCCCCAGGAACCGGCTGCCGACCACATAGTCGGCCTCCCCGGCCAGCACTGGGCGCACGAGGTTCTCGAGCTCCTCGGGTGGGTATTCACCATCGGCGTCGCAGAAGACGACGACGGCCGCGCCACGGTCGACTCCCGCCTGCATGCCCACGCGAACCGCGGCGCCGAGGCCTCGGTTCTCGGGGAGTGACAGGACCTCCGCACCGGCAGCGCGGGCCCGCTCGGCGGTGGCGTCGGTCGAGCCGTCGTCGACGATCAGCACGTCGACCCGGCGCCCGAGCACCACGTCGGGGGTCCGGCGGATGCAGGCCCCGACGGAGGCTTCCTCGTTGTGGGCCGGCATGAAGAGCAGGACCGGCGCGTCGGGGGCGACCGGTTCGGTGGTGCGCCGCTCGCCGGCCGATCCGAGGCGAAGGCGGCCGATGAGGGACGGTCCCGGCACGAACACCGCGACCAGACCGACGAGCAGCGAGTACGCGGTCTTCACGGCGTGTGCGCTCAGGGCGGCAGCGAGGGCGAGCTCGGGATCGTGACCGAGGGCCACGTACGCGGCGACCGCGGCGGCTTCATAGGTCCCGATGCCACCCGGGGCGATCGCGACCACCTGCGACGCGACGGCGACGGTGGTGACGAGCATGGCGTCGCT
The DNA here is from genome assembly GCA_965262315.1 of Acidimicrobiales bacterium. Classification (GTDB taxonomy): domain Bacteria; phylum Actinomycetota; class Acidimicrobiia; order Acidimicrobiales; family UBA8592; genus JBCCFK01. The sequence goes on from CBDHFJ010000143.1 coordinate 8,062, forward strand.
CCATGACGCGTCGATGCCCGCCCAGTGCGCCGACTGCCAGACGAGAGCCGACTCGAGGACCCACGCCAGCACCGACAGGCCGAGGGCGACCGGGCCGGGGAGCCGGACGTCCGGGCGGCGTCGTGCCACCCGGGAGAGCCACCTCCAGGCGAGCGCCAGTGCCGCGACGGTGAGCGCCAGCGCCAGCCAGGTCAGCATCCCCAGCACGTCGTAGAACGCGGCCGGCGCGACCAGGACGCCCAGACCCACGACGGCGAGCAGGTCGGCAGCGCGCAGCGTCACGGTCGACGCGGTGGCCGCCTCGACACCGGCGCCACCTCGCCGGACGACGCTGAGGACACGGAGCGGCTCGCCGAGCCGCAGCGGCAGGACGTGGTTACCGCCGAGGGCCACGTGGATCCCAGCGAGCGCCTGCCCGAACGACACCGTGGGCAGCACCCGCCGCCAGGCGATCGCCCGGAGGACGAATGCGGCACCGAACGAGGCCGTCACCAGGAGGACCATGCCGGGTTCGCG
>CBDHFJ010000144.1:0-3753 GCA_965262315.1 Acidimicrobiales bacterium
CGACAGCGACGCTGCGCAAGGTGGTGCACGTCATCACCGCATTCACGGTCGGGCACTCGGTCACGCTGGCGATCTCCGCGCTGGGCTGGGTGTCGGTGCCGTCCCGGCCGGTCGAGGTGCTGATCGCGGCGTCGGTCGGAGTGTCGGCCGTGCACGTCATGCGGCCGCTCACCGCTCGAGGCGAGCTGATCATCGCCGTCGTGTTCGGCCTCGTCCACGGTCTCGCGTTCGCCGGGATCCTGGCCGACCTCGGTCTGTCCGGCTCCACATCGGTCGTCACCCTGCTGGCCTTCAACGTCGGCATCGAGCTCTCGCAGCTCGTCACCGCCGCGCTGGTGTTCCCGTCGCTGTGGTTGCTGTCCACCACCCGCTGGTACCCGGTCTTCCGGATGACCGGTGCCGTCGTCGCCCTGGCCGCCGCCGTGGGGTGGGGCCTCGAGCGCATCCGGGTCCTCGACAACCCGCTCGGCCCCCTCGAGGAGGCCGCGATCCACCACCCCTGGCGCATCGTCGTCGGCCTCCTCGTCCTCGCAGCCGCGGCGGCCGCGGCCGACCGAGCGCGGCGACCGAATCGGTCTCGTGAGACCGCGGATCAGCTCACCTCGACGTCACCCATCGGAGTCCCAGCAGGCCGGTGAGCACGGGCAGGACCAGCAGGTTGACCTTGCCTGCGCCGTCGGTCAGACCCCAGCTGTCGGAAGCGGACACGATTGCAGACGCGACAACGGCCCAAAGCACTGCGAGCGCGCCGACCCACTGGCCCGACGTCCACGGCGGCTGCGGTGATGCCATCGGCGGTCCATGTCTTGGCGGTGGGTTCGCCGACGCCTCGTCCGGCGGGTACCACTTCCCGTTCGAAGCTCGCCACCAACCTTCCCCTTGCGATGTGTCCGCCATCCTGGCCGCCTTCCGCTCGTTGTCTCCCCGAGCCGAAGCTACTGCGGCGGCTGAGGCCGAACGGGCTCCAAGCCTGCGGGTCAGGGACCGTCGTCGATGGCGGCGAGGAAGCCGGCCATCTCGTCGTCGGGAGTGGTGACGATCTCGGCCGCGCCGGGGAAGCCGCCCGAGGCCACATCGGCGCGGAACGCTCGCAGGGCGCGTCGACGCTCGGCGTCGATCTCGGCGTACATCGACGCGAGATCGGCGTAGGGGCGCGCATGGCGCGGCACCCGACCCTCGCCACAGATGTCGGACTGGAAGAGGAACACCACGTCGGCGTCGGGGCCCGAGCCGAGCGAGATCGTGGCCATCCCCGTCCGCTGGTTGATGGCGGCCATCACGTTGGCCGGGATGAGCTCACACTCCACCGCGAACGCGCCCGCCTCCTCGAGCTCCCGGAAGCGCCGCCACAGGTCGGCGGCCTCGGCAGCCGTCTTGCCGACGGCGCGGACCCCGCCGTAGATCGTGGCCTTCTTGGGCACGAACCCCAGATGGCCCATGACCGGGATGTCCTCGGCAGCGAGACGCCGGACCGACGGCAGCCCCCGGGCGGTGATGACGGCGTCGGCACCGGCGCTCAGCGCGTCGAACGCCGCTGCCAGGATGTCGTCCTCGGTCACGGCCCCGTCGAAGTCGATGGCCGCGGTCACGAACAACCGGGACGAGCCTTCGCGCACAGCCGGCAGCGCGGCGGCGAGACAGACTCCCATCTCGATGCCGGACGCCTCGGCAGCGGCGGCCTCGGCGGCGCTCCCCACCGTGACCTGGGCCAACCGTTCGCCGCTGGCCTTCAGCCCGGCGATGGTGGCCACGGTGACCGTGCGGTCGGCGTCCTGGCCGTTGTAGTCGAGGATGCGAACCACGGGTCCCCCAGCGTCGTCGGCGAACAGCGCCGGCGACGCTACCAGCACCCCACCGGAGCGCCTCCGCCTGGCGCCGCATCGACCATGGGTCGCGAGGCCTGGTTTGGCCCGGGCCCATGACGGCGCGGCGGTCGGCATGCACACTGGTCCCGTGACGTCGCAGCGCGCGAGGGTCCTCGAAGGCCTGGCAGCGATCCTGTTGGTCGTGATGCTGGCCGGCTGTGGATCGGGTGTCCCTCAAGAGCGGACCGCGACTGAAGGGACCATCAGCATCGCTGCCGTCCGCGGTCCAGACACCGAGGCCGCCTACGTCCAGACCGACCGGCTGTCCACCGGCGACGTAGACGTGAGCTCGACCCCGCCGACCACGACCATCGAATTCGACGGCGAGCTCACCCGAACCACGGACGGCACGATCGACTGGCTGATCCATCTCGCCGAGCTGGAGGATGCCGCCCCCGACGTGATCGCTGAGCTCGAGGCGCTCCTCGAGGGCGGGCCGCACCTCTCGGTCGGCGATGACGAGGTGTTGTACTTGTCACGACCGGACCTGCTCGCGATGTCGATCGGCTCGGACCCAAAGCCATGGGCGGCCACGACCGGCGTCGTGTACCTCGACCAGCTCGACGGGCGCGGCATCCCGGTCTGGGAGGCGCTCAAGCGGCTCGAGACCACCGTCACCGGTACAGGCGGCGACCCATTGAGCCTCCTCGTCACCATGGGCGCCAGCCTCGAGCCCCAGGGCGCAGACGGCGAGCTCACCAGGTACACCGCGTGCGGACCGGCGATCGACGCGACGACGTGGTTCGTCGAAGCCGTCGACCCCGATGGCGACAACGGCGAGTTCCTCGAACTCATGGAGGGCCTGGTGTCCGGCGAGTTCTGCTCCACGGTCTGGCTCGACACGCAGATGCGGGTGACTCGGATCCGACAGACGGTCGACTGGTCCGAGATCTTCTCGGTCCCGATCGACGAGCCCGGTTTCGAGCAGCCGATGCACACCGAGATCACGTGGGAGTACCGGGAGGTGGCAATCGAGCTCCCGGAAGGCCCGTTCGAGGACTTCACCGACATGTTCGCCCGCGTCCTGCGCAACGCAGGTTGACCACGCTGGGTGATGGGCCCGCCCCTCTGCCACGACCGCCGACGGGACATTCCGGCGTCCTGGCCAATGCGGGCTGAACCTGTCGCGGTCCCAGGGACCGCGACAGGTTGACCACACTGGGTGAGGGGGCAACCCGGGTCGAGGCCTACTGGCGGGACATCTCCGCGGCGGCCGCGGCCTCGGTCTCGCTGCGGCTGCGTCGTTGCGGGAGGACGATCTCGACCTCGTGGAGCGTGCCCGTGAACGCGAACGGCGCGTCGTAGCGGGCGGACACCGCCGAGCCGTGGTCCTGGCCGACGCTGGAGCCGACCGACGACACCATGCGCATGTAGAACCCGATCTCGCCGCGGCCACACGCTTCACCGTTCACGGACACCTCGATCCAGCCGGTGCGGCGGCTGTCGCGCTCGAGGTGGACGTGGAGCTCGCTGTCGCCGGGCGGCACCTCGATCGTGGATTCGACGACGGTGTGGTCGTTGAACGCGTTGTAGTCGACGACCAGCCGGCCGTTCTGGACGAAGATCGAACACCCCGAGTTCTCGTTGCCGGTGGCCCAGAGCACACCCTCGTCGCCCGCTTCGGTGGTGACGCGAGCGGTGAGGTCGAAGGTGCGACCCCCGACGCCCGCCGACGGCTGCGACGGGATCGGACTCATCGGAGGCCGGTACACGTAGCGACGGTCGGGGCGGTGCGGCGCATGCTCACGCAACACCGGCTGGAACAGCTCGATGGTCCGATCGTCCAGCGGCAACACACCGTTCCGCTCGGCCTCCTGCCACCACAGGTCCACGACCTGGGCCAGGCGATCGGGCTCGGAGTCTGCGAGGTCGTGGAGCTCGGACGGAT
>CBDHFJ010000145.1:0-22110 GCA_965262315.1 Acidimicrobiales bacterium
CACCGTGCCGATGGTCCGTGAGAACGGGCAGCTCCGCGAGGCGTCATGGGAGGAGGCGCTCGAGCGCGCTGCGGTGGGCATCCGCACCGTGGTCGACGAGTCGGGCCCCGAGGCCTTCGGCATGTTCAGCTGCTCGAAGGCCACCAACGAGATGAACTACATGGCGCAGAAGTTCGCCCGGGTGGTGGTGGGGTCGAACAACATCGACTCCTGCAACCGAACTTGACACGCTCCTTCGGTCGTCGGTCTGGCGACAGTGTTCGGAGCAGGCGGTGGCACGAGTTCGTACACCGAGATCGAGGAGACGGACGTCATCGTCCTGTGGGGCTCCAACGCTCGTGAGGCCCACCCGATCTTCTTCCACCACCTGATGAAGGGCATCGACAACGGCGCCCAGATGTATTGCGTCGATCCGCGGCGCACGTCGTCGGCGAAGTTCGCCGACGTGTGGCTGGGGATCGAGGTCGGGTCCGACATCGCGCTGGCCAACGGCGTCGCCCGGGAGATCATCCACGCCGGGCTCACCAACGACGACTTCATCGCCCACAGCACCACGGGGTACGAGGAGTTCAAGGCCTCGGTCGAGCCGTACACGCTCGACGTGGTGGCCGGCATCACCGGCGTGCCCGCCGTTGCCATCCGCGAGCTGGCCCACGCCTACGCGACCGCCGAGAAGGCGCAGATCCTGTGGACCCTCGGCATCACCGAGCACCACAACGCCGTCGACAACGTCCTGTCGCTGTGCAACCTGTCGCTGCTCACCGGCCACATCGGCCGGTGGGGGTCGGGCCTGGTGCCGCTGCGCGGCCAGAACAACGTGCAGGGCGGCGGCGACATGGGTGCGCTGCCCAACAAGTTCCCCGGCTTCCAGGACGTGGTCGATCCCGAGGCTCGGGCCAAGTTCGAGACGGTCTACGGGACCTCGTTGAATCCGACGCCGGGCCTCCACCTCACGCTCATGTTCGAGGCGATGGAGCGGCGCGAGCTGCGGGCCGTGTACGTGATCGGTGAGAACCCCGCCGACTCCGAGGCCGACATCCACCACGCCCGGAAGCTGCTCGAGGGACTGGACATCCTCGTCGTGCAGGACATCTTCCTCACCCGTACCGCCGAGATGGCCGACGTGGTGTTCCCGGCCTCGATCGCGTGGGCGGAGACCGAGGGCACGGTTACGTCGTCGGAGCGTCGGGTCCAGCGGGTCCGGCCGGCGGTGACGCCGCCCGGACAGGCTCGCCACGACACCGACATCCTGATCGACCTCGCCGCCGCAATGGGCACCGAGCTCGGGCCCGACAAGCCCGCCGACATGTGGGACGAGTTGCGTTCGCTCTCACCGCTGCACAAGGGGATGACCTGGGAGCGGCTCGAATCCGAGGGTGGGCTCCAGTGGCCCTGCCCCGATGAGGATCACCCCGGTAGCCCGTTCCTGCACGGCTGGTTGTGGGAGGACGACCTCGGCGGTCGCGGCCCCGCGCCGTTCTCGGTCGTCGAACACGAGGGCCCCAAGGAGCAGCTCACCGAGCAGTTCCCGTGGCGGCTCACCACCGGCCGCGCGCTCGACTCGTACAACACGGGCGTGCAGTCCGGTGGCTACGAGTCGCCGATCCGCTACGGCGACGCACTCGACGTGAACCCCGACGACGCCGCCGACCTCGGGGTGGCCGACGGTGAGCGCGTGCGGGTGTCGTCGCCCCGCGGCTCGGTCGAGATGGCCATTCGCATCCAGCCCGACATCCCGCGCGGCCTCACCTTCACCACGTTCCACTTCCCCGAGCTGGTCGACGCCAACGTGTTGACCTCCGACGCCTGGGACCGTCGCTCCGGCACCGCCGAGTTCAAAGCCGCCTCCATCCGGATCGACAAGCTCGACGTCGCAGAGCCCGCAGGAGCCTCCGCCGGTGACTGACCTCCACATCGGCCCCGACACCGCGACCGACGCCGAGCGCGTCGCGGTCGACGCCGTGATCGGCCCCGACGAGGGTGCGGTCCTCGTCGAGACCGAACGGCTGGTGCGCGGCGGCAAGGCCCGTCGCGACGAGCGCCGTACCCTGCTGCTCCCGGTGCTGCACGCGCTGCAGCACGAGGCGGGATGGATCAGCCCCGGCGGCCTCAACTACGCATCGGAGCGGCTGGGTGTGCCACCGGCCGAGGCCTACGGCGTCGCCACGTTCTACGAGCTGTTCCGGACCGATGACCCCGGCCACGGCTCCTCAGTCACCCACGTGTGCGTCGACGGCGCGTGCCAGGTCGCCGGCGCCGACGATCGCCTCGCCGAACTGGAGGCCCAGGGCCACCACGTGCACCGCAGCCCCTGCCTGGGCCAGTGCGAGCGAGCACCCGCCGTGTTCGTCCAGGGTCGGGGCGAGCCCGACTCGGTGCCCGCCGACGAGACCGACGTCTTCGTCCACCGGCAGGAAGCCAAGCGGGGGAGCGGAGCCCTGCCGCTCACCGACCGCCTCGGCGCCACCGATCCCAACGACCTCGGGTCCTACCGGGCCGCCGGCGGCTACGCCGCGCTGGCCCGAGCGATCGAGCTCGGGCCCGACGCCGTGATCCAGGCGGTCACCGACTCGGGCCTGTCGGGTCGTGGCGGAGCGGCCTTCCCCACCGGCATCAAGTGGCGCGGCGTCGCCGATCAGCCCGACGGGTCCAAGCACGTCGTCGCCAACTGCGACGAGTCCGAGCCGGGCACGTTCAAGGACCGCATCCTCATGGAGAACGATCCGTTCGCCGTGATCGAGGCGCTGACGCTCGCCGGGTACGCCACCGGCGCGCGGCAGGGGTGGCTGTACATCCGGGGCGAGTACCCGCTCGCCACCGCCCGCCTGCACAACGCGATCGCGCAGGCCCGCGACGCCGGGCTCCTCGGAGACGATGTCATGGGCAGCGGCCACGGGTTCGACATCGAGCTCCGCCGCGGCGCCGGCGCCTACATCTGCGGCGAGGAGACGGCGCTGTTCAACAGCATCGAGGGCTATCGCGGCGAGCCCCGCAACAAGCCGCCGTTCCCGACCACGCACGGGCTGTTCTCCCAGCCGACGGCCATCAACAACCCCGAGACGCTGATCAACGTGCTCGGCATCGTGCTCGACGGCGCCGACGCCTACCGCAGCCGCGGCACCGAGCGTTCGCCCGGCACCAAGCTGTACTGCCTCTCGGGCGCCGTGGCCCGTCCCGGCCTCTACGAGGTCGAGTTCGGCACCACGCTCGGCGACGTGCTGGCCGAGGCGGGCGGGATCGTCGGGAACCTCCAGGCGATCCTCATGGGAGGCGCGGCCGGCAGCTTCGTCGGCCCGGATTCGCTCGACCTGCCACTCACGCTCGAGGACGCCCGCGACGCCGGCACCACGCTCGGGTCCGGCGTGATCATGGTCTTCGACGACACGGTCGACATGACGCCGGTGGTCGTCCGTATCGCCGAGTTCTTCCGCAACGAGTCCTGCGGTCAGTGCGTCCCGTGCCGGGTCGGTACCGTCCGCCAGCACGAGGTGATGGTGCAGCTCCAGCGGCAGGGATCGCTCGCCGCCGACCGCATCGAGTTGATCGACGACATGGCCCGGGCGATGGCGGACGCATCCATCTGCGGCCTCGGCCACACCGCCTCGGGCGCCGTGCAGTCCGCACTCCGCCTCGGCCTGATCGGAGGTCGGTCGTGACATCGCTCCTGCCAACCTCGCCGAAATTGGGCAGGTTCTGCACCTGTGGCGTGCAGGGATGGCCAAATTTGGGAACGCCGACCAGCGACTGCCGAAATTGGGCAGGTTCTGCACGTGTGGCGTACGGATTCGGCCCAATTTCAGGAGCAGGCTCGGCATGACCGTCACCGAAACGACCGTCTCCATCCGCATCGACGGCGAGGACGTCACCGTCGCCGAGGGCGCGACCATCCTCGACGCCTGCAAGGCCGCCGGCGTCGACACGCCGACCATCTGCTACCACGACACCCTCACGCCGGTGAACGTGTGCCGGGTCTGCGTGGTCGAGGTCGAGGGCAATCGCACCCTCGTGCCGTCGTGCTCTCGACCCGCCACCGACGGCATGGTCGTCGAGACGGACTCGGAGCGGGTCCAGCACAGTCGCAAGATGGTGCTCGAGTTCCTCGGCACCGGTGTCGACCTCAGCCAGGCCGACGAGCTCCAGCGCTGGATCGGCCACTACGGCGCCGACCCCGATCGCTACCTGGTGGAGGGCGTCGAGCTCGAGACCATGAACGAGGAACCAAAGGTCCAGGACAACCTCTACATCCGCGACTACGACAAGTGCGTCCTCTGTTACAAGTGCGTCGAGGCCTGCGGTGACGACGCGCAGCACACGTACGCGATCTCCATCGCCGGTCGGGGCTACGGCGCCCGGATCTCCACCGAGTTCGACGTCACCCTGCCCGACTCGGCCTGTGTCTACTGCGGCAACTGCGTGGCGGTCTGTCCCACCAACGCGCTGCAGTTCAAGACCGAGTTCGACCTGCGGGCCGCCGCCGACTGGCGCCCCGAGGAGCAGACGGTGACCACCACCGTGTGTTCGTACTGCGGGGTCGGCTGCAACCTCGAGCTCCACGTGCAGGACAACGAGATCGTCAAGGTCACCTCGCCCGACGACCACTCGGTCACCATGGGCAACCTCTGCATCAAGGGCCGCTTCGGGTACCAGTACGTGAATGCTCGCGGCGACTGAGGAACCCCCGTCCACATCTGGGCCTTTTGGCTCATGTCGGGGCGCAGTCGGTCGATGGACACGTCAACGCCCCAGCCGCCGAAAGGTCCGCCCATGCGCACGCTTCTGCGTTCGAACTCGCCCCGCGAGGAGAGCTCCCTCCGCGAGGTGCTCGACCAGGCGGTCGACGCCGTGGTCACCATCGACAACGACAACATCGTCACCTACTTCAACGCGGCAGCGGAACGCCTCTGGGGGTTCACGTCCGACGAGGTCGTCGGGAACAACGTGAAGATGCTCGTGCCCAGGGCCATCCAGGAGCACCACGACGGCTACGTCAATGCCAACCGCGAGACAGGCCAGGACAAGATCGTCGGCACCTCGCGCGACATTCAGATCGAGAAGCGCAACGGGGACACGGCGTGGTGCAATCTGTCGCTGTCCAAAGTCGCCCACGACGACGGCGGGACCTCCTACACCGCGTTCGTCAAGGACATCACCGCCCAGAAGGAAGCCCAGCTCATCATCGATCAGACGCTCGAGGGTTGCCTCGACGCCGTGGTCACCATCGATGAGCACAACGACGTGATCTTCTTCAACGCCGCGGCCGAACGCCTGTGGGGCTGTGACCGCAGCGAGGTCCTGGGCCAGAACGTCCGGATGCTCGTGCCCAGCGCCATTCGGGGTGACCACGACAATCTGGTCAACGCCAACCGCCGCACGGGGCAGGACAAGATCGTGGGCACCTCGCGCGAGATCGAGATTCCGACGCTCGACGGCCGCACCGTGTGGGGCGATCTCTCCCTGTCCAAGATCGAGCTCGAGGGCAAGATCATGTACACGGCGTTCGTGAAGGACATCAGCGAGGAGAAGGTGCAGCGCGAGAAGATCGCCACCCTCTCGCTGGTGGCCAACGAGACCGACAACTCGGTCATCATCACCGACGCTGCGGGGCTGATCGAATACGTCAACCCTGGCTTCACCAAGCTCACCGGATACAACCTGGCCGACGTCGTCGGCAAGAAGCCTGGGTCGCTCCTCCAGGGCAGACACACCAGCGCCGAGACCAAGGCCAGGATCCGCAAGTACCTCGCCGACAAGGTCCCGTTCTACGAGGAGATCCTCAACTACACGAAGGACGGCGAGGCCTACTGGATCAGCCTGGCGATCAACCCGATCTTCGACGAGTCCGGCGCGCTGGTGAAGTTCGTGTCGATCCAGGCCAACATCGACGAGACCAAACGTCGCGCCCTCGAGTCCGACGTGCGCCTCGACGCCATCTCCAAGAGCAACCTCGTCATGGAGTTCAGCCCCGACGGGGAGCCGTCGAGCGCGAACGAACTGACGCTCGCCACCTTCGGCGTGTCGTCCAGCGAGCAGCTGCTGGGCTCGTTGCGGAACCTCAGTGCGTACGTGCCCGATGCCGACTGGCAGGCGCTCCAGCGCGGCGCGTCGGTGAACGCCGAAATCAAGATCTCCGAGCCGGGCCTGCAGCCGGCGCACGTGTCGGTGGCCTTGTCGCCCGTGCGTGACGTCGAGGGTGACCTCGCCAAGATCCTGATGTATGGCAGCGACGTCTCCGAGCGCAACGCGGTCATCGAGCAGACCCATTCGGCGATGGCCGGCGTCCTGGACCGGATCAGCGGCATCATCCAGACGATCGACGGGATCTCGGACCAGACCAACCTGCTCGCCCTCAACGCCACGGTCGAGTCCGCCCGGGCCGGAGAGGCCGGGAAGGGCTTCGCCGTCGTGGCCGACGAGGTTCGCAACCTGGCGCAGCGGACCACGGCGTCGGCCCAGGAGATCGACGAGCTGATCCTCGAGACCAAGCACCACGTCGACATGCTCTCCACCTACATCGGCGCCGACTGAAGGACCCACAACCCGGTCCCCGATACGGTCGCGGCATGAAGACCGTGACCGAAGCCGCGCGAGAAGTCCCTGTCATCGCGGAGGCCGACGTGGTCGTCGTCGGCTCCGGGCCCGGCGGGCTCGCAGCGGCACTTGCCGCGGCCCGTGCCGGGGTGCACGTCGTCCTCATCGAACGGTTCGGGTGCTTCGGCGGCAACATCACCGCGGTGGGTGTCGAGGGGTTCGCCTGGTACCGCCACGACCAGACCGTGGACTCCGAGGGCATCGGCCCCGAGTTCGAGGAACGCGCCAAGGCGATGGGGGCCGCCCAGCCCGAGCCGCAGTCGGACTCGCATGCGCTCGACGGCGAGCTGTTCAAGTACGTCGCCGACGTCATGGTGCAAGAAGCCGGGATCGAGCCGCTGCTGCACTGCACCGTGGTCGACGTGGTCATGGACGGCGATGGCATCCGAGGCGTGATCGTCGAGTCGAAGTCCGGCCGCCAGGCGGTGCTGGGCAAGGTGATCATCGACGGCTCGGGCGACGCCGACGTCGCGTTCCGAGCCGGGGCCCCGACGGTCATGGCGCCGAGGGAGCACCTGATGGCCGCCTCGGTGATGTTCCACATGAGTGGCGTGGACAAGGCCGCGTTCGTCCAGGGCGTCAAGGACGACCCCGCCACCTACGCCGACTGGTCCAACGCCGACGAGTGGTCGATGGAGACCAGCGGCAAAGAGGACGACATGTTCTCGCCGTTCCTGTCGAAGCCGTTCGACAAGGCCAAGGCCGAGGGCATCATCCCCGCGGACGTCAAGACCATCGGCGGCACCTGGGGTGCCATCAGCGACCAGGGCGACCTGACCTACCTCAACCTGGTCCACATGCCGAACATCGACGGCACCGATGTGCGGTCGTTGACCGACGGCGAGATCGAGGGTCGCCGCCAGGCGCTGATGGCGGTGGAGGCGCTCCGCCGCTTCACCCCGGGCTGCGAGCATGCCAAGCTCCGCAACTTCGGCATGACCATCGGCATCCGCGACACCCGCAAGATCGATGCGGTCTACAACATGACTGCCGGTGACGTCCGCGAGCAGGGCCGGTTCTCGGACTCGATCGGCATCTTCCCCGAGTTCCTCGACGGTTACGGCATCCTGATCCTGCCGACGACCGGTCGGTACTTCCACGTTCCGTATCGGTCGCTGCTCCCGCGGGCGGTCGAGAACCTGCTCGTCGCCGGACGCAGCATCGGTGGGGACCGCGACAGTCACACCGCCGTCCGCAACATGATGTGCTGCGCGGTGTCGGGCCAGGGCGCCGGCGCCGCGGCAGCCGTCGCGGTACGTACCGCGCGCCCCCCTCGGGACGTCGATCTCGGCGGCGTCCGGGACGAGTTGCGGCGCCAGGGCGCCCGCCTGGACTGAATCCGACCTGTGCCGGTTGTCACTCAGAACATGACGTCCTGTCACATCCGAGTGACGGATCGGACGGACACGAGCAGCGGTCGCCTCGCTGTTTCCCCTGGTCAACGCCCTGTCGGATCCCCCGTTACCACGTCGTCACGGACGCGTGGCCATCGCGTACGTCCGAAAGCCGCCAGTCCGAGGGGGGTGGGTTGCTGAGCCAAGGGCCCGTCACTATGGTCGCTTGGCGTTGTGGGCCGACCGGATAGGCCCCGACAACGGACCTCCGGAGGGGGAGATCACATGAACTGGAAGCGGATCGACGGAATTCGTCGGCGGAGCACCGCGCTCGAGAACGACCTCATCGACCACTACGTTGCCGGCACCATCAGCCGCCGCAACTTCGTCCGTCGGGGCACGATCCTCGGCCTGACCCTGCCCGCGATGGGTGCGATCATCGCCGCCTGCGGTGGCGACGACGACGACGAGGGTGGTGCGGCGGCAGGCGTTCCGGAGACCCGGATCCAGACCGAGTCGACCGGCACCAAGGGCGGCACGGTCATCGCCGCCATCCAGCAGGGCGACGCCAACTCCGGCCTCGACCCGCTGAACATGCTCGACCTCGGCACCTACTCGGTGCTCTCGCAGAGCTTCGAGTACCTCGTCGGCCTGGCCGACGACGGCAACATCGGCTCGACCGCGCTGGCCACCGGCTGGAGCACCAACGACGACGCCACCCAGTGGACGTTCAACCTCCGCGAGGGTGTGCTCTGGCAGGACGGCAGCCCGTTCACGGCCGCCGACGTCGCGGCCACGATCGACCGCATGATCTCCGTCGGTGCCGGCCTCACCGAGGAAGCCGTGAGCACCGGCACCACCGAGGTCGTCGACGACGTCACCGTCCAGGTGAACCTCAACAGCGCCAACGGCAACCTTCCGGTCCTGTTGTCGATCTACAACCCGCAGTCGCTGATCACCCCCGCCGACTACGACAGCGGCACGCTGCTGAACGACCGTCCTGCCGGCACCGGCCCGTGGATCCTCGACGACTTCGACCCGGTCACCTTCAACGCTCGATTCATCCCCAACACCAACTGGTGGGGCGGCGAGGTCAACCTCGAGGGCATCGAGCTCCAGGGTTTCGATTCGGGCGGCACCGCCGTGGCTGCGATGGCGGCCCGCGAGGTCGACATGATCCAGAACTTCGCCGTCGCCGACGGGCAGAACCTGCTCGACGACGAGGGCCTCGAGCTGTTGAACCCCCCGTCGGCCAACCACCGTCAGCTCTGGTTCAACACCCAGCTTCCGGCGGATGGCCCGTTCGCCAACAAGCTGGTCCGCCAGGCCGTCGGCCATGCCCTCAACCGCGAGCAGATGGTCAACGTGTTGTTCCGTGGTCGGGCCATCGTGGCCAACGACCACCCGGTCCACCCGACGCTGCCGTTCTTCGATGCCTCCCAGGAGCAGCGGGCCTACGACCCCGACCGTGCCCAGGAGCTGCTGGCCGAGGCCGGCTACGGCGATGGCATCACCTCCACCCTGCAGACCGGCGACCTCGCCGAGATCCCCGATCTCGCCGCCATCGTCGAGCAGAACCTGGCCGAGGTCGGCATCACCACCCCGGTCAACGTGACGCCCAACGCCGACTTCTACGGCGAGTACTGGTGCACCGGTGCGCCCTGGGGCGCCCAGCCCGACACCGGCGGGCCCGGTTTGCCCTGTGGCGCGTCGGCCGACATCGGCATCGTGGACTACGGCCACCGGCCCACCCCCGACATCTTCTTCGGCCGTGCCCTGGCCACCGACGGCGACTGGAACTCCTCGAACTTCGCCAACAGCGAGTTCGACCAGCTGTTCAGCGACTACCAGAGCGCCGCCGACGTCGACGGGCAGAAGACCGCGGTGGCGGCCATCCAGGAACTCCTCCACGAGGAGATGCCTGCGGCCTACCCGTTCTTCTACGACTACCTGTCGGCGCACGACTCGTCGGTCAGCGGTGTGCGAGTGACCGCGCTCGGCCACATGCAGTTCGACAACGCCTCGAAGGACACCTGAGCCGTCGTCGTCAACCGACAACTGCAGCTGATCCATCTGCGGAAGGCGGGGCGCACTTCGCCCCGCCTTCCCGCGTATGGGACACTGCGACACGAGCGCACCAACCAGGGGGGTTGAGTGGGACGCTTCATCATTCGTCGTCTGCTGACGGCGGTCGTGACCTTGGCCATCGTGTTGGTCATCGTCACCCTCATTCCGAACATCGCGCCAGGTGACCCGGCGCGGAAGATCGCGGGCGGCACTGCGTCGCCCGAACGGCTGGCCGAGGTCACCGAGGCGCTGGGCCTCAACGACTCCATCCCCACCCAGCTCGCCGACCTCACCCAGTCCGTGGTGACGTTCGACTACGGCGACTCCAGCTCGGTCGCCCGCGGCGAGACCGCGATGAGCATCGTGCAGACGGCGTTGTGGAATTCCACGAAGCTGGTGACCTTCGCCCTCGTCATCGTCATCCCGCTGTCGATCCTGGGCGGCCTCGTCGCCGCGTACAAGAAGGACACCTGGATCGACCGCACGATCGTCAACCTGGGTCTGGCCTTCTCCTCGATTCCCGAGTTCGTGGCAGGCGTTCTCCTGCTGGCGTTCCTGGCCGTGCCCATCGGGTTCTTCAAGGTGGGCGCGTTCGCGCCCGACGGCTCAGGGTTCTTCACCCAGCTCCAGCACCTGTTGCTGCCGGCGCTCGCGGTGCTGATGGTGTACTTCGGCTACATCGCCCGCATCACCCGCGCCGGGACCATCCAGGCGCTCGAGTCCGACTACGTGCGCACGGCCTTCATGCGCGGCCTGTCGACGCCCGAGGTGTTCCGCAAGCACGTGCTCCGCAATGCCCTCCAGCCCACCGTCGCCGTGGTCGGCACCCAGCTCGGCTACATGCTCGGTGGCATGGTCGGCCTCGAGTTCGTCTTCGACTACCCGGGCCTGGGCAACACGATCTTCAAAGCGATCGACAAAGCCGACTATCCGGTGCTCAAGGCCGGGGTGCTGACCGTCGCCATCATCTACATGAGCGCCACCCTCCTGGCCGACCTGGTCATCGCCTGGATGAACCCGAGAGCACGCGCCGCACTGGGGGACGACTGACATGGCGGACATCGACGACACCACACCATCGGGCGACGACGGCCTCCCCGTCGAGGACGACGACGCCACCGGTGGGGCGACCCGCCAGCAGATTCGTCGGGAGCAGCGCCAGGTCCTGTTCCGCAGCCCCGGGTTCGTCTTCGGCGCGGCGATCCTCCTCTTCTGGCTCCTCGCGGCCATCGTGCCCGGCCTGCTCACCACCCAGGACCCGGGCGAGTCGTCCAGTTCGATCTTCCCCGACACCAGCCCCGGCGGCGACGCCTGGTTCGGCACCGATCAGATCGCTCGAGACGTCTACGCCCGGGTGATCTTCGGCGCCCGTCCGATCCTCATCGTGGCGCCGCTGGCCACCCTCATCGCCATCGTGGTCGGCACCTTCCTCGGGCTGATCATGGGCTACTACCGCAGCTGGACCGACGAGATCCTGAGCCGCATCATCGAGGCCATCCTGTCGATTCCGGTGATCTTGATGGCCATCCTGGTCATCTTCACCTTCGGCAGTTCGCGACCGGTGATCATCGGCACCATCGCCGTGTTGTTCGTGCCGGCCATCACCCGTACGGTCCGTTCAGCGGCGATCGCCGAGTCGCAGCTGGACTACGTGACCTCGGCCAAGATGCGCGGTGAGCGCGGTGTGTACATCGTGAGCCGTGAAATCCTGCCGAACGTGACGGGCGTGATCATCGTGGAGGCCACCGTGCGTCTGGGCTACGCGGTCTTCACCTACGCCACGCTCGCCTTCCTGGGCTTCTCCGCCGGGAGCGCCACCACCCCCGACTGGGGGGTGGACGTGGCGAACACCTACACCCGCATCATCTCCGACGTCTGGTGGCCGACGATCTTCCCGGCACTCGCCATCGCCAGCCTGGTGATCGCGGTGAACCTGATCGCCGACTCGATCGACAAGGCGCTGAAGTCGTGAGTGGTGCCGCACAGCAGCAAGCGAGGAGGGCCGCGTGAGCCTGCTACGGGACGAGAGCCAACCGGCGTTGGCCGTCGAGGACCTCGAGATGGCCTACGTGGTGCGGGGCACGCCCCGCGAGGTCCTGCGCGGTGTCACGTTCTCGATCCAGCCGGGCGAGGCCTACGGCCTGGTCGGCGAATCCGGCTGCGGCAAGTCGACCACCGCCTACACCGCGCTGCGGTACCTGCCTGGCAATGCCCTGGTGACCGGGGGCACGGTGAGTGCGAGCGGGAACGATCTCATGCAGATGTCGGCCAAGGACCTGCGTGAGTTCCGGGCCCGGCACGCCTCGATGGTGTTCCAGGATCCGGTGCAGGCCGTCAACCCGGTGCTGAAGATCGGCCGCCAGGTGGCCGAGTCCTTCGAGGTGGTCGGCCACAGCAAGAGCGCCGCGATGAACCGCGCCAAGGAGGCGCTGGAGCGGGTGCACATCGCCGACCCCACCTCGGTCATGGAGCGGTATCCCTACCAGCTGTCGGGCGGCATGCTCCAGCGTGTGGTCATCGCCATGGCGCTTGCGTCCGAGCCGGCGCTGCTGGTCCTCGACGAGCCCACCACCGGCCTCGACGCCACGGTCGAAGCCGAGGTGCTGGACCTGGTGCGTGAGCTGCGGGCCGATCTGAACGCCGCCATCCTCCTGATCGCCCACAACCTCGGCGTCATCCGCAGCATGTGCGATCGCGTCGGTGTGATGTACGCCGGCCGCGTGGTCGAGGAGGGAACGGTCGACGAGGTCTTCGACAACCCGAGCCATGCCTACACCAAGGGTCTGCTCAACTCGATTCCCCGCCGCGGCCTGCGCAAGACCGATCGGGAGCTGTTCGCCATCCCCGGCAATCTCCCCCAGATCGGCGACCCCCTGCCCACCTGCGTCTACGTGGATCGCTGCCCGATCGCCACCGAGATCTGCAGCACCGACGTGCCGCCCATCGTGCAGCGAGAGGGTGCGCACTGGACCCGCTGCCACCACCCCGATCGCATCGACGAGGTTCCGGACCCCGTGGAGACCGACTGGGAACACGACATCGGGACCGAGGAGATCATCGGGGTCCACGGGGTCTCCAAGACCTTCCATCAGCGCGGCGTCGACATTCCGGCGCTTGTCAGCATCGACCTCGGGTTCGCCGACGGCGAGACGCTCGGTCTCGTCGGCGAGTCGGGCTCCGGCAAGTCCACGCTGGCAAAGACCATGCTCGGCGTCCACGCTGCCGACGAGGGGGGCGAGATCACCCTGCGCGGCCGGCCGATGGCGCCGATGGCCACCAAGCGTGTCGAAGAGTCGATCCGGGCGATGCAGATGGTCTTCCAGAACCCGGACTCGGCGCTCAACCGATCGTGGACGGTGCGGCGGATCCTCATGCGCACCGTGACCAGGCTCACCGGTCTCAAGGGTGATGAGGCCGAGGCTCGAGCGGTCGAGATCGCCACCGCGATGCGTCTGTCGCCACGGCATCTCGACATGCGGCCACGCCAACTCTCAGGTGGCCTCAAACAGCGCGTCGCCATCGCTCGGGCGTTCGCCGGCGACCCCGAGGTCGTGGTGTGCGACGAACCCACCTCGGCCCTCGACGTGTCGGTCCAGGCCGCGATCCTGAACCTGCTGGCGACCCTTCAGCGCGAGCAGCGGACCAGCTATCTCTTCATCAGCCACGACATCGGTGTGGTGCGGTACCTGTCGGACCGGGTGGCGGTCATGTACGTCGGTCGGCTCATGGAGCTGGCCACCACCGACAAGATGTTCGAGGGTCCGAACCATCCCTACACCGAGGCGCTGCTCAGCGCGGTGCCGAGCGTCGACGGCAAGGCCGAGCACCGGATTCCGCTGACCGGTGAGATCCCGAGCCCCAAGGATCCGCCCTCCGGCTGTGTGTTCCACACCCGCTGTCACCGCGTGATCCCCGGCACCTGCGACGTCGAGACTCCTGAGCTGAAGGAGATCGCGCCCGGCCACAAGATGGCCTGCCACATCCCGGCCGAGCAGCTGGTCGAGCTCCAGACGCGGGACCGGGCGGCGGCCGCCGGCGCCGGGGCCGAGTAGTCGATCGTCGGACACCTGATGGCCACCCAGTGGTCAGGCAGGATTGCGCGTTTGTATTGTGGCAACCCGGTGCCGAGCGACCACAATGGTGTCCCGTGAGCCGGCCACAGTCACTCGTCGCCCTCGACGCCGAGGGTGTGATCATTCCCGAGGTGTGGATCGCCGTCGCCGAGGCGACCGGCATCGACGAGCTGCGCCGGACCACCCGCGACGAGCCCGACTACGACGTCTTGATGAAGGGTCGGCTGTCCGTACTGGCCGAGCACGGGATCACCATGTCGGCCATCCAGGAGGTCATCGCCGGCCTGGGTGCGCTCCCCGGAGCGTGTGCCTTCCTCGACGAGCTCCGCATCCGCACGCAGGTGGTGATCCTGTCGGACACGTTCGAGCAGTTCGGCGCCCCGCTGATGTGCCACCTGAACCAGCCCACGCTGCTGTGTCACCGCCTGGTGGTCGAGGACGACCGTATCGTCGACTACCAGCTGCGCATGCCCGACCAGAAGCGCCACGCCGTGGCCGCGTTCCAGTCGCTCAACTACCGGGTCGTGGCCGCCGGGGACTCCTACAACGACACGACCATGCTGACGCAGGCCGATGCCGGCTTCCTGTTCCACGCACCCGACAACGTGATCGCCGAGTTCCCCCAGTTCCCGGCGCTCGACACCTACGACGAACTCCTCGACAGCCTCACCGAGGCGATCTCGTGACGCCGGGTTGACATGACCCGACGGCCTCGCTTCCACCTCGCCTTCCCGGTGCATGACCTGACCGAGGCCCGGCGGTTCTACGGCGAGATGCTCGGATGCCCCGAGGGGCGATCCAGCGAGGAGTGGGTCGACTTCGACCTCCACGGCCACCAGATCGTGGCGCACCTCGCGCCGGACGCCGTGTCCGCGCGCACCCACAACGAGGTCGACGGCGACCACGTGCCCGTCCCGCACTTCGGCCTCGTCATGCGGCCCGACGACTGGCAGCGCTTGGCCGATCGAGCTCGGGCCGCCGGTGTCGAGTTCGTCATCGAGCCCCACACCAGGTTCGCCGGCGAAGTGGGGGAGCAGTCCACGATGTTCTTCCTCGACCCCAGCGGCAACGCTCTGGAGTTCAAGGCCTTCGCCGACGATTCGCAGGTGTTCGCTCGCTGACGGGCGTCGGTCCGAGGGACCGTCGCCGCCGACGCTGGTGGAGCAGGGCCAGATCTGCCATCGTTTTCCGATGCGTCTCGACATCGACTCGCTCCGAGCGTTCCGAGCGATCGTCGAGAGTGGCAGCTTCACCGGTGCCGCCTCTCGGCTGTACCTCACGCAGTCGGCGGTGAGCTGGAAGATCAAGCGCCTCGAGGAGCGGCTCGGCCACACCCTGCTCGTGCGCAAGGGCAAGGGGATCGAGCTGACCGAGATGGGCGAGGAGTTGCTCCGTCACGCCGAGCGCATCCTGGACGCCCACGACGAGGCGGTCGCCAGCCTCGAGCTGAGCGAGCTGTCCGGGACCGTCCGCCTGGGCTGCAACGACGAGCCCGACGTCGCGGGCATCGCCGAGGTGATCCGTGCGTTCCAGGTCCGCCATCCCCAGGTGCGGGTGCACACACGGATCGCGTTGAGCAGCGTCGTGAGCTCCTGGCTGCGAGCCGGTGAGCTCGACCTCGCCATCGTGCAGGTGGTGTCCGACGATGTCGAGGAGCACGATGTGGTGCTGCGGACCGACCAGCTGGCGTGGTTCGCCCACCCGGCACTCGTCCTGCCCGAGGATGGCAAGATTCCGTTGGTCACGTTCGGGCCCAAGTGCTTCTACCGGCCGATCGCCGAGCGCCGGCTGCGTGACGCGGGCCTCGACTACGCCGTGACCATCGAGTGCGAGAGTTCGTCGGGTGTGGTGGCCGCGGTCGAGGCGGGACTCGGCGTGGCGCTGTTGAACATGCGGCACCCGGCGGCGCCGTCGAAGATCCGGCACTGGCAGGAGGTGGTCCTTCCGGCCGAGCTGCCGGAGGTGAGCCTCGTCGCCCGGCGATCCAACCGATCGCGCGATGCAGCGGTCCGCAGCCTGCTCGGTGAGCTGGTCAGCGGCTTCCGCGACGACACCATCCAGGTGGCGGCACCCGGCTGACCGCGCGATCTGACGGACGCCGCGAAATTCGCTCTTCCTCCGACGGTTCCGGATAGCGTGCCGCCCGGTGACCGACGTCGTTTCGCCCGAGGCCGAGGATCCGAACCTCGGAGGCCCGTGGATTCCCACCTCGTCGGTCGCGGCCGCGACCTGGGCGCTGTTCGTCGGGTTGGGACTGGTCATGATGGGCAACGGGCTGAACGGCTCGGTGCTGGGTGTGCGGTCCGAGGCCGAGGGGTTCGGCCTGGCCGTCACCGGTGTGGTCATGGCGGCGTACTTCGCCGGCTTCCTGGTGGGGACCATGTACGCCGAGCACGCGTTGAAGAACGTGGGGCACATCCGGGTCTTCGCCGCGCTGGCCTCGATGGCGTCCTCGGCCGTGCTGATCCACGCGTTGTCGGTCAACCCCGTCACCTGGGCGTTCATGCGCTTCCTGTTCGGCGGCTGCATGGCCGGGCTGTACGTGGTGGTCGAGTCGTGGCTCAACGACCTGGCCACCAACAAGACCCGTGGACGCCTGCTGTCGATCTACATGATCGTCACCATGGGCAGTCTGTCCGTCGGGCAGCTCATGTTGAACATCGACGACGAGAGCGGCTTCCGCCTGTTCGTCCTGGCCTCGGTCCTGGTCTCGCTGTCGCTGGTCCCGGTGACGCTGTCGGCCGCCAGTGCTCCGCCGCTGTCGGTGCCCGAGCCGATGGGACTCCGGAAGTTGGCGGCGACCGCCCCCACCGGCGTGGTCTCGTCGTTCCTCACCGGCGCCGCAGCCGGTGGTCTGATCGGCATGGGCGCGGTGTACGCGGCGTCGGCAGGGCTCAGCCAGAGCAGGATCTCGGTCTTCCTCACCGCACCGTTGGTCGGGGCCATCGTGGCCCAGTGGCCCATCGGCTGGTTGTCCGACCGGTTTCCGCGCCGGGGCGTGATGTTCGCGGTGTCGCTGGCGGGAACACTCGGCGCCCTCGCCGCGCTGTTGGTCGACGACGGTTCGGTCGCTGCGATCGTGGCCATGGGGGTCGTGGGGGCCACGATGTTCCCGCTGTACTCGCTGTCGATCGCCTACACGAACGACTGGATCAGGGTCGAGCAGATCCTCGGGGCCAGCGCCACGCTGGTGCGCGTCAACGGCAGCGGCGCCATCGTCGGGCCGTTGGCCGCTGCCGGCCTGATGGCGGCGTTCGGTGAGCGACTCTTCTTCTGGTGGCTCGCCGCGGCCATGGGGTGCGTGGCCGGCTATCTCCTGTTCCGGATCGTCGCCCGCGATCCGCTGCCGTTCGACCAGCAGCGCGACTATGTGCCGTTCCCCGCCCGGGCATCCGGCGTGGCCGCCAACCTCATCCCGCGGCGCCGTCGAACCCGGCCGGCGACCCGGCCGGACGATCAGGCCCCGGTGTAGGGCAGCGGATTGGCACCACAGCCATAGCGCGGCGTGGCGTCGTCGGGGTCGCCGTCGGGGATCCGGTCGAGGCCGACGAACCGGTCCGCCAGCATGTTGTGGAACCGGTGCAGCGGCTCCTCGAACCTGGGTGACAGTCTCCCTGGGGTGTAGCCACCGGAGGTGAGTCCGCGCTGGCCGCGTTCGACGATGTCGATGTCCTCGGCATTGACGTCGAGCCAGAACTGTCGGGTGCGGGCGAAGGCCTCCGCAGGGACGTGGCGGGTCGACGCGGGCAGCAGCCACGTGCACGTCTCCAGGGTCACGCCGGGCGAGAGTGGCTGCAGCCGCATCACGAATGCGTGGTTGGGCAACACCGAGAGCAACACGTTGGGGAAGATGCTCAGGAAGCGACCGCTGGCCGCGTCGGAGGCATTGAGCCCCGCGGCGATGGGCATCGCCGTCCAGTCGTCGCGGTCGTCGCCGGAGACCGGCGTGGTGGTCTGGCCGCAGTACATGCCGGGCCCCTGGTACCGGTAGTGGTCCTCGACCCGGGACACCTTGGCGAGCTCGGGATGCACCCACGTCAGGTGGTAGTACTCCTGGTAGTTCTCGGCGATCAGCTTCCAGTTGGCGTTGATGGTGATGGTCAGGGTCTCGACCGGCCGCCAGGTCTCGAGGCGATAGCCCGCCAGTCGGGCCTCCAGGTCGCCGAGCCAGGCGGTCAGCGGGGCCACCGTCGGGTCGAGGCATGCGAACACCAGGCAGCCGGACTGGGTCACCCGCACCGGGTGCAGGCCGTAGTCGGCCCGGTCGAAGTCGGCGATGCCGGCCTCGTCGAAACGAGGCGTGGCCACCAGGGTGCCGTCGAGCGCGTAGCCCCAGCGGTGATACGGGCAGCGGATGGTGCCGCGGATGTCGCAGTCCTCGTCGGCGAGTGCGGTGCCGCGATGACGGCAGCTGTTGAGGAACGCGCGGAGCTCGCCGTCGGTGGTGCGGGTGATCACGATCGACGTGGACCCGAGCGTGCGGACCAGCAGGCGGCCCGGTGCGAGGTCGGCGGTGAGGGCCACCGCGACCCAGCCGGCACCGAAGACCCGTTGCTGCTCGACCTCGAAGAACGTTGGGTCCGCGTAGGTCTCGGCGGGGAGTCCGGTCGCTTCCTCGACCGGTCGGCGGGTGCCCGCCCACGATCGTTCGTCGGTCCAGTCGTGGCCAGCGTCCCCCGTCACCGCGTCATGGTGCCACGTCACGTGTGCGCTCGCAGACGAGCGTGGTCATGGTCGGCTGACGGGGGTCGATCATTGTTCGACACTTGTTCATTTCCATGCAATGTCTCGTTGAGCTTCGCCCGGGCTCCGTTTCGTAGGCTGACGTAGTTCAGGAGGCACCGAATGGCCGAGATCAATCTGTTCCGAACCGCTGAGAAGCAGCGTGAGTTGGGCACCGGTGAGGTGCTCTTCGAGGCAGGGGACCCCGCCAAGGACATGTACGGCGTCATCTCCGGCTCGGTCGAGATCTACCGCGACGATGACGTCATCGAGGTCGTCGAGGCCGGCGGCATCCTCGGTGAGGTCGCCCTGCTGGCCGACGCGCAGCGCTCGCTCGGGGCCCGTGCGGCCGAGGACTCGCTGGTCGCCGTGGTCGACGAGGCCGAGTTCCTGCGACTCGTCAAGATGAATGCCTTCTTCTCGCTGGAGGTCATGCGCCTCCTGGCCATGCGTCTCCTTCGCGACGGCTGACCCACCCCTCCCGGGTCAGCCGTCGAGAGGAGCGATCCCCGGCACGCGTGACGGCCGTCCGAACACCTCGTCGAGGATCGGGCGGAAGGTGTCGATTCCGAAGCTCGGGTAGTCGGGGTCGAAGCAGTTCTGGTCGTAGTTCGCGCAGAACGTCACGCAGGCGTGGTGATGCGGCGAGCCCGCATGGGCGTCGCGGGCGTTGCGGTCCCCACCCAGATGGTGGAAGTAGTAGTACCCCTGGAACAACCCGTGATGACGGACGACCCAGGTGGCCTCCTCGTCCACATAGGGCGCCAGGAGTGCGGCCGCAGCCTCCGAGTGGTTCTCCGGAGCGAAGGCATCGCCGATGTCGTGCAGGAGTGCCGCCGTCACCAGGTCCGGTCGCTCGTCGGCGCGGAGGGCCCGAGAGGCCGCCTGGAGCGAGTGTTCGTAGCGGTCGACCTGGTACCCCAGCTTCGGGCCGGCGAGCATGCCCAGGATGCTCAGCAGGTTGTCCACGAGGGCGCCGCGTGCGTGCTGTTCGAAGAGCGGGACCAGGAGCTCGTAGTCCTCCCGCGTGCCCTCCTCCATGCGTGTCCAGTCGACGCTTCGCTCCTGTGCGGTCATGGCGCCAGTCTCACATCGGCTGCGCTCGCCCGCCACGCGAGGCCGCTCAGTAGGCCTGATCGGGCATGGACGCCTTGCGCTTGGCGACGTACTCCTGGAGCTCCTCGTCGATGGCCTCGTCGAGGGGTGGGGCCTCGTACTCGGCGAGGAGTTGCTTCCAGCGGGTGTTGGCGCGCTGGGCTGCGGTGAGGCTGCCCTCTTCCTCCCACTGCTCGAAGCTGTTGTTGTCGGCGATGGCCGAGCGGTAGAACGCGGTCTCGAAGTTGGCCAGGGTGTGCGCGTTGCCGAGGTAGTGCTCGCCGTGCGGGTTGGTCCGGAACGCGTCCATGGCCTGCCCGTTGTCGGACAGGTCGATGCCTCGGGCGTAGACCTCCATCATCCCCAGCTGGTCGGCGTCGAGGATCAGCTTCTCGTAGCCGATGGCGAGCCCGCCCTCCTGCCAACCTGCGGCGTGGAGGACGAAGTTGACGCCGGCGTTGACGGTGGGGAGCAGGGTCGACGCGGACTCGTACGCGGCTTGGGCGTCGGGGTACTTGGACGACGTGAACTGACCCCCGGACCGGAACGGCAGGTTCAGCCGTCGGGCGAGACCCGCCATCACGTGGATGGCCTGCCCCGCCTCGGGGGTGCCGAAGGTGGGGGCACCGGTGGCCATCGACATCGACGAGGCGAACGTGCCGAAGATGACCGGCGCACCCGGGCGGACGAGCTGGACGTACGCCATGCCCGACAGGGCCTCGGCCAACGACTGGGCTGCCAGCCCGGCGACGGTCACCGGCGACATCGCGCCCGCCAGGATGAACGGCGACATGATGCAGGCCTGGTTGGCGCGGGCGTACTCGGTGGCCGCGCCCAGCATCGTGGCGTCCCACCGCAGCGGCGAGGACGCGTTGATCAGCGAGGTCATGACGGTGCGGTCCGCCAGGTCGCCCCCGAACGCGATGCGTGCCATCTCGATCGAGTCGGCGGCCCGTTCGGCTGCGGTCACCGACCCCATGAAGGGTTTGTCGCTGTAGCGGAGGTGGGCGTAGATCATGTCGAGGTGGCGCTTGTTCACCGGCACGTCGACGGGCTCGCACACGGTGCCGCCCGAGTGGTGCAACGACGGCAGCTGGTACGTGAGCTTCACGATGTTCTGGAAGTCCTCGAGGCTGGCGTAGCGGCGCCCGTTGTCGAGGTCCATCGCGAAGGGTGAGCCGTAGTTCGGTGCGAACACGGTGGCGTTCTCGCCGATCTTGACGCTGCGCTCCGCGTTGCGGGCGTGCTGGGTGTAGACCGCCGGCGCGCTGGCCCGGACGATCTCGCGGCACATGCCCTTCGGGAACCGGACCAGTTCGCCGTCCACGTCGGCGCCGGCGTCGCGCCACAGTTCCAGTGCCTCGGGGAACTCCTGGAACGCCACGCCGACCTCGCTCAGGATGGTCTCGGCGTTCTCCTCGATCTGGGCGTAGCCCTCCTCGTCGAGCATGTCGACCGGTGGGAGCGTGCGCTCCAGGTAGGCGACGGTGGTCGCCGCTCTCGACGCCCGCGCCGCCTGCCGTCCGGCCCGGCCGCCCGATCGGCGGCCTCGTCGCTCACTCATCCTTCTTCCCTCGTGCTCGTCGACCGGGCACGTCGACGACGTCTCCCCCCGGCCTGATTGCCAGTTGCCGATGGAGCGGTCGAGTGCGGGAACGCGAGGGCCGTGACGAACAGCTCCTGGAAGCGCGGCTCGGTCGCCGTTTCGATCTTCGTGACCTCGCGCACCACCCGCTCGACTTCGTCGCGCTGCGTCTGCGAGAGCAGGACACGTGCGGCGCCGCTGCCGGCGCTGTTGCCGACCGCGCGGACGGCGTCGATCGGGGTGTCGGGCACCAGCCCCACGACCATGGCGTGAGCCGGGTCGATGTGGGCGCCGAACGCGCCGGCCAGGCGGATCTCGTCCACCGCGGTGAGCTCGGCGTGCTCCATGAGCAGCTCGATGCCGGCGCGCAGGGCGGCCTTGGCGAGCTGGATCGCCCGCACGTCGGCCTGGGTGACATGGATGTCGCCGTGCAGGACGTAGGAGAACGTGCGCTCGTCGGGCACGATCCGTTCCGTGCGCTCGGCGAGGTCGCCGCGGATCACGCCCTGCTGGTCGATGACGCCGGCCGAGACCAGCTCGCTGATCGCCTCGATGATGCCCGAGCCGCAGATTCCCGGAACGCCGGTGGCCGCGGTCGCCTCGCCGAAGCCCTCGTCGGTGGACCACAGATCGGATCCGATCACCT
>CBDHFJ010000146.1:0-38832 GCA_965262315.1 Acidimicrobiales bacterium
ACACCCCCCGCGCCATGACCGCGCAGGCGCTCGGCGAGGTCGCCGAGGACGAGGGCTACGAGGTCGAGGTCGTCCCGGACCCCGCCGACGCGATGTCTCGCGCTCTGGCCGTCGCCGACCAGGAGGACGTCATCTTCGGCGCTGGGTCGCTCTATGTCGTCGGCAACCTCCGCGACGCCTGGCTCGCGTTGCAGGACCCGGCCTGACCCACCGGTCGTTGGGCGGTTCGCCACGTCGAGACCGCGGCAACGACCGCCTCCAGCCGCGACGGGTCGGCTCCCCCGAGATCCGGCGGAGGAGACCAATGGGTCCGGCACAGAGGGCCGTACACTTCCGCGCATGAGCAACCAGACTCTCGTTCTCTGCAAGCCCGACGCCGTCGAGCGCGGCCTCGTGGGCCAGATCATCTCCCGGTTCGAGGCCAAGGGCCTCAAGATCGCGGCGATGCGCATGCTGACCATCGACGAAGCACTGGCATCCCAGCACTACGCCGAGCACGTCGGCAAGCCCTTCTATCCGGACCTGGTCGAGTTCATCGGACGATCCCCGGCTGTTGCCATGATCGTCGAGGGCCCCGACGACACCTGGGCCATCGTCCGCAAGATGATGGGCGCGACCAACAGCGCCGAGGCCGAGCCCGGCACCATCCGTGGCGACCTCTCCGCGCAGTTCACCGAGAACCTCGTGCACGGCTCCGACTCCGCCGAGTCGGCGGCCCGCGAGATCGGCATCTTCTTCTAGCCACGACCGCCGGGTCCGGGCGTCGTCCGTGCGCCCCTCGGGTCGCGGCGCTACGAGCACGCGCCGGACCGGGGGCGGCCGCCCGCGCGCCGGGCAGTGCGTTCGACCTCCTCGCGCCGCGACTTTCGGCCACGCAGGGTGAGTCTCGTGGGGCGCGTGAGCCTCATGTTGCTCACCTGCACCATGAGGACCATGTCCCGCGGCATGAACATTGCGAACGCATGACGCGCGCGTAGACTCGTCGTCGGAGTAGGTGGCCACCGGCGCTTTTGTTGCTTGTCAACGGCGTGTCGTAGGCTGCGGCAACCGATGCGACGAGTAGGGGCGCTGACGTGAGCAGATTCTTGGGCAGCATCCTGGGCGCGATGGGCCGTGACATGGCCGTCGACCTCGGGACCGCCAACACGCTGGTGTACGTGCGAGGCGAGGGCATCGTGTTGAACGAGCCCTCGGTCGTCGCCATCAACACCCTCGACGGCCGGCCGCTCGCCGTCGGTGTCGAAGCCAAGCGGATGATCGGCCGCACGCCCCAGCCACATCCAGGCCATCCGGCCGCTCCGCGACGGCGTGATCGCCGACTTCGACATCTGCGAGAAGATGCTGCGCTACTTCATCGAGAAGGTGCACCAGAGCCGGCTCGCCAAGCCCACCATGGTCATCTGTGTGCCGTCGGGGATCACCGGCGTCGAACAGCGCGCCGTGCAGGAAGCCGCGGAGTTCGCCGGCGCTCGCAAGCCCGCCTACATCATCGAGGAGCCCATGGCCGCGGCGATCGGTGCCGGTCTGCCCGTCCAGGACCCCACCGGCAACATGATCGTCGACATCGGCGGCGGAACCACCGAGGTCGCCGTGATCTCGCTCGGTGGCGTCGTGGCTTCGAAGTCCGTCCGCGTGGGCGGCGACGAGCTGGACAACGCGATCCTCCAGCACATCAAGAAGGAGTACAACCTCGCCCTCGGTGAACGAACCGCGGAAGAGGTCAAGATCACGCTCGGGTCCGCTTCCGAGACCGAGGAGCACTACGCGGAGATCCGCGGCCGCGACCTCGTGTCGGGTCTCCCCAAGACCATCGTGACCTCGACCTCCGAGGTGCGCGAGGCCTTGGCCGAGCCCGTGGCAGCCATCGTCGACGCGGTCAAGTCCACGCTGGACACGACCCCACCCGAACTCGCCGCGGACATCATGGAGCAGGGCATCATGCTCGCCGGCGGCGGCGCGCTGCTCACCGGTCTTCCCGAGCGTCTCGCGAACGAGACCGGCATGCCGATCCGCATCGCAGCCGACCCGCTGTATGCCGTCGCGCTCGGCTCGGGCCAGGCGCTCGAGGAGCTCGACGCGCTCAAGGGCGTGCTGCTCTCGACCCACATGGAGTAGTGCCGGGGCGTCCCCGCCCCGCACCTGATCATCATGGCCGCACCCCGTCGCACCGGTCGGTCCAGGTTCCCGCTCTTCGTGCTGTTCCTGACGTCGGTGACTCTCCTCACGTTGGACGCGCGCGACTTCGCGCCCGTCGAACGCCTCAAGGACGGGATCGCCGCGGTCGTGAGTCCGTTCCGCAGCCTCGGTGATCGAGCGTTCAGCCCCATCGGCGACGCGTGGACCGCCATCGGCGAGAACGACGAGCTGGAGAGCGAGCTGGAGCGCCTCCGCGAGGAGGTCGAGGTCCTGACGGCCGACCGCATCGCCGACACGGGTGCCGCCGAGGAGCTCGAGGACCTCAAGCGTGAGCTCGACCTCCCCGTCTCCGACGACTACGACACCGTGGTCGCCGAGGTGGTGGCCGGCTCGATCTCCAACTTCGACGAGTTCGTCGTCGAGATCAACCAGGGGTCCTTCGACGGCATCCGTGACGGGATGCCCGTGGTCACCGCCGGCGGCCTGGTGGGACGTGTCGAGGACACCGGCGCGCAGAACGCGCGCGTCCGCCTCATCACCGACCCCACCGTGTCGGTCGCCATCCAGGTGCTGGGCACCGAGACCGTCGGTCTCATGACCGGCCGGGGCGACAACCAACGGCTCCGCGTCGGCAACGGCAGCGTGCGCGTCGACGAGGAAGCCGAGATCGGTGACTTCGTGGTCACCTCCGGCAGTCCGGGGAGCCTCTATCCCTTCGGTCTGGCCGTGGGCACCGTGGCCGAGGTCGAGATCGACCAGGGCACGCTCGAGAAGCGACTGTTCATCGAGCCATCGTCCTCGTTGACGCGCCTGCGCTTCGTCACCGTCGTGCTGTTCGACCCCGAAGCGCCCACCGAGGAGACGGAGCCCACCCCCGACGACGCCGAGCCCACCACCGACGATGGCGCCCAGGCGACCGAGACCGGCGAGGGCGGCGGATGATCGCGAGCACGATCAAGACGGCCGTCATCCTGGTCATCGTCCTGGTGTTCCAGGTCGAACTGTTCAGCGACCTCCGCTTCTTCGGGGTCATGCCAGAACTGCTGCTGGGAGCGGCAATCGCCGGCGGCTGGAACGCCGGCCCCGAACGCGGCGCCACGGTCGGATTCTGTGCCGGCATGTTGTACGACCTCTACCTGCCCACCCCGTTGGCGCTGTCGGCGTTGTCCTACATGCTCGTCGCCTTCGCCGTCGGGGTCATCTCCGCCGGAATCGCCGAGGCGGGCGAGACCCCCATCCGCCGAGCCGTGTCGTTCGTGGCGCTGCCGATCGGCATCACACTGTTCATCGTGCTGGGCGAGCTGTTGGGCCAGGACCTCTACACCGACACCTATGCGAAGCTCGTGATCATCGCCACGATCTACACGGGGCTCCTCATGCCACCCATCCACGCCGGCATGCGGTGGGCGTTCGGGGTCGGCGGTCGCGGCGCGCCCACACCAATGCGCTTCGAGATGGTGGAATGAAGGGCGTCATGGCATCTCTCCGTCCGGCCCAGGGGGCGTGCTGATGGTGGTCGACACCCGCGCCGGCCGCCTGCGCATGAGCCTGCTCGGCGGCGTCGCGCTCGCGCTGTTCGCCGCGTTGTTCGCGCGCGTGTGGTTCCTCCAGATCATGAGCGAGCAGGAGTTCGTGCAGCTCGCCGAGGGCAACACCGAACGGGTCATCGAGGAGCTGGCGCCCCGGGGCCGGATCCTCGACGCGAGCGGCCGGGTGCTGGTGGACAACCGTCCCTCCATCGTGATCACCATCGATCGCGAGACGGTGGCCAAGAGCATCCCCGAGGACGAGCTCCAGGACATGTTCCTGCGGCTCGCGCAGGAGATCTCCCAGACGGGCAAGCTGACCAAGGTTCGCGAGATCGACGCCGCGTTCGCGTCGGACCGCTTCGGGCCGTTCGCGGAGGTGCCGGTGGTGCGCGACGTGTCCGAAGAGCTGCAGCTCTACCTCGCCGAGCGCTCCCACGAGTTCCCCGGCGTCAACTCCCAGGTGGTGCTGGTGCGGACCTATCCGTACGGCAACCTGGCGGCACACATCCTGGGCTACGTCGGCGCGCTCAACGAGGAGGAGGCCGAGCGCCTCGAGGGCGACGGCTACCTGGCCAACGACGAGATCGGCAAGAGCGGCATCGAGCTGTTCTACGAGGACGCGCTGCGCGGCACCCCGGGCCGACGGGTCGTGGAGGTCGACCGCTTCAACAACATCGTGCAGGTGCTGGAGGAGGTGAAGCCCGTCGCCGGCCAGGACGTCCAGCTGACCTTGGACGTCGACCTGCAGGCGCTGGCCGAAAAGGAGCTCGAAGAAGGCCTGCGTCGGGCGCGCCTCCAGGACCCGGACGAGCGGGAAGGGGAGGGCATCGCCCTCTTCACCGCTCCCGCCGGCGCCGTCGTGTTGATGGATCCCCGCGACGGCGCGGTCCGGGCGATGGCGTCCTATCCGACCTATGACCCGGCACTGTTCGTCAACGGCATCTCGCAGGCCGACTTCGATCAACTCCGCGACGAAGAGAACGAGCAGCCGCTCCTGAACCGGGCCATCCAGGGCACCTACGCACCCGGCTCCACGTTCAAGCCCTTCACCACCTACGCGGCGCTCGACACCGGCCTCATCGGCTCACGCGGAATCCTGGAGGTCAACAGCTTCTACCAGGACGAGGGTGTCTACCGGATCCCGGGCTGTTCCACCGACGACTGCTTCTTCACCAACGCCGGGATCTGCGAGGCTCGGCCCCGTCGACCTGCGACTCGCGCTCACGCTGTCGAGTGACACCTACTACTACAACCTCGCCGCGAACTTCGACCGGCTGTCGTTCGACCGAGACTCCGTTCAGCAGGCCGCAGCGCTGTTCGGCTTCGGTGCTCCCACGGGCATCACGCTGCCCGACGAGGCCGCAGGGCGTCTCCCCACACCAGAGTCCGTCCGCGAAGCCTACGAGGCCAACCCGGAAGCGTTCTTCACCGGGGACTGGACCACGGGTATGACGCTCAACACCAGCATCGGACAGGGCGACGTGCTGGCGACGCCGCTCCAGATCGCGAACGCGTACGCCGTCATCGCGAACGGCGGAACCCTGTACGCCCCCAACCTGGGGCAGGCGATCCTCGACCCCATCACCGGCGAACCGACGCTCGAGTTCGGGGCACGAGTGCTGCGCGACCTGTACTGGCCCGACGAATTCGCCAGCCCGATCTGGGACGGGCTCGCCGAGGTCACCACCTACGGTCCAGACGACTTCGAGCCCGCCCGCAACGGTACTGCTCGCAAGGCGTTCGAGGGGTTCCCCCACAGCACGTGGCCGGTCGGCGGCAAGACAGGCACCTCCGAGAAGCAGTCCCTGCCGGGCCAGCCGCTCGTCGCGGACTTCGCACTCTTCGCCGGCTACGGACCGTTGCCGACCCCGCAGTACGTCGGCGTCGCCATTCTCGAAGAAGCGGGCTTCGGCGGCGAGCAGGCTGCACCGGTGATCCGCAAGATCTTCCAGTGCATCGCGACCGACACCGTGCCGCTGGCCCTCACGGCCGCAGAGCAGGACCAGCTGAGCGAGGCCGAGATCCTCGCCCTCGAAGCGGACCTCGACGCCCCGGAGGGTGAGGCGGACAGCGTCGACGCCGAGGACACCGCCACGACCCAGTTCACCGAGACCGGCGCCGACGGCGAAGAGATCACGATCAGGGGGTGCGACTGATGGCACTGGTCACGCCACCCAACAGGCAACGGTCGCTCGACCGTCGCTGGGATCCGCTGTCGCCGTTCCTGCACATCGACCTGATGCTCGTCATCGGCGTGCTGACGCTGAGCGTGCTCGGCGCCGCGATGATCTACTCGGCCACCCGAGGCCAGGACCCCACCGCGTACGACACCTCGTTCCTCGAACGGCAGGTCATCTTCCTGATGCTCGGGACCGCCCTGATGGTCGGGACGGCGCTCATCCCGTACGAGCGACTCCACTCGTGGGCACCGTTGTTCTACGTGGGCGGCGTCGTCGGCCTGGTCGGCGTGCTCGTCCTCGGCGTCGAGCGCAACGGCGCGAGGTCGTGGTTCGCCTTCGGCTCCTACCAGCTCCAGCCCTCGGAGTTCCTCAAGGTCGGCTTCATCGTGGTGCTGGCGTCGTTGTTGAGTCGGATCGACAACGAACTCAACGTCAGACAGCTCGCGATCGCGCTCGGCCTTGGCGGCGTCCCGCTGTTGTTGATCATGCAACAGCCCGACGTGGGCACCGCCCTGGTGTTCATCGCCGTGATCATGGGCATGTTGCTGGTCGGTGGTGTGCGGTTCACCCACGTCGTGGTGCTGACCACGGCCGGGATCGGCCTGGCGGCGCTGATCTGGAACAGCGGAGCGCTCGAGAGCTACCAGCAGGACCGCCTGCGGTCATTCCTCGATCCCGAGGGCACCCAGACCGACATCGGGTATCAGCAGCAGCAGAGCCAGATCGCCATCGGCAACGGCGGCCTTCGGGGACGAGGCTTCGGCGAGGGCGGTCAGACCCAGGGCGAATTCGTCCCCGAGCAGCACACCGACTTCATCTTCACCGTGGTGGGCGAGGAACTCGGCTTCTTCGGGTCGGTGGCGGTGCTCGGTCTGTTGGCACTCGTGATCTGGCGGGTCTGGCGGACGGCCAAGAAGGCTGCCGACTCGTTCGGCTCGCTGATCTGCGTCGGCGTCATGACGATGTTCGTGTTCCAGTCGTTCCAGTCCATCGGCATGACCACCGGCATCATGCCCATCACCGGCATCCCGGCGCCGTTCCTGAGCTACGGCGGTTCCTCGGCGCTGACCAACTTCATCGCCGTCGGCCTCGTTCTCAACGTGCACATGCGCCGCCACGTCGTCCGACGCTGACCGTTCCATGGATCTGTGACGAGTTCGCGACACCGGATGCGGCCTCCGCTGCACGCGTCGTGTCCCGTACTCCGCACAAATCCCGAGACGGCCGGGGGACAGACTGACCGAAAGGCCCTGACGGGGCCGGTACCCTTCCCTGCCATGACATCGGTCTGGCCAGAGCTGGAAGAGCTGTTGCCCCGCGTGCAGAAGCCGGCACGCTACATCGGCCTCGAGGGCGGCCATCAAGAGCCGGTCCATGCACCCCACAAGGTCGCATGGCTGCTCGGCTACCCCGACACCTACGAGGTCGGCCTGCCCAACCAGGGCCTGCAGATCCTCTATGAGATCCTCAACGAGCGCGACGACGCGGTGGCCGAGCGCACCTACGCCCCGTGGGTCGACCTCGAGGGCGAGATGCGAACAGCCGCCATGCCGCTGTTCAGCGTCGACACGCATCGACCAGCGCAGGACTTCGACATCCTGGCGTTCAACCTCAGCGCTGAGCTGGTCTACACCAACGTCCTCAACTGCATCGACCTCGCCGGTTGCCCGGTCCGGGTCGCCGATCGGCGCCCCGACGATCTGCTGATCGGCGCGGGCGGCCATTGCACCTACAACCCAGAGCCGCTCGCCGACTTCGTCGACTTCTTCGTGCTCGGCGACGGCGAAGAGGTCGTCTCCGAGATCACCGAGGTCGTGGGGGAGTGGAAACGCTCCGGCAAGCCCGAAGGCTCGCGCGAAGGCATCCTCCACGAGCTGGCCAAGATCGAGGGCGTCTACGTCCCGGCGATGTACGACGCCGTCTTCGAGGGCGCCGATCTGGTGTCGATCGAGCCCCGGTACGCCGACATCCCGTCGATCGTCGAGAAGCGCACGGTCGCGGATCTGGCCGCGTGGCCCTATCCCAAGAACCAGCTCGTACCCCTCACCGAGGTGGTCCACGACCGCCTGAACGTCGAGGTCTTCCGCGGCTGCACCCGCGGCTGCCGCTTCTGTCAGGCCGGCATGATCACTCGGCCGGTCCGTGAACGCCCGGCCGACCAGGTCCGCACCATGATCCAGAAGGGCCTCGAGCGCACCGGCTACGACGAAGTCGCACTCACGTCGCTCAGCACCGCCGACTTCAGCGGCATCGATCGTGTGGTGGCCGACACGGTGAACGACCCGGCCAACTGCGGCCAGGTCTCCATCTCGCTTCCCAGCCTTCGGGTCGACGCGTTCACGGTCGGTATCGCTGCCAGCATCCAGACGGCCCGCCGCACCGGCCTGACGTTCGCGCCCGAGGCGGGCACCTGGCGCATGCGGCAGGTCATCAACAAGTTGATCCGTGAGGAAGACCTCTACGGCGCGGTCGAGTCGGCCTTCAGCCAGGGCTGGCGCCGGGTGAAGCTCTACTTCCTGACGGGGCTCCCCACCGAGACCGACGAGGACACCCTCGGCATCGCCGAACTCGCCAACAACTGCGTCAAGATCGGCAAGAAGCACACCGGCGGCGCGTCGGTGACCGCCTCCGTCGGCGGCTTCGTGCCCAAGCCGTTCACGCCGTTCCAGTGGTTCGGTCAGAACACCGTCGAGGAGCTGTACCGAAAGGTCTACCTCCTCAAGGACACCACCAAGAAGATGAAGGGGGTCCAGCTCAAGTGGCACGACCCCAAGGCCACCCTCATCGAAGGCATCTTCAGCCGCGGCGATCGACGCGTGGGACCCGTCATCGAGCAGGTCTGGCGCGAGGGCGGGACCTTCCAGGAGTGGTCCGAACACTTCGATCACCAACGCTGGCTCGACGCCATGGCCGCACACGGCCTCGATGTCGAGTGGTACACCTACCGCCACCGCACCGAACACGAAGTGCTTCCCTGGGACCACCTCAACGCCGGGCTCCACAAGGACTTCCTCTGGCAGGACTGGCGCGATGCGCTGAACGAGGTCGGCCTCGAGGACTGTCGCTGGACGCCGTGTTACGACTGCGGCGCCTGTACCGGGTACGGCATCGAACACGTCGTGGCCAGCGCCACCCCACCGTCGGGCGGATCGCAGGGCACCGGTCAGGATCTGGCCACCGGTGGCGAGGTCCCGGTCACGCTCCTGGAGCGACCGGTCCCTCGATGATCGCGCTGCGACTCAAGTTCTCGAAGAACGGCAAGATTCGTTTCGCCAGTCACCGCGACGTGGCCCGGATCTGGGAACGCTCACTTCGCGCCGCCGGGGTGCCGATGGTGTACAGCGAGGGCTATTCACCTCGCCCTCGCATTGCATTCGGTCTGGCGCTACCCACCGGAAGTGAGTCCGACGCCGAGTACATTGACATACAACTCGATGACGAACGCCCACGGGCGTTCGAACTCGTCGAGCTACCCAGCGTGCTGAATCCAGCACTTCCCCCGGGCCTCGAGGTGCTCGCCGTCTCACAGCTCGTGGGGAAAACACCATCACTCCAGCAGGCCGTGACATCCTGTGAGTGGGAAATCACCGTGACGCAGACGACCGACGACCTCCATCAATGGACAACCCAGGTGCTGAGCGCCTCGTCGATCGTCGTCACTCGGGAGCGCAAGGGCAAGGCCGTCACCGACGACCTCCGTCCCCTGATCCGCTCTCTCGAGGTCGTCGAACCCGCCCCGGCGGAGGGCGGATCGACTCTTCGTGCCGAACTGGGCACCCAGCCCAGGTCACTCCGTCCAGCCGAGCTCCTGACCGCAGTCGAGCCCGCGCTGGTGGAGCGACGTGTCCGTCGGCGACACCAATGGATCGAACAGCAGGGCGCCCGACTCGACCCGATCGACGTCGGCGCAGCCCCTGTTCCGAGCGCGGAGGTTTCCGCGCCATGAGAAGGGAACCAACGAATGAACGAACGCGCGACCCCCGGCGACACCGGGGAAGCTCGCAGCGGCGGAGCCCAGGGATCGTCGGCATCGGGAGGGAGCTCCAGCTCCTCCGGTGACCGAGCCCAGTCGGGCTCGTCGGGCGGCTCAGGTGACCAGCAGGGACAGGGCGCCAATCGCAACCGCCGACGCCGCGGCTCTCGCGGCGGCCGGAATCGCAATCGCCGGCCAGCGGGCGAGGGCCAGAACCAGCAGTCCGGTGGCGGCCAGCAGGGCCAACGCCCCGGCAGCGGGCAAGCGGGCCAGGCCCGCCAAGGTGGCGGCAGCCAGGCAGCCGCCGGCGCCCCACCCGAGAAGCCCAAGATCGGCGACAGTCGACCTGCTCCCGAGCTCGCCGGCACCGGCGGTGAGCGCCACCAGCAGAACCGCTCCGCGGAAGGCGATGGCGGCGGCGGTCGGCGACGCCGGCGACGTCGCGGCCGGGGCGGCGGTGGAGGAGGCGGCGGCGGCCAGCCGCGGCCCGTCGAGGCCGTCATCAGCGACGGCCCCGTCGAGCTGGACGACGACACCTTGGCGAAACGCAAGGGCCAGGAGCGCAAGGGGCAGCCCGTCGGTCGCTACACGATGGTCGTCCATCGTGGGAAGCGCGCCACCCAGATCGCCATCCTCGAAGGTCGAGCGCTGATCGAGCACTACGTGTCGTTCCCCGCCGACGACATCAGCCAGATCCACGGGAACATCTACCTCGGGAAGGTGCAGAACGTTCTCCCGGGCATGGAGGCCGCCTTCGTCGACATCGCCACCCCCAAGAACGCCGTGCTGTACCGGGGCGATGTGGCCTACGACAAGGACGACGTCGACAAGAAGAAGGGCGGCGGCCCGCCCAAGATCGAGCAGATGCTGAAGAACCGGCAGAACATTCTCTGCCAGGTCACCAAGAACCCGATCGCCCACAAGGGTGCCCGGCTGACCCAGGAGGTCTCCCTCCCGGGCCGATTCGTCGTCCTCGTTCCCAACAGCAGTACGTACGGCATCTCCAAGCGCCTTCCTGACAAGGAACGCAAGCGCCTCCGCCAGATCCTCGACCGGGCCAAGCCCAAACAGCACGGCGTGATCGTGCGCACCGCCGCCGAGAACGTGACCGCCGAGGAGATCGAACGCGACGTCAAGCGCCTGCTCCAGCAGTGGGAGGGCATCGAGAAGCTCACCAAGAGCGCCAAGAGCCCATCGCTGCTGTACCGGGAACCCGAGATGGCCATGCGGGTCATCCGCGAGGAGTTCAACAAGGACTACCGGGCGATCATCATCGACGACCGCGAGCTGTACGACGAGGTCAACGACTACGTCTCGAGCATCACGCCCGCACTCGCCGACCGGGTGCAGTTCCACGACCCGGGCACGGAGAGCCTGCCGGTCTTCGAGCGGTTCCATGTCCACGAGCAGCTCGTGAAGGCGCTGGATCGCAAGGTGTGGTTGCCCTCGGGCGGCTCGCTGATCATCGAGCACACCGAGGCCCTCACCGTCATCGACGTCAACACCGGCAAGAACGTCGGCCGATCGAGCCTCGAGGAGACGGTCTACCGGAACAACCTGGAGGCCGCGGTCGAGGTGGCGCGCCAGCTCCGGCTCCGAGACATCGGTGGCATCATCGTCATCGATTTCGTGGACATGGAGGAGAAGCGCAACCGTGACGATGTCATCAAGACGTTCCGCGATGCGCTGGCCCGGGACAAGACGCGGACTCAGGTCTTCGACATCTCCGACCTCGGCCTGGTCGAGATGACCCGCAAGCGCATCGGCGAGGGGCTCCTCGAGTCGTTCTCCCGCACGTGTGAGACCTGCAACGGACTCGGTCACGAGATCGACGAGTCCCTGCTCACCGATCTCGGGTAGCCGGTCGGTCGGGACAATCCGGCGCGCAGGTAGGAGCACGCGGCTCGGCCCATTAGGCTTGAGCGTCTATGTATGCAGTGATCCGTACCGGCGGGAAGCAGTATCGCGTCGAAGAAGGCGAGAGCCTCAACGTGGAGCTCGTTGGCGAGGTCGGCAGCAGCGTTGAGCTGACGCCGGTCATGGTCGTCGACGGCGACACCGTGCTCGCGACGCCCGGCCAGCTCCATGGCGCCAAGGTGACCGCCGACGTGGTCGACCAGGTGAAGGGCACCAAGATCGAGGCCTTCACCTACAAGAGCAAGACCAACCAGCGACGTCGCTGGGGTCACCGCCAGAACTACAACACCATCACCATCACCGGGATCTCGAAGGGCTGAACCATGTCGAAGACCAAGGGTGGCGGGTCAACCCGCAACGGACGCGACTCCAACGCACAGCGCCTCGGCGTGAAGGTGTACGACGGCACCGCGGTGACCGCCGGCAGCATCATCGTCCGCCAGCGCGGCACCAAGTTCCATCCCGGCCACAACGTCCGCCGTGGTGGCGACGACACGCTCTTCGCCACTGCCGACGGCAAGGTGAAGTTCGGGAGTCGACGGGGCAAGAAGCTCGTCGACATCATCACCGACTAGCCACGCCTGCGCCGTCAACCCCTCGGGGTCGACGGCGAAGACCCCACTGGATCCCACCGGGAGCATCGCTCGAGCGAACGCTCCCGACGCAGCGACCCGCGGGGTTGCGTGCTGGTGGAGTTCACCACCGGAGCCCCTCGGGGCTCCGTTTCGCGTCGGATGACCGGCGGCCTCCTAGCCTGAGGTCATGTCCAACTTCGTCGACGAGTGCGGCCTGAACGTGAAGGGCGGAGACGGCGGAGCGGGCTGCGTGTCGTTTCGCCGTGAGGCGCACGTCCCCCAGGGCGGACCCGATGGGGGCGACGGCGGCGACGGCGGCGACGTCTGGTTGGTCGCCGATCACAACATCGCGTCACTGCTCGCGTTCCGCGACTATCCACACCGGAAGGCGGACAGCGGTACCCACGGCAGCGGCAAGAAGAAGCACGGCAGCAGCGGCGGGGACGAGGTCATCCGAGTGCCGGTCGGAACGGTCGTACGCACCCAGGAGGGGACGCACCTGGCCGACCTGTCCGCATCCGGTGCTCGGTGGATGGCCGCCAAGGGCGGCGTCGGAGGTCGGGGTAACGCCCGATTCCTGAGCAACCGACGCCGGGCCCCGTCGTTCGCGGAACAGGGCGAAGTGGGTGAGGAGCGGTGGCTCCGGCTCGAGCTGAAGCTGGTGGCCGACGTGGCGCTGGTGGGCTTCCCGAACGTGGGCAAGAGCACCTTGATCTCCCGCATCTCGGCGGCCAAACCCAAGATCGCGGACTACCCGTTCACCACACTCGAGCCGAACCTGGGGGTGGTCCGGGTCGACGACGACACCGAGATGATCGTGGCCGACATCCCCGGGCTGATCGAAGGCGCAGCAGACGGCCGCGGCCTCGGCCACCAGTTCCTCCGCCACGTGGAGCGGGCGAGGGTGCTGGCCGTGCTGGTCGACCTGGCGCCGTACGACCAGACGCCACCCGAGCGCCAGCTCGAGGTGCTGCTGCGCGAGCTCGGCGCGTATCAACCAGACCTGCTCGACCGCCCCAGGGTGCTCCTGGCCTCCAAGGGTGACGTCGCCCAACAGGAGGTCCCCGAGGGGGCACTGGTGATCTCCTCTGTCACCGGCGAGGGCCTGGACCGCGCCGTCGGGGCCATGGCCCAGCTGGTCCGGGAGAGCCGCTCCGAGGAGCCCGACGACGGGGGCGGCGTGGTGATCCATCGGCCGGCGCCGGAGGGCATCACCATCGAGCGAGGCGACGACGGCAGCTACATCGTGGTCGGCCGCGCTGCCGAGCGCGCCGTGGCATTGAACGACCTCACCAACGAGGAGGCTCAGGACTACGTGCGCCAGCGGCTGACCAAGCTGGGGGTCGACAAGGCCCTGGCGAAAGCCGGCGCGCGGGAAGGCGAC
The DNA here is from genome assembly GCA_965262315.1 of Acidimicrobiales bacterium. GTDB lineage: Bacteria > Actinomycetota > Acidimicrobiia > Acidimicrobiales > UBA8592 > JBCCFK01. Next base: position 13,695 of record CBDHFJ010000146.1, read on the forward strand.
CTCGTGATCATCGGCGCAATGGCCTTCGACTACTCCGAGGAGCTCTGACCCGCACCCAAGGGGCCCGAAAGGCGTGGGATCGGCCGACCGCGCTGTCACAATGGCCGCCGTGATCGTGATCGTGAAGATCGGGACGTCGTCTTTGACCGACGCCGAAGGCGACATCCGCCCCGCCGTCATCACCAAACTCTGCGACGAGGTGGCCGCCGCCCGGGCCGACGGCCACCAGGTGATCCTGGTCAGCTCCGGCGCGATCACCGCCGGGCTGCCCGCCCTCGGCTTCGACGGTGCGAGCCGACCCAAGGATGCTCGGACACTCCAGGCCGCCTCAGCGGTGGGCCAGAGCCGGCTCATGGCCGTCTACGAGCAGGCCCTGGCCACCCACGGGCTGGTCGCCGGCCAGCTCCTGCTGGCGCCGTTCGACTTCTTCGAGCGCACCCAGTACCTGCACGCACGGGGCACCCTCGAGCGGCTCCTCGAACTCGGCGTGGTCCCGATCGTCAACGAGAACGATGCCGTGGCCGACGACGCGATCCGCTTCGGCGACAACGACCGCATCGCTGCGCTGGTGGCCCATCTGGTCGGGGCCGATCTCCTCGTGCTGTTGACCGACATCGCCGGCCTGTACACCGCCGACCCGCGCAAGGACCCGGACGCAGCGCTGGTCCGAGAGATCACCTCGGTGACTGCGACCTTGGAGGTCGACGCCTCGGGAGCCGGGACGGTGCGGGGGAGCGGCGGCATGGCCTCCAAGGTCCAAGCCGCGAAGATGGCGGCCTACTCGGGTGTCACCACGGTGATCTCCCGAGCCGACCTGGACGACGTGTTGGCGGGTGCCATCTCCGGACGCGACGGCATCGGCACCATCGTGCGGCCCCAGCCACGTCCGCTGCCGGCGCGCAAGCTCTGGATCGCGTTCGCGCTCGAGGGCAAGGGCACGATCACCGTCGATGCCGGGGCACGGGGTGCGCTGGAACGGGACGGGTCGCTGCTGGCGGTCGGCGTCCGAAGCATCCACGGAACGTTCGAGCGCGGCGACGCCGTCGACGTCGCCGATCCCGACGGTGCGGTGTTCGCGCGTGGTCTGGCCGCGCTCGACGCGACCGAACTGGCCGCGATCATCGGCGTACGGTCCACCGATCACCCCGAGGGCACCCCCGGCGAGGTCATCCACCGGGACGAACTGGTCGTCCTGTCCTGAGCGGAGCTCAGCGCAGGACTCGAGCGGTGCGCAGCAGATCGTCGGCCGACGGGGAACCTCGCAGGAAGGCCAGCCCGACATAGACGATGCCACCCAGCCCGACGGCCACCGGTGCGACCACCAGCGGCGAGATGGAGTCCAGGGTCCAACTCAGCAGGCCCCCCACCGCTGCAGCGGCGAGCGCCGGACCGGCCAGGGTGATGGCAGGGTCACGGTACGAACGGGTGCCGACCAGGGTGCGGCGCACGCGCCTGCGCAGCAGGAGGTACTCGGTCCAGGCGGCGACGGCGCTGCCCAGCGCCAAGCCGAGCGCGCCGAGGCGCTGGGGCGCCTCGTCGTCCTGGCGGACGCTCTCGGGCAGGAGGTCGAACGCAGGCAGATCGCCGAGTCGTTCGACCTCGCCACCGCTGACGCCGAACCGCTCGAACTGGAGCATCAGCAGGCCGCCGATGACGGCGGCGATGCCGACCCGCAGCGCGGCGAGGCGGGCCGGTCCCGAGACGTCGCCGGCGGCGAACGAGGCGTTCTGGAACAGGCGACTGGCGCCGGATGCCACCAGGCCGAGGCTGTAGGCGGCCAGCACCAGCCACACCAACATGGTGTCGTCCTCGGTGAAGTCCCCCCGCTCGAAGAGGGCGCCAACGACGGGCTTGCCCATGGCGACGAAGGCCACCGCACAGAAGAGGACATAGAACACGATCCGTTCGTGGCCGGTCCGCATGCGCGCGGCGACACGAGGCGTGCTCAGTTGCTCGCGTGAGAGCTCGGGGAGGTCCGCCGCTGCCACCGACATCGCGAAGATGCCGATCGGAAGCAGGTAGAGAATCTGCGCCACCGTGAGCCCGGTGATGGCGCCGACGGCCAGGAGGCCGGCCAGGAACAGATCCACGAACGCCGAGATCTGCACCACCCCACGGCCCATGACCGCCGGCCCGAAGCGTTGTCCGACGTGGCGCACCGCAGCCAGACGGACCCGAAGCGCGGGCCGCAGGGTCGGGGCGGCCCGCCGGATGGCCGGCAGCTGGATCAGGAACTGGAGCGCACCGCCCACCGTGACACCCCAGGCCGCGGCGCGGGCGATGTCGGCATCGGTCCAACCCCTGGCCCAGGCGATGATCGCCAGGACGACCTGGGCGGCGTTCCACACGACCGGCGCCACATACGACAGGAAGAAGCGGCGGTGGGTGTTCAGCACTCCCAGGCACCAGGCCGACAACACGATGAAGCCAAGACCGGCCCACATGATCCGGACCAACCGGACCGTCAGATCGAAGGTCTCGTCGGCCAGGAAGGGGAGCACGACCCGTGTCAGCGGCCGGGCCAGCAGGATCCCCAACAGGACGACCACTGCGGTCAGGAGCCCCAAGAGCCCGGCGATCGTGCCCGCCACGGCGTCGGGATCCTCGTCGTCCTCGCCACGCTCGCGCTTGTCCACCAGATCGGCATAGACGGGCACGAATGACGCCGACAGCACGCCCTCGCCGAGCACGTTCTGGAGCAGGCCCGGGATCTGGAGCGCGGCGCGGAACGCGTCGGCCGCGATCTTGGTGCCGAGCAGGCCGGTGAACACGAACTCCCGGATGAGCCCCGACAGTCGGGAGAGCAGGATGCCGGCTCCCACCAGGAGTGCTGATCGCCCGCTTGCTCGCCGGGGTGCGGAGGCGTTCTGCGGGTCGCTCATGGGGAACACACGCCGATGCCCGACGCAGGGTTTCACTCACTGTTCGTGGTGGCCCGTGGTCCTCGGCGACCAAAGACTACCGGCTGCGCGCCATTCGCCGGGTAACCTGCCACAACCAGACCACTGACCCCTATCCCTCGGATTTCATGAGTTATCGATTCGAAGACGTCGCCGGTGTCCGCCAAGGCCTCAAGGACGTCGACTATCTCGCTGACGACGGCATCGCCGGCATCGTCTACCTGGCGGAGCGCCTGCAGAAGCCCATCCTCGTCGAAGGGCCCGCCGGTACCGGCAAGACCCAGTTGGCGAAGAGTGTCGCCGAGTCCGCCGGAGCCCGGCTCATCCGTCTCCAGTGCTACGAGGGCCTCGACGAGTCGAAGGCGCTGTACGAGTGGAACTACAAGAAGCAGCTCCTGCGCATCCAGGCCGAGCGCAACGCCGACGAGAGCTGGGGTGAGATCGAGGACGACATCTTCTCCGAGGAGTTCCTCCTGACCCGTCCGCTGCTCGAGGCCATCCGGTCCGAAGACCCGGTCGTGCTGTTGATCGACGAGGTCGACCGCGTCGAGATCGAGACCGAGGCCCTGCTGTTGGAGATCCTCTCCGACTATCAGGTCTCGATCCCCGAGCTGGGCACCGTCGCCGCCACCCAGGTGCCGATGGTCTTCCTGACGTCCAACAACACCCGCGAGCTCTCCGAGGCCCTGAAGCGGCGTTGTCTGTACCTCCACGTCGACTACCCGGACATGGACCGTGAGAAGGAGATCGTCCTCACCAAGGTGCCGGAGATCACCGACAACCTCGCCGACCAGGTCGCTCGTATCGTGCGTTCGGTCCGCCAGCTGGAGCTGAAGAAGGCCCCGTCAGTGTCCGAGACCCTCGACTGGGCTCGCACCCTCGTCCTGTTGGGCGTCCAGCACATCGACGCCGAGACGGCCACCGAGACCGTCAACATCTTGTTGAAGTACCGGTCGGACATCGAGAAGGCGGTGAAGGAGTTCTCGACCAACGGCGAGGAGTTCGCCGCGGCCGGGAGCTGACGACACCATGACCGATCTCGTCGAGTCCCCGGAGACGTCGCCGCTCCTCGAGCTGTTGAACGGGTTCGTGATCGAGCTGCGACACGCCGGGCTTCCCGTGAGCCTCACGGAGAACCTCGATGCGATGGAAGCGGTCATGCACATCCCCATCGAGGACCGCAGCGCGTTCAAGTACGCGCTCGGGGCCACGCTGGTGAAGAACCACGCGCACTGGCGCGCCTTCGAGACCGTGTTCGAGGTGTACTTCTCGTTGCGCGGCCAGGAGTACGAACTCGTCGACGGCGAGTGGCCCGACGAGCTGGACTTCGACCCCGACGAGGGCTCCGAGGAGATGCAGGGCGGGCAGATGCCCGGCGAGGGCGGTGGGGGCGAGGGTCTGGACCCCGAGCAGCTCGCCGAGATGTTGTTTCAGGCGTTGCTCAAGGGTGACGGCAACATGATGCGAGCGCTCGCCCGCCAGTCCGTGATGCGCTACGCCGGTATGGAGCCGGGCCGGCCGGTCGGCGGTACCTACTACCTGTACCGGACGCTCCGGAATCTCGATCTCGACGGCATCCTCGACCGGCTGATGGAGCAGGCCCGAGAGGATGCCCCCGAGGACCTGACCCCGCTGGAGGAGCGACTCGAACGAGACGAGTTCGAGTCACGCGTCGAGAAGCTGAAGCAGGAGATCGAGGCCGAGATCCGTCGCCGTCTGGTGGCCGATCGCGGCGTCGAGGCCATGGCCAAGACCCTGCGCAAGCCTCTCCCGGAAGACGTGGACTTCATGCACGCCAGCCGCGAGGAGATGACGGCGCTGCGTCGGGCCATCTGGCCGCTGACGAGGAAGCTCGCTGTTCGTCTCGCTCGGAAACGGCGTCACGGTCGCAAGGGCCCGCTCGACTTCCGCAACACCGTGCGCCACAGCCTCAGCTACGGAGGCGTGCCCGCGGAGCCGAAGTTCAAGTACCCGAAGCCGTCCAAACCCGAGATCATGGTGATCGCCGACATCTCCGGGTCCGTGGCGGCCTTCGCCCGCTTCACGCTGCACCTGGTCTACGCACTGAACTCGCAGTTCTCGAAGGTCCGATCGTTCGTGTTCATCGACGGCCTCGACGAGGTCACCGACTACTTCGAGGGCGTCGACGACATCCTCGAGGCCATCCACCGGGTCAACACCGAGGCCGACGTGGTCTGGGTCGACGGACACTCGGACTACGGCCACGCGTTCGAGGTCTTCAACGAGCACTACGGCAAGGATGTCGGGCCCAAGACCACGGTCCTGATCCTCGGCGATGCCCGGAACAACTACCACGCCGCACAGTCCTGGGTCATCAAGGACATCCAGCAGAAGGCCCGCAAGGTCTTCTGGCTGAACCCCGAGCCCAAGAGCTACTGGGACACCGGCGACTCGATCGTGAGCGAGTACGGGGCCCACTGCGACGGCACCTTCGAAGTCCGCAACCTGCGCCAGCTCGAAGGCTTCGTCGAAAACCTCGTCTGACCTGTCCGCACGTGTGCGCTGAGCACCAACGCGGACAAGTTGTCGACTCCCGTCAAAAACCTCATCTGACCTGTCCGCGCGCCTGCTCTGAGCACCCACGCGGACAGGTTGCCTGCCGGCCGGGCCGGCGGGTCAGCTCTCGAGGGTTCCTCGGAGGACGCTGACGCCGCTGTGGGTCGGGATGCCGTCGCGGGGCTCGATGGAGATGTCGACCACGGCGTACTCACCTGGGTCGAAGCCATCTGGCCAGTCGACGATGCCCGCACCGTCAATCGGCCCGAGCGACTGCATCTGGCCGGTCTCGAGATCCTTGATCAGCCACAGCTCGTAGAAGCCGTCTTCGGGCGGCAGCTCGTCGATGTCGAGGCGAAGCTGGAGACCACCGTCGGTCTGCTGGACCGAGGCCGACCCGTCGAATCCGTCGGCGAGGGCGTCGAACATCGTCGACGCGACGACCACGGGATCGTCGTCGCCGCCGGCGGTCAAGCCCACGACCCCCACGACCACGGCGGCCGCAGCCGCCACGGCGGCCAGGGGTTTCCACGCGCGACGACGCCAGTCGCTGATGGACTGCACCTCGCCGCCGGAACCGCCGGTGTCGAACATGCCGCCGAGCTCGGCCTCGATGCCGGCCCAGAGATCGTCCGGTGCAGGGTCGAGTTCGCGATCCTCAGCGGTGATGGAACGGGCAATCGCCGCCAACTGCTGGATCTCTGCGGCGTCGAAGGCATCCGGCCCGTAGTTGTCGTCGATGCTCATGACGAACCCTCCAGGTGGCGCCGCATTCTTGCCAGGCCGCGGCGGATGTCGCTCTTGACGGTGCCGAGCGGCAGATCGGTCCGCTCGGCGATCTGTGCATGGGTGAGGTCCTCGAGGAACGCCAGTTCCACGACTCTGCGCGGCCGATCGGGCAGTGAGGCGATGGCATCGTTCACGAGGAGTCGGTCTGCCAGGGCGCCGACGCCTTCGGTGGTTGCGATGTACTCGACCATGTCGGTACCCCCGACCGTTGACACTCGGCGTCCGGTGAGCCGGATGTGGTCGATGACCTTGTTCTTGGCGATGCCCATGAGCCAGCCGGCGAGACTGCCCCGCTCGGAGTCGAAGCGCTCACGTGCCCGCCACGCCGCGAGGAACACCTCTTGGGTGACGTCTTTGGCCTGCTCGACGCCGAGTGAGCGCTTGCAGTAGGTGTAGATCAGCGAGCCGTGCGCGTCATACGCCGCCTTCAGGGCGTGGTCATCGCCGCGCTCGAACGCCAGCTCTGCCGGGTCGACTGCACGTAGCTCACCTCCGCTCACAGGGGCAGAGTAGCTGCGACGGGATCGCTTGCGGACGAGGGTCGAGGAGGTCATGGGAAATCACTGGTTCTTACGCCCCGAACGCACGCCTGGATGCACCCTTCGTGTGATCTCGGTCACACTCGGTCGTCAGGCGTGCAGCCCACACTCGGTCTTCGCCCGACCCGCCCAGCGACCGCTGCGCGCGTCGTCGCCGTCCGCTGGCGTGGTACACGGCGCACACCCGATGGAGGGGTACCCCTGCAACGTCAGCGGGTTCACGGGTACGTCATGGTCCGAGATGTAGTCCCGGACCTGCTCGTCGCTCCAGTCCGCAATGGGGTTGACCTTCACCAGGCCGCGCAGGTCCCGAGAGATGATCGGGGCCACGGCCCGGGTGGCGGCCTCGGCTCGGCGCAAGCCGCTCATCCACGCGGCCTTGGCGGCCAGTGCCCGGTCGAGTTGGCCGACCTTCACGGCCGAGCAGCAGCCCTCCGGGTCCGAACGCCACAGCTCCGGAGCGTGGGGCGCGACCGTCATGATGCGGAGGTTCAGGCCATAGCGTCGCCGGACGACTTCGACCGTCTCCAGGGTCTCGTCGAAGTGGTAGCCGGTGTCGATGAACACCACCTCGATCGCCGGATCGACCCGGACGGCCAGATCGATCAGGACGGCATCGGTCATCGACGCGGTGAGGGCGAGGTGCGGAGCGAAGTGCCCCACCGCCCACGCGATCCGTTCCTCGGCGGACCAGGTGGTCGCGAGCGCATCCAGGTCCTGGAGCTCGCCGGAGGAGAACGCTCGGGCAGCCGGCGCGAACCCAGCGCCGTCGGGGCGGACATCCAGAGGGCCGGTCACGTGGCGCACTCCGAATCGCCGACCATGGCCTCGTAGGGACCGGTCTCGCCGAAGTCCACGTAGTACTCCGGCGCAAGATCGGGATCGGGGAACTCGTCGAGGTCGCGGAGGCCGTCGGCGACAGCCTTGACTCCGCCGACACGTTCCATCCACTCGGCGAAGGTCTCCGACGCCAGGCGCTCGTCGTCGAAGCGGCGAATCACCCGCACGGCGGCCTCGGGGGCGGCCTTGGCCGGGAGGCGGAGTGCCTTCTCTCCGAAGTGGATCTGTTCGTCACCGATGCGTCCGCCCAGCAGCATCTGGTAGCCAGGGGCGGACTGGCCGTGGGCCCGACGCTCGGCGCCGAAGAACCCGATGTCAGACGCATGGTGTTGCCCGCACGAGTTCGTGCAGCCGGAGATGTTGGTCCGCACACCGGGGACCTCTGCGAGGCCGGCGGCCTCGAGGGCGTCCCCGATCGCCGCCGCGAGTCCACGGGACTGGGTGACTGCGAGGTTGCAGGTGTCCGCGCCGGGGCAGGCCACGACGTCGCGGCTGAGCTCGGCCCCGGCCTGCGCCATCCCGACGGCCTCGAGTGCTTCGAAGAGGCGGGGGAGCTGGTACTCCTCGAGGTTCCTGAAGACGAAGTTCTGCCGGTTCGTCACTCGAATCTCGGCATGGAGCTCACGCTGGATGGAGGCCATCGCCCGCAGCTGGGTACTGGTCACGTCGCCGAGGCGGGCCCAGGCGTAGGCCGAGACGGTACCGCGAGCGTTCCCGCGCACGACGTTGGCATCCGCCCACGTCTCGAACGCCGAGCCCCGCCGGAGCGTGACCCGCACGCCCTGGCCGACCGGGGTGACGTCGACGCCGAGGCCGGCGCCGGCCGGGCGGTCGCCGGTCTCGGCGACCTCGACCGGGACTCCGCCCGGCCAGCTCGCTGACGCGACGAGGAACTTCCGCTCGCGCAGGACCTGGCGCTGCACTTCGTCGAAGCCGATCTTGTCGACGAGCCACTTCATGCGGGCCCGGAGTTTGTTCTCGCGGTTGCCGTGGTGGTCGAACACCCGCAGGATCGACTCGAGTGTCGGGAGCAGCTCCTCGCGGGTGGTGAACTCCTCGAGCGCCAGTGCCGGATGGGGGGTGGCGCCGAGGCCGCCTGCCACGTACACGCGGAAGCCGGCCTCGAACGTTCCGTCCTCGCGCTCGCGTCGGACGGCGATGACACCGGCGTCGTTGAACATGGCTTGACCACAATCCGTTGCACAGCCCGAGAAGTTGATCTTGAACTTCCTCGGCAGTCGCTGGCCGATCGGGTTGCGCAGGAAGTGGCGGAAGGCGGCCTCGGCCCACGGCGTGACGTCCAGGACCTCGTGCGGGCATGCACCCGCCAGGTGGCAGGCCTGCACGTTGCGGACGGTGTCACCGCACGCCTCACGGCTGGTGAGGCCCACCGACATCATGTCGCGCATGACGTCGGGGATCCGCTCCAGCTGCACGTAGTGGAACTGGAGGTTCTGGCGAGTGGTGATGTGGCCCCACCCTCGGCTGTAGGTGTCGGCGATGGACGCCAGCATGTCGAGCTGCGTCGGCGTCAGCCGGCCGGCAGGCGCCTTCACCCGGATCATCTGATTGTGCCCGCCCTGACGCTGGCCGTAGATGCCGTTGTTCAGCCGGAAGACGCGGAAGACGTCCTCGGGCAGTTCGCCGGCGAGGTACCGCTGGAGTTGGACTTCGAACTTCTCGATGTCGGCGAGGGCCTCCTCGTCGTAGAGGGTCTCGCCATCGATGCGAACGTCGAGCATGGGAGGACGGCTCCGGGAGGTGTCGGTGTGGCCGGGCGGGAGAGCGGAATCGGGGAGAACCTCAATACCCGACAATTCCGATCGGATTTAATACCTATCAATTCCGATCAAAATAGTCAACATTCATCCACCGACGAACGTCCACCCGCCCCACGTCATCCCTCGACCGTCGACGGCTCCACCGCGCCCGATTCGCAGCTGATCGCATGCGGCCGAGGACGACCACGCGCTGGAGGCGTTCACACACGCGCTGATCGCGATCCCCGAACCAGGGCGAGCCCCGTAGCTCAGGCTTCATCCTCCACCGGGCCACCCATCAGCACGCGCACCGCACACGGCGGCGTCAGAGGGCGCCCAGGGACCTGCAGGTGGCGAGGCCTCGGCTAGCCGCGGAGGTGCTCTGCGACCAGGAAGGCCAGGTCCAGGCTCTGCTGGCCATTGAGACGGGGGTCGCACATGGTCTCGTAGCGGAGCCCGAGGTCCTCGTCGGACAGGTCGTCGCCGCCACCCAGGCACTCGGTGACATCGTCGCCGGTCAGCTCCACGTGGATACCACCGGCCCAGGTACCGACCTGGCTGTGGGCATCGAAGAATCCGTTGATCTCGGCCAGCACCGCGTCGAAATGCCTGGTCTTCCGACCACTCGGGGCCGTGAAGGTGTTGCCGTGCATCGGGTCACACGCCCACACCACGGGGTGACCGGCCGCGTCGACCGCCTCGAGCAGCGGCGGCAGTCCTTCGGCGATCTTCTCCGCTCCGAACCGCGAGATGAGGGTGAGGCGGCCGGGTTCCTGGTCGGGATTGAGCTTCTCGCAGATGGCGAGCGCCTCCTCAGGAGTCGCCGTGGGTCCGAGCTTGCAGCCCAAGGGGTTCTCGACGCCGCGGAGGAACTCCATGTGAGCGCCGTCCAGCTGACGCGTGCGCTCGCCGATCCAGAGCATGTGGGCCGAACAGTCGTACCAGCCACCCGTGATCGAGTCCTGGCGGGTCAGCGCCTGCTCGTAGCCGAGCAGCAGGGCCTCGTGACTGGTGTAGAACTCGACCTCGTTGAGCTGTGCGTGCTCTTCGGGGTCGACGCCACACGCACGCATGAAGGCGAGGGCGTCGGTGATGCCGTCGGCGATCCGGCGGTACTGCTCGCCGGCGGGGGAGCCGGCAACGAACTCCTGGTTCCACGAGTGGACCCTGCTCAGATTGGCGAAGCCGCCGCGCGTGAAGGCGCGAAGCAGGTTCAGCGTGGACGCACTCTGGTTGTACGCCTGCATGAGTCGGCGGGGATCGGCCGCGCGGCTCGACTCACTGAAGTCGACGTCGTTGACGATGTGTCCTCGGAACGAGGGCAGCTCGACGTCGTCTTTGGTCTCGGTGGCGCTCGACCGGGGCTTGGCGAACTGGCCCGCGATTCGCCCGACCTTCACGACGGGCATGCCCGTCGAGTACGTGAGCGCCACGGCCATCTGCAGGATGACCTTGAGCTTGTCGCGGATGGAGTCCGCGGAGTTGGCGTCGAAGCTCTCGGCGCAGTCGCCGGCCTGCAGGAGCAGCGCGCGACCCAGCGCGACCTCGGCGAGCTGCTCCTTGAGCGTCGTCGCCTCCCCGGCGAACACCAGCGGCGGCTGCTGGGCGATGTCCTTCAGGACACGCTCCAGCTCGTTGGCATCAGGCCAGTCAGGCTGCTGATGGGCCTCGAACTGCTTCCACGAATCAGGGCTCCAGGTGCTCACGACACCATCCTTTCCGGTCCGGGCGAACCGGGCAAAACAATTGGGTTCACTTCTGGGGAAACGCTCCCCAAAACGGGCGACAGCGCCGCCCGGGGGCGGCGCTGTCAGCCGATCGGTTCAGATGCGGATCAGGCGGCGTCGATGTCGATCCGAGACGGGGCGTTGTCCCGCACGGTCGACACGGCACGCTTGACCAGGCGGCGGGCAGCCTCGGCGGTCACGCCGAGCTCCTCGCCGACCTCGCGGTAGCTGCGCTTGCGGCCGTCGTGCAGGCCGAAGCGCTGCTCCACGGCGTAGCGGGCACGGTCGTCGAGCACGTTCAGCAGGTCGGTCACCATGGCCTCGCTGGCACGCTCCATGACGGTCTGCTCGGGGCCGGGGTTGGCGTCGGGCAGCAGGTCGACGAGCTCGTTGGAGTCGTCGTCGCCGATGGTGCGATCGAGGGAGGTCGGCGTGGTGAGCCGGTGCAGGCGTGCGTGCTCCTCGTCGAGCTCGTCACCGTCGCCCGAGACCTGACGCAGGGCGGCACGGAGGCTCGCCGAGCGGTCGCCGGGCAGGCGGACCAGGCTCGCCTTCTGATCCAGCGCCCGGCCGATGGCCTGGCGGATCCAGAAGGTGGCGTAGGTGGAGAACTTGAAGCCCTTGCGCCAGTCGAACTTGTCGACCGCGTGTTCGAGGCCGAGGTTGCCTTCCTGGATCAGGTCCAGCAGCTCCATGCCGGCGGGGAGGGGGTAGCGCCGGGCGACGCTCACCACCAGGCGAAGGTTCGCCCGGATGAAGCGGTCCTTGGCGGCGGCGGCGGCACGGTCGGCACGCTTGAGCTCGACGCCCTTCTCGCCATTGGCCATGCGCTCACGGGCTTCGACGCCCTTTTCGATGATCTGCGACAGCTCGCGCTCTTCTGCTGCGGTGAGCAGCGGCACGAGGCCGATTTCGTTCAGGTACTGGCCTACGGAATCACTCATAGTCTTCAACTCGGGTTGGCATTGGCTGGCGGGGGAGGCTCCCGGGGGAGCGGGCACCGCGGACGAGCCGCGGTTGGCGCCGGCGGCGCGCGGGGCGTGCCGGCAGGATCTGGAGCATCGGGTCTGTGGAACCAACGCCAGCGGCGTTCATTTGTTCCCAGACGGGACGCCGCCCTGAACAAGACTCAGCAACTGGTGCTGGTCGTCGTGGCGGACACCGAAGAGATCTGATGTCCCATCCCATCAAGGTGTTTTGGCAACCTCATTGAACCAGCTGTCTAAGGGTCAAAGAGTACCTGGCGGTCCGTGAGATCGAATTCGAATCTGTCAATGTGCTAGCTGATCCCGCTGGCATGGAAGAGTTGCAGCGGCTGGGAGCACGTTCGATCCCGGTTGTGTCGCAAGGCGACAAGTTTGTCTTTGCGCAAGTCATAAAAGATGTCGTCGACTTCCTCGGGCTGAAAGACGATACGGCACCGACCCTATCGCCGGAACAGCTGAAAAAACGATACAATCACATCCTCGAAACAGCTATTCGCCTGGTCAAATCCATGCCGGACGAACATCTTGAAAAAGAGCTGCCGGATCGTCCGCGCTCATGGCGTGTTCTACTCCATCATGTCTTTCAGATTCCAGCAGCGTTTTTGGATATGGAAGATACAGGCGAAGAACTCAGCTACGAAAATATGGTTGGGCCACCGCCGGACAATATGACGACGAGTGCAGCAATAGCGGCGTTTGGAGAATCTGTCAGGCAACGATTTAACGCCTGGGCAGAGAGGTCGAACGGCGAAGACTTCACGGGTCAGGTTCCGACCTATTTCGGCGGCACGACGCGTCATGAGATGTTGGAGCGAACCGTTTGGCATTCGACACAACATGTCCGCCAGGTTGCTGCTCTTCTTGAGCAAGTCGGCATAGAGCCTGACCGGCCGCTGACGCCCGCTGACATAGAAGGCTTGCCACTGACAGACAAAGTCTGGGGCTAGAATATCCGAGCCAAAAAAGCCTGAGAGCTAGCCTGGGGCAAACACGCATGACGATACAATCATTCCGAGAGAAACGTTGTTTCTCTCGGTCGCTAAGGGCACTGAAATCGTCGCCGCGATTGAAACTTAGGCAACTGACTAACCGGACTAAGTAGATTATTGAGGGGATTATGTCTGATACTGGTCCGGCGAACGCGTCAACGGAGTATCTGACCGTCACAGATGCTTCGAACGCTGTTCTCAGTGGCGCGCTGTCACCGGTGGAACTTCTCGAAACACATCTCAATCGCATCGACGAAGTCGACGATAAAGTCTATTCGTTCATTAACGTTGATCATGTAGGTGCCCGCAAAGCTGCCCAACTCGCAACAAACGAAATCTCGTCGGGCCATTGGCGAGGACCGCTCCATGGCCTGCCCTTTGCGGTGAAGGACAACTATGACGCTGCGGGTCTGCCAGCCACAGCCAACTCAAAACTGCGCATCAATAACGTGCCAGATACCGATGCCGAGCTAGTTCGCCGCTTGAAATTGGCCGGCGCGGTCTTGATTGGCAAGCTCGCAACATGGGAATATGGCACAGGCAACGGCGGAGAGTACTACGACTTACCATTTCCGACGGCGCGTAATCCTTGGGATACAGAAAGGTTTCCTGGCGGATCGAGTACAGGCGCCGGTGTTTCAGTTGCGGCCGGCACTGCGATGTTTGCTCTCGGCTCCGATACGACGGGTTCGGTCAGATTGCCGGCTGCTGCCACGGGCACAGTTGGTATTATTCCAACACCAGGCAGGCTCAGTCTCGATGGTATTCTTCCCAACTGCTATTCACTCGATAATCCAGGACCATTCACTTGGACGGTGGAAGATTCAGCGATCGTTCTCGAGGCAATCGCTGATCGCCTAGCATCAGACCCACGTAACGAGTTTGGCTTTCGGCGAGCCGTTGGACAACCTGTGGCAGGCATGCGGGTCGCGGTCGTCTCGGACACTGGGCCCGGCATGCCAGACCCCGACCCTGATTTGGCAAATGGACTCGACCAGGCGGTTCGTGAGCTCGAAATGCTTGGCGTTGACGTCACTGAAGTTAAGCTTCCGGTCACACCAGCTCTGTGTTTTAACGTGACATCCATAATTGGTCCGGCCGAATCTGCTGCCATTCATGAAATGGAACTTCGTGAACAGCCAGATGAACTGGGCTATGCTTTGCGCGATAAACTGATGCTCGGCTCAATGCTGCGCGCGGTAGATTACATCGCAGCGCAGCGGCAGCGTTTGACGATCGCTAATGCAATTGATGACCTCATCCGTGGCTATGATGCGTTGGTGACATTTGGCACTTTGCATGTTTCGCCGCGCCTTGGCGCCGAACCTGAGATGACTGCTTTCACGAAGGATACGATGCTGACACCGTTTAATCTGTCAGCCCATCCAGCGATGATTCAGTGCACCGGTTTCACGGCTGCGGGATTGCCTCTCAACTGGCAAATTGTAGCTAACCGGGGAGATGAAGCGAGTATCTACCGTCTCGCTTCTGCCTATGAGCGAGCAACACCATGGCGCCAACGCCGCCCTTTGCTTTGATAGCAGTTGGGTGCGGCTTTGATAGAATTCTTATAAAGGGAAGGATGCTTGATTGTGACGAGATCAATTCCGCCGTCAGATACTGATATTAAGTCGTTCGCTGAAAACTACAGCCTTACGAAACTGACACAGGATCATCTCAAACGAATGCGTGAGCTTGCGCCTATTGCTGCCGAACTTGGTGGAAAGTTGCCGCGTCCGCAGCACAAGTCAGATATGCCAGCACCATGTTTCAAGCCGACGCCGACAATTTTTGCCAAGTAGAAATGTGATGAACCGATCTTTGAACGTTGACGCAAATGGCATGACACCACAGGCTGACTGCTCGTCTGTCACGAGCTTTTGCAGGAGAAAACGAGAAGCACGCCGCCGAACTTGGACGAACTAAGGAGTTGCAAGTGTCGGTCCCTACCCTTGGAAAATTGGAGATGCCCAGTTATGAGTTTGTTTGATCAGCACGACAATGATAAAAGCCGGCGCGATTTTTTGGGGCTGGCAGGCGGCGCAGGAGCGCTCGCGGTACTACCAATAAACTTTGCAACACTCACTCCGGCTCATGCCGCAGGCAAGACACTGACCGTACGGATTGGTTCTGATATTTCAGTGCTAGACCCAGCACAGATTTTCCAGATCGAAAACCAGACCGTTGCCGGCCATGTCTTCAATGGCTTGGTCAAATACGATCAAGCGTCAAACAAGATCGTGCCGGACCTTGCAGAGTCCTGGGAGGTGACAGACGGCGGCAAGGTCATGACCTTCAAGCTTCGAAGCGGCGTCAATTTCCACAAGGGATACGGCGCGTGCAC
This sequence comes from Acidimicrobiales bacterium, assembly GCA_965262315.1. Lineage (GTDB taxonomy): Bacteria > Actinomycetota > Acidimicrobiia > Acidimicrobiales > UBA8592 > JBCCFK01. The sequence continues at coordinate 29,086 of CBDHFJ010000146.1, forward strand.
GTCGGCTGACGTGAAGTTCTCGCTCGATCGTGTTCTCGATCCCAAAAGCGCAAGCAAATACCGCGGACAGCTTGCCGGGCTTGTCTCGGTTGAGGCGCCTGATCCAAGCACCATTCGCTTGGTTCTGGACAAGCCCAACGCTGGTTTTCTGCATAAGGTAACAGCCTTCAACCAGGGATGGATCGTCTCCAAGAAGGCGATCACTGAGATGGGCGACAAGGCCAAGCTCAATCCCATCGGCACCGGCCCGTTCGTATTCGAGAAATGGACCACCGGCAGTCAGGTTCAGCTGTCGGCGAACAAGGATTATTTTGAAGGTGCGCCCAAGTTCGACACGCTGGTGCTACGCCTCATCAAGGATGAAACAGCGGCTGCGATTGCTCTTGAGAAAGGCGAGATCGACATCTTCTTCTCCCTCCAGCAGCCGCAGATCATTGATCGCCTGAAAGGGAACAATAAGGTCACCGTTGTCAGCCGCGAGGCTAACCACACCATCAATCTCGTTCTCAATACGACGATCAAACCACTCGGCGACGTGCGCGTCCGGCAAGCGATGGCCTATGGCATGAACCGCAAGGCATTGGTGGATGGATATTTCAAGGGCACCAAGGCACCTGGCCACACTGTTCTAACTTCGTCGTTCGCCGAATATACTGACGACGTACCCCAGTACCCCTATGATCCAGACAAGGCGAAGGCTTTGCTCAAGGAAGCGGGTGTGACGTCGTTTAACTTTGAACTGACGTCTGTCGGTCTGTCGCCTTACGACAAGCTGGTCGTACCTCTCGCCAATGACCTTGCTCAGATCGGCATCAAGACGCGCATTAGAATCCTGGAAAGGGGTGCTTATGGGCAGGCTCGCAATAGCGGCAATGTCATGGCATGTGTCACTGGAGTTGTTGGACCACCCGACCCCGATTCTCCGCTTGTTACGCTCTATGCAAAAAAATCGTTCCCGCCGGGCTTAAATACGGCTCGATATAGCGGTGCTGAAGAGCTATTGGCAAAAGCAAGTGCTGCGATTGAACCGGCCGCACGCATGGCAGCTTACAAAGCAATTCTCCAAAAGGTTATGACGGATGTTCCGGTTATCCCCCTCTACGCAGATCGGTTGTTCCTGGCTCATGCGAACACCGTCGAAGGATTTGTGCAAAACTCCCTCTTCACGGTCCACACCTATCCTGTATCCATAAAGGGATAGTTACTCATGATCAGCTTTCTTGGGCGCCGGCTAGTACAGCTGATCATAACTATGCTTGGGATCGTCACCGTTGCTTTCTTTCTCATGAGAGCAATCCCTGGCGATCCCGCTACCTACATACTGGGCGACTATGCGACTAAAGAAGCGCTCGCGACTTTACGATCGCAACTTGGGCTCGATAAGCCGGTAATAGAACAGTATTTGATCTTCTTGGGTCGAGCATTCACCGGCGATTTGGGATCATCAGTTGTGACGGGGCAACCCGCGCTCACTGAAATTACTTCCAGTTTGCCATCCTCGGCTGCCTTAGCTGTACTCGGTCTGCTGATCGCTATTGGCATAGGCATTCCGCTTGGCATCATGTCGGCGATACATCAAGGCACCTGGGTCGACGTGACAATTATGCTGGGTGCCCTGGCAGGCATTTCGTTCCCGGTATTCTGGTTCGGCCTCGTCGCAATACTCGTGTTCTCACACTGGCTCAATATTTTCCCGGCGCTCGGTTCAACAAACTCGGATAACCTCTGGACGAACATCTACTACCTGTTGTTACCTGCACTGGTGTTCGGGTTCTCGATTGCTGCCTATATTGCGCGCCTGACCCGATCAGCGATGCTGGAAGTACTCAGCCAGGATTACATCCGCGTCGCACGCGCGATGGGTATCTCCGAAAGTAAAATCATTTTCCGGTATGCGTTGCGCAACGCACTCATTCCGATCCTGGCCGTGATCGGTGTCACGTTCGCCTGGGCGTTTGGAAATGCGATCCTGATAGAGGTTGTATTCAGTCGCCCGGGCGTAGGATCGACGTTGCTGAAGGCAATTCTGGCAAGAGATTATCAGCTTGTTCAGGCTGGTGTGCTTGTCCTGGCAGCTATTGTCGTCGTCATCAATGTCACGCTCGATATCAGCTACGGTTTCATCGACCCGCGGCTGCGAAACACATGACGGAGGCTAATGAATTGGCCGAGAAAGTCCAATCAGACCAGGCTTCCTCAAGTGCAACGGCAATGACGGGAACACAATCTAGGAAGCTGGATTGGATGCAGAAATATATCCGTCATCCTGGACTTATGGTCGGTTTGACAATTCTTATGCTGCTTGTCGTGATCGCCATTGCAGCTCCCATTCTTGCGCCCTATTCGCCCACACACACCGATCTTGGCAATACCCTGGCCCATCCTTCGTCGGCCTACTGGCTCGGCACCGACCAATTCGGCCGGGATGTTCTCTCCCGGATCATATGGGGTTCCCGGATATCACTACAGGTCGCACTTGCAGTGGTTTTCATATCCTTGACGCTTGGTACGATCATCGGCGCGGTTGCGGGTTTTGCCGGTGGCTGGTTGGATCGCGTCATTGTCATCATCAATGATATCCTGCTGGCATTCCCGGGCTTTCTTCTCGCGCTTGCTCTTGTTGCCGCGCGCGGTTCATCCTTGGAGTCGGTTATCACTGCTGTATCGATCGCCTTCACACCACGCGTTGCTGCTGTGATGCGTTCTGTTGTTCTAACCATAAAACCGCGGCTCTTTATTGAATCATCACGCGCGATCGGTATGTCGCCGGCTCGGATACTGTTCCGCCATATCGTGCCCAATGCCATGCCGCCGGTAATTGTCGTCGCGACCGTCAGTGCCGCAACCGCCATACTTGCAGAAGCCGGTTTGAGTTTTCTCGGGCTTGGCGTGCAGCCACCCACCGCGACTTGGGGAAACATCATCTCCGATGGCAACGCAACGATTACAACCAACCCGTTGATTTCGTTTTCGGCCGGCTTGTGCATCGCTATCGCTGTGATCGCCCTCAACATGCTCGGTGACGGCTTGCGCGATACCCTCGACCCGCAAATGCGACGGCAGACAGGCAGGATCCTGTAATGGCGATGACGACTGAGCCAGGCAACGCACACAGCAATGTGGCCTCATCCGAGACAGCTCTGCCCTATCTCGAAATCCGAAATTTGAAAACAGCATTCCCAGGTCATGATAAGCCTACCGTCGTTGTCAATGATGTCAGCCTTTCGCTGGCGCGCGGGGAAACACTGGCGGTCGTCGGAGAATCCGGCTCGGGCAAAACAATGACCTTTCTGTCGGCGTTGGGCCTATTGCCAAAATCAGGGCGCGCCATAGCAGGTGAAGCTCTTCTCTCTGGACGCGATATGTTGCAGCTGTCGCCGCGCGAAATGCGCACGCTGCGCGGTTCCGAAATTGCCATGGTTTTCCAGGATCCTCTGTCAGGCTTGAACCCAGTGTTTCGGATCGGTGAACAGATCATTGAAGCTATTCGCGCGCACCGCCGCATGTCCAAGCGCGATGCGCGAATGGAGGCAATCCGGCTCCTCGAACGTGTCCACATTCCGGCTGCGTCGAGCCGCATCGATGATTATCCGCATCAATTGTCCGGAGGCATGCGCCAGCGGGCTTTGATTGCGATGGCGATCGCCCTTGATCCAGCCGTCCTGATTGCGGACGAACCAACGACGGCACTTGATGTCACCGTTCAAGCGCAGATCCTTGAACTACTGTCTGACATCCAGCAAGAAACCGGCATGGGGATGGTGCTGATCACGCATGATCTCGGGTTGGTTGCGCGTCATGCTGATCGGGTAGCCGTAATGTATGGTGGCCGCGTCGTTGAACAAGGCGAACTCGACGCTGTTTTCAAAGAGACACGTCATCCATATACGGTTTCGTTGTTTCGCTCGATCCCGCAACTGCACACGTCGCCCGACGCTGATTTGACGCCGATCGATGGACAACCACCCAACCCAGCCGAGCTACCTTCCGGCTGCGCATTCGAACCGCGCTGTTATCTCGGATGCGGACGTGCCGATTGCCTGACTACGGTTCCCGAACTGGCACGAACTAACCAGGAAACCCATCTGGCCGCTTGCCATTATTGGCAAGAGCTCGCAGGCAAGAGGGCACCACAATGACGGCCAATCAGTCAAAGCCAAAATCAGATGAGATGATCCTTGAATTGCAGGGTGTGTCGAAGGTATTCGGCAGTCGTGGAATGTTCGGGAAGCAGGCCGGCAATGCGGTCACCGCTGTAGATGGAGTTTCCCTTCACATTCGTCGCGGGGAAACGCTTGGCCTTGTTGGCGAGACAGGCAGTGGTAAGAGCACCATCGGCCGCATAGTTATGCGACTTGATGATCCAACTACCGGCAAGATCATTTTTGGCGGTGAAGATCTTGCGACATTGCCCGTTCGCGAAATGCGACGTCGTCGCCAGCATATCCAGATGGTTTTCCAGGATCCTTACGGATCACTCGATCCCCGGATGACGGTTGGACAACTGATTGCGGAACCAATGATTGTCCACGGAGTGCTGCGAGCCGAGATACCTGGGCGAACCGAGTCGATCATGAAACACGTCGGCCTCGACCCCAGAATGGCTGAGCGCTATCCACATGAATTCTCCGGCGGCCAACGCCAAAGAATCGGTGTGGCGCGGGCTCTGGTCCTTGATCCTACGTTGCTCATACTGGACGAACCGGTTTCAGCGCTTGATGTTTCAATCCAGGCGCAAATCCTCAATATGCTGCGAAGCATCCAGGCGGATACCAATATTGCTTATCTGTTTATCGCGCATGACCTGGCTGTTGTCCGCCATATCAGCGACCGGGTCGCCGTTCTCTACCTTGGGCGCATTGTCGAAACGGCGCCGCGCGACAAGCTCTACGCGATGCCGCGACATCCCTACACCATTTCGTTGTTGTCGGCAGTTCCGGTCCCTGATCCTGATCTCGAGCGACAACGCAAACGTGTCGAGTTGCACGGTGAGATCAGTTCAGGCACAGCGATTCCGTCTGGATGCCGCTTCCATCCGCGCTGCTTCAGGGCGCGCTTCATGGCATCACAGCCACAACTCGCAACGGTTGCTGTTGGCAGTGAGCAGCTTCCTGTGCAATGCGTCGAAAGTGACCCGTTGCTCGTTGCTGGAAGCGATGATGATGAGCATTCGGCAGCTTGCCACTTTCCACTTTCAAGCGCAGAACTTGCCACTGTCATGGGAACAGGCGGCGGGTCCGACGGGGCTACTGTCGACTAGGTGAACAACCAAGCCATGGAGCCATAGGCATGAGCGAAAATCGCGAAAAAAACTACGAAGGCGTATTCGACACGAATATCGGCTTCGGCAAGCGGCCTGCCGTGATCGTTATTGATTTCATCAAGGCTTACACGACCAAAGGCGCACCGTTCTTCGGTCAAGGTGTCGTTGATGCGGTCGAACATACGGTCCCACTTCTGGCAGCGGCAAGGTCAGCAAACGTCCCGATCATCTATACCAAGGTGCTGTACCATCCGTCGGGCATTGACGGTGGCCTGTTCGTCAAGAAAGTGCCTGCGCTGCGGGCGTTGGTCGATGGCGAACCGCTGGCCGAAATTGACCCGGAGATTACACCGCAACCGGAAGACCTTGTCATCGTCAAAAACTATCCAAGCTGTTTCTTTGGCACCAGTCTGCAGTCGACATTAATGGGGCTCGGAGTGGATACGCTAATTCTCACCGGTTGCTCCACCAGCGGTTGTGTTCGCGCGGCCGCAATCGATGCGATCCAATACGGCTATCGCGTGGTCGTCCCGCGCGAATGTGCTGGCGACCGTCATGACGCCCCCCACGATGCCAATCTGTTTGATATCAACGCCAAGTATGGAGATGTTGTTCCCAAAGCTCAGGTCATCGACTATTTCAAGGACCTCAATTGACGACAAGCGCTTGGCGTAAGGGCCGCTGACACGAGATCACAGCGAAGAAGCAGCGCTCGAACAGATCAGTGGATCGTGCAAGGCAGGTTCTCGCCTCGCTTGCGCTCACAATCGAACCGGCGAATAGGAGACACGCTATGGCACGGCCAGAGTTGAAGCAGATGCTCGCAGAACGATCGTTCGTCGGAGCTCCCGGCGTATTTGACATGATCTCGGCAAAGGTTGCTGATCAGACAGATGCATCAGCGCTGTACGTAACAGGATACGGGCTCGTCGCCTCGCATCTCGGCCTGCCAGATGCCGGCCTCGCCACTTACACCGACATGCTTGATCGAATCGCGCGTATTGCCGCATCAACGACCAAGCCGGTGATCGCCGATGCCGATACGGGTTATGGCGGGCTGCTCAATGTCCATCATACCGTCCGCGGATATGAGGCCGCCGGCGTCTCCGCGATCCAGTTGGAAGATCAGGAGTTTCCAAAGAAATGCGGCCACACTCCAGGTCGACGCGTGATACCTCTGGCCGACATGATCGCCAAGATCAAAGTTGCTGATCAGGCGCGCTCGTCGGCGGATTTCCTGATTGTCGCGCGAACCGATGCGCGCACGAGCCTTGGTCTTGATGAAGCACTTCGTCGAGGAGAGGCCTTCGCCAAAGCCGGTGCCGACATTTTGTTTATTGAGTCACCTGAGAGCGAAGATGAGATGGCAAAGATTGGCCGCACATTTGAGCAACCGCTATTGGCCAATATGGTCCACGGAGGGAGCACCCCTATTCTGTCGGCGCAAAAGCTGAAAGCACTCGGCTACCTGATCGCCATCTATCCCGCCATTGGTTTCCTGGCGATGGGGGAAGCCTTACGCCGAAGCTACGATGCGGTCATTGCGGGATCGGACGAGTCGCCAGTACCACTGTACGATTTCATGAAGTTCTCAGAAATGATGGGCTTTAAGGAAATCTGGGAACTGGAGCGTCAGTTCGCCGATTTGGAAGATCGATCCGGCAAGTAGCAATGGCTTGGATGCATACATCGTATCATTGGCTGGCGAGTGAGCCGGGTGGCGCACGTGGGGCCTTGTTCCCGATGCAGCGGAAAAGACGCCACATTTCGCCAATGTATTGCTGGCCGAAACGATGTGTTGCGTTGGAGCGGCGCTCCCAGTGGCATTAAAAAATCCAACCTGACTGAAATCATACAGCATCCGGGAAGCCTCGGGGCCGGTCAGGTTCTCAATTGCAATCGCATGGTGCAGGCTAGCAGTAGTAGCAAAACCAAACGACCCCAACAGGGTCTTAAAAAGTCAAAGCGACCGGCCACTCAATCATTGCGAGATGCTCGATCCTATGCGGAGGCAGGTTTCATGGCGGCTCAAAGTTCCATTAAGAAGGCCAAGCATCTCACTGCGGAGGAAGCGGCTGGTCTGGTTTCTTCGGGCATGTGGCTCGACTATGGTTTCGCGATATGTCAGCCGGATGTGTTTGATGCAGCGCTTGGGTTGCGTGCGCGCGAATTGAAAGGGGTCAAGATTCGCAATTGCATAACGATGCGACCGCGAGCCCATCATGAGACTGACCCCAATTGCGAATCCATCTTCAACCTGAGTTGGCACTTTAGTGGCTACGATCGCCGCCAACACGATGCAGGCCGTTGTAATTACATTCCTCTGAATCTGGGCGAGTGGCCTGATCTTTACCGCCGCTTTATCGAACGCGTTGATATTGCAATAATCCAGGTCTGCCCGCAGGATGCCAACGGGTTTTATAACTTTTCCGCTGCGGCCTCGTATCACCGTGCTCTGGTTGAGAAAGCCAAGACCGTCATTGTTGAGGTCAATGCCAACTTACCCTATTGCCATGGACAGGAGAATGGCGTTCACGAGAGCGAAGTTGATTACGTCATTGTGGGTGATGGTCGTGCCGCTGCAGAGCTTCCAGATGCAATCACGTCAGATGCTGATCTCGCAATTGCCCGCCTGATCGCTGCTGAAATCAAAGACGGCGACTGCCTCCAAATCGGTATCGGAGGCTTGCCAAATGCAGTGTGCCGAAGCCTGGGACAAGCCGGCATCAAAGATCTCGGCATTAACACCGAGATGATGGTGGAAGGACTGGTGGAGTTGGTCAAAGCCGGGGTTGCCACCGGAGCTCGCAAGCAAGTGGACATCGGAAAGGCCGTCTACGCCTTCGCAATCGGATCACGAGAGCTATATAGCTTTATCGATCGTAATCCGGCTTTTGAGACGCGCGCTGTGGACTATACCAATCTGCCCCACATGGTCGCTCGCAATAACAATGTTGTTGCCATCAACAGTACAGGCCAGATGGATCTTCAAGGGCAGGCTGCATCGGAATCGTCCGGCCACAGGCATTTCAGCGGAACAGGCGGGCAACTTGGTTTTGTCCGTGCGGCATATCAATCCAATGGCGGCAGGGCATTTCTATGCATGCCGTCAACTTATGAAAAGGACGGCGTTCGCAAAATCCGCGTCGTCGTTGATCTACCTGGCGGCACAACCGTCACCGTACCACGAACTGACGTTATGTACGCTGTGACCGAATTCGGAATCGTCTCCCTCAAGGGCAAAGCAGTAGCAGAGCGTGCCAAGGCGATGATCTCGATCGCTCACCCCGATTTTCGCGAAGAACTGGAGAGAGAAGCATACGAAAAAGGGCTTATACCGCGGGGTTTCTATTAACGCTCGACATACTTAATGCATAAAGGCGCTCAACTGCGGACGTCATTACTGGTTGTGTCCGACACATCAACGGTATTCAGAAGGTGGCAGCTTCTGTACAGGTTTGTCGGACGCCGATGCGCTGAGACCCACCACGGACACCAACGGTCGGCGTCGGACAAGCGTCAATGGACGAAATCGCGGATGGGACGACGGATGGTTCAGCCAGCGCTATCCGCAAGCGGGCAGGATCGTAGCCTCTTGTCGTGCGCACATTTTATCGCCGCGTATATGAGTTTTGCTTGGCGCCGCAGACCAACGAAAATAGCTACAACCATTACGTGCTGGCACGATATTTGAGTAAAGAGGAAAAAGTAAGTTTTGGTTGTTTAGCGAATTCAATAACTTAGATGGTAAACGAGCAGAGTTAATTCTCGCATTGGTTGCAGGCAGCAGACTGCGAACGAAGAACAGGGCCCAACGCCTGCCAATTTGCCGGAGAATTGCATTGAAAGTTAACATGTGCTCCAGCCGTTTAAACGAAGATGAAACTGTGTAGAGCGACGCGACGAGATTAACAATGAGTGTTCGAAGTCCACGGCATCGACATGACATTCGAAGCTCTATGAGCTCGCACTGAATTGATCCTTCTTCGCGACCAACCTGTCCGTTGTCAAAACGAACTTGCGGCGAGCGATATCGCGTAGCGATTTAGTCCATTTGATCGTAGCTGACTTGGTGCCCATTGGCTCAGCGTGTTGCGGTTGGAGCACCAGCTTGCCGACAGTCAGCGCAATGCCAATGGAGCTTTGTCCACAAACCTGCCATGTCACCGATTGGCCACGGTAATTGCACTTGGCATCGCCGCCATGTGCAAGCATCATCTGTTGTGAGCTTGCCGACCGCTGAACCGCATTGGCTTTATCGTTTCCAGCGACGCGACGGTCGAGATGCAGAGTCAGCGGTCATCTAGCTTATACGCGACCGAAGCAGAGCGACGTACGCTCTAGCCAATTGCGGACATGCGTTGTGCAGCGCGGAAGCTCACTTTTGACCCACAGCGGCTGTGGCAGCGAATTGCATTTCGCATCGCACCAACTATGTCGCTGTGCTCGAAGCGGACATGAGCAAGTGCAGCATCGCCGATGCT
>CBDHFJ010000147.1:0-31647 GCA_965262315.1 Acidimicrobiales bacterium
GGCGCTGCGCGTGGCGTGGGTGGTGAGATCGTCGGTGCCCGTTGCCCGCAGCAGCAGCTCGCGAGCCTCGGTGTGATGGCCCCAGGCGTCGAGGGCCACGGCGACCACCGCCGGCAGGACGTCACCGGACCAGAACGGTCCGTCGAGATCCGCGCCCGACCCCAACAACAGGTGGCGACGCGCAGCGGCAACGGCTCGGGTGACGCGCTCGTCCGGCACGTCCATACGAGCGCCCTGCCCGACATGCAGATCCCAGCCTCGGGCGATGGCATCGACGGGCGGAAGGTCGGCAGGTGCGGCAAGGTGCGAGCCACCGGCTGCCGAGACCACGACCCGCAGGACGGCCGTGTGCGGGACCGGGAAGATCAGGGCCACGTGGCGAGCCTCGGCAGGTAGCGACTGTTCGGCGGGCGGCAGCGCGTCGCCCGCCTCCAGCCCTGTGAGCAGCGCCTCGCGATCGAACGCCAGCAGGCAGCGGGCCACGGAGCGGCCGGCGCGCAGCACCGGCACGTCGTCGACCCTGAGGGTGTCGTCATACACCTCGATGCCACCGGGCCGAGGCAGCTCCACCACCAGCGCCACCGCGACGGCACGGGGGTGTCGTTCTGGTACTCCAGCACGGCGACGCCGCTGCCTGACGATGCCGCGCCGGTGGCCCGGGCGACCATGTCGCCGCCCGGCACCCGCAGGCGGGTCTCGATGGTGATCTCGTCGTCGGCCAGACCCTGCCGGACGGCGTGTTCGACCGACGCCCGATGCCACCGGTCCTCGGCGCCGACCCACCAGTCCACGCCGACGCCGCCCGCGAGGTCGCCGACGACCCCGGCGGTGTCGACGCGATAGAGCGGTTCGTGCCCGATGGCTCCGATGTGGGTGGTCACCGGCGATCAGGCCCCGGGCTCGCCCTCGAAGCCACGCGGGCGCGCCATGAGCTCGCGGTACGCCTCGAACGCCGACACCTCGCCCTTCACGACGCGGGTGACGGCCTCGGAGATCGGCATGGGCACGTCGTAGGCGGCGGCGAGCTCCAGCACCACTGGCGCCGACTTCACGCCCTCGGCGACCTGGTTCATCTCCGCGGCGATCTCCTCGACGGTCTTGCCCCGACCGAGCTGCTCACCGAAGTGGCGATTGCGGCTCTGGGGCGAGATGCAGGTGGCCATCAGGTCACCCATGCCGGCCAGCCCGGCAAGCGTCTCCGGGGCACCACCCATGGCGACACCCAAGCGGGTCAGCTCGGTCAGCCCTCGGGTGATCACCGCCGCGCGGGTGTTGTCGCCGGTGTCGAGACCGTCGGCCATGCCCGATGCCAGGGCGATGACGTTCTTGAGCGCGCCGCCGATCTCACAGCCGACGATGTCGTGGTTGAGGTAGACGCCGAACGACCGGGTGGTGAAGATGCCCTGGAGCCGTTCGGCCACGTTGGTGTCCTGCATCGCCAGCACCGTCAGCGCCGCGCCGCCCGCCAGGATCTCCTTGGCCAGGTTGGGGCCGGTCAGGGCGCCAACCGGGTGACCCGGGATGACGTCCTCGGCCACCTGCGACATGCGCAGCTTGGTGCCGGCCTCGAGCCCCTTGGTCAGCGACAGGATCGGGACCCACGGTCGGATGTGCTTCTTCACCTCACCCAGCACATCGCGGAAGCCCTGCGACGGCACGCCCATGACCACCACGTCGGACTGGGCCACGACCGCGGCGAGGTCGCAGCTGGCGTTCAGCGACGGATGCAGTTCGTAGCCGTCGAGGTAGCGGGGGTTGCGGTTCTCGTCGGTGATGGCACCGGCGACCTCGGGGTCGCGGCACCACATCAGGGTGGGGGCGTTGTGTGCGGCCAGGTGTGCGACGGTGGTCCCCCACGACCCACCACCGATCACGCCCACTCCGATGCTCATGGCGTCCGAGCGTACCCCCAGCGCGGCGCAGCCTAGAGATCGTCCATCCGCTTGAAGCCCTCACCGAGCGTTGCGCCGACCAGTGCGGCGTGGTCCCGCATGCGTTCCAGCTCCCGCTCGCGGAAGGCTTGGAGCTGGGAGTCGTCGCCCCCGGTCACGAACATGGTCGACTCGAACTGGCTCTGGTGCGCCTCGAGCGCGCCGAGCTTGCGGTCCTCCCAGCCCGCCACGATCTCGACGTGGTCGATCTCGTCGGGCTCGAACAGCAACAGCACGTCGGGCCGGTGGTGCGGCAGCGCGATCTCGGGGAAGAAGTGCGGATCCCGCGCGGCGACCAGGCCCTCGACCGTCAGCAGGCCAGCGTGACGGTGGTCGGGGTGGAGGCGGTAGCGCTTCCACGGGTCGTGACCGAGCAGCACCTGCGGGCGCAGCCGTCGGATCCACGACGCGACCTGCGAACGCTGGCGCATCCCCGAGTCGAGCTCACCGTCGGTCCAGCCCAGGAACACCACCTCGCCAATGGCCCCCAGCACCTTCGCGGCGTCGCGCTGTTCGGCCTGCCGGGTCACCACCAGCTTGTCGGTGTCCGCGTTGGCGTCCCACGTGCCCTTTGACCCGTCGGTGCAGATCAGCAGGCTGACCTCGCAACCGGCGTCGGCCCACTTGGCCAACGTGGCACCCGACCCGAACTCGATGTCGTCGGGATGTGCGGCGATCGCCAGCGCTCGGTCGGGGGTCGGGAGGTCGGTGGTGACGGTCACGGCTGCTCCGCAGGTGGATGGTCCGAGGCACGATAGGCCGCGAGGTCGTCGGGGTCGTCGAGGTCCAGACCCAGGCCGGCGTCGGTCACGACGTGGATGGGCAGGCCCAGCCGCTCGGCCTCGGAGAGATGGCGAGCGAACGAGTTCTCGCCGTAGCTGAACGAGAACCTCGACGCGGTGGGGACGACCAACACGTTGGTACCGGCCAACGCCAGGTCGGGCACCAGGACGACGCCGTCCCGATCGGCCAACCCGGCGAGCCCGGACGGGTCGGCCAGATCGGCGTGAGCGATCAGCGCCCGCTCGTAGCCCGCGGCGGCCAACGCGGCCACGCCCGCGCGAACGGCCCGGTTCAGACCTGGACCATCGACCCGGACCACCGAGGCACCGAGGGCCGTCGCCCACTCGGCCACCCCGTCGTCGTCGCACACCACGTGTGGCGACAGGGAGCCGCAGGCCTCGACCACACCGGTCGCCAGCCGTCGCGCCAGCTCGAGCCGAGCGTCGTCTCCGAGCGCCGTCTTCAGACGGGTCTTCCCGGCGGCGAACGCCTTGACGGGGATGAGCGCGGCCAGCGCCCCGTGCTCGGACACCCGGCCACGATACGGCGAAACCTCCGAGCGGCCGCAGAACGCGAAAGGGGGAACACCGAAGTGTCCCCCCTTTGCCGAAACCAGGAGGCGGGTACCTGGCTCCGATCAGTACCCGGGAGACCCCGTGGCGGGGTGTCGGGGTCTCCCGGGTGTACTGGTCCGAGCCGGCGGCGGGAGGGAACCACCGGATGGCGGGTTTCCGGTGGTTCCCATCTGCCGACGAGACCGATCCGCGGGAGGATCGGCCGTCGACCGGCGCCGACATGCGGGATGTCGTCGCCAGGTCATCCGGGGCCGGGAGGTGGGATCCCGGCCCCAGGAGGTGGTGCAGAGGAGCCGTCTGGGCTCGGAGCGATCGGTTGTCAACGGCGGCCCGACCGAGTGTGAACACCCCGGGTGGGCACCGCCGCACATCCAGACGCCGGGGGTCGCGATTGGTCGCGAAGATTTCCGAAACTTTTCTCGCGACGGTGCGCTGAGGGATCGTGGTGCGCCGACCGGCCCGCCGGACATGGTCCGAACGGCCGGCACCACGCGACTTTCGAGCCCACGACCCGTCTTGCATTCATGCTCCACCAGAGCGGCGGCCTGACCGTTCCCCTGCACCCGCCGTTCGACTGGCGGCGGATCGGCGATTGGTTCCGCGCGGCCTGGGATCTGTTGTTCTTCAGCCGCCCCACTCGCCAGGCGGGCGACACTGCAGATCGAGCTGCCGGCGTCACCGATGTGCAGCTCGAAGAGCTGATGACCGAACACGCCGAAGCGGCGTACCGCGTGGCGCTCTCGGTGACGCGGGACCCCGACCTCGCGCAGGACGTGACGCAGGACGCGATGCTGAAGGCGTGGCAGGCGTTGCCGACCTGGCGTGGGGACGCACCACTCCGCAACTGGGTGTTGCGGATCACGCACAACACGGCAATCTCCGCGCTGCGCAAACGACGCGAGATCCTCCAGGACCCGTTCGAGATGCCCGAGCAGGCCACGAGCCGCTCGGTCGAACGCCAGGCACACGGCCGTATGGCGCTCGACGCGTTCGAAGAAGCACTCGGCCGCCTGGACGAGTTGACCCGGTCCATCGTGGTGCTCCGCGAGGTGGAGTCGCTGTCCTACGACGAGATCGCCGAGTTGCTCGACGTGCCACTCCCCACGGTCAAGACCCGCCTGTTGCGGGCGCGTCGCCAGCTGTCGGCCAGCCTCGAGGGGTGGCGGGCATGAGGTGGCGTCGGTTCCGGCATCCGTCCAAGCGTCGGCTGGCGACCTGGCTCGAACACGGCGACGAGTCGCTCGACGCCCACCTGGCCGACTGCGAGCGATGCGCCAGCCGGCTCGAGGATCTCAGTCAACCGGCCACCGCGATCGGCGACGCGCTCCGCGCCATGCTGGCGCCCCCGGAAGACCTCCAGCCGCGGCTCCGCAGCGGCATCGCCGCCAAGATGCAGAATCGCGAGGACATCCGTCTGCTGGTCGAGCTCCTGGGCATCCCCTGGCAGACTGCGCAGGCGATGTCGGCTCCGCCGCCGGACGAGCCGTGATCTCGCACCCCGAACCCGAAGGGACTGACCCGTGAACGACTGGATCGCTGCAGCCATCGCGGCCGGTGCCGGGCTCATGCTCGGTGTCCTGGCCGGCCGCATCACACAGAGCCTGCTGGGCAAGCAGGGCCGGCCGGACGTGCTGCGCGCTGCCGCTCGCCCCCTGGCGAGCGTCGTGTTCTCGGCGTTTCTCGTGGCCGGCCTCACCACCGCGCTCGGATTCGTCAACAAGGAGGCCCGGGACCAGATCCCCCAGGACCTGGTCGACTACATCCCGAGTCTGCTGTCCGCTGCCATCGTCCTGATCGGCGCCAACGTCCTGGCCCAGCTGGTCCAGACCGCGCTGGAACGCACCCTCGGCCGCATGGGCAGCTCCGCGCTCCGCAACGTGCCCAGCATCGCCCGGATGACGATTCTGGCCTTCGGCGGGATCCTGGCTGCGGCGCAGCTCGGTGTCGACACCACCATCATCAACATCGCCGTGGCTGCCCTGCTCTTCAGCATCGGCCTGGGCGCGGCGTTGATGGTCGGGCTCGGCAGCCGCGCGGTCAGCGGTGAGGTTGCCGCGGGCCGGGCCGTCAGACGGCTGGTGTCACCCGGCGACCGCATCGATGCCGGCGACATCAGCGGCGAGGTGCTGGCCGTGCAGTCGGTGGCCGTCGAGATCGCGACCGACCAGGGGACGGTGCTGCTCCCCCACTCACGTCTCCTCGGCCACAGCTTCGGCGTGCAGCGCGGGTCTGCGCCTGCCGCCGCGGCCGACGACGCCTGAGGCTCAGGACGCCGAGCGCTCGCGGCGCGGCCGGCGCGACCGTTCGGTCTTGCCGCCCACCGCCGGCTCCCAGGTGAACTTGCGCAACGCGACGGCGGCACCGACCAGACCCCACAGGGCCACGTAGCCCAGGCGCCCCCACGAGAACGCCGGCGCGTCGACGAACGGGATGAACGTGTCCTGGAACGCCTCGACGAACGGCTTCAGCGGGAAGATGTCGCCCAGGACATCGAGCCAGCGCGGGGCGTCGTCGAGGACCACGAACACGTTGGAAACGAACGCCAACGGCAGGATCGTCGCGTTGGCTGCGGCCGGCGCCGAGCGGGCGTTGGGGACGAGCGCAGCGCATGCCAGCCCCAGCGCGGCGAACGACGCCACCCCCACCACGAAAGTCACCGCGGCCGCCGGGAGCTTTGCCGCCTCGAACTCGACGTCGTAGAGCCCGACACCGATGCCGACCATGAGCACCACGCCCACCAGCGCGACGATCACGGCCATCCCGACCATGCCTGCGATGTAGACCGCAGGCGGGAGCGGTGTCCCTCGCCATCGCTTCAGGACCCCTTCGTCCCGCAGGATGGGAACGGTGTTCGCGAGGTTCGTGTAGGTGGCCGACACCGCGGCGAACGCGGCCAGGCCACCGGTGTAGAACTGCTGGACCGAATAGGTCCCCTCGTCGGTCGTGACCTCACCGTCGCCGAACAGGGCGTTGAACAGGATCAACATCATCAGCGGCAGGATGATGGTGAAGAACGCGGCGACGGGCGTTCGGAAGAAGACCTTCACCTGGTAGCGGATCTGGTTCCAGACCAGCCACCCCGTACTGCGGAACCCGCTCATGTGTCGGTCCCCTCGGCCAGATCGAGGTAGACGTCCTCGAGCGACGGGCGGCTGGCGGTCAGGTCGACCAGCTCGATGTCGTGCTCCAACGCCCAGCCCGTCACGTCGTGGAGTGTCCGAGTGGGTGTGGTGGTCCGGCAGACGACCTCTTCGCCCACACGATCGGCACCCGCGATGGGGAAGCCGTCCAGCGTGGCACCGGCCGGCAGCCGGAACGTGATCGACGTCTCACCGCCGGCCTCCATCAGTTGGTCGGGTCGGCCCTCGGCGACGATGGTGCCCTTCACGATGACCGCCACCCGGTCGGCGAGGACCTCGGCCTCCTCCATGTAGTGGGTGGTCAACACGATGGTGGTACCCAGCTCGCGGAGCCCCGCGATCAGCTCCCAGGACTGGCGTCGGGCGGAGGGGTCGAAGCCGGTGGTCGGCTCGTCCAGGAACAGCAGCTCGGGTCGGCCCACCAGCCCGAGGCCCAGGTCGATCCGTCGCTGCTGGCCGCCCGAGAGCGCCGAGACCCGGCGGTCGACGGCATCGGTGAGGCCCACCATCTCCAGGACCTCCATGGGGTCCAGGGGATCCCGGTAGGTGGCGCCGTAGAACTCGAGCGCCTCGCGCACCGTGAGCTCGTCCTCGATCCCGGAGCTCTGGAGCACGATGCCGATCCGGTCGCGGTATTCGCGGCCGGCGGTCTCGGGATCGACGCCCAGGACGCTGACCGACCCACCGGACCGGCTGCGATGCCCCTCGAGGATCTCGACCGTCGTGGACTTGCCGGCGCCGTTCGGTCCGAGCAGGGCGAAGACCTCGCCCTCGTTCACGGTGAGGTCCACCGAACGCACGGCCTCGATCTCGCCATAGCGCTTGGACAGGTTCTGGACCTCGATCACCGCCATGGCCGGAGGCTAGCGTCCGAGACCGATCACCCCGGCGAGGCCTGGCCCCTGGGCGCGAGGAAGATCCCCGACCGCACCTTGGGCTCGAAGTAGGTCGACTTCGGCGGCAGCGTCATCCCCTTGTCGACCACGGCGGTGAGCTGGCTCAGCAGCACCGGGTGCAACGCGAATGCCACGCCGCCGGCGCGGTCGGTGACCTCGACCAGGTGCTCGAGCCCCCGTGCCCCGGGGAGGTAC
The DNA here is from genome assembly GCA_965262315.1 of Acidimicrobiales bacterium. Taxonomy (GTDB): domain Bacteria; phylum Actinomycetota; class Acidimicrobiia; order Acidimicrobiales; family UBA8592; genus JBCCFK01. The sequence continues at coordinate 7,521 of CBDHFJ010000147.1, forward strand.
TCGAGCCGCCCGCCCTTCGAGGCCTCGTCGATGCCCAGGACCGGACCGAGGATGCGCTCCTGGAGGATCGTCACGTCGAACTCGGCCGGGTGCACCCGGAAGGGCTTGATCTCATACCAGGCGCCGTCGACGTACATCGAGAACCGACCGGGCGTGGGAGGTTCGGGGTCGTCGAGCGCGTCCAACGGCCGGACCTCGAAGTCCTGCTCGGCGATGGCGGTGGCGAGCTCGCCGGCCGTCAGGCCGTTCAGGTCCGAGACCCGCCGGTGGAACGCACAGACGTTCAGCTGGTCGTTCGGGAACATCGCCCCGAGCACCCAACCGCCGGGCGCCTCGTGTCCGGCGCGCAGCCAACTCTCGACTGCGGCGGCCACGCGATGGTGGCCGTCGATGATGTAGAGCCGATGCGACGACAGCGCGACCTCGAGCGCCTCGACGTCCTCGTCGGGGACCGGCCAGACCGTCTGGTGCAGCCCGTCCCCACGTTCGATCACCAGATCGGGCGTGGCCGCGACGGCACGAGCAACCACCTCGTCGACCACCGGATCGCCCTCGTAGCCGAACGCCACGGGAGACGAGTGCATGCCGACCCGGGTCAGGTGATCGGCCAGGTGACCGGCACGCTGCGGCTGGATGCGCTCGTGCGGCCCGATCCGACCGTCCTCCAGACCGGACAGATGGACGTCGGCCACGATCCCGGTCTGCTCGTGCGTGGCTGTGCGGAGCCGATACACGAACATGCCGGCCGGGCGCACGTCGGAGAACACGGGCTCGCGTAGCAGGCGCTCCAGCGCCGACGCGTTCTGCTCGTTCACCTCGTCGGGGTCCTCGCCCTCGACCGGGGACCGGGTCACGTGCAGGAACACGTACGGGTCCTCGTCCATCAGGGCGACGCGCTGGTCCGACCGCAAGGCGTCATAGGCCGGCGACACGACACGGTCGGCCCAGTCCTGTTTCACGAGGCGGGCCCGGACCCGCTTGACGAGAGGCTTCACGACGCACTCCGGACGACACCGACGCCGAGGACGTCGGGCAACGCGACCAGCTCGGCGATGAGGGCCGGCGAGGCCTCGGCTGAGACGTCGATCGAGGCCACGGCGGCGGTGCCGCCACGGAACACCCGGTTCTCCATGTGCTGCACGTTCAGTCCCGCGCCTCTGAGGATGCCGAAGACGGCTGCCAGGACCCCCACCCGGTCGTAGTGGCGGACGGTGAGCGTGCAACTGCCGGTGCCCCGCGGTGCGAGGTTGATGCAGTTCACCGGGGTGCCGGCAGCGAACGCCTGCACGGTCTCGACGACCCCGTCGGCGATGGCGGTCTGGGCCTGGCGGGTCGAGGCGCCGATGTGGTGCGTGCCCACCACCGACGGATGTTGCGCCAACCGGGACGTCACCTCGGTGTCGCCCGATGCCGGTTCGTCGGCGAACACGTCGATCCCGGCACGGACGCCCCGGGTGTCCATCGCCTCGATCAGGGCAGCCTCGTCGATGCAGTCGCCCCGGCTGGTGTTCAGCACGATCGCGCCGTCGGGCAGCGCGGCGATCATCCGGGCGTCGAGCAGTTGGTGGGTCTCGGTGCCGCCGGGCACGTGCAGGCTGACGATGTCCGACACCGAAATCAGCTCGTGCAGGTCATCGACCAGCCGGATGCCGATGGAGCGGATACGCCCCTCGGTCTGTCCGGATCGCCCCGGCCGTCGGAGGCCCACGACGACGAGGCCGAAGGCCTTGGCCCGCTCAGCGACGGCGAGCCCGATGGCCCCGAGGCCGATGACGCCGATCGTCCGGCCCATCAGACCGTCGGCCTGCGAGTACTTCTTCTTGTTCCACACGCCGTCACGCAGGTCGGCGGTCGCGGCCGCGATGTGGCGATCGACGGCGAGGAGGAGTCCGATCGTCAGCTCGGCCACGGCCACGGCGTTGCGGCCCGGCACGTTGCAGACGTGCACTCCCCGCCCGGATGCCGTCTCGACATCGATGTTCTCGGTGCCGGCCCCGGCCCGCACGACGAGCGCGAGCTCGTCGGTGGCCTGGAGCGCCTCGGCGCGGACCTTCGTACTGCGGACCACCAGGGCGTCGTGGCCCGCGAGCCGCGACGGCAGGTCCTCGGCGGTCAATTCGGGCTGCACCGTGACCTCGTGGCCCGCGGCGCGCAGCGCCGCGGTTGCCTGGTCGTCGAGTGCATCGGCCAGCAGGATTCTCATGATCGTTCTCCCAGGTGCGAGCCCGGCGTCGGCGGTGGCGGACGGCGGGGTCGTTGGTGGTTGACGGACCATTCTGGGGCACGGAACGGAGTCGGCGCACCTCCGACGCGGCAAGGAGGGATGGCGATCCGTCACCGCGCCATGGCGATTGTCGACGCGAACTCGCCGCCGAGTATGGGTGAGCGCTCCCCCAGCCAGTAGGTTTCCGGGTCATCACGGGATCGAGGGAGAGCCATGTCGGACGAGCGTGAGGTACTGGACTGGGCGGCCTATGGGTCAGCGGCGCGCGAGCTCGCCCAGATCGTCGCCGACGACGGCTATCGGCCCGACATCATCCTCGCCATCGCCCGCGGCGGTCTCTTCGTCGCCGGGTCGCTGGGCTACGCCCTGTCGGTCAAGAACCTCTATGTGATGAACGTCGAGTACTACACCGGCGTCGACGAGCGACTCGACGTGCCGATCGCGCTGCCGCCCTACCTCGACACGGTCGACCTCCGTGACGCCAACGTCCTGATCGCCGACGATGTCGCCGACACCGGCGCCACCCTCGCCTACGTCCACGACTTCTGTCAGGGCGAGGTCGCCGACGTGCGCAGCGCCGTGCTGTACGAGAAGTCCGCCTCGATCATCAAGTGCGAGTACGTCTGGAAGCGCACCGACCTGTGGATCAACTTCCCCTGGTCCACCGAGCCGCCTGTCCTCGAACCCGGCGACGGCAACGTCGTCCTCGACGCCTGATCTTCGGCGCCGGAACCCCGCCGGGTTCCCCTCCTCACTCGGCCCACCCACCGCGGCCGAACCTGCAGCCACCTCAGAGGACGTTGCAGGTTCGCTCACAGCAGAGCCCACTCCGCAGGGGCCGAAACCCAACCTGTAACAGCCCCAGAGGACGTTGCGGGTTGGCCACCCACCGCGGCCGAACCTGCAACCACCTCAGAGGACGTTGCAGGTTCGCTCACACGCCGTCCCTGCGGTCGAGGTAGTTGTAGACGGTGAAGCGGCTGACGCCGAGGGCGGTGGCGACGTCTTCGACGGACTTGCGGAGGTTGAAGGCACCGAGATCGTGGAGGCGGGCCACTGCCCGCTGCTTGTCCTCGCGCACCAGCTCGGCCAGCGGCGCGCCGAGCTCCTGCTCGACGATGCCGACCAGACGATCGAGCGCGCCGTCGAGATGCGGAACCCGCACGAACACGGTGGTGCCGTTGGCGCTCAGTGCCACGTCGTCGGGTCCGGCGTCGGCGGCGGGCACGACCTCGGCGCCGGTGGCCTCCAGCAGCGGCCGCAGCGCCGCGACGAACGTGTCGCCGTCCATCGCCCGAGCGTAGCCCCCGCCCTCCGGCGGATCGCCCGGCGGGCCCAACAAGCCGTGACGTGCTGACTGAAACGCGTCAGGTGTGTTGCCGATGGGGACCGGAACCGTCATGCTCTCCAATCCCGACATTCGTGGAGTTCTCCGTGCACGAAGTCCAGCTCCCACCGATCCGTCCGGCCCGGCACATCGCCCCCGCGTCCCTGGACGACGCCCTGGCGCTCCTGGCCGAGCTCCCGGCCGCTCGCGTCGTCGCAGGTGGTACCGACCTCATGATCGAGCTCGACCGCCGGGTCGGGCCCGACACCGATGCGTTGGTCGACATCACCCGCATCCCGGGCCTCGGTGAGATCGAGCAGGTCGATGGCCGGCTCCGCCTGGGAGCGCTGGTCACCCACAACCAGGCAGCCACCGATCCCCTCGTCCGGACCCATGCCACCTGCCTCGCCCAGGCGAGCCTCGAGGTCGGCTCTCCGGCGCTGCGCAACCGCGCCACCGTCGCCGGCAACGTGGTCACGGCCAGCCCCGCCAACGACACCATCAGTGCGCTGCGGGCCCTCGACGCCGACGTGGAGATTCGGTCGGCCACCGGAACCAGGACGGTGCGGCTGGCCGACTTCCATCTCGGCGTGCGCCAGACCGTGCTCGAGCCGGGCGAGCTGGTCACTGCGATCTCTTTCGACGCCATCGGCGACACCCACCGCTCCGTCTTCGTCAAGCTCGGCCTCCGCAAGGCCCAGGCGATCTCGGTCGTCCACGTGGCCATGGCAGTGGCGCTCGATGACGAGAACAACGTCTCCGATGCCCGGATCGCGCTCGGCAGCGTGGCGCCGACCATCGTCCGGGCCGACGCCGCCGAGGCCGGGCTGGTCGGCGGCCCACTCGACGCCGACGCCGCCGTGACGGCCGGCACCGCCGCCGCCGCTGCCGTGTCGCCGATCGACGACCTGCGAGCCCCGGCCAGCTACCGACACGACCTCATCCCCACCATGGTCCGCCGTGGCCTGACCGCGCTGGCCGAGGGCGTCCACGCCGACGCGCTGCCCGTCGCGCCACCGACGCTCGGCGGCCCGACGCTCCCGGCCGACGGCACGGCCACCGACACCGAGCGGCTCGGATCGACCACGATCAACGGCGCCGCCGTCAGCCTGGGCACGTCGGGGACGCTCCTCGACGCACTCCGCGACGTCGATGGGCTCACCGGCACCAAGGAGGGGTGCGCCGAGGGTGAGTGCGGTGCCTGCACCGTGCACGTCGACGGCACCGCTGTCCTGTCGTGTCTGATCCCGGCTGCCCGGGCTGCCGGCACCCGCGTCACCACGGTCGAGGGGCTGGCCGACACCGACTCGCTCCATCCCATCCAGCAGGCCTTCGTCGACAACGCCGCCGTCCAGTGTGGCTACTGCATTCCCGGCTTCTTGATGGCCGGCGCCGCGTTGTGGCAGGACGACCCCGACCCGCCCCAGGGAGACATCGAACTCGGACTGTCCGGCAACCTGTGCCGCTGCACCGGGTACTACGCCATCAAAGCCGCCTGCACCGGGAGGGCGTCATGACGCTCGGATCCTCCCCCGCCAAGCCCGACGCCCACGGCAAGGTCACGGGCGACGCCGTCTACGCCGGCGACATCGACTCGCCCGACATGCTCCACGCCAAGGTGGTCTTCACCGACCGCGTCCACGCCCGCATCACCTCGCTCGACACCTCGTCCGCCGAGGCGATGGAAGGTGTGATCGCGGTCCTCACCGCCGCAGACGTCCCGGTCAACGAGTACGGACTCACCAAGAACGACCAGCCCGTCCTGGTGGGCCCGGCTACCACCGGCCGCGCTGCGGTCGCTGGCGACGTGTCCCGCTGGGAGGCCGACCATCTGGCCGTGGTCGTCGCCGAGACCGCCGAACAGGCGACTGCGGCCGCGATGGCCATCGAGACCACGTGGGACGACCTCCCGATCGTGGCCGACATCGACGCCGCTCTGGCCGACGATGCACCCGTGGTCCACCCCGAGGACGGCACGGGTTCGAACGTGTACTCGCACCTCGTCATCCGCAAGGGCGACGTCGAGGCGGCGTTCGCCGACGCTGCGCACGTGGTCGAGGGCACCTACGCGGTCCCCTACCAGGAACACGCCTACCTCCAGACCGAGGTCGGCGTCGGCCGCATCGACGAGGAGGGCCGGGTCACCGTCGAGACCGCCGGGCAATGGACCCACGAGGACCAGGAACAGATCGCGCACGCGCTGGACCTGCCGGCCGACCAGGTGCGGGTGATCTACCGGGCCATCGGCGGCGCGTTCGGCGGCAAGGAGGACATGAGCCTCCAGATCGTCCTCGCGCTCGCTGCCCGGCACCTGCGAGACCGCGGCATCGACCGGCCCGTGCGCTGCGAGTGGAGCCGCGAAGAGTCGATCGTGGGCCACCACAAGCGCCACCGGGGACGCATCCACACCCGCTGGGCTGCGGACGCCGAGGGGCGCATCCTCGCGGTCGAAGCCGACGGCTATCTCGACGCCGGGTCGTACAACTACACGTCCAACAAGGTGCTCGGGAACATGCACCTGACCGTGGCCGGCCCCTACGAGGTACCCAACGCCCGGATCGACTCCTACGCCGTCTACACCAACGCCGTGCCCGGTGGCGCGTTCCGCGGGTTCGGCGGGCCCCAGGGCTCGTTCGCTTCGGAGTCCCAGATGAACAAGCTGGCCGTCGCGACCGGGATCGACCCGGTGGAGATCCGCCGGCGCAACATCTACCGCGAGGGCTCGATCGGCATCACCAGCACCGAGATGCCTGCGGGCGTCAGCCTGCCCCAGGTACTGGACGCATGCGCCGACGCTGCCGACTGGGACGCGCCACTGGGGGCTCCCCGACCGGTTGCCGCCTTCGCATCGCTGCCCGCTGCTGCCGACACCATCCGCCGGGGACGCGGCGTGGCCTGCGCCTACAAGAACATCGGCTTCTCGTTCGGCTTCCCCGAACGCTCCGAGGCTCGCATCGTGCTCCACGGCGACGACGACCCCGAGTCGGCGGAGCTGTACCTCGCAGGCGCCGACGTCGGTCAGGGCGCGCACACCGCCTTCGTGCAGATGACGGCCGAGGCGACCGGCGTGCCGTTCGACCGCATCGACGCGGACTTCTCCGACACCGCCACCAGCGGCGACTCCGGTTCGGCGTCCGCGTCCCGACTGAGCTGGATGACAGGCAATGCCATCCTCGGCGCGGCGGAAGAGGCTGAGAAGGCGTGGCGCGAGGGTGACCGGCCTGCCGTCGGCGCGTTCCGGTACACACCGCCGCCCACCGAGCCGCTCGACCCCGAGGGTGCGCCCACCACCCCGAACTTCGCCTACGGCTACGTGGCCGAAGCGGTCGACCTGAGCGTCGACGTGGAGACCGGCCACATCGTCGTCCATGACGTGGTGTGCGCCATCGACGTCGGTCGGGTGATCAACCACGACCTCGTCGTCGGTCAGGTCGAGGGCGCGGTGATCCAGGCGCACGGCTACGCGCTGTCGGAGAACCTGGTGGTCGTCGACGGCCGCATCCAGAACCCGCGCTTCAGCGGCTACCTGATCCCCGGGATCGGCGACATCCCCGAGCAGGTGCGGTCGGTCCTGCTCGAGATCCCCGACCCGCTCGGCCCCTTCGGCGTGCGCGGCATGGCCGAGATGCCGTTCATGCCCTACGCGCCCGCCGTGGTCGCCGCCCTCCACGACGCGACGGGCGTCTGGTTCGACGCCTTCCCTCTCACCCCGCCGCGCGTCCGGGCGGGCCTCAGCGACGCCGGGATACGTTGAGCAAGCACCACCGGAATCCTCATCTCTGCAAGGCTTTCGACCGAGGGGAGCAGGATGAACGAGCAGCGTGAGGGTGGCCTCTTCTCCACCGCAATGGCGCAGTTCCATCGGGCCGCCGACCTGATCGAACTGGACGAGACGTATCGAGCGCTCTTGTCCCAGCCCAAGAACGAGATCATCGTCAACTTCCCGGTGAAGATGGACGACGGCACCTACGAGGTGTTCCGCGGTTATCGGATCCAGCACAACAACACGCTGGGCCCGTACAAGGGCGGCATGCGGTACCACCCCAGCGTCGATCTCGACGAGGTGAAGGCGCTGGCCGCGTGGATGACGTGGAAGACGGCGCTGTGTGACGTGCCGTTCGGCGGCGGCAAGGGCGGTGTCGCCTGCGACCCGCTCGCGTTGAGCCCCACCGAGCTCGCCCGGGTCACCCGTCGCTTCACGTACGCACTCGGCAACAACATCGGCCCCGAGATCGACATCCCCGCCCCCGACGTGGGCACCAACGCCCAGACGATGGTGTGGATGATGGACACCTTCGCCGCCGGCGCCAACGACGCCACCGTGGCCAAGCGGGTCGTGACCGGCAAGACCGTGGAGTGTGGTGGCTCGCTCGGCCGCGAGAAGGCCACCGGGCAGGGGGCGGTCTTCGCCCTGCAGCACTGGGCCGACGAGAACGGGTTCTCGTTGGACGGTCTGACCGCGTCGATCCAGGGCTGGGGCAACGTCGGCGGCAATCTGGGCCGACTCCTGGACGTCTACGACGTGACGATCAAGGCGGCCTCCGACCACACCGGAGCGATCCACGACGATCGTGGCATCGATGCGTTCGACCTGTCCCACTGGGTCGAGGACACCGGCGGCGTCGTGGGATACCCCAAGGCCGAACCGATCGACCCCGAGGACTTCTGGTCCGTGCCGGTCGACCTCTGCTGCCCCGCAGCGCTCGAGGCCCAGATCACCGACGAGGTGGCCCGCAAGCTGCAGGCCCGGGTCGTGGTCGAGGCCGCCAACGGCCCGACGACCACCGCCGGCGAGATCGAGCTGGCGAAGCGAGGCATCGAGGTGCTGCCCGACGTGCTGGTCAACGCCGGCGGCGTGGTGGTGTCGTACTTCGAGTGGCTCCAGAACCGCACGGCCGAACAGTGGAGCCTCGACACCGTCGATCGCCGACTCATGGACGTGCTGTGGGCCGCAGCGGATCGCGTCGCGTCGGTCCAGTTCGAGTTCGGATGCTCGAGGCGCGACGCCTGCTACGTCGTCGCCCTCCGACGCCTCCAGACCGTGTACAGACAGCGCGGCATCTGGCCCTGATCGCCCGCATCTGGGTCCCGGGCACAACGAAGCCCGCCTGACCTCTCCGCCAGAGATGGTCAGGCGGGCCTTCCGCCGTTGGAGCCGGTGGACGGCCCCGCTTCACTGTTTCGCTGTCCGCCGCCCTCCAGCGCCCGTGTCCCCGGGGTCGCCCACCCCGGTGAGGACACGGACGGAGGTCTCGTGGTCAGCTCAGTCGTCGGCCTCGACGATCTCGAAGGCTCGGGTCGTGCCCGAGACCTCGAAGCTGACGAGCAACATCGCTTCGCCGGTCGGGCTCTTGTCCTCGGAGATGAAGACGATGCCCTCGGGGCTGATGTCGCCGTCGGTTGCGGAGGTCTGGGTGTTGACGTAGGTCACGAAGAAGGACGAGGCCGGCTTGGTGATGTCGTACACGGCGATGCCGCCGGAGCGCTCGAGACCGATGAAGGCGTAGCGCCGACCGTCGACCTTGCCCAGGGCGAGGGCCTCGGGCTCCGCGCCCTTGTCGTCGGAGCGACCGTCGGTCTCGAAGTCGTCGGCGTTGAAGTACGGCGTGCCCAACAGCAGCTGACCGAAGTCGTCGCCGCTGTCGAAGACGATGTTGCCGTACTCGTCCCAGATGGTGAACGAGCGGGCGCCGTAGCTGTAGACCTGCTCGACCTTGTCGTCACCGTCGAGGGTGGTCGGGAAGGCCGTGGTGGTCTTCAGACGCCCCAGGTTCTCGTCGTCGATGTCGGTGGCGGCATACGCCGGGCCGAGACCCTGCGCAATCCCTTCGCCCGGGGCGAAGTCGCCGACCCGGATCTCCTCGGAGTAGCAGTCGTAGTCGCGGGCGTCGCCTTCGTTGGCGGTGACCAGGTAGTTCTTGCCCCGCTTCTTGAAGGTGGCGATCGCGTCAGGCATGTACATGCCGAGGACGTCCCAGTTCTGGATCAGCTCGGCGTCGTCGCGGTTGGACGGGTCGAGGCCGTTGCCGGGAGCGCTGTGGTCCTTGTAGCCGAGCGGCAGCAGGTGGCTGACGTAGCCGCCCTTGATGTCGACGACGGCGACCGCGTTGTTCTCCTGCAGGGTGATGAAGGCCTGCTTGCCGTTGCGGGAGATCGTGACGTACTCGGGCTCGAGATCCTGTGAGGCGGAGCTGCCGGGGAAGAAAATCCGGACTCCTTCGGCGCGGAGCTCGTCTTCCTTGCCGTCCCACTTGGTGAAGTCGGCGGTGGCCACGGTGCCGCGCTTGAGGTCGATGATCGACACGGTGCCGGCCGGGTCGGCGACGAGGACGTCGTCGGCGCAGACGGGCTCGGCCTCGTTGGCGACGACCACGTAACGACCGTTCCTGGTGAAGGCCGTGGCGTCCGGCAGCACACCGACCTCGTACACGCCCTCGATGTTGCCGTGGAGGTCCATGACGACGACGTTGCCCGGCTGGGTGTCGTCGGCGTTCTTCACGGCAGCGGCGACCCGCTTCCTGGCCGCCGTCACGCTCTGGACGCCGTCGCCGTAGGGGCTGAGGTCCACCTGGGTGACGAGCTCGGGCTCGTCGGGGTCGGAGAAGTCGATGATGTCGATCGCGTTGGCCGCACCGTTGGTGACGTACGCGTAGTCCTTCTTCGGCGAGAAGGCCACGATCTCCGAGGCCCCTTCCTCGCCGCCTTCGTAGACCCCGAGCGGCACGAGCTCGATGCTGTCGTCGTCACCGGAGGCGGTGCCGCCGGGGACGAGGACGGCGGCCACGAGCGCGCCGAGGAGAAGGGTGAGTGAAAACAGTCTGATGAGTTTGCCCATGGCGGCGAAGGTACGAACGGTGGGTGGCCGGCAGATGAACGGTGACGGTTGGGAAGCTGAGGTTTGTCCGAACGAGCGGTGGCCGACGACCTGCGTGAGGTCCACGACCACTGCGGGTGGCGACATCGCGCGTCCGGGACTGCTGTCGCATCCCTGTCGCGCTTGTTGCGGGACGAGGAACCCTTGTCGACCAAGGCCGTCGTTCTGGTTCCGGGACTTCAACAAAATGTAGAATCCGGCGATCGTGACCGACCTTCGTATCGACATCGACCGCCTCCTGGGCCGGCTCGCCGAGTTGGCCGCGATCGGCGCCATCGAGGGCACAGACGGCTGCGCGCGCCTGGCGCTCACCGACGAGGACAAGGCGGGCCGCGACCTGGTCTGCACGTGGATGCGCGATCTGGGGATGACGGTGACCGTCGACGGCATCGGCAATGTCACCGGCGTCTGGGCCGGGCCCGACACCGACACCACCGCAGCGCCGGTCATGACCGGTTCCCACATCGACACGGTGCGGACCGGCGGCCGCTACGACGGCAACCTCGGGGTCCTCGCCGGGCTCGAAGTGGTCGAGACACTCGCCGAGGCGGGCCACTCCCCCGCCCGACCCATCGCCGTGGCCTTCTTCACCGACGAGGAGGGTTCGAGGTTCCCACCGGACATGCTCGGGTCACTCGTGTACGTCGGTGGCATGAGCCTCGAGGACGCACTCGACATCGAGGGCATCGACGGCGCAGTGGTGGGCGCCGAGCTCGAACGCATCGGCTACCGCGGCGCTGCGCCCTGCCCCGGCCCTGCGCCGCACGCGTTCGTCGAACTGCACATCGAGCAGGGTCCCGTGCTCGAAGCCGAGGGGGTGACCATCGGCGCCGTCGAGAGCGTCCAGGGCATCAGCTGGACCGAGCTCACCATCACGGGCCAGTCCAACCATGCGGGCACGACGCCCATGTCGATGCGGCGCGACCCCGGGTTCGTCGCGGCGTCCATCGCCACCTTCGTCCGCGCGCTGGCGCTGGAGCTCGGCGGCGCCCAGGTGGGCACGGTCGGCCAGGTGAACCTGCACCCGAACCTGGTCAACGTCGTCCCGGCGTCGGCCACCATGACCGTCGACCTCCGCAACACCGACGAGGCCACCCTCCAAGAGGCCGAGCGTCGCCTGCGCGAGCACTGCTCACGGGTCGCGATGGCGGAGAACGTGCACGTCGAGATGCGGTCGCTCGCCCGGTTCGAGCCGGTGATCTTCGACCCCGCGGTCGTCGACCTCGTCCACACCACCGCCAAACAGCTCGGCCACTCGGTCCAACGCATGCCGTCGGGCGCCGGCCACGACGCCCAGATGCTCGCCCGTGTGTGCCCCACGGCGATGATCTTCACGCCCAGCGAGAACGGCCTCTCGCACAACCCCGCCGAGCACACCGAACCGGCCGACCTCGAGGCGGGTGCCAACGTTCTCCTCCACGTCCTGCGGTCCCTGGCCGAAGGAGACACATGACCATCGACGAGCTGTTCGAACCCGTGGACCCCGACGCCGCGGCCGCAGGCCCGTTGCCGGAGTCGCGAACGCCCAGGCGGCTGCGGGTCGCGAGCGCGCAGCTCGGACCGATCGCTCGCCACGAGTCGCGCGCCTCGGTGGTGGACCGGCTGATCGACCTGCTCGAACGAGCCGCGGCTGCCGATGTCGAACTGATCGTCTACCCGGAGCTGGCGCTCACCACGTTCTTCCCTCGTTGGTACGTGGAGGGCGAGGACGACCTGGACCTCGACAGCTTCTACGAGACCGAGATGCCCGGCCCCGAGACCAAGCGGTTGTTCGACGCGGCCAAGGGCTTCGCCATGGGCTTCTGCCTGGGCTACGCCGAGCTGACGCCCGATGGTCATCGCTACAACACCCAGATCCTGGTCGAGCGCGACGGCTCGATCGTGGGCAAGTACCGCAAGGTCCACCTTCCCGGACACCGCGAGCACGAGCCGTGGCGCGAGTTCCAGCACCTGGAGCGCCGCTACTTCGAGCCCGGCCACGAGTTCCCCACCTGGCGCGCCTTCGGTGGCGTCGTGGGCATGGCCATCTGCAACGACCGCCGCTGGCCCGAGACCTACCGGTGCCTGGCCCTGGGCGGCGCCGAGCTGATCCTCATCGGCTACAACACCCCGATGCACTACGCCCCTGACCCCAGTCAGGACGCGTTGCAGTCGTTCCACTCGCACCTGGTCATGCAGGCCGGCGCCTACCAGAACGGCTGCTACGTGGTGGGTGTCGCCAAGGGCGGCAACGAGGAGGGCGTCGAGTCGCTGGCCGACAGCTGCATCATCGCCCCGACCGGGCGGGTGATCGCGCTGACCGCGCACACCGGCGACGAGCTGGCCATCGCCGACATCGACCTGGATCTGTGCGCGAACTACAAGGACACACTCTTCCAATTCAACCGGTACCGGCGCCCCGAGACCTACGGAGCGATCACGGGCCAGAAGGGCGCCACGCCCCCCGATCCCATCGTCGACGGCTGACCGCCGGCCTCGAGCGAACCACCACCTCTCCAATCTCCACCGACCACCGGAGGCCGCGATGACGGCATTCGAACTCAATGGCAACCCGGTGACCGTGACGGGCGACCACCCCCACCTGCTGTCGGCGCTGCGTGACGAGCTGGGTGTGATCTCGCCCAAGGACGGCTGTGCGCCGTCGGGGCAGTGCGGGTGTTGCACCGTGTTCGTCGACGGCAAGGCCCGCGTGGCCTGTCAGACGTCGATGGACAAGGCAGAGGGTTCCGAGATCGTGACCCTCGAGGGCGTCGACCCCGTCGAGGTCGACCGCATGGCCACTGCCTTCGCGGCGTGCGGCGCATTGCAGTGCGGATTCTGCACACCGGGCATCGTCATCCGCACCAAGTCGCTGCTCGACAAGAAGGGCGCCGACCTCACCCGCGACGATGCGGCCCGCCATCTTGGCGCGCACCTGTGCCGTTGCACGGGCTACACGAAGATCCTCGATGCGGTCGAGGCCCTGGCCTCGGATTCGGTCCCGGCGCCCGAACTCCCCGGCGGTGTCGGCTCCCGCGGCATCAAGTACGAGGCCTGCGACCTGGCCGTCGGCCGCCGGCCGTTCATCGACGACATGATGCCCACCGGACTCCTCCATGGCGCGTTCAAGTTGTCGGACCACGCCCGTGCCGACATCGTCGCCATCGACACCTCGGCGGCCGAGGCCGTTCCTGGCGTGGAGCGGGTCCTCACCGGTGCCGACGTCCCCGGCGAGTTGCGCGTCGGCCTGATCCACAAGGACTGGCCGATCTTCATCCCGGTCGGCGGGCGCACCTCCTATCTAGGCGACGTGCTCGCGATGGTCGTGGCCGAGACCCGGGAGATCGCCCGGGCGGCAGCGCAGCTGGTCGAGGTCACCTACAACGTGCTCGCCCCCATGGTCGACCCCGCGTCGGCGGTGGCCAGCGACGAGGATGCGGTGTGGGGGCTCGACGGCAACGTCTTGTCCACGTCCACCTACCGACGTGGCGACGCCGAGGCCGCGCTGGCCGAGTCGGCGCACGTGGTCCGCGAGACCTTCCAGACCCAGCGCGTCGATCACGCCTTCGTCGAGCCCGAATCGACGCTCGCCGTGCCCACCGACGACGGCGGGCTGTACGTCTACTCCGGCGGCCAGGGCATCTGGGACGATCGCAACGACATCGCCCGCATCCTGGACATCGACCCCTCCACCGTCACGGTGGAGCTCGTCTCCAACGGGGGCGCATTCGGCGGCAAGGAGGACATGTCCAACCAGGGCCAGACCGCGCTGGCGGCCTGGCTCCTGCGGCGGCCGGTCAAGACCACGTTCAGCCGTGAGGAGTCGTTCCTGGTCCACACCAAGCGGCACCCGATCCGCATGGAGTACCAGGCCGGCTGCGACGCGGACGGCAAGCTCACCGCCCTCCACATCCGCATGCTGGGCGACTCGGGCCCGTACGCGTCGGTGGGCATGAAGGTGCTGGAGCGGGCCGCCGGCCACGCCAGCGGCCCCTACGTCGTGCCCAACATCGACTGCGAAGCCGTCGCCGCCCGCACCAACAACAGCGTGTGCGGCGCGTTCCGTGGCTTCGGCGCCAACCAGGCGCAGTTCGCGATGGAGGGCGTGCTCGACCGCCTGGCCGACGCGGTGGGCATCAGCGGCTGGGAGATCCGGAGCCGCAACGTGGTCGAACCGGGCGTCGTGTGGGGCCCCGGCCAGATCATGGACGACGGTTGCCTCGGCGCCCGAGCCTGCCTCGATGCGGCGAAGCCGGCCTACGACGCCGCGATCGCGGCCGGCAAGCCGGTCGGCATCGGCCTCGGGCTGAAGAACTCGGGCCTCGGCAACGGATTCAAGGAGGTCGCCAAGGCCGTCGTGCGCTTCCGCGACGACGGCCCACCTGGATCGAACACCGTCGAGGTACGCCACTGCTGGACCGAGATGGGTCAGGGCGTCCACACGGTGGCGCTGCAGGTCGCGGTCGAGGAGTTGGGCGTCGAGCCAGACCGGATCGAGGTCATCGTCGACACCACCCGCGAGCTCGGGGCCGGCCAGACCACCGGATCTCGCGGCACGCTCATGGGAGCCGGATCGGTCCAGGACGCCTGCCGCAAGGCGATCGCCGACGGCTGCCGGGTGGGCGTCGACTACGAAGGCGAGTACCGCGTCGACTGGACGAACTCGCTGAGCGAAGGCCTGGAAAACCCGGTCATCCACTCCACCTTCGGCTATGCGGCACAGGTCGTCGTCCTCGACCCCGAGACCGGCGACGTGGAGCACGTCGTCGCGGCACACGATGTCGGCAAGGCGGTCAACCCGCTGCTGTGTGAAGGCCAGGTCGAGGGCGCGGTCCACATGGGTCTGGGTTACGCGTTGTCCGAGGGGTTCCCGTGCGACGAGACCGGCCTGCCCACCAACACCACGTTGCGCAGCCTCGACATCATCCGCCCCAAGGACATGCCGTCGATCGACACGATCCTGGTGGAGTCGGCCGAACCCAACTCGCCCTACGGCATCAAGGGCGTCGGCGAGATCGGGCTCGTCCCCACTGCCGGCGCTGTCGCCGCGGCACTGCGGGCCCACGACGGCGAGTGGCGCACCGAACTGCCCATGCGCAACGCCGCCAACCGCGAGCGAGCCACCGCATGGACCTGATGCTTGCCCCGAACCAGACCCACGGCATGGTGTGTGCGCACCATCACCTCTACTCCGCGCTGGCCCGAGGCATGCCCGCTCCCCCGCGTACGCCGGGGAGCTTCCTCGACATCCTCGAGCTGGTGTGGTGGCGCCTCGACACGGCCCTCGACCTGGAGACGATCGAGTGGTCGGCCAAGCTCGGCGCGCTGGAAGCGCTCGAACGGGGCACCACCTGCATCATCGACCACCACGAATCGCCCAATGCCATCGAGGGCTCGCTCTCGACCATCGCCGATGCCTGCGCCGAGGTCGGCGTCCGCGTGAACGCCAGCTACGGCATCACCGATCGACACCCGGGCGGCTTCGATGCGTCCCGAGGCATGACCGACGGCGCCCGATCCGGACTGGCCGAGTGCGAGCGCTTCATCAAGGACGGCGGCAACGGCATGGTCGGTGTGCACGCCGCGTTCACCTGCTCCGACGAGAGCCTCGAAGCCGCCGCGGGCCTCGCCGCCGATCTCGGCGTCGGGGTCCACATCCATGTGGCGGAGGGCCACGCCGACCGTGGTGCCGCCACCCGCCTGGCCGAGCTCACCACCGACGACTGGTTGCTGATCCACGGTGTCCACCTCCCCGACGACCACGGACTGCGAGGCACGATCGTCCACAACCCGCGGTCGAACATGAACAACGCGGTCGGCTACGCCGCGCCGGCCCGGTTCACCAACCCGGTGGGCCTGGGCACCGACGGCATCGGCGCCGACATGGTCGACGAGTTCCGGGTCGCGTACGTACGCCTGCGCGAATCCGATGTCACCCAGGTGCCCGACACCGCGTGGGCGATGCTCGACGTCAACGCCGACCTGTTCCCCGACTGTCGTGACGACGTGGTGACGTGGTCCTACGACGACATGGACCCGTGGAAGCTCGCGTTCACCACCGGCGTCGGACCCACCAGGGTGGAGATCGACGACAGGGTGGTACTCGACGAGGGTGTCGTCACCACGGTCGATCCCACCGAGATCCGAGCCAAGGCCGCCGAGGCCGCCCAGAAACTCTTCGCCAAGCTGGAGGACATGCCATGACGCAACCAGTTGCCATCTATCTGCAGGACGCCCACGACATCCGTGAGGCGATGACGTACGCGCAGTACGCCGAGGAGAAGGGCTTCACCGAGGTGTGGCAGGCCGACTCGCGCCTGGTGCGCGAGGCGTGCGTCCCCATGGCCGCGTTCGCAGCGACCACCGATCGGGTGAAGATCGGGTCGGGCGTCGTCGACTGCTGGACCCGCAACCCTGCCCGCCTGGCATCGACGTTCTCGACCCTCGACGACCTGGCACCGGGCCGCATCATCCTGGGCATCGGTGCGTGGTGGGACCCGCTGGCCGCCAAGGTCGGCGTCAACCGTGAGCGGCCCCTGCGGGTGATGCGCGAGGTGGTCGAGTCCGTGCGGGCCCTGCTGGCCTGCGACGGCCCGGTCACCTACGACGGCCACTTCGTGCACCTCGACGGCGTCGAGCTCGACTACGTCCATCAGGAGCGCCGGGCCAAGGACGTGCCGATCTACATCGGGGCCACCGGCATGAAGATGATGGAGCTCACCGGCAAGATCGCCGACGGCGCCGTCCTGAACTACATGGTCGAGCCCGGCTACAACCTGCGGGCCATGGACGCGTTGGAGGCCGGTGCCAGCGCCGCGGGTCGAGACATCGACGACATCGACCGTCCCCAGCTCATCGTCTGCTCGGTGGACGAGGACCGCAAGGCCGCGCTGGACGGCGCCCGGCTCCTGCTCACCCAGTACCTCGGTCAGCAGCCGCACATCATGGCGGCGTCGGGTGTCTCCGACGAGCTGCTCAACGAGATCCACCAGGTCCTGACCTGGCCCGCCACCCACGAAGAGGTGGTGGCCGCATCGAAGCTCGTCCCCGACGACGTCGTGCAGCGCTGCACCGCCTCGGGCACGCCCGAGGAGGCCCAGGCCAAGGTCAAGGAGTACATGGACAACGGCTGCACCACGCCGATCCTCTACCCCCTCGGCCCCGACGTCCGCCTCATGATCGACACCTTCGCCGACTGGACCCCCTGAGCCGCTGGCGGGGTGCCATCGGGGCGAGTGCCCCGTGAACGATCATGGACGGATGCGAGGAGGGTCGACGGCCGAACGCGTCCTCGAGGCAGCAATGCTCGCATTGCTCGCCGGGCTGGTCGCGATCGCGGTCGTGCGCCTGTTCGACGTGTCGGCGCGCCCGCTGCTCGTCGCGGTCGCAGGCGTGGCGCCGCTGCTGCTCTTCCCGGTGTACCTGGTGTTGGGGTACGCGGCCGGAGACAGGCGTCCGCTCATGGGAGGCGTGGCTCTTGCGCTGGTGGTGTGCCAGATCGTGTGGCTGCGGGCCGACTACGCAACCACGCCGGCCTACGCCGGCTGTGCGGGAACCGCGGCGGCGTGCGTGGACCTGACGGTCGCGTCGGGGAACCTCTACAAGGCGAACCGCGACCCGATCGCCGGCTTCGAAGCGCTCGTGGCGACGAACCCCGATGTGATCGTCGTCCAGGAGGCGGCCGAGTGGGATCGCATCGTGGCCTCCGGCGCTGCTGACGCCTACGAACACCGCTTCACGGATCCCGCGACCCTGGGCGTCGCGGTCGTGTCGAAGCTGCCGATCCTCGAGGTGACGCTCACCGAGACCCCGGGTCGACGGCTCCCGCTGGTCGTCATCGACAGCACGTCGGGGCCGATCGCCCTTCTCGCCGTGCACTTCGCGCCGCCGCTCTCGCGGGCACAGATCGAGCTCTGGGGCGACCAGTCGCGGGCGACCGCCGAGCTGGCAGCCGAACTGGACGGCCCGTTGATCGTGGTCGGCGATTTCAACGCCACGGGCCAGCACGAGGAGATGGGCCGGATCCTCGACACCGGCCTCCGCGACGCCCACCTCGAGCGAGGCGATGGCCTGGGGGCCACCTGGCCCGTGGGGCGTGTGGTGCCTCCGGTGCTGCGCATCGATCACCTACTCGTCAGCGACCACTTCGACGTGGCCGTGTTCGACGTGGTGACGATTCCCGGAAGCGACCACCGGGGCATCGTGGCGGGGCTCGTCCTCTCGGAAGCCGCGAGATCGACCGCGGGTCGAGGCGCCTGACCGCGTGCGAGCACCGGAGCACACCCGTTCGCGGTCCGCCTCAGACGCGCCCCGCGATCACGCTCGTACGCAGATGGTGGAAATCTGTCCCCTGACCTCCTGACAGCACACCAGGTGCCGATGGATGATGGGGGTGCTGGCGACGCGGGCACCGGCGGGACGTTCCGACGATTCGCGAAGGGGAACACGGACTGTGACCGACACGGCCGACATCTGGCTCGACAAGGCACCCGACGTGCCGTTCGAGCCTGGCATCTTCTACCGACTGATCGGCACCATCGGCGGGCTGTCGATCGGCCTCCCGGCGCTGCTCATGCTGCCGATCGCTCCGTTCTTCGGCGTGCCGGGACTCGCCCTGGCCGTCTGGATCGCATCGTGGGTTCGGCGCGAGCGCGCCTGGGTCACGGCCGAGGGCATCTGGATGCGTCGACTCCCGATGATGAAGGACGACTTCGTCGCCTGGGAGCGCATCGACGAGGTCGCGCTGCCCATCGGCACGCTCCGCAGCCCCTGGCTCCGGGTCGATGGCTGCGCTCGGATCCGCCTGCCGCTGTTCGTCGGCAGCGACGCGTTCCACGACGCGGTGAGCATCCACCGCCCCGACGTGCTCGAACGCACCTGCGAGTACATCCTCCACACCCGGTCCCCCCGAGGGCGCTGGATCGAAGGTGTCTGGATCTGCGACGCCCACCGCAAGAAGTGGTGCCCGGCCTGCAACGAAGCGGCACGGGCCCAGGACGAGCACGGGGCCATCTGACCCACCGCCGCCACCACGCCGTCGAACAGCGTTTGAACGGACGATGAACTCATCGCCGAGGTCCACCACTGCCGAATTCGCCATGCCTACCGTCGGGGGCCGGATGACGGATGACACTCGAACCTACGTTCTCGACACGTCGGTCCTGCTGAGCGATCCCACTGCCCTCCATCGCTTCGACGAGCACGCGGTCGTGTTGCCGCTGGTGGTGCTCACCGAGCTGGAGGCCAAGCGCCACCACCCCGAACTGGGCTGGACGGCACGCCAGGCGCTCCGCGCCTTGGAGCAGTTGCGTGAGGCGCACGGCAGTCTGCTGGAGCCGCTGCCGGCCAACACGCTGGGCGGCACCGTACGAGTCGAGCTGAACAACATCGAGACCGACGCGTTGCCTGCGGCCTTCCAGACCGACAGCAACGACAATCGGATCCTGGCGGTGGCCCGCAACCTCCAGCAGGGCGACCTCACCCGGCCGCCGCAGCACGTGGTGCTGGTCTCCAAGGACCTGCCGCTGCGACTGAAGGCCGGTGTGGTGGGCATCGACGCGGTCGAGTACCGCGACACCGAGCTCTCGGGCGACCACTGGACCGGCTACCAGGAGCTCGAGGTCAGCGGGCCGGTCATCGACGAGCTGTTCGCCGACGGGGCCGTGGACGTCGACGAGGCGCGTGACCTCGCGTGCAACACGGGTGTGACCCTGGTGAACGGCTCCCAGAGCGGCCTGGGCCGAGTGGGCGCCGACAAGCGGGTGCACCTGATTCGCCCCGACCGGCAGCTCTTCGGGGTCCGACCCCGCTCCAGCGAGCAGCACATCGCCATGGACCTCCTGGGCGACCCCACCGTCGGCATCGTGTCCCTGGGCGGTCGGGCCGGCACCGGCAAGAGCGTGCTGGCCATCGCTGCGGCACTGGAGGCCACCCTCGAACAGCGGGAGCAGCAGCGGGTCATCGTCTTCCGGCCTCTGTACGCGGTCGGCGGCCAGGACCTGGGCTACCTGCCCGGGTCCGAGGCCGAGAAGATGTCGCCGTGGGGCGCCGCGGTCACCGACGCCCTCAACGCCATCGCCGGGCCCGAGATCGTCGAAGAGGTCATGGCCAGGAACCTGCTCGAGGTCCAGCCCCTGACCCACATCCGGGGGCGGTCGCTGACCGACACCTTCGTGATCATCGACGAGGCCCAGAACCTCGAACGCAGCGTGTTGTTGACCGCGCTGACCCGGATCGGCGCCGGGTCGCGGGTGGTGCTGACCCACGACGTCGCGCAGCGGGACAACCTGCGGGTCGGTCGCCACGACGGCGTTGCCGCAGTGGTCGATCATCTCCGCGGTCACCCGTTGTTCGGCCACGTCACCCTCCAACGCTCCGAGCGCAGCGAGATCGCGTCGCTCGTCGCCGGCCTGCTCGACGGTCGCTGACGAAACCCGGGCGCCCGTTGGCGCCCCGCCGACGGGCGGCCGTAGGGTTGGCCCCATGGCGCATGCGGACTCGGAACTGGCACGTCTGGACGCCGTCGGGCTGGCCGAGCTGATCCGCACCGGCGAGCTCTCGGCGGTCGAGGCCGTGCAGGCCACCATCGACCGGATCGAGGCCATGGACGGCCGGCTCAACGCGGTGATCCACCGCCGGTTCGAGGAGGCACTCGACGAGGCCGCCGGCGATCTCCCCGACGGGCCGTTCCGGGGTGTGCCGATGGTCCTGAAGGACCTGTGGCCCACCAGCAAGGGCGACCCGTTCCACATGGGGATCCAGGCCTTCAAGAACGCGGACTTCCGAGCGGACCGGGACTCGGTCATCACCACCCGGTACCGCGACGCCGGGTTCGTGATCGTCGGACGATCCAACACCCCGGAGCTGGGCCTCGTGGCCACCACCGAGCCCTGGTCACACGGCGCCTGCCGAAACCCCTGGAATCCCGAGTTCGGAACCGGCGGGTCCAGCGGGGGCGCCGCCGCGGCCGTGGCATCCGGCATGCTGCCCGCCGCCAACGCCAGCGACGGCGGCGGCTCGATCCGCATCCCCGCCGCGATGTGCGGCCTGGTCGGCCTCAAGCCCAGCCGGGGCCGCATGTCCATGGGTCCGTATCAGGACGAGTGGGGGCTGAGCGTCCAACACGTCGTCTCCCACAGCGTGCGCGACACCGCCGCCATCATGGACGTGACCTGCGAGCCGACGCTCGGCGACGGCGTGGTCGCGCCTCGTATCGGCCTGCCCTACATCGACCAGGTGGGCGCCGACCCCGGCCGGCTCCGGATCGGCCTGTGGAACGAGTCGCCTCGTGACGAGCTGGAGCTGCACCCCGAATGCCGGCGCAGCGTCGACGAGACCGCGGCGCTGCTGGAGTCGCTGGGCCACGAGGTCTCCGTCGCACATCCCGCCATGGCCGACGACCGCGACATCGCCCGCATGTTCTCGGCCGTGTGGCTGGGAGGCGCTGCGGCGAACCTCCGGAAGCTGGGGGACATGCTCGGCCGCGAGCTCGGACCCGATGACGTCGAACCAGCCACGTGGGCCATGGCCCAGGGGGGACTGACCCAGTCGGCGGTCGACATCATCGAGGCCCAGGGCGCCATGCACGCCTACCGGCGAGGGATGGCCGAGTGGTGGGAGGACGGGTGGGACCTGCTGCTGACCCCCACCACGATGCAGCCGCCGCCCCCGATCGGCGAGCTGGCCGCGGTCGCCGACGAACCCCTGCGCAGCTCGCAGCGTTCGATCCCCTACGCCGCGTACACCTCGATGTTCAACGTGACCGGCCAGCCCGCGATCTCGGTGCCAATGCATCGGACCGCCGACGGCCTCCCCGTCGGCTGTCAGCTGGTCGCCGCCTACGGACGTGAGGACCTGCTCGTCCGGGTGGCTGCGCAGCTCGAGGAAGCGGTTCGGTGGGCCGACGAACGGGCGCCGATCCATGCGTGAGCTCCGATGAGCCTCCCCGACGACGATCGATGGGACGACGAGTGGAACCGAGACGACTGGTACGAGCTCGGCCTGGTCGACCGCGGCACCCGCAACGAGGAGAGCTGGCGTGCGTGGGCGCTCAAACTGCTGGCGATCGCCATCGCAGTGCCGATCGTGCTGGGCATCCTCGCGTTCCTGCTGATCCTGGCGCTGTGACCCGATGACCCGACTCGTCCTCCGAGGAGCCCGACATCCGGGTGACATCGCCGTCGAAGACGGCCTCATCACCGCGGTCGGGACCGTCCCAGCCGAGCCGGGCGACACCGTCGTCTCCGTCGAAGGTGACGTGATCACCGCCGGCCTGATCAACACCCACCACCACCTCTACCAGTGGATGACCCGAGGGCGCGCCATCGGGTGCAACCTGTTCGACTGGCTCACCACGCTGTACCCCGTCTGGGGTCGGCTCGACGTCGAGGACGTCCATGCGGCGGCCACGGTGGGCCTTGCCGAGCTCGCGGCCACGGGCTGCACCACCGCCTTCGACCATCACTATCTGGTCCCCCGAGGCGACGACACGGTCTTCGATGCGCTGGTCGACGCGGCTCGGACGGTCGGAGTCCGGTTGCACCTGAGCCGGGGGTCGATGGACCTCGGCGAGTCCAGCGGGGGGCTGCCTCCCGATCATGTCGTCGAGAGCCGCGACGCGATCCTCACCTCCACCGAACGCATCGTGGCCGACCATCACGACGGCGAGATGGTGAGCGTGGTGGTGGCGCCGTGCAGTCCGTTCTCGGTGACCACCGAGCTCATGGTCGAGTCCGCCGAGCTCGCCCGCCGCCATGGCCTGCGCCTCCACACCCACCTCTGCGAGACCGTCGACGAACAGGAGCACTGCCTCGAGCGCTTCGGGCGCCGCCCCGTCGACCAGCTGGCCGAGTGGGGCTGGCTGGGCGACGACGTGTGGCTCGCTCACGGCATCTGGCTCGACGACGACGAGATCGCCCGCCTCGGTCAGGCCGGCACCGGCGTGGCCCACTGCCCCTCGTCCAACGCCCGACTCGCGGCCGGGATGTGCCGGACCACGGACCTGTTGGGGGCCGGCGTGCCCGTCGGCCTGGGCGTGGACGGTGTGGCCAGCAACGAGATCGGCGGGTTGTTCCCCGAGCTGCGTCAGGCCCTCTACACCGCCCGGCTCCGAGAGCTGCGGCCCGATGCCCTCATGCCCGACCAGGTCGTGGCCCTCGCCACCCTCGGCGGGGCCCGGTGTCTGGGGCGGTCGGACATCGGCCGACTCGAGGTCGGCGCCGCCGCCGACTTGGCGGTGTGGCCCGGCGACGACATCGGTGACATCGCGGACCCGTTGGCCGCGCTGGTGATGGGCCCCGACCGCAGGGTCCGCCACCTCTTCGTGGCCGGCGAGCAGCGAGTCGCCGACGGTGAGGTGCTGGGACTCGACCTCCGTGCCGCCCATGCACGCCTCGCCAGTCGGGCCCAGCGGCTCTGGGACGTCTAGCCGTGCTCGCCGAGTTCACGGTCGAGCCGTTCGTGGACGGCAGCCCGGGCCCGCACGTGACCGCGGCCATCGACGCGGCGGCAGCGGTGGGGGCCGAGGTGTCGGTCGGCCCTTTCGGGACCGAGGTCAGCGGCGCCCCGGCGCTCGTGCTCGATGCCGTGGACGCGATGATGCGAGCTGCGGTGGCGGCGGGAGCAACGCGCGTCACGGTCCAGCTGAGTGACGAGGGCTGAGGGGGCTCAGTCCACCTCGGCGACGCGGCTCAGCCGCCGAAGCCTCAGCCGCCGAAGCCTGTGT
>CBDHFJ010000148.1:0-36583 GCA_965262315.1 Acidimicrobiales bacterium
TCCGCCTCGACGACCGGCACGGCTCCCCGCAGGCGCTGGGCGTGACCGCTGAGGAGATCTTCGCCACGGTGGGATCGGAGCTGACCTCCTACAAGCAGCTGCCGCAGATGTGGTACCAGATCAACACCAAGTTCCGTGACGAGGCCCGCCCCAAGAGCGGCCTGTTGCGCGTCCGTGAGTTCACGATGAAGGACGCCTACTCCTTCGACCTCGACGAGGCCGGTCTCGACGCGTCGTTCGACCGCCAGCACGAGGCGTACCTGAAGACGTTCCAGCGCTTCGACCTCGAGGCCATCCCGGTCGAGGCCTCCAGCGGCAACATGGGCGGCAGCGACTCGATCGAGTTCATGGTGCAGGCCGAGGCCGGCGAGGACGACGTCGTCGTCTGCGGCAACTGCGGCTACGCGGCCAACATCGAGAAGGCGGTCTCGGTGATCCCCGGTGTCGAGGACGGTCCCGGCCTGGACGCGCCGGAGAAGTTCCCGACGCCGGGTGTCCGGACCATCGCCGCGCTCGAAGACCACGCCACGGCCGACCGGCAGATCAAGACACTGGTCTTCGTCGTCGACGACCAGGTCACCCTGGCGCTGCTGCGGGGCGACCATCAGCTGAACGAGCAGAAGCTGGCCGACGCCACCCTCGCGAACACGGTCCGTCCGGCGACCCCCGAAGAAGCGCACGCCGCACTCGGAGCGATGCCGGGCTCGCTCGGCGCGGTCGGCGTCACCGACCTGCCGATCCTCGCCGACCCGGCACTGAAGGGTCGCCGTGACATGACCACCGGCGCCAACGAGGACGACTTCCACTTCCGCGGCGTCGATGTGGAGCGCGACATCCAGGTGGGCGAGTGGCACGAGCTCCGCGAGGTCAGCGCCGGCGAGGCGTGCCCGAAGTGCGCGACGCCGCTGGACATCGTGCCCACCATCGAGTCGGGCCACATCTTCAAGCTGGGCCGCAAGTACGCAGAGACCTTCGGTGTGATGGTGCTCGATCAGAACGGCAAGCAGGTCCCGGCGATCATGGGCAGCTACGGCATCGGCGTCGACCGGGCCATCGCCACCATCATCGAGACCCACCACGACGACAACGGCATCGTCTGGCCGACCTCGGTGGCGCCCTACGAGGTCGTGATCACCATCGTGCAGATGAAGGACGAGGACTCCGTGGCAACTGCCGAGCGGCTCTACCACGCGCTGGTGGCCGCCGGCATCGACGTCCTGCTCGACGACCGCGACGCCCGTCCCGGCGTGAAGTTCGCCGACGCCGAGCTGATCGGCATCCCCCACCGCATCGGGGTGGGCCCCAAGGCCCTGGCCGAGGGCAACGTCGAGTACACGCCTCGTGCGTCGGGTGAGACCGAGATGGTTCCGGTCACCGGGATCGCCGACCGCATCATCGGCGTCGTCGAAGCGGCGCGCTAGGACGCCGTCGTGAACGCGGCGCGATAGCGGGTCGGGGTCGTCCGCGTCTCGCGCTCGAAGTGGTGCCGCAGGTTCGCGGCGCTGCCCAGGCCGCAGTGGGCGGCGATCTCGTCGATGCTGAGTCCGGTGGTCTCGAGCAGCTCCTGCGCGCGAAGGACACGGTGACGGGTGAGCCAGCGGTGTGGGGTGGTGCCCGTGGCCTCACCGAACCGGCGGGCGAACGTGCGGGCGCTCATGTGTGCGTGCCCGGCCAGGGTCTCCACGGTCAGCGGCTCGTCGAGTCGTGAGAGCGCCCAGTCGATCGTGGCCGCCACCGGCGACTGCCCGTCCGCGGCGACCGGTGTGCTGATGAACTGGGCCTGCCCGCCGTCGCGGTGCGGCGGGACGACGAGGCGCCGGGCGACCTGGTTGGCCACCGCAGGCCCGTGGTCCCGACGGATGAGGTGGAGCCCCAGGTCGATCCCGGCCGCGCTGCCCGCCGACGTGAGGATCGATCCGTTGTCGATGTACAGCACATCGGGGCGGACGTCGATCAGCGGATGGTTGCGGCGGAGCTGGTCGGCATAGCGCCAGTGGGTCGTGGCGGCCTTGTCGTCCAGCAGCCCGGTGGCCGCGAGCAGGAAGGCCCCCGAGCAGATCGACAGCAGGCGGGCCCCCCGCTCGTGTGCAACGAGGAGGGCGTCGACGAGCTCGGCCGGCGGCGGGTCGTCGAGGTCCCGCCAGCCGGGGATCACGATCGTGCCGGCGTGCTCGATCAGGGCCAGGTCGGTCGGCGCGGACAGCTCGACCCCACCCAGGGTGCGCAGCGGTCCGGGGTCGGCGGACACGACCGCGAAGTCGTACCAGTCGACGTCCAGCTCCGGACGTGCCAGGCCGAACAGCTCCGTGGCCACGCCGAACTCGAACGAGCACAACCCGTCGTAGGCGACGGCGACGACCGATCGGTTCTGCGGAGCCATTGGCAGGATCTTAGTGATGACTGTCACTCCTGCCACTCGTCATGGCCCATCCAGCGCGGGACACTCGACCGCACACCCCGACGAGAGGAGCAGCAATGCCCGAGACGACCACCACGAGCCACGTCACCCGAATCGCGCCGGCCCAGTCGAGCGACGCCGCTGATCACTTCGAGGCCCTGCTCCGATTCGAGACCGACTGCTGGGACGTCCACGCGTCGATGGCAGCCGGCGACCCCGACTTCGTCCTGCTCCAGGTCACCGGCGACCGCGCCGGGTTCGACGCCGGCCACATCCCGGGCGCCACCTACTTCCCCCACGCCACCATGACCGAGGAGACCCTGGCTGCGTACGCCGACGACACCGTGTTCGTCGTGTACTGCGCCGGCCCCCACTGCAATGGCGCAGACCGCGCCGCGGCGAAGCTCGCCCGCCTGGGACGCCCGGTGAAGAAGATGCTCGGCGGCTGGATCGGCTGGCAGGACGAGGGCTTCAGCCTGGTCCCGTCCTGACCTCGCCCGCCGGCGCCGGCCAGACGTAGCGGATGTCGGGGGCCTGCTCCTCGTTGCCTGCGCCGTCGGTGCGTTCGACCTCGACGAACCCGTGGCGTTCGTAGAACCCGCGTGCACCGAGGTTCGACACGAACGTCCACAGCTGGAGGCCGCCGCGCCGCTGCTCCTTGGCATGGTCGAGCAGCAAGGTGCCGATCCCCCGCCCGGTCACGTCCGGGTCGACGTACAGCTGGTCGAGCCAGTCCCCCGCCACGATCAGCAGGCCGACGGTCCGATCGTCGTCGACGGCCACCCACACCTCGAGCGCTGCGACCTGGCCGGCCATCCACTCGTGCGTCTCGGCATCGGTGTGCACCATCGGCGGGATCGCTGGTTCAGCGGCCCGACGTGCGTGCAGATACAGGTCTGCCAGGACGGCCGCATCGGTTTCGCGCGCTCGCCGGATCTCCACGTTGGCAGTCTGACCGTTCGATCGGCCTCGATGCCGTCGCAGGCGCCCGCAGAGCTGTACCGCGCCGGGAAGGCCGCGCTGAGCCGAGTCAGCCGAAGATGTGGCTCGGGAGACCGTCGAGGCTCGTCACGTTCTTCTCCCGCCAGAACGTCGCCAGCTCGTCGTCGGACATCGCCGCGTAGAACGGCTCGAGCTCCTCGTCGCCACGAACCGACTCCAGGCGCATCACCGGCACTCCCGTGCCGCAGGACGTCACCGCGTCGGTCACCGTGACGTCGAACAGTTGCCGCGACCCGGCGTACTCCGGGAAGTGGGGCGCCAGCTCAGCCCACCCGTCGTCGCGGGGATGCACGACTCGCGCCGAGCCGTACACGCGCAGGATCATCGGCATGTCCGTGAACGAGCAGAACAGCAGCGTCATGCGCGGGTTCGCCGCGACATGCGCGGCGGTCTCGTTGCCACTGCCGGTCAGATTGAGCCAGACGATGCGGCTCGGCCCGAGGACTCGCAACGTGTCCATGCCCTTGGGTGAGACCGACACCCGGCCCGCATCGGCCGCTGCGCCGACGAAGAACATCGGTTGGCCGTGGATGAAGTCGATCAACGGTGGGGTCAGAAGTTCCATGGGGGCAGCGTGCGCAGGTGACGTTTCGGCGCGGGCCGAAACGTGGCGCGCGTACGGTCGGTGCATGGGCAGACGCACCAGCACCCAGACCAGCCGCCTGGCGTCGGTGGGCGCCGCGCTCGCCGATCCGACCCGGGCATCGATCGTGTCGGCGTTGGCCGGCGGGACGGCACACACCGCTGGAGAGCTCGCCCGCCACGCCGGTGTGGTCGCCTCCACGGCGAGCGAGCATCTCTCCCGACTCATCGACGCCGGTCTCGTCGCCGTGGAGGCTGCTGGCCGGCACCGCTACTACCGGCTGGCCTCCGCAGAGGTCGCGGCCCTGCTCGAGTCGATCGACGCGCTCGACCTGGCGGAGACCGATCCGATCCCTCGGCCCCACCCGGGCAGCGACATGGCGTTCGCCCGCAGCTGCTACGACCACCTCGCCGGCGAGCTCGGCGTCCGGCTCCACGGTGCGCTGCACGACAGCGGGATCCTGACCACGATCGACGGCGCGAGCCACCTCAGCGACCGCGGCACGGACCGACTGGCCGAGATCGGCGTCGACCTCGAGCCCCACCGACGATCGCGTCGGCCGATGTGTCGCGACTGTCTCGACTGGACCCAGCGCCGTCATCACCTCGGCGGAACCGTCGGGGTGGCGATCCTCGATCACCTGCTCGCCGATCGATGGGTGACCCGGCGGACGGAGCGTCGCATCCTGCGCGTCACCGAGCGCGGACGTGAGCGCTTCCGAGCGGACCTCGGAGTGGTCGTGACACCGTGAGGTCTGCGTCGAGGTCGTGACCGGATCGAGCTTCACATCCTCGACAACGGCACCGCGTCGGCGACCCAGCGCCGCGTTGTCACCCGGCGCGCCTACGGTGCCGACGATGATCGCTTGCGGACACTGCGGAGGCCAGCACGCCACGGTTGCCGAGGTCCGCGGCTGCTCGATGGGGACACCCCCCGCAGCATCAACCACCGAGGCTCCACCGCTACCCGAGCCCGAAGCCGCGCCCCGAGCTCGCCGCTCGGTGGCCACGGCACCGACGGTCACGCCCGTCGCGCTGGCCGCCGACTGGGAGCGCCTGGCGGGGCCGGAGGCACTCGGACGCAACCTCGTCATCCGTCCCGGGGACCCCACACCCGCCCCGTGGGCCGCGGCGCAACACATCGCGGTCACGAGCCCGGACGATCCCATCGCCATCGACGACCTGCGCGCCGCACGCGCGGAGCGTCGCCGGGTGGTCATCGAGCTGAGCATCGAGCTCCCCCCGCCCGACCCCGTGCTCGACATCGACTACTGGCACCTGTCACCCGAGGCCGACCTGGAAGGTGAGGTCATCCGCCACCTCGTCCTCTCCCACGCGGTCGACGCGCGCGAGCCGGAGCGACCCACGATCGACGCCGTGTCCCGAGCCGTGGCCGCCGGGGCCACGCCCGCGACGGATGGGCCGGGCGACGTCGTGACGTCCGCCGGGTCGGCGTGGTGCGACGGCGGACCGCTCGACTGGCTGCCGCTCGACGTCCCGCTCATCCCGGCCGTGCACCTCGCCTCCGGATCGCTCGGCACCCTCGGTGACGCCGAGCCCACCGCCGACCTCGCTCCCGACCAGCTGGCCGCCGTCGCCCACCGAGGCGGTGGCGCCCGGATCATCGCCCCCGCGGGCTCCGGCAAGACGAGGGTGCTCACCGAACGGGCGCGCCACCTGGTGCGCGACCGCGGGGTCGACCCCACCACCATCTGCATGGTGGCGTTCAACGTCCGTGCCCGCGCCGAGATGGAGGAACGGACCACCGACCTCCCCGGCCTCGAGATCCGCACCCTGAACTCGCTCGCCCTCGCCATCCTGTCGGGCCGCGCCCCGTTCGCCCCGCCGGCCGGTCGCCGTGCGCCCAGCGTGATCGACGAACGCGACGTCCGGCGCATCCTCGACGACCTCGTCTCCACCCGACGCCAGGCCATGTCGGACCCGTTCGCGACCTGGATCGAGGCCCTGACCGCCACCCGCCTCGGCCTCCGCTCGCCGGCAGCGGTGGAGCAGGAGTTCGCGCCCGACGTCAACGGCTTCGCCGACGTGCTGCCGCAGTATCGGGATCGCCTGGCTCGCAGCGGCGCGGTGGACTTCGACGAGCAGATCCTCGGCGCCATCGAAGTCCTGTGCACCGACCCCGCGGCGCGGGCGGCGGCTCGGCGGGTCTGCGGTGTGCTCCTGGTGGACGAGTTCCAGGACCTCACCCCGGCCCATGTCCTGTTGCTGCGCCTGCTCGCCGGACCGGCGGCCGAGGTGTTCGGGGTGGGCGACGACGACCAGACGATCTACGGCTACTCCGGTGCATCACCGTCGTGGCTGATCGACTTCGCCGACCTCTTTCCCGGGTCGGGGGCGCACGACCTGACGGTCAACTACCGGTGTCCCCCGGCGGTCGTCAGTGGAGCGGCCACGCTGCTCACCCACAATCGCCGCCGCATCACCAAGACGATCAACCCGACCCCCGGGCGTGCCGGTGCCTCCGAGGACCTCACCGTTGCCCAGAGCGACGACGCCCTGACCGTGACCGTGGACCGGGTGCGCCAACTGGTGGACGCCGGCACCCGACCCCGCGACATCGCGATCCTGACCCGGGTGAACGCCACCCTGCTCGGCCCCATGCTCGTGCTCGAGGAGCAGGGGATCCCCACCAACGCGCCGGTCCACCAGAACTTCGTCGAACGGACCGGCGTGGCCGGCGCGCTGGCCTGGCTGGACGTGGCGACGGTACCCGCGCAGCGACTGGTCGGCCCTTCGGTGGAGACGGCCATCCGTCGTCCGCCTCGTGGCATCTCGGCCCGACTCGCGGGCTGGGCCGGCGAACAGAGCAGTGTCCGCGGACTCAGGGCCCTCGCCGGCCGTCTGAGCAACGAACGCGACCAGCAGAAGGTCACCGCATTCGCCGACGACGTGGAGCGGCTCCGGGGTCGCGCCGAGGCCGGCGCCGACACCGCCACCCTGCTGACGATGATCCGCGACGAGGTCGGGCTTGGCCAGGCGCTCGACAACCGCCTCGACGCCAGCCGTCGATCCGTCGACCGCTCCGCGCACGGCGATGACCTGGCTGCGCTCCTGGCCGTCGCCGGCCACCAGCCCGATCCCAGCCGCTTCGGTGATTGGGTCACGACACGGCTGGGGGAGATCAGCGCCGACCCCGGCGGCGTCCGCCTCTCGACCATCCACCGGGTCAAGGGCCGAGAATGGCCCCACGTCATCGTCCACGAGGCCACCGCCGGTCTGATGCCGCACCGGCTGGCGTCGGACCGCGAGGAGGAACGTCGGGTCTTCCATGTCGGCGTGACGCGGGGCAGCCAGGACGTGCTCGTGGTCGCCGGCACACCGGCCTCCCCGTTCGTGGCCCAGCTCACTGTCGAGCGCGACCCGGACGCAGAGCCCGAACCCGAGCTCCGACCCCGACCGGCTGCCACAGAGGCACCCAGGAAACGTCGGGCCAAGCGCGAGATCCCCGAAGCCTCGAGCATCGCCGAGGCCTCGCTGCGGGAGTCGTTGCGCACCTGGCGCACCGAACAGGCCAAAGCGGACGGTGTCCCGGCCTATGTGGTGTTCAACGACACGACCCTGTTCGAGCTCGCGAGACTCCGCCCGCTCGACGACGACGCCCTGCTCGACGTCACCGGCATCGGGCCGGTGAAGGTGGAGAAGTACGGCGAGGCCATTCTCGACCTGGTGCGGTCGGCACTGGCTGCCGACTGACGGAACGCCTGGTCACACGGCCGGTCAGCCGGCACCGAGCGCCACCAATGGTTGTTGTGCGAGTGGGTCCCGAGACCTAGGGTGAGAGCATTCGGATCGGGCCGCCGAGCGGGGGCCCGTCCGGGTAGGCGAAAGGGGCCATCCGTGCGTTCGACTGCACACCGCGGAGCTACACATTCCTCGCTGCGCCGCGCCGTCTTGGCGCTCGCACTGATCCCGGCGCTGCTGGCGGCGGCTTCGTCCGGCACCGCGGCGGCGGACTGTCCGAGTGGTGACGCCGAGGCCGACACCGAGATCGTGGTCGACGTCACGGTCGATGCCGTGACCGTGCCCGGCGACGTGATCTGTGACGATGCCACGCCCACACCCGACGGCGACGTCGGCAACGGTGGCGAAGAGGCCACACCGACGCCGGAGGGTGAGGTCGGCCCCGGGACCGACAAGGCCACGCCCACGCCGGTCGAGGAACCAACGCCCGACGCGACCCCGGTCGAGGAGCCGACACCCGAGACCACGCCGGTGGAGGAACCAACGCCGGACGCCACACCCACCGTGGAGCCGTCGGAGACCCCGGTCGAGGAGCCGACACCCGAGGCGACGCCGACCGAGGAGCCCACCGAGACCCCATCGGAGGAAGAGGTCGTGGTGCTGCCGCCCACACCGCCGCCCACCACCGCGGCCGTGCCGGAGCCTCCGACCGAGGTACTGCCCCGCCAGCAACTGGCACAGACCGGCGAGCAGAGCTCGCCGATGGCTGCCGCCGGCGCCGCACTGCTCGTCGGCGGTGTCGGCATCGTGATGGCTGCGACCAGCCTGCGCCGCCGGGGACTCTGACCACCAGCGTTGCCGTCGTTCCACGATGTGGAACACGGCGGTAGCCTCAGACGTATGTCCGGTGTGCAGTCCATCGAGCGCGCGTTCGCGCTCCTCCGTGCCCTGGCCATGCAGCCGGCCGGCATCACCGAGCTCGCCGCCCGGACGGCACTCCCCAAGAGCACGGTGGCCCGCCTCCTGAGCGCGCTGGAGACCGAGCAGGCCGTCGAACAGGTCGAGGCGGGCGGTGACTACCGACTCGGACCGGGGATCGAGGACATCGCCGCCGGTGCACAGCCCGGTCGCAACCTCGCCGCGATCGCCAGGCCGTTCCTCATCGACCTCACCGACCGGACCGGCGAAGCCAGCGGTCTCGACACCATGGACGACGACGGCTGGGTGTACTTCCTGGACCAGGTCGCCACCGAGTCCGACGTGCAGGTCCGCGACTGGACAGGTGAGTGGGGCCTCGCCCACACCGTCCCGGCCGGGGTGGCGATGCTGGCCCACGCCTCCAACGAACGGGTCGAGGAGTACATCAGTCGAGGCCTCGACGCGCTGACCACGAACACCCTGACGGACGCGGAGGAGTTCCGTGACCGGCTTCAGCAGGTTCGTTCCGCCGGCTATGCCTGGGGCTTCGAGGAGTTCGCCGAGGGGATCAACTCGGTCGCCGCTGCGGTGTTCGGGCCAACCGGCGTGGAGGCCGCGATCCACGTCCACGGCCCGGCCTACCGGTTCCCCGACCCCGACCGGACACACGACCTCGGCCTGATGGTGGCCGAGGCCGCGGAACTGCTCAGCGCCCAGCTCCAGGGCTGACGGGCTCGACCCCCACCGCAGGGCCGACGCCTCGCTCGGCAGGTTGACCGAGACACTCCCCATTCATACGTTGCGTGGATGGAGACCATCGGGTTCATCGGCCTCGGCAACATGGGCGGGCCAATGTGCACCAACCTCGTTCACGCGGGCTACACCGTGCACGCCTACGACCTGTCGGAGCAGGCGCTGGCCCGTCAGGTCGACCAGGGAGCCGTCGGCGAGGAGTCCGCGGGCGCCGTGGCCGCCACGGCGGACGTCCTCATGACCTCGCTTCCGCGCCCCGACCACGTCGACGCCGTCATGCGCGACGCCGGCGCGCTGGCCAGGCTTCGCCCCGGCAGTCTGTGGATCGACCTCACCACCAACCGCATCCCGCTGGTCAAGGCCCTTGCCGCCGAGGCACCCGATGGCGTCGATGTCGTGGACTGCCCGGTCACCGGCGCCGTCGACGGGGCCCGCAACGCGACGATGACCCTGTTCCTGGGAGGTGACGCCGACCCGGTCGCACGAGCGACGCCCATCCTGGACAACCTCGGCACGGTGATCACCTGCGGCCCGCTCGGTACCGGCAACGTGGTCAAGCTGGTCACCAACCAGCTCTGGTTCATCCACGCCGCGGCCATCGGCGAGGGGTTCGCCCTGGGCATGGCCAACGGGGTCGAACTGGACGTCCTGTGGGAGGCCATCAAGAAGAGCGTCGGCGACTCCTTCGTCGCCCGCCACGACGCACCGTCGATCTTCGCCGGTCACTACGACCCCTCGTTCACGCTCGACCTGTGCCTCAAGGATCTCGGCCTGGTCGAGGAGCTCCAGTCCGAGGTCGGGGCCGCCCTGCCGATGACCGACGCGGCGCATGGCGCCTTCGGCGCCGCCGGCGACCGCTACGGGCTCGACCAGGGCGAGCTCCACGTTGCCAAGCGGATCGAGGACGACGCCGGCCTGTCGTTCCGGCTCGACGGGGACTGGGTCCCCCATTGGGAGAAGTGACCATGGACCGCAGCACCGTGTCGTGGGCGATCGAAGACATCCTCGACCTCGACCGATACCCCGTCGACCGGCCCGGCACCGACGGCTACGTCACGGCCCGCGACGCAGCCCGGGGCTCGCTCCGCGTCGACGGGTGTGCCGTGATCGCCGAGCTCGTCCGCCCGGCCGCACTGGCCGCCATGTCGGCGGAGTCGCACGCGATCAAGCCCGCCACCCACTACAGCCAGACCCGGATCAACGCCTACTTCGGCACCGAACCCGACCCCACCCTGCCCGACCGCCATCCGGGCAACATCTTCATCGAGCGGACCTCGGGCTTCACCCCCGGCGACGCCTTCCCCGAGCACTCGCCGATCGACGCCATGTACCGCTGGGAGCCCCTCCTGGCGTTCATCGCCGACTGTCTCGAGATCCCCGAGCTCCACTGCTATGCGGATCCGCTGGCCTGCCTGACCATCAACGTGTTGAACCCGGGCCAGCAGTTCAGCTGGCACTACGACAACAACGACTTCGCGGTGACGGTACTGCTGGACGAGGCCGACGAAGGCGGCCTGTTCCGCTACGCCCCCAACATCCGCTCGCGCACCGACGAGAACGCCGAGGGCGCAGCCGCGGTCATGCTCGGCGACGACCGCGCGGTGACGACCCTTGAGCTTCGACCGGGCGACATGCAGATCTTCCAGGGCCGCTACTCGCTCCACGAGGTCACCCGCGTCGGCCCGACCTCGCGACCCCGACACACCGCCGTCTTCGCCTACACGCTCGAACCCGGCCTCATCGGCGGCCTGGTCCGCACCGAGCAGCTCTTCGGCCGAACGCTCCCGATCCACCACGACTACGCCGCCGGTCAGGCGGTCCGCGAGGACGCCCTCCTCGACTGAGCCCGTCGGGCGCATCGACCCTCCTTCACCCGATCTTGGCCTGCCCGCCACATGGGGTTCGTCGCCGGGTAGTAGCCCGGTGACGAGCGGTCCCGGCGGGGGGCCGAACTGGGAGGACGACCATGATCGCAACCCGTACGACCGGCCTTCGGGCCCGCCGGTGGCGCCACGGTGTCGCCCTGATCGTCTTGGCCCTCGTGGCCAGCGTGCTCGCCACACCAACCGTGGCCGGCGCGGATGGCGGGAAGGGCGACTGGTACAAGCAGAAGCAACCGACGGTTCGCTTCGCATCCTTCAATGCCTCGCTGAACCGGAGCGCGGCCGGCGAGCTCGCCGCCGAGCTGGCGACGCCGGGGTCCGAGCAGCCGGCCGCGGTCGCCGAGATCATCCAGCGCACCCGTCCCGACGTGCTGCTCATCAACGAGTTCGACTACGACGCGTCGGGCGAGTCGCTCGCCCTCTTCTCGAAGAACTACCTGGAGGTCTCCCAGAACGGCGCGGCCCCAATCGCCTACCCGTACCGGTATGCGGCTCCGTCCAACACGGGCATCCCGTCGGGGTTCGACCTGGACAACAGCGGCGGCGCCGGTGACTTCGGTCCGGGCGACGCGTTCGGGTTCGGGTTCTTCGAGGGCCAGTTCGGCATGGCGATCTACTCGATGTATCCCATCGTCGAAGACGAGATCCGCACCTTCCAGAAGTTCCGCTGGGTCGACATGCCAGGGGCCTTGCTCCCTGATGACCCCTCCACCCCCGAGCCGGCTGACTGGTACTCACCCGAGGAGCTCGAGGTGTTCCGCCTGTCCTCGAAGAGTCACTGGGACGTGCCGATCGAGGTCGGCCGTCGGACGATTCACTTCCTGGTCAGCCACCCGACGCCGCCGGTGTTCGACGGCCCCGAGGACCGCAACGGCACGCGCAACCACGACGAAATCCGCTTCTGGGCCGACTACGTCCGCCCCCGCAAGAGCCACTACATCTACGACGACGAGGGCACTCACGGCGGCCTCGCCCGCGGCGCCCGGTTCGTGATCGCCGGTGATCAGAACTCCGATCCCAACGATGGCGACAGCATCCCGGGCGCCATCCAGCAGCTGCTCGACCTGCGCAAGATCAACGACCGCAAGCCGCCGTCATCGGAGGGTGGCGTCGTCGCCGCGGAGGTCCAGGGTCTTCAGAACGACGATCACCTCAGCCCGGCGAAGTTCGACACCGCCGACTTCGGCGAGGGTGAGTTCGGGCCCGGCAACCTGCGTGCGGACTACGTGCTGCCCAGCCGCAAGCTGCGGGTGAAGGGTGCGGGCGTCTTCTGGCCGACGCCGGACGATCCGTTCTTCTACCTGACCGGCCCCGGCTTCCCCGCCGTCAGCTCCGACCACCGTCTGGTCTGGGTCGACCTCAAGTAGCGGAGGCCGACCGCCGCGACGTCACGTGGTGAAGCGCGCTCGAAGCTCGTTCTTGCGGACTTTGCCCGTGGCGGTCATCGGCAGCTCGTCGACGACGGTCACCCCACGCGGCCGCTTGTAGTCCGCCAGCTGGTCGGCGCAGAAGGCGAGCAGATCGGAGGCGTCGAGTTCCGAATCGGGAGCGGTGACCACCACCGCGTGCACCTGTTCGCCCCAGGTGGGGTGCGGGATGCCGATGACGGCCGCAGCCGCCACGGCCGGGTGGCGCAGCACGACCTCCTCGACCTCGCGGCCGTGCACGTTGATGCCACCGGTGATGATGATGTCCTTGGCTCGACCGACGATCGTGATGAAGCCCTCGTCGTCCATGACGCCCAGGTCGCCGGTCTTGAACCAGTCACCTTCGTGGGCCGCCGCGGTCTCCTCGGGCATCCGGAAGTACTCGTCGGCCAGGGTGTCGCCGCGGAGCCAGATCTCGCCTTCGCTCGTGTTGTCCCGGGGCACGTCGCCGTCGGGGCCGACGACACGGACCTCCACCAGCACGTGCGGGTGGCCAGCCGAACCGAGCCGCCGCACGAGGTGGTCCGGGCCCTCGGTGTGCTGATGGTGCCTCCGCAGCACCAGGCCCGACGAGTAGCTCTCGGCCATGCCGTAGTGGGGGAAGAAGACGTCGCCCATGGCGTCGCGTGCGCGCACGAGAAGATCGCGGGTCACGGGACTGCCGCCACTGATGACCGACTTGAGCGTCGAGAAGTCCGTGTCGGCGGCCGCTGGGTGGTCGAGCACCATCGTCACCATCGTCGGCACCAGGATCGTGTGGTTGACGCCGTGGTCGGCGACGGCCTGGCAGAACGCCCCAGGGTCGAAACCGGGGAGGACAACGGTCCGCCCACCCTTCACCAGCGCGGGGTGGATGTGCGCGGGACCGCCCGGGTTGAAGAAGAACGGAATGTTCTGCAGGACGGTCTCGGCCTCGCCGATCGGCATGTCGGCCAGGTAGCAGCAGATCGCGGCCCAGCAGTTCCGGTGCGTGAGAGCAACCGCCTTGGAGACCCCCGTGGTGCCGCTGGTCGCCGCCAGTTGGTAGACGTCGGTGTCGACGACGTCGAAGCCGGGGTCGGTCGGCTCCTGCGCGGCAATCGCCTCGTGGAGGTCGATGTCGAATCCGTGGTCGCCGCCGAAGCCGACGACCGGACCGATCCCGGGCACCTCCGCAGCGAGTGCCCGAGCGGTCTCGGCCAACGACGCGTGGACCACGATGGCCGACGGCTCCACGTACCGGCAGTACGCCGCGAGGTCGTCGTGGGTCAGCCGGATGTTCATCGGGGCGCCGATCACCCCGGACTTCGCCTCGGCGAAGAACAGCTCGAGGTGCTCGGCACAGTTGGGGGCGAGGACGCCGAGGCGATCGCCGTGATCCACACCCAGGTCGCGAAGCGCCCGGGCGAGACGATTGGTGCGCTCCTCGAGCGCCCCCCAACTCTGCGTCTGCCGACCGGGCTCCACCACCGCATCCCGGTCGGGGCACAGGTCGGCGTTCCGCCGCACGATGCTCGAGACCAACACGTGGGCGACGCTAGCAGCGAGGCCGCACGCCCGCCGCTGGCGGTGTGGCCCTGCCCTACCCCTCGGCGAGGACCGTCGTTCGCCAGGCGTTGGTGGCCTCGACCTGGTTGAAGGTGAAGACGTGGAGACCGTCGACACCCAGGTTCAGCATGTCCTCGCTCAGCGGGACCAGCAGATCGTTGGGGTCATAGGAGCTGGCCGTCAGCATCTTGGCGACGGCAGCCTTGTTCTTCTTCAGGTAGCTGAGGCTCTGGCCGATGCCCAGGCGGGCACCCATCGTGAGCAGCTTGGCCTTGTCGACGACACCCGAGATCCCGAGATGCACGGGCATCTCGACGCCCTGTTCCCGGACCTGCCGCATCCACTTCGCGATGGTGGCCGGGTCGAAACACATCTGGGTGCTGCAGTAGGCGGCGACCCCGGCGCCTCGGAGGAGCTGCTCCTTGTCGGCGAGGGAGGCGCGGACGATCTCGTCGGACAGGAACGCGTGGCCGTCGGGATACGCGGTGACGCCGACGGTGTGCAGGCCGTGATCGGTGTCGAGGAGGTCGCGGAGGAACTCGACGGCCCCGAGGTAGGCGCCGGGCTCCTCGTGGTCACCGCCCACGACGAAGATCCGGTCGATACCGGTGTCGCGGAGCCACCCGGCCAGTTCGGCGGTGTGCGCGCGGTCACGGACCATGCGGGCCGAGATGTGCGGGATCGCGACGTGCCCCCTCGCCTGCAGCTCCTCGGCCAGGCGCTGCGTCTCGGCGATCCCCTTGACGGGCGAGCAGGTGACCGAGACCTCACAGGCGGCCGGCAGATGCTCGACGGCCGACGTCAGGCTCTTCATCGGGACGACCTCGAAGGTGAGGCGGTCGATGAGCCCCAGGCGGTGCGCTCGCGCTGCGTCGGACTCGGTGCTGTCGACCTTCTTGCGGAAGATGCCCATGGTCGCTCCCTCCGCCCTCAGCTGAGCCCGACGATCTCGCCGTTGTCGTCGAGGTCGATGCCCATGGCGGCCGGCATCTTGCCGAGCCCGGGCATGGTCCGCATGTCGCCACACAACGGGTAGATGAAGCCGGCGCCGACCGAGGCCCGGACCTCCCGCACGGGGAGGGTCCAACCGGTGGGTGCGCCCTTGAGCTTGGGATCGGACGAGATCGACAGATGGGTCTTGGCGATGCAGACCGGAAGGTTGTCGAAGCCGGCCTCGGTGTAGGTGGCCAACTGCTTGTCGGCCTGGGCCGAGTACTCCACGCCATCGGCGCCGTACACCTTGGTCGCCACGGCGTGGATCTTGTCCTTCAGCGAAGCGTCGTCAGGGTAGAGCACCTCGAAGTTGCTCTCCTCTTCGGCGGCTTCGGCCACAGCGGTGGCAAGCTCCGCCGCACCCTTGCCGCCGTCGGCGAAGTGCGTGGTCACCGCAGCGCGGGCGCCGTACTCGGTGGCGATCTCCTTGATGGCTGCGATGTCAGCGTCGTGATCGCCCGGGAAGACGTTGATGGCGACCACCGGCGTGACCCCGTGGACCTGCATGTTCGCCAACTGCTTGCGCAGGTTGTCGCCACCCATGTGCACCTCATCAGGGTTCTCGGCGAGCAGCGCATCCGGGAGCGGCCTGCCGGCGACGATCTTGTGGTTGCCGCTGTGCGCCTTGAGCCCACGCACGGTGGCGACGAGCACCGCCGCGTCAGGGGCGATGCCCGAGTACCGGCACTTGATGTTGAAGAAGCGCTCGGCGCCCATGTCGGCACCGAAGCCGGCCTCGGTCAGCAGGAAGTCGCCGGTCCGAATGCCGATGCGATCAGCGACGATCGAGCTGTTGCCGGTGGCGATGTTGCCGAACGGACCGGTGTGTACGAGCGCCGGAGTGCCCTCGAGTGTCTGCATCAGGTTGGGCTTGATGGCCTCCATGAGGATGACCGCCATCGACCCGGCCACCTTCAGGTCCTCCGCGGTCACCGGCGTGCCGGCCTTGGTGTAGCCGACCACGATGCGACCGAGTCGCTCGCGCAGGTCCTGCAGCGACGAGGCCAGCGCCAGGGTGGCCATGACCTCCGAGGCGGCGGTGATGTCGAAGCCGCTCTCTCGCGGGATGCCGTCCATGCGGCCGCCGAGGCCGATCGTGATGTTGCGCAGCGCCCGGTCGTTGACATCGAGGACCCGACGCCACGTGATGTTGTGGATGTCGAGACCCAGTTCGTTGCCGTGGTACAGGTGCGCGTCCAGCACCGCTGCGCACATGTTGTGCGCCGCAGTGACCGCGTGCATGTCGCCGGTCAGGTGGAGGTTGAACAGCTCCATGGGCACGACCTGGCTGTAGCCGCCGCCCGCAGCGCCACCCTTGATGCCGAAGGTCGGTCCCATCGACGGCTGTCGGATGGCGATGGTCGCGGTCTTGCCGATGTGCTGGAACGCCTGACCCAGACCGACCGTCGTGGTCGTCTTGCCCTCACCCAGCGGCGTCGGCGTGATGGCCGAGACCACCACGTACTTCGCCTGCGGGCGGTCCGCCATGGCTTCGATTGCTGCCAGATCGATCTTGGCCGTGCCCTTGCCGTAGGGCTCGAGCAGGTCACCCGGAATGCCGGCGGCGGCGGCGATCTCGGGCAGTGGACGGATGGTCGCAGCCTTCGCGATCTCGAGATCGGACGGGAAACTCATCGAGGGCTCCAGGGCGTGTGGCGGTGTTCGCGTCACTCTGACATGTTCGCGGACGTTCCACAATACGGCGATGTTCCACCATGCGGAACACTCCCGGGCGTGGCTCCACCGTCAGGCGGCGGGTGCACCTCGCTGCAGCCACTTGTGCAGGACGTCCTCGCGGATCGCCGCAGGATGCCGCCGGAAGAAGTCGCCCCGCGGGATCGACACGAAGCCGGCCGACCGCACGACATCGTGCAGCCACTCGTCGGCCTGGCCGTGGAGCTCGACCGTCAGCACCTCGACGCGGTGACCCCATCGTTCGATGGTCGGCAGGACATCGGACTCGCCGCCCTCGATGTCCATCTTCAGGAGCTCGCAGGTCTCGAGGCCCGCCAGGTCGAGGATGTCCTCGACCGGCAGCGCCTTGACCTCGGCCCCACCGTCGGGGTCGACCGCACGGCCCCACTCGGGCCCCTCGTCGGCGAACTGAACGGTGCCCCGTTCGGTCCAGGCGGCCGCATGGACGACCTGCGCGATGTCCGTCAACCGCATCCGAGCGACCTGCGCCTCGAGCATGGCGAAGCTGGACGCATCGGCTTCCACACCGATGTACGACTCCAGCGCCGGGCCCGACACCGACGAGATGAAGGCGAGGAACCCACCGACGTTCGCGCCCAGGTCGACGACTGTCCGCGGG
Organism: Acidimicrobiales bacterium; assembly: GCA_965262315.1. Classification (GTDB taxonomy): domain Bacteria; phylum Actinomycetota; class Acidimicrobiia; order Acidimicrobiales; family UBA8592; genus JBCCFK01. Next base: position 17,500 of record CBDHFJ010000148.1, read on the forward strand.
CGGAACGGTGCCTGGGTGGTGTACTCGCCGTCCCGGAACAGCTCCCAGACCGTGGCCACGTCGGTGCTCCCGGGACGCACACCGATCGGGCTCACCCCACGGAGACGCACCACGGCACCGTCGTCCTCACCGCCCACGAGCAACCGACGCGTCGCTCCGTCCTGGCTGCTCGTGTACACCCAGATCTTGTTCGCGGCCTTGTCCATGAACCGCTTCGCCTCGTGCGCGACGCGTTCCCATTGATCGGTTCGCCCCATCGTGTCCATCACCTTCGTGTCGAATCGCCGGGCCGTGCCTCGCCCGCCGGGCACCGCCGCCGCGAATCTTGTCACCGATTCGGTCGCCGCGCTCGGCGGCCGCCCGACCTCGGAGCTGCCACCTTCGAGGGCGACATCTGGGCCGGACGACCCATGGGGCAGCTCGACTCCGTGGCGCTAGCGTGACCAGCCATGCCCGCGCCCGGCCCGACCACGAAGCGCGTGGCCGCGCTCCTGATGACTGCGGCCGCGCTGGCGATCTTCGCACCTGCGGCGCTCCTCGGGACCGGCAGCGACGCCGCGCCGCTGACCACCGCGACGGCCAACCGGTACGGCGGCTGGGTGGCCGACTTCGGACCCGCCGAGGCCACCTTCGGCGCCACCAGCGAGCAGCGCGTCATCGAGCTGCTGACCAGCCGACTCGCCGACGATCCGGCAATCGACGGCATCACCATCAAATCCAACTTCAAGTCCGAGGGCAGCGACGACCTCGTCGCCTCCGACCTGACCGACAGCCAGCTCCACGTCGACGGCTGGGTCGAGGACACCGATCTCAGCGACACCGAGCGGGACCTGCTGCTGGCCTGGATCGACGACGGCGGTGTCGCCGTCGTGACCGAGGACGTGGTCACGGCGGACAAGCTGACCACCTCGCTCGGGATGCCGATGGCCGTGTCAGGCGGCGTCGGCGAGCCGGGGATTCCTGCGAGCTTCGTCGCCACCGATCTCTCCCATCCCATCGTGGACAACGCGACGTTCGGCAGTTGGTCGAGCATCGCGACCTGGGGAAGCGCTGGTCACTTCGGACCGTCGAGCTCGCTCGATCCGGCCTGGAGCGTCATCGCCGAGGACGGGTCGGGCAACGCCACCATCGCCGAACGGAGCTACGGCTCGGGCGCAGTGATCGCCATCGCCGACGTCAACACGTTGAGCCAGACGATCTTCACCGGCACGCCGACCGACATCGCCGCCATCGACATGTCCAACGCCGGCGAGGTCGCTGCCGCCCTCGACACGAACGGCATCTTCGTCCTCAACCTGTTCGCCTACGCCATCGGGTTGGGCGACGACACCAACGACCCCACGGACTTCTCGACCCCGACGCCGACGCCAACTCCCACGCCGGGTCCGACACCAACACCCACCGCGACACCGATCCCGCCGACCCCCACGCCGACAGCGACGGCCACACCAGCCCCACCAACCCCCACGCCGACCGCCACGGCCACACCAGCCCCACCAACGCCCACCCCGACGGCCACGGCCACACCAGCCCCACCAACACCCACCCCGACCGCCACCGCCACACCAGCCCCACCAACACCCACCCCGACCGCCACCGCCACACCAGACCCCACCGACACCCACCCCGACGCCCGACACCCACCCCCAACACCGACCGCAAGTCCGACGCCGACACCCACCCCCACCCCGACACCGACCGTCCGCTGCCGGGGGCTCGATGCCACCATCGTCGGCACCGACGGCGACGACACCATCCTGGGCACCTCGGGCCCCGACGTGATCGCGGGCCTCGGCGGCGACGATGTGATCCGCGGACTGGGTGGTGACGACGTCATCTGTGGCGGAGCCGGCAACGACGTGATCTCGGGCAACGGCGGCGACGACGACCTCAACGGCAACGGCCGCGGCGACCGCATCTTCGGCGGCGCGGGCGACGACCAGATCCGAGGGGGCCCGGGAGCCGATGTACTCAGCGGCGACCGCGGGAGCGACCGACTCCTGGGTGGCTCTGGCGGGGACGACCTCACGGGTGGGCGCGGCGCCGACCGACTGGCCGGCAATGGTGGACGAGACACCCTTTCAGGCGGCAAGGGCCCGGATGCGCTCGACGGTGGCGCAGGCAGGTCCGACCTCTGCGATGGTGGCGCCGGCACCGACTCGGCCGAGCGGTGCGAGACGGTCATCGCCGTCGCCAGGATCCGCTGATCCGCTCAGATCGCGTGGATGGCCTCCGCACGGAGGTAGGTCACGACGGTGACGAGAAAGGCCACACCAGCCGCGACGGTGATGGTCTCGCCCACCCCGACGACCGAGGCTGCGAGGCCGAACACCAGCGCACCCACAGGCTGGAGGCCGAGCTGAACCAGGGTGAACAGACCCATCACCCGACCCATCAGCTCGTTCGGGGTGTTCGACTGGATCAGGCCCTGGTTCATGTTGATGAAGAAGCCGCCGGCCAGGCCCATGACCACGCCGAGAAGCATCAGCTGCCACAACGCGGTGGTCCGACCCATCGCGGAGACGGTCAGGCTGCCCATCATCATCGCCCGGAGGAAGATGGTTCCCTTGCGTTGCATGTCGCCCTTGCGCATCACGATCGTGGAGGTCACCGCCAGGCCGAGACCGATCATGGCGAAGACCGGTGCGGCGTCGCCGGCGTCACGGCCGAGGTCCTCCTTCACGAAGGCCTGCACCGTGGTGAACAGCAGCGCGTTCATCACCCCACCGGCCAGGGCCAGCATCAGGAAGAGCGTCCGCAGCGCCCGGTCGCGGGCCACGAACGCGAGGCCCTCGCGGACGGCGGCCCGCATGGTGACCCGGTCCTCGCGGGCCACGCGCCGCACGGGCGGGGTCCGCATCATGAGGACGAACCCGGACCCGACGACGAGGAGGGCCCCCAGATAGAAGAAGACGCCGTCGAACCCGAAAGCGTCACCGACGAGCTGGGCCAGCACCGACCCCGCCACCATGGCACCCGTGATGGCGATCGCGTTCAACGCGATGCCGCCGTACAGGAGCCGCTCAGGCAGGAGCTCCGGCACCAACGAGGTCCGCACCGGAAAGCCGATGGCCATCGCGGCCCCGACCGCCAGCGCCGAGACCACGAGGAGAGCCAGGCTGAGCTGGCCCTGGGAGATGAGCAGGCTGGTGACCAGCAGGCCGGCGGCGGCCGCCAACTGGGTGAGGAGCAGGAGTCGCCGGCGATCGAGCCGATCCGCCCACACCCCGGCCGGCAGGACAAGGAGCAGGCTGGGCAACCCGAGGAGGAAGATCAGCAGACCCTGCACCGACTCGCTCTGATCCAGGCCGTCCAGCGCCACCCATCCGTACACGAAGCGGATGGCGTTCATCACGAGCGCGAACGTGACGGTGTTGAGCCAGAGCCAACGGAAGGGCGCGATCGACAGGGGATTCCCGCGGGCATCCTCCTCCGAGGAGGTCTTGGCTCGAGCCATCCAGCGACGCTACCGGATCACCATCGGCGCCATGTCAGCCGCGACACTGCGAGCCAACGCCGCGAGGCGCCTCCGGTACTCGACCACCGCCGGCTGGTCGAGCTGCATGCCCCGTGGTGCCCACCGGAGCAGGTCGATCCAGTCGGCGCGACGGCGACCGTCGGCGTCGCTCGTTGACACTCGGTCGGCGACCCACCGGTCGACGGCGGCCCACAGGCGATCGATCTCGCGCCCGATGGCGTCGGCGACCGCCGGACTCTTCGCGGCGACCAGCTCCTCGTGGTGGGGTGACGCGGCGGTGAGCTCCCAGAGGTCCCCCTCGAACCGTTGCAGCAGGGCATCGAGCGCCGCTGGCATGTCGTCGGCTTCGTCGAGGGCCGCGAGGGCGGCATCGACTCGGGCCTCGAAGACGGCCGAGAACGCCGAGGCGAAGACGTCGTCCTTGTCGGCGAAGTACTGGTACACGGCCGGGCGCGACACCCCTGCCGCCCGGGCGATGTCGGCCATGGACGTGGCTGCGTAGCCCTGCGCCATGAACTGCTCGACCGCCGCCCGCCGGATCGACTCGCGGCGAGCGTCGCCTCGTGAGGTTGCTGACACGACCGCAACGTTGACACATCGTGACCGATGTGTCAGGTTTGCACACCTGACACATCAAGATGCAACCGTCAGGTCGTACTCCACATCCCGCCCGTCCAGGAGCCCCAGATGACCCGCCTCGGCTATCAGATCCCCAACTTCACCCTGCCCGGCGTCGCGGCAGCCGACGTGTTCGGCAACGTGATCGAGCAGGCGAAAGCGGCCGAGGCGGCCGGCTTCGACCGGGTGTTCGTGATGGACCACTTCTACCAACTGCCCGGACTCGGAGCGCCCGAGGAACCGATGTACGAGTGCTACACCTTGCTCTCGGCCATCGCGCAGCACACCGAGACGGTGCGCCTCTCATCGCTGGTGACCGGCAACACCTACCGCCACCCCACACTGCTGGCCAAGACCATCACCGCCCTCGACCACGTCTCCAACGGTCGCGCCACCCTGGGGATCGGCGCCGGCTGGTTCGAGCTCGAGCACGACTCGCTCGGCTACGAGTTCGGCACGTTCACCGACCGCTTCGAGAAGCTGGAGGAGGCGCTCCAGATCATCCTGCCGATGCTACGAGCCGAGAAGGTCAGCCTCGAGGGCAAGCACTATCAGGTGACCGATGCCGTCAACTCACCCGCCCCGCTCTCGGACATCCCGATCATGATCGGCGGCAGCGGCGAGAAGAAGACCCTGCGGATGGTCGCCCAGTACGCCAACGAGTCCAACCTCGGCGGCGCCTCCGTCGACGAGATCCCGCGCAAGCTCGATGCCCTGGCCGCCCACTGCGAGCGTCTCGGCCGCGACCGTTCCGAGATCGCCGTGACCTCGCTCCAGATGGTGCTTGTCGCTCCCACCATGGAGGAGGCCGAAGCGGACCTGCGCGCCGTCGGGGCCGCCAAGCGCTGGCCCGACGAGGTCATCGAGATGGCGAAGGGCCTGCTGGTCTACGGCGACCCCGACACCGTGGGCGAACGCCTGCAGGCCGCCATGGACACCGGCATCGACGGCCTCACGGTCAACCTCGCCGCCAACGGCCACAACCTCGACCGCATCGGCCTCCTCGGCGAGGTTGGCCTCGAGGTCACCGCCTGACACCACTTCTTGACCGAGCCTTGGGAAGAGCGTGACGTACTCATGAGGCACCCCTGAGTGCGCCTTGAACGTGACGGGCGAGTCTAGAGCGCACTGGTTGCTGCTCTTCTGCTCGCACCGCACCTTGTCCCATGCGGTGTCTGCGGTCAGGCGGGGACCTGCGCGGGCGGTCGGGTCGTCACCTCACGGTGGCGCCCGATCGCCCTTGACCTTGTTGTGAGGATCACACCGGGCCTTGCCGTTCCGGATGGCGGTTGGACCGTGGCGGCTGTACGGCAGCTCGTGATCCGCTTGGAGCCACGACAGCGGTGCATCGCACCCGGTCTCGGCGCAGCGGCCGCGGGCGGCAACGAGGATCGCTTCCTTCAGCTGGCGCGGGAAGCACCGGACCTTCTGGCCCAGGTCGAGGACCTCGCCCTCGGCGGACATGACCAGACGTCGGAGCTCGGCGATGCCGATGTACGCGGCGGCGAGCCGGGGGTGGATCGGCGTGCCGTCGACCAGCTCGCAGCGGGCGTCGATGTCGCCGTGGGCGATCGGCAGGCGCCAGGGGTCGATGCCGGCCGGCAGCGGTTCGCCGGCCTCCTCGCACGCCAGGCGGATCAACACGTCTGCGGCCACCGCGGGCGACATCACCAGGTGGATGAGCGGCGCCGGCACCGAGCCGTTCGATCGCTTCGCTCCGCGACCGACCAGGTTCACCAACCCGTCGGCGAACCGTTGGGTGGTGGTCCGCTCTGCGCCTGACTCCTGGTCGTCGCGCCAGAGCCGGTCGCCCTCCTGGTTGAGCGCGGTCAGCAGCGCCGCGCCCGCAACCGGGTCGAGCCTGAAGCTCCCCGAAACCGAGCCATCGCCTGTGCGGCGAACGGTGAGCTTGCGGCTCTCCCGTTGCTGCTCGGGTTCGTCGCCGTCGGGATCGGCCGCGAGCACCCAGTACCGCAACGCCTCGAGGAAGTCCCGCCACGGCTCCGCAGCGATCTCGACCAGGAACTCCTGGGCATCGATCATCGCCTGATGCGTTCGTGCGTTGTCGTTGGCCCGGATCACTTGGAGGTGGCGCCGACTGAGCAGTCCGCCTGCGGACGCTTCGCCCAGGCCGGGGAACGACCGCAACCACACGCCGAGGTTCTTGTCGGCCCCGACGACGGCAGGATCGACACCGGTTTCCGCAGCCACGTGGTTGGCCATCGTGCGCAGCCCCGACCCCACCTGCACCCCTGCCTCATGCGCCGACACCGCACTCTCGGCGAACAACGCATCGACTCTGTTGCGGATCCCCTGCACCCGCTGGGCCCACGCGTCGGCCTCTTCCCGTGTCAGGCACGACAACGGCACGGCAAGCGCGCCATCGAGCGCAGCATCGAGCTCGTCGAGCACGAGCGACGGGTTGTCGACCGCTGTGGGCACGTGCATGCCTCCCGAGAAGAACGTCAGATCGTCTGGCAGTGACCGACCGGTCACGAGCCGCTCGGGGAAGCGGTCCTCAACTTTCATCATACCGCGCGGGTGTCTGCGCTGTCGAACATCGGCACGTTCGATCGCCGTGGCATACGACACCAACGGACGCGCAAGAGGCCTTCATCGGAATGCGGAATGGCGCCAGATCTCGCGATACGACGACCCGGTCGTGGATCCGGCGCGTTGGCTTTCAACCGCGCAGCAACAGCCGCCGGAACCAGCGCCGTCGAACAGAGCAGGCCGTCAGACCGCGACGATCTGAGCCGGCTTCATCGATGTCGCTCAGGGAGTTGCCCGAGCGGACCCGGATCCGGTCTGCGCCTGGCTACCCTCAAGGCGATCGCTGACTCGACGTCGCCGAGGGCACCGTGAAGTCCATGACGGCCGAGTGCGCCTGCGCGCCCTACTCACAGAGGACCGAACCCGTTCGTCCGATCTCGGCCCCCCACATCGACGCTCTTGGCGCGACCTCGAGCTCGACGCCGACACCGGCACCGACGCCGGGCAGGCGGGGGCGTGGCCATCGGCGCTCGCTGCAGGTGCGCCATGGCAACCGGCGGCGACTCGAGAGTCGTCAGCGCGGACTGGCCCATCGATTCGGCTCGGTTCTGACGGGCACGGTCAGCGACGCACGTGACCGCTGCGCAGGACGCAACGGCGCCAACACCCTGGTGATTCGAGCCTCACATCTCTACCGGCAACGAGCGACACTCACCGAGGATCTCGTGCGGCACTGGACCCGGGGGCGGTCTTCGTGAGTCGCAAGCCCATCGCCGAGGTCGTCGGCTCGGAGCCGGCCAGCAACCGCCCGCACCATGCCGTGCGCGGTTCTCGCTCCGCATCGACGGCGACGATCATCGCCGACGCACACCAGATTCTCGTGACGTCGATGGCGCTGAAGGTCATAGCCGGGACTGTGGCCCAGGCGCTGTGCACCGATGACCCTGGAGGAAGCCGCGAGGACCGGCGGACCTCGGGCGACCGGCCAGAGCCCGTGCGAACCGCGGCGCCTCCTTCGGCGTCCCAGCGACACCACCCCGCGCTTGGCGGGTGATCGAGGTGTTCAGCACCGGCGTCGGCGACGAGTTCGGCTACGTGATCGAGCTCGACCCGGACTCACCCTGGACGTGGCGTGATCTGGACGGAGAGCAGTCCGACGCCCCCCTCATCGAGGATCCGACCGAGATCACGATCGTCGCCCGGGTCGGCGTCGACCTGCACCCGAGCTCGTGGGAGCGCGAGTCAGGCATTCCGGCGGGCCCTCTGCGGAGCGATCGCTCACGGGTGGCCTGGTTGACGCGAGCTGCGTCGATGTCGACGTCGCACGGGTGCTCTGGCATGGCCGACATCGCCTACACCCAGCGATTCCAGGGCACACTGAACGGGGAGGGAGTCGGACCAACGTCGAGATGTCGGCCGGGGTGACAACACCGGCCTCGACACCGTCTCGCTCTTCGATCGGATGCGCTGCAGGTCGATGTCAGCGCCTTCTTCGGGCTCGGGTTCGTGACCGCTGGTGACGAGGAGGACGGCATCGATCTCCAGCCGACGACTTCCGTCGAGAGACGGGGTGGCGTCGACCCCGCGGACCACTCGATCCTGTGCATATCGCGTTGATCACACACGTTGGTACAACGCCGAGGGCTGCCCTCTCCGACATCTCGTGTGGCAGGGCCCGGGACCCGAGCACTGCGCATGGAGCGGGCGCTCTTCCTCCATGTCGAGGACCTCCCCCAGATGAACTAGCGACCGGCTGCGCACCTATGCGACCCAGACGCACGCTCGCTCCGGGGTCTTCAGAACGGTGGGGTCACCGGGCCCTGATCGAGGATCGGGACGGTGACACCGGCCTCCGGTCGGCGATGGGCTTCGAGATGTGGATCGATGCCGTCGAACAACGACGCGAGAGGTCTGGCGTCGACACAGACTCGACGTTCCTGTGCGTCAGGCGTACCCCCCGGATCAGCCCGCCAGCGGGGACGCGAGACGCTTGGTGACCGCATCGCGGATCTCGGCGTCGAAGGCGCGGATGTGCTCCTCCATCAGGGCGGCAGCGCGGTCGCCGTCGCCGGCCCGGAGCGCCTCCATCATCACGGCGTGTTCGTCGACGGCGTGGGCCATGTCGGCGACGTCGGCGAGGTAGAGGTGCCAGAGGCGATCGGACTGGGCATAGAGCACGTCGAGGGTGTCGACCAGGAACCGGTTGCCAGCCGCCTCCCACATGATCTCGTGGCCGCGGCGGTCGATCTCCATCAGGTCCTCGTTGCCGCCGGCCGATCCGACGCCGCCGAGCGCAGCCTCCATCGCAGTCCAGTGCTCGTCGGTGCCCCGAGCGGCGGCCAACCGAGCCGCGTACGGCTCGAGCACGGTGCGGGTCTCGAACAGCATCGACAGCTCCTCGACCTCGATGCCCGACACGAACATGCCCCGGCGGGGGATGACGGTGATGAAGTGCTCGCGGGCGAGCCGCTGGAGGGCTTCGCGGATCGGGGTGCGCCCGATGCCGAGCTGCTCGCGCAGATCGTCCTCACGCAAGACGTCACCGGGCGCGAGATCGAGGCGCACGATCATGCGCCGGATCTGCTGATACGCCTGCTCGGAAAGGGGAAGCTCGCTCACGGTCCCTGGTTGCCACGACGGGGTCCGACACCTAAGCTGTCGGGCTGATACATCTCTGATATATCACTCGTGTACCAGCCTCACAACCCGGAGAGCTTCCATGTCCGACTTTCCTTCCAAAGCAAAGGTCGTCGTCATCGGCGCCGGCATCGTCGGCAACTGCCTGGTCGGGCACCTGTCGCGCCTGGGCTGGACCGACATGGTCCTGCTCGACAAGGGCCCCCTCCCCAACCCGGGCGGCTCCACCGGCCACGCCTCCAACTTCATCTTCCCGGTGGACCACAACAAGGAGATGGCGCTGCTGGGTGAGCAGAGCGCCAACCAGTACCGCGACCTCGACATGTCGGTCGACTCCGGCGGCATCGAGGTGGCCCGCACCCAGGAGCGCATGGACGAGCTCCAGCGCCGCATGACCTCGGCGATGGCCTGGGGCATCGAGGCCCACCTGCTCACCCCCGAGCAGGTCAAGGAGCACGTGCCGTTCATCAACGACGAGGTCATCCTCGGCGGCTTCTACTGCCCCACGGTGTCGGTGGTCGACTCGCTCGAGACCGGCACCGTCATGCGCAAGGAGGCCATGGAACGCGACGCCCTCCAGGTCTTCGCCAACACCGAGGTCCTCGACGTCTTGACCGAAGACGACCCGCTCCCCGGCATGCGCAAGGTCACCGGCGTCGTCACCGACAAGGGCACCATCGAGGCCGAGTACGTCGTGATCGCCTGCGGCGTGTGGTCCAACCGCATCGCCAACATGGCCGACGCCTACATCCCCCTCGTCCCCGCGGTCCACCAGATGGCCGACGTCGGCCCGATGGACGTGCTGGTCGAGACCAACAACGAGATCGGCTACCCGATCGTCCGCGACATGGACACGTTCTGCTACGAGCGCCAGTCGGCCGGCTCGATGGAGGTCGGCTCCTACGCCCACCGGCCGATCTTCCACCACCCCGACGAGATCCCCTCGAACGAAGAGGCCGCCCTCTCGCCCACCGAGATGCCGTTCACCCCGGACGACTTCGACGATCAGATGGAACAGGCCATCGAGCTGATGGACATGCTCGGCGAGGCCGAGATCAAGTACGCCATCAACGGCCTCCTCTCGCTCACCCCGGACGCCATGCCGTGTCTCGGTGAGATCCCCGACGTTCGCAACCTCTGGTCGGCCGCCGCCGTGTGGGTCAAGGAAGGCCCGGGTATGGCGCAGGTGGTCGCCGAATGGATGACCCACGGCTACCCCCGGGTGATCGACGCCCACGGTGCCGACATCGCCCGCTTCTACCCCCAGGAGCGTTCCGACGACCACATCTGGGCCCGCGCCGCCGAGCACTTCAACAAGACCTACGGCATCGTGCACCCCTCCGAGCAGTGGGAGTCCGAGCGCAACCTCAAGGTCAGCCCCTACAAGTCCCGCGAGGACGCACTGGGCGCGGTCTTCTACCAGGCCCGCGTCTGGGAACGGCCGCAGTGGTACACGTCCAACCAGGACCTGGTGGAGCGCTACGGCCTCGAAGAGCGCGAGGTCGAGTGGGACAACCGCTGGTGGTCGCCCATCATCAACGCCGAGCACCTCAACATGCGCGAGAACGCCGGCCTGGTGGACCTGACGGCCTTCCAGGTCTTCGACCTCCAGGGCCCCGGCGCCATCGAGTTCGCCGAGTACCTCGCCGTCAACAAGGTCGACGGTCCCGTCGGCAAGGCCACCTACACCCCGTGGCTCAACAACGACGGCGGCTTCCACTCCGACCTCACCATGATGAAGACCGCCGAGGACACCATCCGGGTCGTCACCGGCGCCTTCGACGGCGGCCGCGACGAGTTCTGGATCAAGAAGCACATGCCCACCGACGGGTCGGTGACCTTCACCAACCGCACCGAGGAGATCACCACCCTCGGCCTGTGGGGTCCCAACGCCCCTGCGATCCTCGGCAAGCTCACCGACGCCGACCTTAGCCAGGAGGGTTCGCCCTACGGCGCGATCCGCAATGTCGAGATCGCCGGCATCGCCTGCACGATCTTCCGCATCTCCTATGTGGGCGACACCGGCTGGGAGATCTACACCGACTGGGACAACGGCCCAGCCCTGTGGGACGCGATCATGGACGCCGGCGGCGACCAGGGCCTGCGCCCGCTCGGCCTCGGCGTGTACGCACTCACCGGCCGCATCGAGAAGGGCTACCGCCTGATGGGCGCGGAGCTCGAGAGCGAATACACCCCCGTCGAGGCCGGCCTGGCCCGCCCGAAGGTCAAGGGCGCCGACTTCATCGGCAAGGAGGCCTACCTGGCCGCCCGCGAAGCCGGCCCCGCCGCCCACATGTGCACCCTCACCGTCGACGACAACACCGACAGCCAGGGGCGACAGCGCTTCATGCAGGGTGGCAACGAGCCCATCCTCGACCTGGACGGCAACCGCATCGTGGACAGCCACGGCCGAGTCAGCCGCGTCACCACCGCCGGCGCCGGCCCGTCGGTCGGCAAGCACCTGCTCATGGGCTACCTGCCGCCGGACAAGGCCGTGATCGGCACCCAGCTCCAGGTCATGTACATGAACGAGCTCTTCCCCTGCACCGTCGCCGCCGTCGAAGGATCGGTGTTCGATCCCGACAACGAAAGGCTGAAGGGATGAGGATTCTCGTCTGCGTCAAACGGGTGCCTGCGCCGGGGGCGAAGATCAATGTGACGGACGACGCCATGGCGGTCGACACGGCACACCTCGGGTTCACCACGTCGCCCCATGAGGAGTGTGCGCTCGAAGAGGCTGTGCAGATCAGCGAACGCGACGGCGGCGAGGTCACGGTGTTGACGCTCGGCCCGGCCGAGGCCGAGGAGCAGCTGCGCTACGCCGCCTCGGTGGGTGCGCACAAGATCGTGCTCGTCCCCACCGACGGCACCGCCTGGGACCCCCAGCGCACGGCCACCGCCCTGACCGAGGCGATCACCTCGCTCGAGGCCACCGATGGCGCCTTCGACATGATCTTCTTCGGCAACGAGTCCGCCGACTCGGGCGGGTTCCAGGTCGGAGTCCGTGTGGCCCACAAGCTCGGCCGCCCGATGGTCAACGCCATCAAGGCGATCGAACCCGGTGACGGCAGCGTCGTCGCCAAGCGCGAGATCGACGGCGGCTTCGAGGTCTACGACCTGCCGCTTCCGGCGGTGCTCGGGATCAAGGAGGGCATCAACCTCCCGCGCTACCCCACCATGAAGGGTCGCCTGGCCTCGAAGAAGGCGGAGATGGCCAGCCACGACAGCGACGCCGCCCCCGGCGGTCAGGGCCTCGTGAAGCTGCACCGCCCCACCGAGACGGTCAGCGAGACCGAGATCCTCGGCACCGACGCAAGTGCCGCCGCCGCGATCGTTGACATCCTCGAAGAGATCGGAGTGCTGTCTTGATCCGACAATCGCAGCTTCGCTTCGCTCTGGCTGCTCTGCGGAACGCAAGCGCCGAGCTGGTCGCTCGTCCCTCGCTCCCGGGAATTCAGCAATGACTCTTCTTGTGGTCCTTGAACACGATCGGGGCGCGTGGTCCGACGCCAATGACGAGGCGTTGACGGCCGGGCGCACGCTGGCCGCTGACATGGGTGCCGACATGCACGCCGTGCTCGCCGGCGATGGTGCGCTCGACCTGGCCGGCCAGGCCGGGGCGGGCGGCGCTGCCGTCGTCCACGTGATCACCGACCCGATGCTCACCGACTTCGGCCCCGAGGCCGTCGGCGAGTCGGTCACCCAGCTCATCGCCTCCACCGACCCCGCCGCGGTCATGGCTGTCGGCACCAGCCGCGGCAACGAGGTCATGGCCCAGGTGGCGGCTCGCATGGACCTGCCGTTCGTCGCCAACTGCCTGTCGATCGACCCGAGTGGCGACACCTGGTCGATGACCCGCGTGCAATGGGGTGGGTCGCTGCTGGAGGACGCCACGCTCGACAGCGCGGGCGGCCCCAGGCTGGTGAGCTACGGCCATCACGCCGTCGCCGCCGAAGCCGCCGATGCCGCGGGCGCCGGCGACGTGCAGGAGTTCACCCCCGAACTCGACGCCCTGCTCGCTCGCACGATCGTGCAGGGGCGCGACGTGCAGGAAGCCGGCGTCACGCTCTCGACCGCCCCTGTCGTGGTCTCCGGTGGCCGCGGTGTCGGCTCCGCCGAGGGCTTCGCGGCGCTGGAGGAGCTCGCCGAGCTGCTCGGCGGCCGCGTCGGCTGTAGCCGAGCGGTCACCAACCTCGGCTGGCGAACCCACACGGACCAGGTCGGCCAGACGGGAACCCGGATCGCGCCCGAGATCTACATCGCCACGGGAATCTCCGGTGCCATCCAGCACTGGGTGGGCGCCATGGCGTCGAAGCGGATCCTCGCGATCAACACCGACGCCGAAGCCAACATGGTCACCAAGGCCGACTACGCCGTGATCGCCGACCTGCACGAGGTCGTGCCGGCGATCACCGCCGAGATCAAGCGTCGGCGCGGCGAGCAGTAGCGTTGCGACGTGCTCGCAGACCAGCCGCCGCACAGCCCTGACGACATCGAGCGCTTCCTGCTCGAGGAACTCCCGTCGATGGGGCCCGCTCCTCGCGGCGACGAGGGCCTCGACCGGGCTCGACGCTTCTTCGCCGCCGCGGGGGACCCCCAGGACTCTGTCCGCCAGATCCACATCGTCGGCACCGCAGGAAAGGGCACCGCCGCGGCAGCGATCGTCGGCCGGCTCGTGGGTGCCGGCGCCTCGGTCGGCTCGCACATGTCCCCACACGTGTACGACCTTCGCGAGCGCCTCCTCCTGAACGGTCGACTGCCCACCTGGGAGCAGGTCGCCGACGCCCTCGCCGAGCTGTGGCCGGCGATGCGAGCCATCGAGACCAGCGACGGTCGGCCGCCCAGCTTCTTCGAGCTCACGACGGCCATGGCGTGGGTGATCGGCCGTCAGGCCGGCGTCGACTACCTCGTGACCGAAGCCGGCATCGGCGGCGAATACGACGCCACCAACGCGATCGCTCGCCCGGACAAGATCTCGGTGGTCATGCCCATCGGCTACGACCATCTGGAGATCCTCGGCCACGACCTGGCCGAGATCGCTCGCACGAAGGCCGAGGTCATCATGCCTGACGGCGACGTGGTGGTCTCGCCTCAACCATGGCCCGAGGCCGACGCGGTGGTGCAGGCGACCGCCGACGCGCGACGCGCACGAGTCCACCGTGTGGCCGACCTGGGGTCGGACTGGATGGTCCAGGCCGCGGCGGTGGCGGATCGCGTGGTGCAGCTGCTGGGCGACGACGACCTCGACCTGACGGCGCCGCCCGTCCCGGTTCACCTCCCGGGCCGTCTCGAACGCCTCGATGCCGCCGGTCGCACCATCGTGCTGGATGGCGCGCACAATCCGCTGAAGCTGCGGGCGTTGGCCGACCACATGGCTCACCCGGCCGACATCGCCGTGGTGGCACTCAGCGTCGAGAAGGACCTCGAAGCCTGCGCGGCCGAGCTCGCCCGGTTGGCACCCACGATCATCACGGCGCAGTTCGCCGTGACGGCGGCCGGGCGAGTCGTCCGACAGTCGTGGCCCACCCACGAGCTGGCCGAAGCCATCCGCAAAGCCGACCCCACGCGCACCGTGATCGAGTCCACCGATGTGGAGACAGCGATGACCGAGGCGCTCGCCCGCACCGGAGGCGGCGACAGCGTCGTGGCCACCGGCTCGTTCATGATGCTCGAGCCGGCCCGCGACGCCAGCCGCATCTGACGATCAGCCGAGCTCGTTCGGCTGTCGCCTTCAGCAGCCCCTCGCGAGCCCGATCAGGCAGTCGGGCGGAGGCAGACCGCCGCGTCCAAGCGACTCCGGCAGCAGCGGCAGACGCCGGACGCCGTCCGGCGTCTGCCGGCCGAAGGGGTTCAGGCCCTCGCCACTCCTCAAGTCGCCTCGATGAAGGCCGATGGTGGGCCCAACGACCTGGGT
Organism: Acidimicrobiales bacterium; assembly: GCA_965262315.1. Lineage (GTDB taxonomy): Bacteria > Actinomycetota > Acidimicrobiia > Acidimicrobiales > UBA8592 > JBCCFK01. The sequence continues at coordinate 32,640 of CBDHFJ010000148.1, forward strand.
CGAATGGCCCATGCGGCCGACAGCAGCGGCCTTCCCGAGCGACAGGAGCACCTTCGATGAAGGGCATCATCTTCACCACCTTCGAGGCGTTCGTCACCGACACGTTCAGGGCCGACGTGTACGAGGACATTCTCGACGACACCGACCTCATCACCACCGAACCCTTCGTGGGGCCCGGTACGTACCCCGAGGCGGATCTGATCGCGCTCGTCACCACCGCGGTGCAGAAGCTGGGCGTCAGCCTGGACGACGCACTCGCGGCGTTCGGCCGCTACTCGTTCCCCAAGCTGGCGGGCGCAGTTCCCCAGCTCATGGAAGGCCTCCACGACGCACGCGAGTTCTTCACCAAGCTGGAATCGGTGATCCACACCGAGGTCCGGAAGCTCGACCCCGAAGCGAACCCCGCTCAGTTCCGCGTCGAGCACACCGGTGACGCCACCATGTTGCTCCACTACGACTCCCCGCTGGGGCTCTTCGCGCTCGTCGGCGGCTTCATCGACGGTGTGGCCGAGTGGTACGGCGAGCACGTCGTGCACGAGGTCGTGTCCACCGACGGCACCAACGCCACCTTCGCCCTCACCTTCACGCCGGCCATCGCGACGCCTGCCGTCGACGCGGCGACCAATGGCTGACCCCGTCGCGACGGATCCCGACAAGGTGCAGCGGCGCCTGGATCGGGCCGTCGCGAAGATCGCCGTCCTCGAGGGCATGATCGAGGACAAGACCCGGACGCTGTACCTCGCGCAGGAAGAGCTCCGGTCCCAGAACAGCTTCATGGCCAGCGTGCTCGGCAGCATGCGATCGGCCGTGATCGTCACCGATCCCTCCGGACGCATCACCGAGGTCCACGGGGCCACCGTGCAGCTGATCCAACGCCCCGAGTCCGACCTCGTCGGCCGCGCGCTGATGGACCTGGTGCTCCTCACCGAAGCGGAGACGGCCCCACTCGCCGAGCTGCAGAGCGCCGCTGTGCAGGCCGAACTCGACGGTGCGGCCGGGCCCGTCCCGGTGCTGCTCACGATCTCTCGAATCGCTGGAGAAGACTCGCGCGGCTTCGTCGTCCTCGCGACGGACATCAGTGAGCAGCGTCGCCTCGAGATCGAGTTGCGACAGGCCCAGAAGCTCGAATCGGTCGGCCAGCTCGCGGCGGGCATCGCCCACGAGATCAACACCCCCATCCAGTTCGTCGGTGACAGCATCAGCTTCGTCGGCGAGGCGGTGGGAGACTCCCTGGAGCTGATCCGGGGCTACCGGTCGTTGCGCGAGGCCGCGTCCGCGGCCGGGGTCCTGGCCGGCGAAGTCGACGAGCTCATACGACTCGAGGAAGAGCTCGACATCGAGTTCGTGGAGGAAGAAGCACCCCGGTCCGTCGAGCGAACGAAGGACGGCATCCGTCGAGTGGCCGAGATCGTCGCAGCGATGAAGCAATTCTCCCACCCCGGCAGCGGAGAGCTCGCCCCGATCGACCTGAATGCGATCGTCGCCAACACGGTCGTCGTCGCCAAGAACGAGTACAAGTACGTCGCCGAGCTCGTCACCGAGCTGGGGGAGATCCCCGAAGTCACGGGCCACGCCGGCGAGATCGGCCAAGTCCTTCTCAACATCGTGGTCAACGCCGCGCACGCGATCGCGGACAAGGTCGGTCGGAGCGGCGAGATGGGGCGGATCTCCATCAGCACGGCCGTCGAGGGCGATGGCGTCGCCCTGACGGTCACCGATACGGGCGGTGGGGTCCCCGACGAGATCCAGGATCGGATCTTCGATCCGTTCTTCACCACGAAAGAACCGGGCCGCGGCACCGGACAAGGACTCGCGATCGCCCACAACACCGTCGTCGACCGCCACGGTGGCCGACTCGACCTGACCGTGGATCAAGGCGTCGGATCCACCTTCACCGTCTGGCTCCCGTCCGCCTGAGGCCCAATGTCCGATCCCACTCCCACCATCGTGTTCGTCGACGACGAGCCGGACGTTCTCGCCGGTATCCGTTCCGCGCTCCGGCGGGAGCGGAAGCGGTTCGATCTCCAGTTCGCGGAGTCCGGCCCTGAGGCCATCGAGATCCTCCGCGAACAGGACGTGGCCGTCCTCGTCTCCGACATGCGCATGCCCGTCATGACCGGGGCCGAACTGCTCCACCAAGCGCGCGAGATCAGTCCGGCCACCGTCCGTATCGTGCTCACCGGCGAAGCCGAGGCCGAGCTGGTGATGCGGGCGATCCACGTTGCCCATCAATGGCTGTCCAAGCCCTGCCAGGCCGACCAGATCCTCCGAGGTATCGAGGCCGCGCTCCGGTATCGGTCGTTCCTGGTGGACCCAGCCATACGCGCCGCAGTCGGGCGCATCGGCGCGCTGCCCTCACCACCGAGCCGCTACACGCGCCTCGTCGAGCTCATGCAGTCCGTCGACGTCCCGGTGTCGGCGATCGCCGACGAGATCGGATCGGATCCCGCGGTCGCAGCGAAGGTCATCCATCTCGCCAACTCCGCGTTCTCGGGTGCGGCACCGGTCGTCGACCTGACGGCTGGGGTGACCAGGGTCGGGCTGGAGACGCTCGCACACCTCGTGCTGTCAGCAGAACTGCACCGGCCATGGGACGACACCTCCATCCTGCCGGGCGTCGACATCGAAACGCTGGCCGAGATGTCGGTGCACGCAGCGGTGGTCGCGCAGGAGGCGGCGGCGCCCGAGCACACCGCATCGGCCCGGCTCGCGGCACTCCTGCACAACGTCGGACTGATCGTCGAAGCGCAGGAGGCGCCGGAACAACTCGCCGCAGACCACGACCTGGCGGTCGAACGCGGTACCAGCCTCGCCCGGACCCAGCGGGCCGAACACGGCGTCTCCTACGTCGATCTCGGCGCCCACCTGCTCTCGATGTGGGGACTGCCCACCGAGACGGTGCTCGCGGTCGCCGCGGTCGCCGACGACGAGGGCCCCGACGACGGCGATCTCGCCAGGGCCGTCCGCCTGGGTGTCAACGCGGCGCGTCGGCGATACGCGGATCGACTGTCGCCGCCGATGCGGGTGACCGAGCCCACCAACGACGGCGGAGAGCCGTCGGCAACCGACAACGAGGTACCGCAGCCATGACCTCCAAGCCCCGCGTGCTCTGCGTCGACGACGAACAGGACCTCCTCGACGGCCTGCGCCTCAATCTCCGCAAGAGCTTCAGCGTCGTGACCGCCACCTCGGGAGCAGAGGGCCTGGAGCTGTTCGATGCGGCGGCCGGCTCCGAGGAGGGCCCGTTCGCCGCGGTCGTGTCCGACATGCGAATGCCGAACATGAACGGCGCCACATTCCTCACCCAGGTCATGGAGCGATCCCGGGACACCCCGCGCATCCTGCTCTCGGGCCAGGCCGACATCGAGTCGACGATCTCCGCGATCAACGATGCGAGGATCTTCCGCTTCCTCACGAAGCCCTGCGAGCCCGACCTCCTCAAAGAGGTCTTGCACGAGGCGCTCGAGCTGGCGCGATTGCGTGAGTCCGAACGACTGCTGCTCGATGAGACGGTCCGCGGCGCAGTCAACATGCTGCTCGAGGTGCTGGGTCTGGCGAGTGCCTCGGCCTACAGCCGCACGAGCCGCATCCGCGATGCCGTCACCCAGCTGTCCACCAACCTCGGCTTCGCGCCGAGCTGGGACCTCGACGTCGCCGCGATGCTGAGCCAGATCGGCTGGGTCGTCGTCCAAGGGGGCGAGGACGGTCCGGGAGCGAACCACGCAGACGTCGCCGCCAACCTCCTGCAGAACGTCTCGCGGCTCGAGACCGTCGCGTCGATCGTGCGTGCGCAGACCGCAGCCGAACCCCTGCTCCAGGGCCCACCCGCCGAGGCGCCGCGCGTCCAGCTCGACGCTGAACTCCTCCGAGTCGCGGTCGCCTACGACGCCGCGCTGTCATCGGGGTTGTCGTCGGCCAAGGCGACCGCTGCCGTCGCGGCCGCT
>CBDHFJ010000149.1:0-18186 GCA_965262315.1 Acidimicrobiales bacterium
GCGGCCGAAGTTCATCATCTCGAACATGATCTCGGGCGAGGGATAGAACTGGAAGTTGCTGATCTCGGTGACCGCGATGCGATCGACCCGCAACGACAGGCCCGACATGAGCAGCGGCAGCAGATCACCGAACCACCCGGGGTTGGCGCCGGTCCCGTGGAACGTCGAGTTGCCCTCGGCGCAGGCGGCTTCCAGTCGTCCCATGACCTCGTCGCCGTAGACCTGTGGGTACATGTAGCCCACCGTCGTCACCACGTGTTTGCCGGCTGCGAGGAGGTCACAGAACGCGTCGAGGTCGGCGCCCGGATCGTCGCCGTAGACCATCGACGGCAACGGCATGTGCAACACCACGTCCGCGTCACCCGAGGCGATGTCGGCCGGGTCGTCGGTGGCGGCCACACCCAGCGCGTCGATGCCGGCGATCTCGCCCGCGTCCTTGTCCACCTTGTCGGGGTTGGTGACCAACAACCCGACGAGCTCCATGTCCGATCGAGCGGCGACGGTGGCGATCGCCTGCCGCCCCACGTTCCCGCTCCCCCACTGTGCGACCTTGATCATGGACCGACCCTACGCGTCGATGCGGTGGCATGCCCGGGAACGTCTCAGGCGGGGACGAGGGTCACGTTGCCGATGCCGAACTCCTCGTCGGCCATCATCTCCTCGACGTCGATGAAGTAGCCCGTCGGGTGGCCGGTCTCCGCGTCGAACTGGGCTGCAACGCTGAAGGCGCCATCGTCGATCGCGGACTCGATCTCGTCGAACAGGTCGTCCACCGTCCAGGGATCGATGCCCGAGTCGTCGATCTCGCTCCGGACCGCGCTGGAGACGATCTCGCCGCCGGCGACGTTGACCTCGAGCTGGATCATGGGGGCAGAAGCACACCCAGTCGTAGCTGAGCGTGTAGTCCTCGATCCCGGCAGCCTCCCAGCGAGCTCGGGCGTCGGCCAGCTCGGCTCGCAGGTCGGTGTGGCTGACGAAGCCGGTCACCTGGAACGAGCGACCGCCGTCGACCGCTTGGGCCACCTCGTCGAGGCTGATGCCCGCCGGCACCCCGGTCACCTCGTCGAAGGTGACGGTGTTCTGCGTGTCCGGGCGTCGGAGCTCCGCCTCGATCTGGTCGAACAGCTCGTCGATGGTCACGCCGGGAATGGACGCGGGCTCGCCGAACCAGGTGGTGCCTTGGACCTGCCCGTCGCGGACCGTGATGCGTCGGGGACCACGGACCTCGTCGTCGCATTCGCAGAACTCGCTGATCGAGTAGGCGTAGTCGGTGATACGCGGCGTCCGACCCAGCGCTGGCGGGCCTCGACGAGCAGCGCGAGCGAGGCCTCGTCACCGGCGGGCGCTGCCGTCGGGCTCGGAGCGACGGTGGGTCCGGTGGTGGGCTCGACCGTCTGCTCGCCCTCGCCACCTCCGGCGGTGGTCACCGAGTCGCCAGCGCCGCCGCACGCCACGGCGACGAGCGCCGCGGCGACCAGCGGACCCAGGATCCGAACGCAAGCAGTGAGGTTCATGTCCACTCCGACGACGCCACGCGCCGCCTGGTTCCCGACGTGTGGCGTCCACTCGACGCGACTTCGACCTGCCGGTACCTTGCCTCTTGGGGCAGCACTCAGCGGGGGTGCGGCGGAGACCGGGCGTGCGGAGTCCGGAGAATGGATGGGCGAGATGCGGAAGTTCTGCGTCAGCTTGTTGGCGTTGGTGATGGTGCTCGGCGTGCTGCCGGCGTCACCGGCAGCGGCACAGACATCGGTGGCGGCACCGGCCGAAGACGAACAGATCGAGAACACCAGCCGAGCGATACGGCGAGCGCTCAACCGGGTCATGCCGAACACTCGGCACGTGGTCGACGTCAGCGAGCGACAGTTCAACGGCGGGCTCCGGAACGCGCCCGAGCGATGCCCGGGCGTGCCGAACCGGGCGCCCGACTGGGAGGTCGGCCGTGGCCGGCTGTTCCTCATGGAGAGCGGCCGGCTGCTGCTGGTCCAGGCGATCTGGTACCCGACGGTCCGCGATGCTCGCCAGGGCGTTCGCCTGTGGCACCGCCAGATGGTCAACGAATGCAGCGACTACGTCGACAACGGGACGCGGGTGCAGGCGACCAACCGTCGCCGATCCCCGGCGCCCGGCGTCGGCGACCAGCGCAAGGCCGTGAACCTCCGCCTCACCGACGCCACCACTGGCGACGTGACCGGCGGATCGGTCCTGACCGCGCACCGGATCGGGAACATCGTGATCTACGCCGGTGTCACCCACGGCGGCTCGCCGGGACGGCCGAACCGCGGCGACCTGGCATTGGCCGGGTCGGCCATCGAGTTCATGGCGCCTCGGGCGGAGGCGCTCCTCGGGAACTGATCGAGCGACCTGTCCGGCCCGGCGCTGCGGCGTCGGCCGGGCAGGCGGGGTCGCGCGCCCTCAGTTCTCGACGGCTCGGGCCTGGAGGTCGAGGACGTCGAGGGGCACAGGAGCCTGGCTCCGCCCGACGACGCCGAGATCGCCGCCGCCGCAGAACGCTTCGAGCACGCCGTCGAGGTCAGCGTCGTAGCGACACGACCAGTCGACCTGCCAGAACGTGGTCGCCACCACGGGGTAGGTGGACCCGCCAGGGTCGGCATCGGTGAAGACGTGCCCGCAGTGGGCCAGGTCGGCCTGGTCTTCGTAGGACAGCGCGGTGTCGTAGGGGCGGCCGGGACCGTCGCAGTAGATCTCGGCCGAGCCGTCCCCCATCTCGAACCCGGTGTCGCGGAACTCCGCAGTGATGGCGACGCAGGCATAGGGCGCGTCCGCGGGCACGCACGCGGTGATCGTCTGGTCGACGGTGTCCAGGGGGTCGACCCAGAGCCAGGTCTCGAGCCCCACCACCTGGCTCGCACCGGTTGTCGGGTCGGGGCTGAACTGCGCTGCCGGCAACGGGATCACCAGTCGGCGCCGAGCGTTCTCCAGCAGTGCGTCGGGCGGGGGCGGCTCGCCGATCTGGAAGCCGTCGAGCCAGGTGAGGAAGCCATCGGCGGCGGTGCACCAGACCACGACCCACAACTCCTCGTAGTTCCCGTCGGGGTCCGGGTCCTCCGGTGTCTGCGGCGGCGGCCCGCCGGGATTGCCCGGGAAGGCACCCCACCACAGTTGGAACTCGTAGTAGTCCAGGACGCGGTACGTACAGGGATCGTCACTCGCCCCGATCCCACCCGACCCACTCGTGTACCGAATCGCCCCTTCGTACGTCCCCGGCTCGACCGGCGTGACGTCGGGATCGACGTTGCCGTGCGGATCCCTGAAGATGTCTCCGTCGCCCTGCGCTGCGGCAGTGGAGCCGAGGACCCACAAGACGCCAGCACCTAGTACGGCCGCGGCTAGAATACGAAATGCAGTTGGCCGTCAACACTGATCGCCGCGTCTCGACCGCATCTGAAGAACCAGCCACTTCGACCTCCGACGTGCGCTCCATCTCGTCCGCGCAGAGTCTGCACGTGAGTCGTTGCCTGCTCGGCCAGATGACTTGCCTCATCACCGGGCTGGAATCCCGCTCTAGATCGACCTCGTCACGCAGTCGATTACGAGGACCGAGGTCGTTGCCTGCACGTCGAGGTCGACGGCAGGCCCGATCGACACTGCTCTGCCCTCGTACGTACTCCTTCGTTGGTCCTGTTGGTCCGCGAGCAGTCGATTGCAGACTCGTTCAAGCGCTCGGCCCGACCACGTAGGACTCGAGAGTTCAGCCGCCTCCTCCGGGGCTCCGTGTCCTCGTGCAACAAGTCAGACAGCTCCCAGTAGCGCTCCCAGGCGGCGATGACCTCGGACTCGACGTCGGACTCGATGTCGGGTTCGGGTTCAGCGGCGGGCGTCGGCGTCGGGGCTGGAGGCTCGGTGGGGGCGGCCGTCGGCTCCGGGCTCGCGGTGGGGGTCGGAGCGTCGGCGATCTCGGCCGTGGGCTCGGGCGTGGGCGCGGCGGCATCGTCGTCGTCATCGCCCCCGCAACCGGCGGCCACGAGCGCGACCGACAGCACGGCCGCCCCGATGCGCATTCGCCTCCGCCGTCGTCCCTGCATCGCCGCGGAAGGGTACATGCACTTTCAGTGCATTTCACACTGAGCGATGCTGCCCTGGGTCGAGCGACCCAGCTCCCGTGGGTCAGCTCCGGCGGAACAGCAGCACCGCGGAGGTGACCTGGCGGGCGCCGCGTCGGACGGTGCCGCCGTCGTCGACGTCCTCCCAGCCGGTGGTCTCGGTCACGTAGTCGAGCTGGTTCAGCGTCCAGCCCTCGGCTTCGATGTGGCCGATGGCGTCGACCGTCTCGGGGCTGGTCACCGAACCGCCGTCGGACCGATGGGCGATGTCGTCGAGCGGCACGCGGATCAGGAAGGTCGCGGCCCCCTCCTCGAACGCAGTGCGAGCCCGACCAGCCGGGGTGCGCTCGAAGCGGCGGTCCCCGACGTAGGTGACCGCCGAGCGGGCGAGGCCCGCCGCCTTGCGGAGGGCGCCGCCGCCGTCGGTGTCGCCGTCGTCGACCGTCTCGTCGTCAGCCATGACCAGATGATGCCAAGCCCCGGTCGACAGGAAAACGGCAAACCCGCTCGCGCAACGAACCTGCGCGTCCCGCCAACAGGCCGCAACCGAGGGGCGCCGGAGCCCGCCGATACCCTGGCGGCAGCAACCGATGGGAGCCCCATGACCGCCACCGAGCCCGAGCGCCGCATCGCGGTGTTCCTCGACTACGAGAACCTGGCCATCGGTTCCCGCGACCACCTGGGCCAGACGTTCGACTTCGGCCTGGTGGCCGACGCCCTGGCCGAGCGGGGCAGGGTCATCACCCGGAAGGCCTACGCCGACTGGTCCTACTTCGACGAGGACCGCCGGATGCTGACGCGCCATCACGTCGAGCTGGTCGACATCCCCCAGCGCATGGGCGGCAGCCGCAAGAACGCGGCCGACATCAAGATGGCCGTCGACGCCGTCGAGTTGGCCATGGACCGTGACTACATCGAGACGTTCGTGGTGTGCACGGGCGACAGCGACCTCAGCCCCCTGGTCCACAAGCTGCGCGAGCTCGACCGACTGGTGATCGGCGTCGGCGTCAAGGACTCGACCTCGAAGCTTTTGCCGCCGGCGTGCGACGAGTTCATGTTCTACGACAACCTGGTCGACACCGAGTCCACCACCGATGACGACGAGGACACCACCGCCGACAACGGCCCGTCCGACGTGGGGGTGGTCCTGCGAACGCTGGCCGGCATGGAGTCGTCGTCCGGGACCGTCCGAGGCTCGGCGCTCAAGCGGGCAGTGCTGCGCAAGGACCCCACCTTCAACGAGGCGCAGCTGGGCTACCGCGGCTTCCGGGCGCTGCTCGACGGCCTGGAGAAGCAGGGCCTGGTCGCGCTGGGCGACGGCACCGATCCTGAGGTGTCGCTGTCGGGTGGCAGCGCGCAGGACGCTGCGGACGCCCTGTTGCTGGAGGTTTTGGGTGGGGGCCCGGTCCCGTTGAGCGGCCTCAAGACCCAGCTACGGAAGAAGGACCGCTCGTTCTCCGAGCGCAACCTGGGCTATCGCACATTCGGCGACTTCGTCCGGTCGGCCGAGGCCCGCGGCCTGGCCACCGTGTCCGGAAGCGACAACGACCGAGTGGTCACCGCCGCCTGACCGTCAGCCGACGGGCACCGAACGGCGGGTGTTGGCCAGGATCGCGTCGCGGATCTCGTCGAGACGCGGCCGGGGGACGTCGTGGCCCATGTCGGGGAACGACAGCAGTCGGGCGCCCGGCACGGCGTGGGCCGTGGCGACACCGCCGCTGTGCTTGACCAGCGGGTCCACGAGGCCGTGGATCACCAACGTCGGAGCGGTGACCGAGGCGAGGAGCGGTGTGCGGTCGCGGGAGCCGGCGATCGCCGCGGACTGACGGGCGATGCCGTCGGGGGTCCACGACCGTTCGATGGCCATCGCCGACAGCTCACGGAAGCGCACCTCGTCGAAGTGCGGTCCCGAGATCATGCGGAACATCTCGACCGAGTCGTCCAGTGCGGTCTCGCGGACGGGTTCGCTCATGCGGGCGAGCTTGCGGATCAGCGACGCGGCGATGCCACCGTTGCGACGATCACCGGTGTTGGACATGATCGAGCACATGCTCCGGACCCGCGACGCGTGGTCGATCGCGAGCTCCTGGGAGATCATGCCGCCCATCGAGACACCGACCACGTGGGCCGAGTCGACGCCCACCGCATCCAGGACGGCCGCGGCGTCGCCGGCCATGTCGGTCACCGTGTAGCCGACGCCGGGCAGGGGCCGGCGGGCGATCATCGACATGATGGTCTTGCGACGGTTCGGCGGGATCCACTCGGTCTGGGTGGACAGACCGACGTCGCGGTTGTCGTAGCGGATGACCTGGAAACCCTCGTCCAGGAACAGGTCGACGAACTCCTGGGGCCAGTCGACCAGCTGACCGCCCAGACCCATGACGAGCAACATGGGCTCGCCCTCGCCCTGGACGTCGTACTCGATGGTGATGTCGTTGACCGTCGTGCTCGGCATGCGGGGAGTCTATGGACGGGTCTCGGCCAGCGGAACTCGGGCGACAGGTAGGGAAAACCCTCCCCCACGAGACATGGCTGCACGGTTCAGCTGGTGTGTCCTGTAGCGGACACTCGACGCATGACTGAGCGGGACCCCCACCGATTCACCCTGTCCGGACGCCTCCTCGCCGTGTTGGCGATGGTGGCCACCTCGCTGGTGCTGGTGACGGCTGCGCCGGCCGCGGCCCAGACCCCGACGTGCGACGGCCAGACGGCCACCATCGTCGGCACCAGCGGCAACGACGTCCTGACCGGCACCGACGGCCCCGACGTGATCGTCGGCCTCGGCGGCGCCGACGTCATCCGTGGTCGGGGTGGTGACGACATCATCTGTGGCAACGGTGGCCGCGATCGCATCTTCGGCGGCCCAGGCGACGACCACCTGATCGGCGGCCGAGGCCGCGACGTCCTGAAGGCCAACGCCGGCGATGACACCGTGCACGGCAACGCCGGCCCGGACCGGGTGGTGGGCGGCAAGGGCGACGACACCCTCTACGGCGGCAAGGGTGCGGGTGACCGCATCTTCGGCAACCTCGGCAACGACGTGTGCATCGACGGCGCTGCCACCTTCGCCGGCTGCGAGTACGAGGGGGCAACGCCGCCCGAGCCGGCCCGGTCGCCCTGCTCGCCCACGGCCACCACCTCGTCGTTCGACCTCCAGACGGCCAACCTGATGATCGGCTTGTCGGACCGGGCCTACGACATCGACGGCAGCAGCCCCGCGGGCAACACGCTGGCCCCGGAGCCCGGTCGACGGGACGGCACCGACGCCCAGCAGGAGCAGTACTACGCGCCGCGCGCACTGGACGACCTGAGCTGCTGGACGCTGCGTCACACCCTGGACATCCCGGTCGTCGACACCCAGGCGTACGTGGCGGAGAACATCTGGACCGGCGACATGGTCGTCGCCTTCCGCGGATCCGATGCCATCAACGACTGGTTGCTGGACGCCGCCGCCACCAAGAGCGACTTCCGGCTACCCGACGGTCGACTGATCGACGACAGCGTCCACAGCGGATTCCTCAGCGGCTACCGGGCGGTCCGTACGCAGCTGGAGGGCATCGTCGAGGACCTGCGCCCGCACAAGAGCGCCAACCCCGACGCGCGCCTCTTCTTCACCGGCCACAGCCTCGGCGGCGCCCTGGCGACCATCGCGTCGCTCGACCTGTCCGACGACGCCGACCGCGCCGGGTACGCCGCGGCCGAAGTGGTGACGTACACGTTCGGTGCCCCCAAGGCGATCACCAAGAGCCTCGACGGTCCCCATGGCGACTTCGTGCCCAACGCCCACGCCGTCATCAACAGCGAGGACAACGTGCCTCGACTGCTGGGCGGCAGCGGCTCGAACGCCTTCACCCACATCGAGGGGGCCGTGGTCCTGACCGAGGGCGGCGGTGCCGTTCGCATCGACCAAGGACTCGGCCGCAACTTCGAAGGCTGTCTCGACGGCATCTTCACCTCCGGCCACGACCGGGAGATCTACGACGGGCGCCTCTCGCTGGCCCGCACGAGCCGGAGCAGCGTGAGCACCTGGCTGGTCGAGGACGCCGGCAACTTCCGGATGCGCTGGACCGGAGTCGAAGGGCCCTGCGACCGGGTGGGCGTGTACTACAGCACCGGGACCCCGAACCGGAACACCTCGGCGCAGAGCTCTCGAGACGCCACGGCCGACACGAACAACAGCCATCGCACCCTCGTCAACGTCGGTTCCGACTTCTGGTCGGGAATGGAGAACACCTTCGGCGATCTCATCGGCTTGTCCCGCTACACACGCACCACCCCCACGGTGTGGCTCACCGAGACCGGCCTCACCGATCGGCTGGTGATGAACTGGCGGATGAGCGATCCGGGCGACACCGACTGGGTCTACCTGTTCCGGGGCAGCCATCCCCGCGACGTCGGGATCGCCGGCGCCCACGAGGTGCTGGGTGTGGACGTTCGCAAGCTGGCGTCGACCAGCGGCAGCGATGTGCTCCAGACCGTCGGCAGCGGCTCTCGCGGCACGGTCTGGTACATCGCCTACTACGAGCGTGACGGCTTCGGTCCCGACGAGCTCCTGGCCGTCTCCCGGTTCGTCACGCCGTAGATGTCCCACGTCTACCCTCGGCGCACATGTCGGACACCAGCGATGTCGCCCCGCCGCCGGAGCAGCAGGAACTCGACGAGCTGCCGTCCATCGCGGCGTCGGAGATCCCCGAGGTACGGGAGGAGGCTCGTCAGTGGCTGATCCAGAACAACATCGACGATCAGCGCACGATCCTGGGGTTCGCCGCTGTCCTGGTGGTGCTGGGCCTGGTGCTCCGGGCGCCGTGGGCACTGGTGCTGGCGTGCTGCGTGCTGCTGGTGCTCCCCTTCCGATGGGCGGCAGCGCCGTGCTTTCGGAGGGGCGACCTCCGACGCGGTGTGATCTGGGCGAATCTGGGTTCCTGGTTCCTGCTGTTCCCGTTGGTGCTGATCGTGCCCGATGCGCTGCCGATCGCGATCTCGAACGTCATCGGGCCCTCGATCCTGGCGGCCACCTACCTGGATCGCGAGACCGTGCGCCGGCTCGTCCCGGTCACCGTCCTGGTCGCCGTGGGAGTGTCCTGGATCGGGCTGGGCACCGACGGGGTCGGCCTGGACGACGTGTCGCCGCGGCCGGTCTACATCGGGGTGATCCTGGGCTATGTCGCCGTGGTGATGTGGCAGGTCATGGCTGACATCCAGGAGGCCAACCGGGTCCACGCCCGGAGCATGCAGTGGGCGGTGCGAGCCAACCACGAGCTCCAGGACGCCGACCAGGCGCTGCGAGATTCCCGACGTCGTCTGCTGGTCGCGGCCGACGAGGAACGGGTCCGACTCGAGCGCAATCTGCACGACGGCGCCCAGCAACGGCTGGTGTCGCTCTCGCTTCAACTCCGGCTGGCGGCCGAGCTGGCCGAGGACGGCGAGCCGCCGACACCCGAGTCGTTGTTCGCGATGCATCAGGCGGCCGCCGAGGCGGTGGACGAGCTCCGCGACCTGGCCCAGGGCGTCTATCCGGCCCGACTGCACGAGATCGGTCTGGCCCGGGCGCTCCACGCAGTGGCCCGGCGTTCGACCGTGCCGATCGAGGTGGACGACCAGACCACCGAGACCATCGACATCCCCACCCAGGTCGCGCTCTACTTCGTCTGCCTCGAGGCCATCCAGAACGCCACCAAGCACGGCACCGCCGGCACCTCGATCCGGGTCTCGTTGGCCGCTGACGGCGGCGACCTCGTCGTGTGCGTCGCCGACGACGGCCCTGGCTTCGACCCGGACCTGCACGCCGACTCGCGCGGTCTGCTCAACATGGCCGACCGGGTCGGCGCCCTGGGCGGGGTGCTTCTGCTCGAGTCGACTCCCGGCGCCGGCACCGTGGTCACGGCGCGACTGCCGCACACACTCACCGAGGTCGAGGTGGTCCTGACATGACCCGCGTCGTGATCGCCGACGACGCACTGCTGCTGCGACAGGGCGTCTCGTCCGTCCTGGCGACCCTCGAGGGCGTGGAGGTGGTGGCCGAGGCCGAAGACCACCCCAGCCTGATGGCCGCGGTCGCCGAGCACCGGCCCGACCTGGTGATCACCGACGTCCGCATGCCGCCGACGCTCAGCAACGAGGGCATCGCCGCCGCCCGCGAGATCCGGGCGACGTATCCCGAGACCGGGGTGATCGTGCTGAGCCAATACCTCGACGCGGACTACGTGCTCGAGCTGCTCGAGGACGGGACCGAGGGCCTCGGCTACCTGCTCAAGGAGAACGTGGCCGACAGACGCCAGTTGGCGACGGCCATCGAGGCGGTCTGTTCGGCCAGCTCGTCGATCGACCCGGCAGTCATCGAGGTGTTCGTACAGGCGCGGTCGCAGCGCCCGTCGCCCATCGACGATCTGACCGACCGCGAACGCGACGTGTTGGCACTCATCGCCGAGGGTCTGAAGAACTCGGCCGTCGCCGAGCGCCTCCACCTGAGCGAGAAGTCCGTCGAGAAGCACATCAACTCGATCTTCTCCAAGCTCCACCTCACCGACGAGCCCGAGAGCAATCGGCGAGTGCGGTCGGTGCTGGTCTGGCTGGCCGAGCACTGATCGCGGTTGGATCCCGGCTGCGAGTTGCCAGACTGCGGCCATGAGCGACGTGAAGAAGATCGTCCACGGCGGGTTCGTGTCGGTGGCCAAGGTGGGCGCCAAGCTCCTCCCGGACCGGATCCCGGTGACCTTCGTCGGCGCCGGATCGACCGAGGAGCTCGCGGGCGCCATGCGAGGCACCGGCGTCCGCCGCCTCCTGGTGGTGACCGACTCGGGCCTGCGCGAGGTCGGCGTGGTGGGTCAGGTGGCGGGGCCGATCGCGGCGGCCGGGATCGAGGTGCACACCTTCGACGGCGTCACACCGGATCCCACCTTTGCCCAGGTCGAGGCCGGGATCGAGCACTACCGGTCGGCGGGTTGCGACGGCGTCCTGGCGGTTGGTGGCGGTTCCCCCATGGACGCCGCCAAGGTGATTGCGGCGGCCATCGGCAACAACAAGGCACCCCAGCAGCTCGCGGGCAAGTTCAAGGTGCGCAAGCCGCCGGTGCCGTTGTTCGCGGTCCCCACCACCGCAGGCACCGGGTCCGAGGTCACCATCGCCGCCGTCATCTCCGATGATGTCACCCACCTGAAGAAGTTCGTCCTGGACCCCAAGATCCTCCCGGCGATGACGGCGCTGGATCCCACGCTCATGATCGGGCTGCCCGCCCACATCACCGCGGCCACCGGCATGGATGCGTTGACCCACGCGGTCGAGTCGTTCATCTCCAAGGCGGCGACACCCCAGACCCGCGGCTACTCGACCACGTCGGTTCGCCTGGTGTTCGAGCATCTCCGCACGGCGGTGGCCGAGCCGGACGATCTCGACGCTCGGACCGGCATGGCCTTGGCGTCGTACTACGGCGGCCTGGCCTTCACCCGGGCCAGCGTCGGCTACGTCCATGCGATCGCCCACAACCTGGGCGCCAAGTACGGCACGCCCCATGGGCTGGCCAACGCGCTGGGGCTGCCCCACGTACTCGAGTTCTCCGAGTCCGAGGCGCGCGCTCCGTTGCGCGAGCTGGGTGAGCTGATCGGGCTGACCGGGGGTCGTGCCTTCATCGATGCGGTCCGGGCCCTGTCGGCCGACATCGGGATCCCCACCGCCCTCGACGACCTCCGCGCCGCCGACATCGACGAGCTGGCAGACCTGGCGCTGGCCGAGGCCTTCCTCGACTACCCGGTGCCCCGCTACATGACCAAGGACGACTGCGTGGGCGTCATCTCCAAGCTGCTACCGACGTAGCTCCGGTGGCCGCCGCAGTGCGGCAGTAGGCTCGCCGCCGTGACCGGGCAGGACGAGCTGTTGGCGCAGGTGAAGTGGGCCGAGGAGGTCTTCCAGGCGGCCTCGCGTCTCGAGAGCCTCCGAGCGGGCCGGGCGTTGGAGTCGGAGTACTTCAACTGGGCCCAGCCGCTGCTGACCGACACGTGGGAGCAGACCCGGGCGATCGTGGCCATCCGCGAGGACGACCCCGAGGCCGTCGACGTCATCGCCGCGCTGCAGCGCGCCGAGGCCGTCCACGGCGAGTTCAACCTCAACTCCTGCCGTGGCCTGCATGGCGAGTGGCTGGTGGAGATCTTCGGCGAGGACCACTGGGAGGACGTCGAGTGGGCAGCCGTTCGTCGCTGCCGCCACGACGCCTCGCGGCTGGATCCGCCGACACCCGGCGACCACCGTGTCACCGAGGAACTGCTCCAGGCGGTTGCCTCCACGTGGCGAGCGTCATCGAACGTCAGCGAGGACTTGCTGGCCGAGGTGTCCGCGGCGCGGCTGCGACTGAACCTGGTCCGGCAGGAGTCCGGCATCACGCTGACTCGGGTCAACGTCGAAGACGACCTGTCGATGCTCGTGGCCGTGGTGCAGGACCCGGCAGTCAGCCAGACCCTGCAGGGTGTGGTGGCGGCGCACACGGCCTGCACACCCCCGCCTGGCGTGCGCTTTGCCGGCGAGTTCGCGGAACATCGCGACGCCTACACCTGGTACATCGACCAGGCCCGCAACGCCCTCGCCGCCTGCTGAACGCCCCATTCCGCAGGAGCCCGGACCGCGGCGTCCTCTACCGTTGGCCCATGGCTGTTCGAACCCGCTGCTCGGCGTGCGGCATCGAGATCCGCTTCGACGACCCCGACGTCGAGTTCGTGGCCCGAGGCGACCGGTTCTGGCACCCGTCATGTGTCGAGGTCCACACCGAGCGGTACCAGTTGCCGACCCCTGCGTACCACCTGCCGCGGAGCTGGTAGCCGGTGACCTGTAACGGTCTCAGAGACCGTGACGGGTTCGCCGCGTCGCCGACCGACGCCGTCCGCAGCGACGACTAGGGTCGCCCCACCTCACGAAAGGGGCGGGAACATGAAGAAGACGAGCATCCTCGTCGTCCTGGTCTGTCTGGCGTTCGGCCTGATCGGATCGGGCGGAAGCACCGGCGCACAGTCGGCGACCTGTTTCGGCGAGACGCCGACCATCGTGGCCGTGGCCGGCCAGATCACCGTCGGCACCCGTGGCGCCGACGTCATCCTGGGCACGCCCGGCGACGACATCATCAGGGGCGGCGGTGGCGCCGACAAGATCTGCTCGTTGGGCGGCAGTGACTGGATCAACGGCGGCCGGGGCGACGACATGATCTCGGCCGGCGGCGGCAGCGACGTGGTCCACGGCGGCCAGGGCGACGACATCATGAACGGCGGCCGGGGACGCGACACCATGGTGGGCGACGCCGGGTCCGACGACATCAAGGGCCAGGGCGGTGGCGACATCATCCTGGGCAACAAGGGCGACGACACCATCGCCGGCGGCCGCGGCGAGGACGAGTGCTACGGCGGCGAAGGCATCAACACGGTGTCGTCGTGTGAGGCGGCGTTGGCCACCACCGCGGTGCTCTCCGTCGACTACGACGTCCCCAGCGAGCAGACCGGCTCGTACACGCTCACCTGCTTCGAGGACGGCACGGGCGAGATCAGCGAAGGCACCGTGACGGGCGTCAGCGCCAACGCGGCCTGCGGTTCGTTGACCGAGAGTGCGGTCCGGACCCGACTGGTCGACGGGCCTGCGGAGTTCGAGGTCTGCCTCGAGGTCGAGTCAGGGCCCGAGACGGCCACCATCAACGGCTTCATCGACACCGATCTGGTGACGAACCAGACCTTCGGCCGGAACAACAGTTGTCGCACCGGCGAGTGGGACGGCTTCATGTCGGACATCCTGCCGCCGCCTGCGTGAGCGGACGTGTCGGCCCCGGCACCTGGAACGGCGCCTGAGACCGTTCCAGGTGTACCGGGCGTACATCAGACCCTCACCTGGTACGCTCATGACATGGCTGCGGTGATCGCGTTCGAAGATCTGCCTCCGGCGCCGCCGATGTTGGACCGTGCGGCGGTCGAACAGGCGCGCCTCGTCCGCCTGGCCCGGGACCATCTGGCCTCCACCGAACCCTCGGTCGACTACGACGGGCTCGCCGAGGGCCGGGCGTCCACGGTCCTGGCGGCCCGACAGTGGGTCAAGCGGCAGCGGTCGGCCGGCCGCATGTTCGTGGTGGACCATGGCCCGGGCACGCTCATCCCGTCGTTCCAGCTCGACGAGGTGTTCGACCTGGACGAGCGGGTCGTGCCCGCCATCGGGCGGCTCACCGAGTTCGGCATGTCCGGCTGGGCGATCTGGCAGTGGTTCAGCGCGCACAACCCGTGGATCGACGCCCGCCCCGTGGACGTGATCGGCACCCCGGACCTGGACGCCGCGGTCGCCGGCCTCGTCGACCACTGACCATGGTCGATCGCCCGGGCGGGCGAGGGGTCGGCCCCGTCGTCGACCCGGCGGTCATCGACCGCCGCCGGCTCCGGGTGGTGACGTGGGAACCGGGCACGGAACGCTGGCGGGCCACGAAGCGTCGGCATGCGGACTCGGTCTTCACCCCCGAGGGGCTGGGCAACGGCCGGTTCTCGCCACTGCCGGGTCGACCGCACACCTACGTGGCCGAGCAGCGGTCGGCGGCGTTGCTGGAGTCCGTCCTCCACGAAGCGAACGGCCCCAACCCTCGGATCTACCGGGCCCAGCTGGCCCAGCACCAACTGGTCCGGGTTCGATTCTCGGCCGAGGTCCGATTGATCGACCTGCGCGACGACGCGCTCGCCGAGCTCGGCCTCGACCCCGCCCAGCTCACGGACGCGCTCCCGCGCCACTACCCCGACACGCAGGCCGTGGCGGCCAGGCTGGCCGGCGCCAAGGACACCCACGGGTTCGTGTGGACCTCGCGGCAGGGCCGGATGCATCGCGAGCGAAACCGCGACGGCCTTGCTGCCGAAGTGTTGGAGCACCAGCGACTGGACGCCGCGGTGGTCTACCGGCCCGACCTGCCGGGCCGGGTGCGGATCGTCGACACCCAGCCGCTGCTCGACGGCGACGGGCTCACCCGCTTCGTCCGCGAGCTCGCCAACCTGTTGCGCATCGCGGTGCTGTAGCCGTCACCGAGGGCTCAGAGGTAGCGGATCAGCGACAGCAAGAAGAACACGGTCATCACGGCCAGGAAGGTCAGGCCGGTGAGCACCGGGTGGCGCAACGGCCACGGGCTGGGCCGGTCGGCGGAGATGAGGTGGGCCAGGACGACGTGGCGGCCGGACTCGGCTCGATAGGTGGTGCAGCGAGCCAGCATGGCTCGGACGTCGTCGGGATCGTCGAGCGCCTTCGGCCGCTCGACGGCGTGGGGCATCTCGCTGAGCGCTTCGAGCCGTTCACGCCGTCGATGCCAGGTGCTCCACACTCGCTGCGGCGCCACCCGGAGGATGTGGCCGCCCTCGCCGTCTGGCGGGTGTGACGACGCGCAGATCATGGCCTCGATGAACCCGACCTCGATCAGCTTCGCGATCTCGGAGTCCGGGTCGTACGAGGCGAGGACCTCCTCGGCCAGCAGGAGCGCGGGGCCGGGATCGAGCGCCGCGTCGGCGACCAGCCGATCCGCCACGACCGTCGTGGCCAGCCACGCGGGCTGCTCACGGAACCAGTCGGCGCCGAAGCGGCGCGGCGGAACCTCCCCCGGGGCGATGCCTGCCGCCCCGAGCAGGCGGCTGCTGACGATCTCGGCGGTGACGTCCTCGTCGTCCACGGCCCCATGCTTGCCGCCCGAACACCGGCGACCCGCATCCAGGCGGCAACGGGGGCGAAGGCGGGCGACTCAGTCGAGGAGCGACTCGACGAGGAGGAGGTTGCGGAGGAGGCGCCAGGCCATGGGGTCGTCGGCGGCAAGTGTCACCACGGTCACCACCACGCCGTCGACGGTGACCGAGCTTCCGGCGTAGCGCTCGTCGGGATCCATCGTCGCGATCCGAGCGGTGATGCCATCCGCGGCGATCCGAGCGTCGGACTCGTCCGGGTAGACGGCCACGGTGACGGCTTCCGCCGAGGGGCCGGCGCCTCGCACACCGACGGCGTCGACCAGGCGGGCGGGCAGCGCATCGTCGGGGTCGGACAACGGCCTCACCTCCAGCACCGCGAGCGCCTCGTGCACCTCTGCGTCGTCGAGCGCTGCCAACAGTTCCGAGACACCCGGAGCGTC
This sequence comes from Acidimicrobiales bacterium, assembly GCA_965262315.1. GTDB lineage: Bacteria > Actinomycetota > Acidimicrobiia > Acidimicrobiales > UBA8592 > JBCCFK01. The sequence continues at coordinate 16,168 of CBDHFJ010000149.1, forward strand.
GGTGATCACCTGCGCGGTGCCTGCCCCGAACCGCACCGTGTCTTGGTCGAGAACCGTGGCCACGTCGTCGTCCTCGCTCCTGAACTCGTCGCCGCCACCGTCCCCCCAGCCGGCCTCGGTCAGCGCATCCCTGACATCGATCGAAGAGAACCGCACGGTGCTCGCCACCTCGCCGGCACTCTGACTCGACAGCGCGAGGTCCACGTCGGCGAGCCGACGGCCGAGAAACAGGGACCACCCATCGGTGTCGAGGCGATTCCAGGGTGCCTGGAGGTGACCCGGCAGCGCCCCCGCGCCCGCTTCGTCGCGGGCGCGTACGAACCACGCGCCAACAGCGTCGTCGAGCAGATCGCCGCCCGGATACGACCCGATGAGCGCTTGGAGGCGGCCGAAGTCCACGACCGAGATCACGTTGGCGGTTCGCGGCGTCAGCGCCCCCAGATCGGCCCACCGAGACGACTCCGGTGCCGGCGTCGCGGTGGCGACCGCCGCTGGTGCTTCGCTGGGCTCGGGCGCGGCCGGGGCCGCGTCGTCGGCCGAGTCGCCCCCGCAGCCGGCGGCCAACAGCACCGTGATCGCGACCGTTGTCAGGGCGCGCGAGTACCGGATCCGCCCACGCCGCGTCATGAGGGTCAGTCGCGACCGACCGCGATGAACTCGCCGATGGCGGCGTTCTCGGTTGCCAGGCGGGCGTCGATGAGTCCCTGGACACTGTCGATGGCAGCAGTGTCGCCGGCGTCGTACGCAGCCTCGGCCAAACAGGACAGCACTTCGCTGGCCCGCTGGTAGTCGGCGGTGACGGCGCTGAGGGTCATGGTGTCGGCGCGGTTGCCCTGGAACTCGGCCAGGGCGGTGTCGACGGCGGCGCTGCCGAGGCGGGGGCCGAGCTCGCCGGCAGCCGCTTCGATGGCCTCCATCTCGCCGAACATCCAGGCGAACTCGTTCTCGGCCCGTTCGATGAGCTGGTTGAGGACGGCCTGCATCATCTCGACGGCCACCTTCGTGGGGGCGTCGTCGAGCTGGGGCATGACGGTGCTCTCGAGCTCGTCGCGAAGCGTGGCGAGCAGCTGGGGCATCGTGGGTGCGGTGATCATGCGTTCTCCTCTCGCCAGGCGCCGGCGGTTCGCATCGAGTCGACGTAGACGCTGTGCATGAATGGAATGGCGCTGGTCATGTACGCAACGCTCATGCCCGAGGCCTGTCCGCGGGCCATCGCTGCGGTGGCGCCGATGACGTTGCTGAAGACGCCAAGGGCGGCGAAGACGGTGAAGTAGGCGATGGTCGCCGGGTTGACGACCTCTTCGGACAGGCCGGTCTGCTCGCGGTAGCGGGCGAGGAAGCGGTCCTTGTCGGCCTCGATGAGATCGGGCGGCTGGGACTTGTGGGCCAACACCCACCAGCCGAGGTCCTCACGCGGGTCGCCGATGTGGGCCATTTCCCAGTCGAGCATGTGCATGTTGCCCGACGTCTCATCGAGCAACATGTTGGGTGCCTGGAAGTCGCCGTGCACCAGGGTCAGGTCGGTGGGCGCCGGCTTGTTGGCCTTGAGCCAGGCCGAGATGACGCGCATGAACGGGTCCTTCTCGGCGTGGGCGGCTTCGGCGGTGGCCCAGCGTTCGGCGCCGGCGTCGAGGTAGTCGTCCCACGACGAGGGCACCTCGAGCGCGGCGGGGAGGGTGGTGATGTCGACCTTGTGGATGTCGGCGGCCAGGTCGGCCAACGGCTCGGTGAGGCCGAGGTGGTCGGTGATCTCGCCCTCCTGCACCTTCACGTACAGGGTGGGGCCGGAGAGCTCGTCGTAGACGATGGCGGGCGCGCCGAGCGCGGCCCCGTCGTCGAAGTGGAGCGGCGCCGGGATGGCAACCCCGCCATCGCCGTGGAGCGCTGAGGCCAGGTCCCACTCGACCTTGCGGTCGGTGTCGAGGATCGACTGCCCTGGAGGGGGATCGGCCCGCAGGATCAGGCGCTGGGTCTTGTCGCCGGCCGTGGCCCGGAAGCGAGCCATGTACCGGCTGTACC
>CBDHFJ010000150.1:0-52354 GCA_965262315.1 Acidimicrobiales bacterium
GAGGCGGGCGTGGAAGCCGCGGTCGAGGCGATCCGCAAGGAATCGCAGGACGTCTCCTCCAACAAGGACCAGATCGCCAACGTCGCCGCCATCTCGGCGGCCGACGCCGAGATCGGCAAGCTGATCAGCGAGGCCATCGACAAGGTCGGCAAGGACGGCGTCATCACCGTCGAGGAGTCGCAGACCTTCGGCATGGACATGGACTTCGTCGAGGGCATGCGTTTCGACAAGGGCTACATCTCGCCGTACTTCGTCACCGATCCCGAGCGCATGGAAGCGGTCCTCGACAATCCCTTCATCCTGCTCGTCGGCTCCAAGATCTCGGCTGTGCGCGACATCGTGCCCCTGCTCGAGAAGGTCATGCAGGCGGGCAAGCCGCTCGTGATCATCGCCGAGGACGTCGAGGGTGAGGCCCTGGCCACGCTCGTCGTCAACAAGATCCGCGGCACCTTCACCAGCGTGTCGGTCAAGGCCCCCGGCTTCGGCGACCGTCGCAAGGCGATGCTGCAGGACATGGCCATCCTCACCGGCGGCCAGGTCATCACCGAAGAGGTCGGCCTCAAGCTCGAGAACGCCACTCTCGACCTGCTGGGCTCGGCCCGCAAGGTGGTCATCACCAAGGACGAGACCACGATCATCGAGGGCTCCGGCGACCGCTCGGGCGTCGAGGGTCGTATCGCCCAGATCAAGGCCGAGATCGACAACACCGACTCCGACTACGACCGCGAGAAGCTCCAGGAGCGCCTCGCGAAGCTGAGCGGTGGCGTGGCCATCCTCAAGGTCGGCGCCGCCACCGAGGTGGAGCTCAAGGAGAAGAAGCACCGCATCGAGGATGCGGTCAGCACCACCAAGGCCGCCATCGAAGAGGGTGTCGTCGCCGGTGGTGGCGTGACCCTGCTTCGTGCCCAGTCCGCAGTGCAGGACGTCGCCGATGGTCTCAAGAACGACGACGAGGCCACCGGCGCCAAGATCCTGGCCAAGGCGCTGGAGGCGCCGTTGACCCAGATCGCGGTGAATGCCGGCCTCGAAGGCGGCGTCATCGTCGAGAAGGTGCGCAACCTCAAGGGTGCCAACGGTCTCAACGCCGCCACCGGCGAGTACGAGGACCTGGTCAAGGCCGGCATCATCGACGCCGCCAAGGTGACTCGCTCGGCCATGCAGAACGCTGCGTCGATCGCTGCGCTCTTCCTGACCACCGAGGCTGTCATCGCCGACGCCCCCGACGAGGGTGGCGCGGGCGGCGGTATGCCCGACATGGACTTCTGAGCACCAGGGACTCTTGATCAGCGCCGCCTGATCCGAGCCTTTCGTGAGGCGAGCGCCGGCCTTCGGGCCGGCGCTCGTTTCGCGTCCGGCGCCCTTTCGTCGTGGCGACGGTTGGGCCAGGATGTGGGCCATGTCCGACGCCCCGCCCCTGCACCCCGACGTCGCCCCGTTCGCCCCGCTGCTGGGGAGTTGGAAGGGCAAGGGCAGCGGGAAGTACCCCGGCATCGAGGACTTCGAGTACCTCGAGATGGTGACCTTCACCCAGGTCGGCAAGCCGTTCATCGCGTACACCCAGCGGACCCGCGACGCGTCCACCGGGGCGCCCCTCCACGCCGAGACCGGATACCTGCGCACGCTGCCGGGCGAGCGCGCCGAGTTCGTGATCGCACAGCCGAGCGGCATCGTCGAGGTCCACGATGTCCGGGCCGGTCGCAACGAGCTGCTGATGACCTCGAGCCAGGTGGTGTCCACGCCGACAGCCAAGCGCGTCGACGAGGTGACCCGTCACCTGCGCATCGACGGTGACGAGCTGATCTACGAGCTCCACATGGCGGCGATGGGCCATCCCATGCAGTTCCATCTCCGGGCCCAGCTGACCCGCGACTGAGGGGGAACCGCACACGCCGGTAGCCTGAGGCTCGTGGCGAGAGGACGGTCCGAGAAGCTCCTCACCTGGCGGTACGCCGACGGTGAGGTCAAGCGGCGGCCCGACGAGTTGATCGTCGAGGAGCCGCTGACGATTCAGCTCGATGCCACCACGGTCTCCACCACCATGCGGACCCCTGGTGACGACTTCGACCTCGCAGTCGGCTTCTGTCATGCCGAAGGCCTGCTTGCCGGGGCGCCGGTGACCGGCATTCGCTACTGCGGGAGCGGACCGGCCGTGGAAACCGACTTCAACGTGGTCACGGTCGAGACCGGTGGCCTGGCCCCCACCCCGAGTCCACGCCTCGGTTCGACCAGCAGCTCGTGTGGGCTCTGTGGCGCCGAAGCCATCGCCGAGCTGGCAGATCGACTCGAACGTCTCGAGGTCGAGCCCTTCCCGCTCGACCTCCTGGCGGCGATCCCGGCCGAGGTCACCGACCGCCAGAAGCTGTTCGCTGCCACCGGCAGCGTGCACGCGGCGGCGATCTTCGATCGGACCGGTCGGGTGTCGTTGATCCGCGAGGACATCGGTCGTCACAACGCGGTCGACAAGGTCGTGGGCCGGCTGCTGTTGGAGGGTCGGCTGCCGGCGTCGGACCTGGGGCTGTTCGTCTCGGGTCGGGCATCGTTCGAGATGATCCAGAAGGCGTGGGCTGCCGGCTTCGCCGCCATCGTCGCGGTTTCGGGGCCGTCGGCGCTCGCCGTCGACACCGCCCGAGCGGCAGGCCTCCAGCTGGCCGGGTTTGCTCGCGGTGGGGCGATGACGGTGTACGCGCCGGCGGAGCTGGCGTCGCCCTCGTCGCATCACCCCACGAGCCAAACGCACTGATGACCCGCTGGCGGTGGGCGGCCGCGGCGGTGATCGCGGTCGGGGCGATGGTGGTCGGGGGTCTGCTCGCCCTCGACGCATGGCGTGACCGACGCCAGGTCGAACCGCCTCCGGTGTTCGCCGAGGGCGATGGGCCGTCGTACTTCCCCTCCGACCGGCCGTTCGGGGACGCCATGTTGGACCCCACGTTCGATCCCGTGGGCGCAGCCGAGGTCGTCGAGCCCGGCCTCGAGGCGCCGACCTACACCTGGAAGCCGCGTCCGGTCGGCGGCGGCGGCTGGGTGAAGGGGCTCGAAGTCCACCGATCCGGCGCCGTCGAGATCGCCCGGACCGACGTGGGTGGCGCATACCGCTTCGACCGCTCGACGGAGCGGTGGGAGCAGCTGATCCTGGCCTCGACCGTCACCGAACGAGACGTGGGCGACTACTTCGTCGAGTCCGTCGCGATCAGCCCGTCGGATCCGGATCGGATTCACCTGTCGGTCGGCATCTCCAACAACGAGATCGGCGAGCGACGCGGACGTGTCCTGTCCAGCGACGACGGCGGTCGGAGCTGGACGCCGAGCGCGCAGCCGTTCCAGATCCACGGCAACGGCGACGACCGCTTCGGCGGCGAACGGCTGGTCGTTCACCCGACTGATCCCGACGAAGTGTGGCTGGGCACCACCGCCGGGTTGTGGCGCTCAATCGATGGCGGCGTCACCTACGCCGAGGTGGTGTCGGCGCCGGCCGGCGACCAGTCGCTGGTCGACAAGAGCGGGGTGGAGTGGGTCGAAGTCCGCGAGGACGTGACCTACATCGGCGTGGCCGGATCCGGTGTCCATCGATCGCTCGACTCGGGCGCCACGTGGGAACAGCTCTGGGCCGCGACCGGCCGTCCGTTCGACGCCGAGACCGACGACGCCGGTGTGTTGTGGGTCTCGGACTGGGGGGCCCAGGAACTCAGGCGCTACGACCCAACCACCGGTGTGGCCGAGCTGATCGACGGACCGACCGGCACCGACATCCGCGGCCTGGCGGTCAGCCCCGACGGCGAGACCGTGATCGTGCTGACCGGCGGCCGGGAGGTGTGGCGCACCACCGATGGTGGCGGTGACTGGTCCCGGGTCGACGTGGGGTTCTCGTGTCCGGACATCCCGTGGCTGGACGCCTACGACACCACGCTGTTCACGGCGTCGAGCCCCGAGTTCGACCCCGTCGACCCCCAGCGGATGTGGCTGCCCGAGGGGTTCGGGGTGTGGTCGGCCACCGACGTGTTCGCCGACCGCATCGACTTCGTGTGCCGGACCACCGGCATCGAGGAGCTGGTGGTCAACGACATCGCGGTCCCCCGATCCGACGAAGTGGTGATCGCCTCCTGGGACCGCGCCGTCTTCCATCTCCCGGCCGGCGGCCAGTCTGCGGGCACGATCGGCCCCACCGACCGGTTCAACTCGGGATGGGACCTGGCCACCACGCCGGCCGATCCGGACGTGATCGGCCTGGTGGTCGGCGACCATCGGTTCTGTTGTGAGGGAGACGGGCAGGCGTACCGTTCGGCGCGCAGCCGTGATGGTGGCCTGACGTGGGAGACCTTCGGCTCCCACGATGGCGATCACCCGGACGAGCTGCGGTTCGGGAACCTGGCGATCAGCGCCACCGACCCCGACACCATGGTGTGGCTCCCCACGTGGGACGGAGCGCTGCACCGGACCGTCGACGGCGGCACGAGTTGGGAACGAATCGTCCTGCCCGGCACCGAGGGCGAGCGCAACGAGGAGGGTCGATACGTGGGCGGGTCCCACTTCCAGTACTACCTCCAGCGTGAGGTGCTGGTGGCTGACCCCGTCGACGGTGATCGGTTCTATCTGTTCCACGCCGATCTGGGATTCCACCGCTCCGACGACGGTGGCAGCACCTGGGAGCTGGTCTCCGTGGACGGACTGCCCACGGGCTGGACCGTGGGGTACTTCAACGCGCAGCTGGTCGCGGTTCCCGGCAGCGCCGGTCACCTGCTGTACACACCAGGTGAGCTGGTCGAAGGGCTGTTTCCGATGTTCGAGTCCACCGATGCCGGGGAGACCTGGGCGCCGGTCGAGGGCACGGAGGGCATCGTGGCCATGGGGTTCGGGGCCCCGCTGGAGGGCGACGATCCGGCGCTGTATCTGGCGGGCACCATCGATGGCGAGGCCGGCATCTGGCGTTCACCGGACCTGGGCCGATCGTGGGAGTTCGTCGACGAGACCCCGGGCGGCATCTACCAGACCATCACCGCCGTGGCCGGTGACCCGGGGATCCCCGGGCGGGTCTACGTCGGCTTCGCCGGCGTGGGCGTCATGCAGGGCGACCCCGGCTCGTAGACTCGGGCGCATGACCGACGCAGTTTCCCCCGCCGAAGGCCTCGGCGTGCTCCACCTGTTCACCCGGATCGGGCCGCTGTCGGACCACGGCGAGGTCGTGGCCGCCGTGGAGAAGGCTCGGGCGGACGGCGATCAGGTGATCCCGGTGTCGATGCTCGGGCACAAGGCCGACGTGGCCTTCATGGCTCTGTCCGAGGACCTGTGGCGGCTGCGCCGGCTGCAGACCGACCTGGTCAACGCAGGGCTCGAGCTGGTCGACTCCTACGTCTCGCTCACCGAGATCTCCGAGTACGCGGCCGGTGTGCCCGAGGAGATGCGGAACATGCGGCTCTATCCCCAGCTTCCGCCCGAGGACAAGCCCGCCTGGTGCTTCTACCCGATGAGCAAGCGTCGCAACCCCGGGCAGAACTGGTTCACCCTGGAGTTCGACAAGCGCAAGGAGCTCATGTACGAGCACGGCGCGTCCGGTCGGAAGTTCGCGGGACGGGTGCTCCAGGTGATCACCGGCTCCACCGGCGTCGACGACTACGAGTGGGGCGTGACCCTGTTCTGTGTCCACCCGGATGACCTCAAAGAGGTCGTCTACACGATGCGCTTCGACGAGGCCTCCGCCGAGTACGCCGAGTTCGGGCCGTTCTACACGGGCATGGTCGACGAGCTGTCGGTGGTGCTCGAGCGGAGTGGGCTTCCGGCCTGATTGCCAGTCGATTTCCCGCGATTGGTAGCGGGATTTCTCACGCTCTGCGGCGGTCGGGGTTCAGACGGTCGTCGTTTGGCTCGGCGGCGCGTTCGTGTAGTAACTTCGCCGCGCCGTGAACACGAACCGACCCGCATCGCTGGCCCTGCGTGGCCTCTTCGGTCTGTTCGCCGCGTTCGTGGTGCTGATCGCCGCCGCCGGACCGGCCGCCAGTCAGGACGACGGCCTCGCCATCACCGGTACCGCACGTGACGGCAACCGCGAGCCGGTCGAGGGCGTCAACCTGACCGTCACCCAGGACGGCGAGGTCATCGGCGAAGCCACCACCGACGCCGAGGGCCAGTGGGAAGTTCAGGTCCCCGGCAACGGCGTCTACCTGGTGAGCATCGACATCGAGTCGATTCCCGCCGGCGTGAGCCTGCGCGATCCCGACGTGACCGAACGCGAGGTCGAGATCGACGGCCGGAACAAGGCCGCGCTGTTCGCGCTCGAGGGCGCGCCCGAGGGTGTCGAGATCGAGGGGGCCATCGGCGGCAACGCCGGCGACAGCACCTTCGAGCGCTACCTCGACCGCTTCATGTCCGGTATCCGTGTCGGCTCGCTGGTGGCGCTGGCCGCCGTGGGTCTGTCGCTGATCTACGGCGTCACCAGCATCGTGAACTTCGCCCACGCCGAGATGGTCGGCTTCGGGGCCGTCGTCACCTGGTGGATCGAGGACTGGACCGGCATGCCGCTCATCGCCGCCCTGTTCCTGGGCGTCATCGCCGGTGGCCTGCTCGGCTTCGTGCTCGAACGCGGCCTCTTCGCGCCACTGCGTACCCGCAAGCTCAGCCTGATCTCGCTGATGGTGGTCTCGATCGGCCTGGCGTTCCTGATGCGGTACCTGTACCTGATCTACTTCGGGGCCGAGCGCAAGTTCTTCAGCGACTTCCGGATCCAGACCAACTACGACATCGGACCGATCTCGCTGCCCCCGAAGGACTACTTCATCATCGTCATCTCGCTGCTCGTGCTCGCCGCTGTGGGCCTGCTCCTGCAGCGCACCAAGCTGGGCACCGCGATGCGAGCCGTGGCCGACAATCGGGACCTGGCGGAGTCTTCGGGTATCGACGTGAAGCGCACCATCCTCGCCGTCTGGATCTCCGGCTCCGCGCTGGCAGCGTTGGCCGGCATCTTCATCGGCATGACCCAGCAGGTCTCCTGGCAGATGGGTGAGCGCCAGCTCCTGTTGATCTTCGCCGCGGTCACCCTGGGCGGTCTGGGCACGGCCTACGGCGCCATGGTCGGTGGTCTGCTGATCGGTGTGGCGTCCGAGATGAGCACGCTCTGGCTCGACAACGACCTCAAGCTGATGGTGGCGCTGACGGTGCTGATCATCGTCCTCATCGTTCGGCCCCAGGGCATCCTCGGGCAGCGGGAGCGCTTCGGATGAGCATGCTCGAACAGGCCACGCAGGCCTCGCGTCGGCCCCTCCTGGGCTGGTACATCGCCATCGGCGTGGTGGTCGCCCTGATCCTGCTGGGTCTCGTCGGGCTCGAGACCGACGACATCCTGGCCGGTGCCTTCCGCAGCGCCTTCGGGGTGCAGGGGGCCGTGTTCGCCCTCGCCGCCATCGGCGTCAACCTCAACTATGGCTACACGGGACTGTTGAACTTCGGGCCCGTCGCGTTCATGGCCGCGGGCAGCTACGGCATGGGCATCACCATCACCAACGGGGGCCACTTCCTGCTGGGCATCCTGGTCGGCCTGATCGCCGCGGCGTTCCTGGCCCTGCTGTTGGGCCTGCCGACGCTCCGCCTCCGCGGTGACTTCCTGGCCATCACCACCATCGCGGCCGGTGAGGTCCTGCGCGTCGCGTTCCGCTCCGACAACTTCTTCTCGATGTTCATCATCCTGCTGCTCCTGGTCGGCGGCGTGGGTGGCCTCACGTACCTGCTGCCGCGCATCGAGGCCGGGGCCCAACGGTGGGCCGCCGGCATCGGCATCGGTGGTGGTCTGTTCGCGCTCGCCGCGATCGTCTGGAACGCCGAGATCTGGGCCGGCGAGACCGGTGGCCCGTTCGGCGTACCCCGCCCCGGTGAGCCCGACATCGTCGAGACCTTCTACAACTGGAACCCGTACCCCAACGGGGACTACGCGATCACCGACATCGCCGTCATCGGCGACATCCTCGGCGCCATCCCGTGGTTCGGGGACGTGCTCGAACAGACCTCGTTCAACCAGCGTCAGCTCTGGGTCATCACCGTGACCTGGGCCCTGGTCGCCATCGCCAGCTTCGTGGTCTGGAAGCTGGTGACCTCGCCGTGGGGCCGGGTCATGAAGGCCATCCGCGAGGACGAGGACGCCGCTCGCGCCGTCGGCAAGAACGCCTTCTCCTACAAGCTCCAGAGCTTCATGGTCGGTGGCATCATCACCGCGCTCGCCGGCATGGCCCGAGCCATGGACCAGGCGTTCTTCAACCCCGAGTCGTTCCGGACCCAGACCACGTTCTTCATCTGGACGGTGCTCATCCTCGGTGGCGCCGCCACGATCAAGGGCCCGATCGCCGGCGCCATCGTGTTCTGGTTCTTCATCCTGTTCATCGAGGGCAGCCTCGACCAGATGGTCGACGACGAGGGCTGGCAGATTCCCGAAGCCGTCCTCGACCCCAACCAGGTGTCGTCGGTTCGCTTCATCATCCTCGGCATCACCCTCGCCTCGCTGATGATCTGGCGACCCCAGGGCATGTTCGGCAAGAAGGAGGAGGCGTTGTTGGATGCCGCCTGACGCCGATCCTCGCCTCGCCCTCGCCGATGTCGACCCTCGACCGGGGTCCAAGAAGCCGGACCCGATCCTGGTCATGGACGACATCAGCCGCAGCTTCGGTGGCCTCCTGGCCGTCAGCGTCGACCATCTCGAGATCCAGCGCGGCACCATCACCGCGCTGATCGGACCCAACGGTGCCGGCAAGACGACGCTCTTCAACCTGGTCTCCGCCTTCGACGAGCCCACCAGCGGTCGCTGGCAGCTCAACGGCAAGGAGCTGCGGGGCATGCAGCCGTACCAGATTGCCCGCGAGGGCATGGTGCGGACGTTCCAGCTGACCAAGTCGCTGGCCAAGATGACGTGCCTCGAGAACATGATGCTGGCGGCGCCCGAACAGTCGGGCGAGTCGTTCCTCAACGCCCTCATCCCGTCTCGCTGGCGCAGCCAGGAGCGCGAGATCCAGGAGCGGGCCGAGGAGCTGCTGACCCGCTTCAACCTGATCCACATGCGCGACGAGTACGCGGCCACCCTCTCCGGTGGCCAGCGCAAGCTGCTCGAGATGGCGCGCTCGCTGATGACCAACCCGGACATCATCCTGCTCGACGAGCCCATGGCCGGCGTCAACCCCGCCCTGGTGCAGTCCCTGCTCGGCCACATCGAGGCCCTGCGCGACGACGGCATGACCGTGATCTTCATCGAGCACGACATGGACGTGATCATGGGGATCTCCGACTGGATCGCCGTCCTGGCCGAGGGCCAGGTCATCGCCGAGGGCACGCCGGCCCAGGTCGGCCAGAACCCCGCGGTGATCGACGCCTACCTGGGCACCGACTTCTCCGACGAGGAGGGCGCATGACCGACCTCCTCACCGCCGAGGAACTGGTCGCCGGCTATCTGCCGGGCGTCGACATCCTCACCGGCGTCGAGTTCCGACTGTCCGACGGCGAGCTCGTCGGCATCATCGGCCCCAATGGCGCCGGCAAGTCCACGCTGGTCAAGGCCATGTTCGGCCTGGTTTCGGTTCGCAGCGGCGCCGTCAAGCTCCGCGGCGAGGACATCACCAACCTCGAAGCCCACGAGCTGGTCACCCGCGGGGTCGGCTTCGTGCCCCAGACCGAGAACGTGTTCCCCTCGCTGACCATCGGCGAGAACATGCGCATGGGTGGCTACCAGCTGCCCAAGAACATGGTCGAGGAGCGGTTCGAGTCCGTGGCCGAACTCTTCCCCCGCCTCTCCGAGCGCCGCAATCAGCGGGCCGGCCTGCTGTCGGGCGGTGAGCGCCAGATGGTGGCCATGGGTCGGGCCCTGATGATGCAGCCCTCGGTGCTGCTGCTGGACGAGCCGTCCGCCGGCCTGTCTCCGCACTTCCAGGCCGAGGTCTTCGAGACCATCAAGGGCATCAACGCCTCGGGCGTGTCGATCGTGATGGTCGAACAGAACGCCCATCGCTGCCTGTCGATCGCTGATCGCGGCTACGTCCTCGACCGCGGCAAGAACGCCCACGAGGGCACCGGCCGCGGCCTGCTCGAAGACCCCAAGGTCATCGAGCTCTACCTCGGCACCCTGGCCCGCAAGCAGGGCTAGGTCTTCCCGCAATCGGAGCTTCGCTTCGCTCGGGCTCCTCTGCGGCTGCGCCCGAGGCGCCGAGCCGTCGCTCGTCCCTCGCTCCTGGCGTCGAAGCGGTATGGCAACGTGTGTGTATGCGTCGGTTGGTGAATGAGGGCGGGCCGTTCTTCGTTCTGGCGTGCGTGCTGCTTGTGGGCGGCGTCGCATTCGTGATCGTCGGGCGCTCCGCCGACAGCACCGCCACGATGGGGGTCGGCCTGGCGTTGCTCCTTCTGGCCGTGGCCGCCATCCAGCTCAGTGTGCGTCGGCGCAACCGGCGGTTCGAGGACGACACCACCGAGATCCGCGACGTCATCGGCGAGGCCCGTGCCCGCCGCGGCGAGCTGCTCGCCGACGACCCCGACGAGCACTGACGCGACGAGGCCCGGGTCCGCAGACCCGGGCCTCGCTCACGTTGCGTTGAAGTCAGTCTCGGACGAGACCGACGTCAGGCTGAGATGTGTCAGCCGACGTCGATTTGTTCGAGGACTTCGAGGATGCCGTCACCGTCGATTTGGTAGATGTCGTAGGTGCCGGCGCCGGGTTCGCCGACGTCGAGGAAGTCGAGGGGGCCGGCGGCGCCGTTGTAGTCGATGTCCTCGCCTGCGGCGATGAGGGTGGCGCACTCTGCGTAGGTGTTGCAGACGGTGCCGCCGCGGGTGATGTCAGCGACGAGCGGTGCCCAGTCGGCTGCGACACCGGAGCCTGCCTGCAGAGCGGCGAGGCCGAAGATGATGGCGCAGTCATAGGAGTGGGCGGCGAAGATCGCCGGGGTGTCGGGGGCCGCTGCAGCGAAGGCGTCCGGGAAGAACGGTGCGCCCGATGCGGGGGCCGACGAGGGCTGGGTGCCGCGCACGCCTGCACCGACCGACGGGTTGTCGGGGTCGATGCTGGCGCCGAACTGCTCGGTCGCGAAGCCATCGGTGATGTAGATCTGGATGGCGTCGGGGCCGACACCGGCAGCGATCATGTCGATGACGATCTGGAAGCCTTCTTCGAAGGCGACGATCACCACGGCATCGGGGCCGGAGGCCACGACGTCGGCGACGACGTCGTCGAAGGACTCGGTCTCGGGTGCGTAGGTCTCGCTGTAGGTGACCGTGCCGCCGCCGTCTTCGAAGGCGGGGATGAAGAACTGGTTGAACCCGACGCCGTACTCGTCGGCGCGGGACACGATGGCCACGTTCGCGAAGCCGTCGTCGAGGACCAGGTTGGCCAGGGTGGGGGCCTGGAGGTCATCGGACGGGGCGGTGCGGAAGTAGAAGCCGTCGTCACCAGAGGTGCCGAGACCGGCTGCGGTGTTCGAGGGCGAACACTGGGCGACCTGGGCGCCGGTGACCTTGTCGATCACCGAAGCCGACGTGCCCGACGAGGCGGCACCGATGATGCCCTGCACGCCGGCAGCCAGATGCGAGTCCACGGTGGCGTTCGCGATGTCGGGGTCCGTGCCCGAGTCACCGGTCTCCAGCGAGATGTTCGCACCCGCAGCGTTCATGTCCTCCACAGCCAACTGGACCGACGGGACCATGCCCGCACCCAGAATGGCCAACGGACCCGTCTCGGGCAGCAACGTACCCAACGAAAGCTCAGGGCCTGCCGGCGGGCCAGCAGCCTCTTCCTCGTCATCGCCGCCTGCTGCCGGGGCGGAGCCACCGGAGACGTCGATTTGTTCGAGGACTTCGAGGATGCCGTCACCGTCGATTTGGTAGATGTCGTAGGTGCCGGCGCCGGGTTCGCCGACGTCGAGGAAGTCGAGGGGGCCGGCGGCGCCGTTGTAGTCGATGTCCTCGCCTGCGGCGATGAGGGTGGCGCACTCTGCGTAGGTGTTGCAGACGGTGCCGCCGCGGGTGATGTCAGCGACGAGCGGTGCCCAGTCGGCTGCGACACCGGAGCCTGCCTGCAGAGCGGCGAGGCCGAAGATGATGGCGCAGTCATAGGAGTGGGCGGCGAAGATCGCCGGGGTGTCGGGGGCCGCTGCAGCGAAGGCGTCCGGGAAGAACGGTGCGCCCGATGCGGGGGCCGACGAGGGCTGGGTGCCGCGCACGCCTGCACCGACCGACGGGTTGTCGGGGTCGATGCTGGCGCCGAACTGCTCGGTCGCGAAGCCATCGGTGATGTAGATCTGGATGGCGTCGGGGCCGACACCGGCAGCGATCATGTCGATGACGATCTGGAAGCCTTCTTCGAAGGCGACGATCACCACGGCATCGGGGCCGGAGGCCACGACGTCGGCGACGACGTCGTCGAAGGACTCGGTCTCGGGTGCGTAGGTCTCGCTGTAGGTGACCGTGCCGCCGCCGTCTTCGAAGGCGGGGATGAAGAACTGGTTGAACCCGACGCCGTACTCGTCGGCGCGGGACACGATGGCCACGTTCGCGAAGCCGTCGTCGAGGACCAGGTTGGCCAGGGTGGGGGCCTGGAGGTCATCGGACGGGGCGGTGCGGAAGTAGAAGCCGTCGTCACCAGAGGTGCCGAGACCGGCTGCGGTGTTCGAGGGCGAACACTGGGCGACCTGGGCGCCGGTGACCTTGTCGATCACCGAAGCCGACGTGCCCGACGAGGCGGCACCGATGATGCCCTGCACGCCGGCAGCCAGATGCGAGTCCACGGTGGCGTTCGCGATGTCGGGGTCCGTGCCCGAGTCACCGGTCTCCAGCGAGATGTTCGCACCCGCAGCGTTCATGTCCTCCACAGCCAACTGGACCGACGGGACCATGCCCGCACCCAGAATGGCCAACGGACCCGTCTCGGGCAGCAACGTACCCAACGAAAGCTCAGGGCCTTCGGGGAAGTCGCCGGCCGGCTCGTCGGCCGGCTCATCAGACGGTTCGTCTGCGGGCTCTTCTGCCGGTTCGGTGGCGTCGTCGCCTTCGGCAACCGGATCGTCGTCGTCGTCGCCACCACAGGCGGCGGCGATCATCGCGAAGGCCAGCAGAAGCGCCAACAGGCGCATCCAACGTTGCTTCTTCATTCCTGACATTCCTTTTGTCGTCGGGGGCAGCGTGGACGCTGCCCGCGGCCGGAACGACATACCCCTCCCGGCGCGGCAGAGAGTCTACGCACGGCGCTTGCGAATGACGTAGCGCAACCGGCCGCTGTCGAACACCTGTTCACACGCTGTTCACAGCCGGCGACGGCGTCACCAGTGCCGCGTCCCCGGCGCACCCTTGAACGGGCCGACGAGCTCGGGAGTGATCCAGCCGCCATAGAAATCGCCGTCCATGGGGCTGACCTCGTCGTCACCGACGAAACAGGCATCCATCAGCCCGGCGTAGAAGGCCACGTGGTCGACGATCGGCTCGAAGGCGGCGGTGGGCTCGGGGTAGCTCCAGGCCGCCCGCTCGGCCACCCGCTCGCCGGCGACCACGTCGAAGTAGGAGGCGATGCCCTTCCACTCGCAGAACGAGGCGCCGGCCGCGGGCTGCAGCACGCCTGCGGCGACGTCGGCCGGCGGGAAGTAGTAGGCGGGAGCGTGGCTGGTCTCGCAGACCCGGAAGCCGTTGCTGGTCTCGGCCACGGTCACGCCGCCGAGCACCACGCGCAGCGTCTTGGAGACCGGCTGGAGCGCCGGCGGACGGGGATAGTCCCACACCGACTCCTGGCCGCTCTCCTCCGCTCTTGCCCCTCCGGGGCGAGCCGCTCGGGCTCTGGGCCCCGGCTCGATACGCTTCGGCCTCATCATGCTCCTGCTCCTCGATGCCGCTCGGCTGCTCCTCGATCCCGCGTCGCGATGACGGCGGACGAACTCGACATCGCGACCGTAGCCAGCGCCTTGTTGGAGGCTGCGGTCGAGGCGACGCCTTCGTGGGTCGAGCGGAGCGTGACCCAGATCGTGGTCGCGCAGGGCCTCGAGACCGACGACGCGCACGCAGGGCGACTCGGTGACGCCGCCGACCGGGCCCAGCGCTACGTGGAGACCAACCTCGGCGCTCTCCTGCGCACCGACATCGATCAGCAGCGGACGACCCCGCTGACGATCCTGCGCGACGCCGCCCGCTTCCCCGTCGAGGTCTTGCACAGCGCCGGCGCCCGCGAGGTCCATCGCATCGACGTGGATCGGTGGGCGTTCCCCAACGATCCGTTCGGGGTGACGCCGGCGTCGCTCGGCGAGCTCGGACCCGCGGTGCACGAGGCCGGCATCGCCTGGGGGGCTGCCAAGGCCCACGTCCACCTCAGCCGCCGCCGAGCCGAAGGACAGGCGTGATGCGGGTGGTCGCCTTCGCGCCAGACCTGATGGATCAGTCGAAGCTCCGGGCCGCCGGCGTGACGGTGCTGCGGAGCATCGCCGATCTGGCCACCACCGACGCCGACCTCGTCCTGGTGGATCTGTCCCGGCCGGGGGTCCTCGACGCCATCGGTGATCTCGACACCGAGGTGATCGGCTTCGGGCCTCATGTGGACGACGAGCTCCTGGAGGCCGGCAGGGTGGCCGGCTGCGCAGACGTCCTGCCCCGCAGCGTCTTCTTCCGCCGGCTGCCGGAGATCGCCGCCGGCGAGTGAGCTCGCCAGCTCCCTGTCAGACCTGCCAGCCGGTGCCCATCTTCCGCTGCTCGAAGAAGAGGCAGTCGTCGGGGCAGGCGAACGGTGCTTCCTCGTTGACGGTCAGGCGGCACCGCTGGACCTGCTCACCGCTGGGGAGGGTGCGGCTCGAGTAGTGGCGACAGTCTTCTCGCACGGCCATGTCGCCATTCTCGCACGAGCGACGGCACGCCTCGACCTTCCGCCATCCTTTCGCATCTGTTTCCTCAGCCGGGGTGGTTCTGGGTCGAAACGCCCCCCTGTTCACGAGCTGGAAACAAACCGGAGACCGTTGGGAAACAACCTTTCCGGAAGCTGGCGCAGTCATTTGCAAGGGATGTCGGGTCGCGTACTGCGGGCTGACATGAGGGAGGAACGCAATGGAATCCGGCGACTTGGCCTGGATGCTGATCTCGACCGCGCTGGTCGTGTTCATGGTCCCAGGGCTCGCACTGTTCTACGGCGGCATGGATCGCTCGAAGAACGTGCTCAACATGCTCAACATGAACATGTACTGCATCGGCATCGTGCCGCTGTTGTGGGTCACGTTCTCGTGGACGCTCGGCAACTCGTCCAACGAGGACGGTGGCGGCTTCTTCGGGGGCGACTTCATCGGCAATTGGGACCAGTTCGGTCTCGACGGGCTGAATCGGGACGCGGAGTCGCTGATCTTCGTGGCGTTCCTGATGACGTTCGCGTCGATCACCCCGGCGCTGATCTCGGGTGCGGTCGCCGACCGGATGAAGTTCATGGCCTGGGCGCTGTTCGTCCCGGTCTGGGTGCTGCTCGTCTACACGCCCGTCACGTACTGGGTGTACAGCGGCTGGCACGAGGAGATGGGGGCCATCGACTTCGCCGGCGGGACGGCGATCCACATCAACGCCGCCGTGGCTGCGCTCGCACTGGTGCTGGTCCTCGGCAAGCGCAAGGGCTGGCCGAACGAGGTCGCACCGCCGCACAGCCTTCCGCTCGTCATGCTCGGCACCGGCATCCTGTGGTTCGGCTGGTTCGGCTTCAACGCCGGCTCCGCCGGTGCCGCCAACGGCCAGGCCGTGCAGGCGCTGCTCAACACCTTCGTGGCCGCTGCGGCCGGCATGATCGGCTGGCTCGCGATCGAGAAGTTCAAGGACGGCCACGCGACGACGCTGGGTGCGGCCTCGGGTGTCGTCGCGGCACTGGTGGCCATCACTCCGGCTGCCGGCTACGTCGGCGGTCTCGCCAGCATCGTCTTCGGTCTGGTGGCCGGTGTCGGCTGCTACTTCCTGATCGGCCTCAAGAGCCGCTTCGGCTACGACGACTCGCTCGACGTGGTCGGCGTCCACGGTGGTGGCGGCGTCATCGGCGGCCTGCTCCTCGGCTTCTTCGCCGACAACAGCGCCATCAACGGTCCCGGCGAAGAGGGCTTCCAGGACGGCGTGTTCTTCGGCGGCGGGGAGCTGCTGCTCGACCAGATCGTGGCCATGGGCTCGGTGATCATCTTCTCGTTCGTGCTCACCTACGCCATCGCCAAGGCGATCGACGCCACCATCGGCCTCCGCGTCTCGGACGAGGCCGAGGAGCTCGGGCTGGATCAGGCCGAGCACGCCGAGGCGGCCTACAACCTGCAGGACTCGGCCTACGGCCGGGCCTGATCGCTCATCTGACCGAGATCTGTCGTCGCTGTGCCCGCCGCGGGTTCCCAACGCCGCGGCGGGCACAGTAGCGTCAGGCCCGCCCCCCACTTCTCAGCCGGCATCCCATCGCCGGCAGGCCCTCGCCGACCATGACGCTCGCTGATCTCCGGTCCGACCTCGTCGCTGACACCTCGCTCCACGGCACGGCCTTCTGTCGCGCGCTCACGCGCCAGGCGGACGGTTGGCTCGTCGACCTGTATCGGGAGCACGTCGGCGCGGACACCGGCGTCGCCATCGCCGCCACCGGGGGCTACGGACGCGAGGAGCTGTGTCCCCACAGCGACCTCGACGTCATCTTGATCCACGACCGGCCAGAAGCCGAGATCGCCGACATCGCCGCGAAGCTCTGGTACCCGATCTGGGACGAGGGTGTGAAGCTCGGCCATTCGGTCCGCACCATCGACGAGGCGCTCGAGCTCGTGAAGTCGGACCTCGACACGGCGACGGCGCTGTTGTCGCTGCGTTGGTTGGCGGGCGACGAGGCGCTGGTCGCCAAGCTCGCTCAGGCCGCCGCCAAGTCGTGGCACCGAAACGCCAAGCGGTGGATCCCGAGGTTGGAGGAGTCGGTCAAGGATCGTCACGGCCAGGCCGGCGAGATCGCCTTCACCCTCGAACCAGATCTGAAGGAGGGTCGAGGTGGCCTGCGCGACGTGCACGCCCTCCAGTGGGCGGCACGCGCCGAACGCAGTGGCCGGTACCGGCCCGACGAGCTCGCCGGACCGTACGAGACCCTGCTCCGTGCCCGCGTCGAGCTGCACCGCAACACCGGCCGCCGTGGCGGCGACGTGCTGTTGCTCGAACAACAGGACGCGGTCGCCGCGGCCCTGGGCCACGACGACGCCGACGACCTGATGGCCGAGGTCGCGGAGGCCGCGCGACGGATCGCCTGGCACAGCGACGAGGTGTGGATCCGGATGGCGGACACCCGGCGCCGTCGCAACCCTCTCCGTCGCCGTTCGATCGTCGAGGTCGCTCCGGGCGTCACCGTGGCCGACGGGCTGGTCCAGCTCGACCGTCAGGCCGATGTGGACCCCTCCACCGTGCTCGACGTCGCGATCGCGGCGGCGCGCCATGGTGCTCGGCTCGACATCGCCACCATCGAACGCCTCGAGGCCGCTGCCCTGGTCGTACCCGACCCGTGGCCCCGCTCGCTGCGAGACAGGTTCGTCGAGCTGTTGTCGCTCGGTCACGACGCCATCCCCGCGATCGAGACCATCGACCAGGTCGGCCTGTTCGTGCCCTTCATCCCCGAGTGGGCACCCAACCGCTCCCGGCCGCAGCGCAACGCCTTCCACCGGTTCACCGTCGACCGGCATCTGTGGGAAGCGGCCGCGGAAGCAGCCGCGTTCGTCGACGACGTCGACCGCCCCGACCTGCTGGTGCTGGGTGCCCTCCTGCACGACATCGGAAAGGGCTACCCCGGCGATCACACCGAAGTCGGCATCGAACTGATTCCTGCGATCGGCACCCGGATGGGGTACCCACCCGAGGACGTCGCCGTCCTGGTCGACCTGTGTCGCCACCACCTCCTGCTGCCCGACGTCGCCACCCGACGCGACCTCGAGGACGACGACACGATCCGCGCCGTCGCCGATGCGGTCGGGTCCCTCGAGGTGCTCCAACTGCTGCGAGCCCTCACCGAGGCCGACTCGATTGCCACCGGCCCGGCCGCCTGGAGCTCCTGGAAGGCCGGCCTGGTCAGAGACCTGACCAGCCGCACGGAGTTCGTGCTCGAGGGCGGGGATGCCGGCGAGCTGCCTCGGACGTTCCCGACCGACGAACACCGCCAGGCGATGCGTCGGGGCACGCGCGTCATCCACGGCGAGGGCGACACCCTGACCGTGATGGCGATCGACCGGCCGGGCGTCTTCAGTCGGGTCGCGGGTGCGCTGACCCTCAACGGGCTCGAGGTCATCGAGGCCGCCGCGCACTCCGAGTTCGGCATCGCCCTGGCGATGTTCCGGGTCGAGCCCCGCTTCGAGGACCGATCGATCGACTGGGAAGAGGTCGGCCAGAGCGTGGAGAACGCGTTGAAGGGCCGCCTCGCCGTCGCGGCCAGGGTCCAGGAGCTGGTGCGCACCTACAGCGGCAGACGCACCGCGACGAAGTCGGCGCGACCGGTGGTCGAGCCGAGCATCACCGTGGACAACGAATCGTCCTCGTCGGCAACGGTGGTGGAGATCGCCGCACCCACCGGCACCGGACTCCTCTACTACATCACCCGAGCGCTCTCTCAGATGGACCTCGACATCGCGTCCGCCAAGATCGTGACGCTCGGGGACTCGGTGGTCGACTCCTTCTATCTGCGGGACCAGGACGGACGGAAGTTCGCCGACGAGGAGTTCCTCGTCGAGTTGGGCAAGGCCATCGACCACGCCATTCGCCTGGCCAACCTGGACCGGGGGTACACCGATGGCTGACGAGCAGGAGCTGCTCCGTTGGAGCGAAGCGCTCGCCGGCATCGCACGCACCGGCCTGGGATTCACCGAGAGTCAGTACGAGCGCGAGCGCTACGAAGAGGTCCTCCACATCGCCGCTGACATCCGGGCTCGCGCCGCGGACTCGCCGAACCCGGCCGAGCGCGTCCAGGAGTGGCTCGCGAGCGTGGGGCGAGGCGTACCGGGCTACGTGACTCCCAAGATCGCGATCGGTGCCTATGTGGGCAACGACGACGGCGAACTCCTCCTGATCCAACGCGCCGACTCGGGCGTTTGGCTGTTTCCGACCGGTTGGGCCGACGTGGGCTATTCGGCCGCCGAGGTGGCCGAGAAGGAGGTCCATGAAGAGACGGGCATGGAGGTCGAGGCCGTGCGTCTGGTCTCGGTGCTCGACGGCATGCGGCAGGGATTCACCCGCATGCCGCTCTACTCGCTGGTCTTCCACTGTCGCGTCGTCGGCGGCTCGCTGAAGGGCCACCCGCTCGAGGTCACCGACGTGGGCTTCTTCGCCGAGGACGCCCTGCCCGAGCCCATCGTGGGCGCCGAACGGTGGGCGCCACAGGCGTTCGCCGCCATCCGGGGCGAGCCCATGGACGTGAGCTTCGACGCCCCGCGTCGACCAGCCTGGCGAGGAGACACCCACGATGCCTGACTTCGGGTTCGCCCCTGGCCTCGGCGACACTGCCGACACCGAGGTGGTCACCGCTCGCAACGGCGTCGCCCAGTTGCGCCGCACCTGGGCGGTTGCCGACCCGACCGCCGTGGTGGTGATCAGCCATGGCATCGCCGAGCACTGCGGCCGCTACGAACACGTGGCTCGCCAGCTCAACCACGAAGGTCTGGCGGTGATCGGGTTCGACCAACGCGGCCACGGCGCCACCGGTGGCCGCCAGGGGTACGTCCGTGACTTCGCCGAGTTCCACGACGATGTGGAGGACCACCTCGCGGTCGCCCGGACCTACGGCGCCCCGGTGGTGCTGCTCGGTCACTCGATGGGCGGCCTGGTCTCCACCAGCTACGTCCTCGACCGCAGTCGCCCACGTCCGGATCTGGTGCTGCTGTCGGCTCCCGCCCTGGCCTTGTCGCTGCCGGGACCGGCGGCCGCCGCGGCGTCCGGACTCGGGCGGGTCGCAGGCGGCCTCTCCATCACACTGCCCCTCGATGCCGAGGGCCTCTCGACCGATCCCAGGGTCGCCGAGCACTACCTCGCCGATCCGCTGGTCGACCTCAAGCAGTCACTGGCACTGGTGGGGGCCATGGTGCGGGCCGTTCGTGATGTCGGCGCAGGCCTGGGTCGCTGGGACATGCCCACTTTCGTCGGCCATGGCGCCGAGGACGCGATCGTCGAACCCGAGGCCAGCGAGGGCATCGGCCGCCGGCCCGGTGTGCACCGCGAGCTGTATCCCGGCATGCGCCACGAACTGTTCAACGAGCCCAACGGCCCCGATGTCGTCGCCGACATGGTGGCCTGGGTTCGAGGTCAGCTGTCCGGCTGATCCCGGAGGAACTGCTCGACCTCTTCGACCAGGGCCGTCGGGTCGGGTTCGTCCAGCTCGCCCTCGTCGTACTGCTCTTCCAGGGTGCGGATGTACTGCGCCGTCTCGTCGTCCTCGGCCACCAGTTCGGTGATCTGACGTTCGTAGGCGCTGGTGGCGATCTCGAGATCGGTCACCGGCACGCTGATGCCGAGGACCTCCTGGAGACGATCCACGAGCGCCAGCGCCGCCTTGGGTGATGCCGCACCCGACACGTAGTTCGGGACCGCGGCCCACAGCGACGCCGACGGGATGCCGGCTTCGCGGGCGGCGGTGTTGAGGACGCCGACGATGCCGGTGGGGCCCTCGTAGCTCGACCGCTCGAGGTCCAGGCGCTCCCGGAGCTCGGGGTCATCGCTGCCGCCATAGATGGAGACGGGCCGGGAATGCGGGATCTCGGCCAACAGGGCACCCAGCGTGACCACCATGGCCACATCCAGCTCCTGGGCCAGCGAGATGACCTGGTGGGTGTAGGTGCGCCACCGCATCTGCGGTTCGATCCCCTGCAGCAGGATCAGCGGTCGGGGCTCGTTGGTGGCGGCGAACGCGTTCTCGGGCCAGTGCAGGACCCGCTGGTCGCCCTCCAGCTCCACGACGGGCCGCAGCGCGGAGAAGTCGTAGAAGTTCTCGGGGTCGATCTCGGCGAAGGTCTCGGCGTCCCACCGCTGCGCCAGGTGTCGCACCGCCCAGGTGGCGGCGTCGCCGGCGTCGTTCCAGCCGTCGAAGGCAGCGATCAGGATGGGCTGGTCCACCTGGGGACGGCGGCGCCACAGCAAGTGATCGGAGGACATCGGGTTCCAGGCTAACGCGGCCCGAAGGGACCTCCGCAACGGTGTCGGACGCCACCGGTACGCTGGCGCCATGATCACGATCCACGAGGTCGCCGAGGTCGACGACGAGCTCGTCGAGGCCTTCGCTCGGCTCATCCCCCAGCTCTCGTCCTCCAATCCGCCGCCCGATGCGGCGACGCTGGAGGCCATCGTGTCCTCGGAGAGCTCCACGATCCTGATCGCCCGGGATGCCGACCAGCGGATCGTCGGGTCGATGACCCTGGCGATGTTCCGGATCCCCACTGGGCTGCGGGCGTGGATCGAGGACGTCGTGGTCGACGGCGACGCTCGGGGCATGGGCATCGGCCAGACGATCAACGAGCGCGCGCTCGAGATCGCTCGCGAGGCGGGCGCCACCACCGTCGAGTTGACCTCCCGACCCAGCCGCGAGGCCGCCAACCGGCTCTACCTGCGGATGGGCTTCGAGGTCCGCGAGACCAACGTCTACCGCTACAAGTTCTGACGCGAGGGGTCAGCCCGCCGGGTCGATCCGGTAGAGGCGACCCTCGAACGACAGCACGTAGAGCTCGCCGTCGGGGCCCTCGCCGAAGCTGGCCAGCGTCTCGCCGGGAAGCGAGCCGCCCCCGATGTCGTAGCGGCCCAGTGCCCCCTGGGACCGGCTGGACGCGAAGCCCCACAGGCGGCTCGTGCAGTAGTCGCCGAACACGTACTGGCCGAACAGCTCGGGGATGGCTCGGCCCCGGTAGACGAACCCACCCGTCACCGAACAGCCGTCGCCGCGTCCGTACTCGTGAATGGGGCCGACGTAGTTCTCCTGTGGCGGGCCGGCGCCGTTGAAGGGCGCCGTTCCCTCCACCGCGGGCCAGCCGAGGTTGGCGCCGTTGCCGCCGCCGTCGGCGGCGTAGAGGACATCGACTTCTTCGAGGCGGTTCTGGCCCACGTCCGCGATCCACAGGTCGCCCGTCAGCCGGTCGAACGAGAAGCGCCAGGGATTCCGCGCACCCCAGACGAAGACCTCCGGAGCGCCGCCGCCCTCCACGAAGGGGTTGTCGGCGGGGACCGCGTAGGCGACGTCGGAGCCAAGCGGCTGTGGCGCGATCCGCAGCATCGTGCCGAGCACCGACGAGGGGTCCTGGCCGACATCGAACGGATCGCCGGCACCGCCACCGTCGCCCACCGAGACGTAGAGGTGACCGTCGGGCCCGAACGCCAACCCGCCACCGTTGTGGTTCGCCCGGGGTTGATCGATCCGCAGGATCGGGACGACGGTGTCGTCGTCGGTCAACTCGTCGCCGCCGGGTGTGGCGAAGGTCTGCGCACCGACGACGGTGTCGCCGTCCAGGTCGGTGTAGTTCACGTAGAGGGTGTCGCCGTCGGGCGAGAACGCCAGGCCCAGGAGGCCCTGCTCGTTGCGGCCGCTGACCTGACCCTCCAGGTCCAGGACCGTGCGTACGACGTCCGCCTCGTCGCCGTCGACGACGATCTCGTGGACGCTCCCGGTCTTCGTCGCCAGGTACAGGGAATCGCGACCCGCCCGATGAGCCAGCGCGATGGGGAGGGACACCGTCAACAGGTTGGTGAGCCGGACGTCGACGCGCTCGGGGATCTCGACGGTGAACGTGGACGGGTCCGGGGTCGGGGTGGGTGGCGGCGTCGCCGTCGGGGTGGGCGCGTCCGGGGCGGCGGGTTCTGTCGCCGAATCGGACGGGACTGCGGTCGGGTCGGGCTCGGGTGGCACGGGCGTGGTGGTCGGTGCGACCGCGGTCACCTCGGGGCTGTCGTCGGAGCCGACGCTGGTGTCGTCGCCCGAGCACGCTGCGGCCATCAGGCCCAGGGCCAGCAGGGCACCGATCGATCGGGAGGTCATGGTCCCGATTGTGGTGCGTGCGCGGCCACCGTTGGCGTCGGCACGGTGCTGCCAGGGCCGCGAGGGGCCGTCGCCGCACCGGTGCCGTATGCTCGCTGGAAGCGGGTCCGGGCGGTGTTGCCGTGTGGGCCGCGGGGGCCGTCGAGCCCGACGCCCTGAATTCCCTCGCTCGAACGCCGATAGAACACACCGGTCACGAAACGAACGGTGCAGGACCATGGTTCGCCGCATTCTCGATGAGCACGGCCACAAGCTGATCCGCTACGCGGGAGTCTCGGTGATCGGTGTGACCACCGGTCAGCTGCTGCTGTTCCTGTTCTACGAGGTCGTCGGATGGAACGCGGTGGCCGCCAACACGGTGGCCGTCACACTCGGGACGATCCCGAGCTACGTACTGAACCGCGCGTGGGTCTGGAAGAAGGACAGCCCGCACAGCGTGACCCGGGAGATCATCCCGTTCTGGGGCATGGCCTTCCTGGGCCTCGTGTTGTCGGGTGTCCTCGTGTATCTGGTCGAACAGCGTTGGGACAGCTGGATCCTCGTCAACGGCGCCAACTTCGTGGCCTTCGGATCCTTGTGGGTCGTCAAGTACGTGGTGCTGGACCGCATCCTCTTCGGCGCCCCGCCGATTCCGGCTGCCGAGCGCGCCGAAGCGGCTGCCTGAGACCACCCCCGGGTAGCCTCCCGGGCATGGACCCCGCCCTCCTCGAGCACGCCCGCGCCGCACGCGGCTTCATGCCCGACGACGAGGGCGACGCGCTGCACCGGGCGGCCGCATCGGTCGCCGTCCCCGGGCCGCTGCTCGAGGTCGGGAGCTACTGCGGCAAGTCGGCGGTCTACATCGGCGCAGCCGCCAAGGAGACCGGCCGGATCCTCTACGCCCTGGACCATCACCGAGGCTCCGAGGAGAACCAGGCGGGGTGGGAGTACCACGAGCCCGACCTGGTCGATCCGGTCGTCGGCAAGATGGACACGCTGCCCATCTTCCGGCGCACCGTTCACGATGCCGGGCTCGAGGGGACCGTCGTCGCGCTGGTCGGTGACTCACCCGTGATCGCCGCCAACTGGGAGACCCCGCTCGCATTCCTGTTCATCGACGGCGGGCACGGCGAGGAGCCCGCACGCCTCGACTACGCGCACTGGGTGCCGAAGCTCGCCCTCGGTGGCACGTTGGCCATCCACGACGTGTTCCCCGATCCTGCCGACGGCGGCCGACCGCCCTACGAGCAGATCTATCTGCCGGCGATGGCCTCCGGGCGGTTCGCCGAAGCCGAGGTCGTGGGCTCGCTTCGGGTACTGACTCGGATCTGAACGTCGTAGGACCCGGGCCGAGGAGCAGAAGACCGGTAGGGTCGTCGCCATGCGTGTTGGCGATCTCGTCGAGAACTTCACGGCCACGGATCAGCACGGCGCCACGGTGACGCTCGAGGATCTCCTCAGCGAGGGTCCGGTGGTGCTGTTCTTCTATCCGAAGGCCATGACCCCCGGTTGAACGAAGGAAAGCTGCCATTTCCGCGACCTGGCCGCCGAGTTCGGTGAACACGGCGCCCAGCGGGTGGGAATCAGCGCTGATCCGGTGGATCGGCAGAAGGAATTCGACGAGACCAACGGCCTGGGCTTCCCGCTGCTCTCGGACCCCGATCGCGTTGTCGCCAAGCAGTTCGGGGTGAAGCGCTTCGGTCCGGTCCCCAGCAAGCGGGCGACGTTCGTCATCGACACCAATCGCACGCTGTTGGCCGCCATCACCAGCGAGACCAACATGCTCAAGCACGCCGACGAAGCCCTCGAGGCATTGGCTGCGCGCTAGGCGCGCGTTCAGTCGAGACTGGGCTGGTCGACGCCGGTCGTGAGGTCGATGTCGATCAGGTCCGGAAGCGCGTCGTGGTCGACGAAGAGGGCCGAGGCCGCGCCGGCGCCGCTGAGCGCGTCGGCGGCGAGAATGACGGCTGCCGCCGAGTAGGTGGAGCGTTCCTCGTCGGGGAAGCTCACCTCCTCGGGGTAGGCGATGCCGGTGTAGTAGCTGCCATCGGGACGGCGATAGTCCTGGATGGCCGTGAACAGTGCGAGGGCTCGGTCCCGGTCGCCGATCGTCAGGTAGGCCATGGCGCACTCGCACGTCTCGGCGGTGGTGACCCACGGGCGGTCCGAGACGCACTTGACGCCCTTGTCCTCGAAGAGGAAGTCCGCGGCTCGTTCCGCCATGCGGTCTCGCCCGGCATCGCCCCGGAGCACGCCGGTGAGCACCGGGTAGTACCAGTCCATCGCCCAGCGGTCCTTCGGGGCGAAGGCGTCGGGCACGGTGCGGATGACGTGGGTGAGCATGGCGGCGCCGAGCTCCCAGTCGGGGCGCTCGTGGCCCAGCTCCTCGGCGATCGCGACCGCGCACCGGATGCTGTGGCTCATGCTGGACGAGCCGGTCAACAGCGCGAACGACCACGGTGTCCCATCGGCGTGGCGGGCCCAGATGATCTCGCCGCGCGGCGTCTGGAGGTCGAGCACGAACTCGATACCCCGGTCGACCATCGCCCAGTTGGCGGCCAGCCACGCCCGATCTCCGGTGATCAGGTAGTGATGCCACACACCGGCGGCCACGTAGGCGACGCAGTTCGCGTCGAGCTTGTCCTGCTCGATGCCGTCGGCCAGGTAGTACTGGTGCCAGCTGCCGTCCGGGCGTTGCGTGTCCGCCAGCCACTGGTAGGCGGCACGTGCCTGCGCGTGCATGCCCATGATGTCGAGCGCCATCGCGGCCTCGACGTGGTTCCAGGCGTCGGCGTGGCCGCCGGGGAACCAGGGGATCATGCCGTTCGGAAGCTGCCACTCCGCGATGTGCGCTGCGGTCTGGGCGAGGTCGGCGGTCGACACGACCCCGGCGATGTCAGGCTGCGACACGGACCGTCTCCCCGGCAGTGGTGGCGGCTGGCTTTCGAGCATAGAGAACCGCGCTCTTGCCCAGCACGGGACTCAGGACGCGCTCGGCGACACGGGTGACCGCAGGCTGTTCGACGATGTCCCAGGTGAGGAACTTCAGGTATGCCTTCACCAACGGGTTGTCGTCGTTCTTGGTGCCCACCGCGCACTTCAACCACCAGTAGGGCGAGTGCAGGGCATGCGCCCGGTGGTAGTCGATCGGCTCCATGCCGGCGATCTCCATCTTCACCTCGAGCTCGGCCCGGGTGTAGATGCGGACGTGGCCACCGACCTCGGCGGGCGCGTGGTAGTCGTCACTCAGGGCCCAGCAGATGCGCTCGGGGAGGAACGCGGGCACCGTTGCCGCCAGGACGCCGCCGGGCTTGAGGACCCGGGTCAGCTCGGCCATGGCGGCATGGTCGTCGGGCACGTGTTCCAGGACCTCGCTGGCGATCACGCGGTCGAAGGTGTTGTCGGGGAACGGCAGGCGGGTCGCGTCGCCCGCGCTCGCGGTGGCCGCCGCGTTCGCCGCGATCTCGCCACCGTCGACCATGGCGGCGTAGGTGTTGCGAACCTCGCGGAGCTCGGGGATGGCCATGTCGCAGGCCACCACGCCGGCACCGCGCCGCAGCACCTCGTAGGCGTGGCGCCCGAAGCCGCAACCCAGGTCCAGGACGAGTTCACCCGGTTGGAGGCCGAGGCGGTCGTAGTCGACGGTGAGCATCAGCGGTCGCCCTTCCCGTGGAACTCGGCGAGCAGTTCCCGGCAGTGGGCCTCGGTCTTGATCCCCGATTCGTGCCAGCTCCACTTCTCGATGACGCGCTGGCGGCCGGCAGCCGCGATGCGCTCCATCTCGTCGGGATGCTCGAAGGCGTACTTGATCTGTTCGGCCAACGCCTCGCTGTCGCCCGGCGGCACGGCGAGCGATGTCTCGCGATGCGGGCCGGCGACCTCGGGGAGGGCGCCGCCGGTGGTGGCGATGAGCGGCGCACCACAGCTCAGGGCCTCGATGGCCGGGATCGAGAAGCCCTCGTAGAGCGACGGCACCACCGCGACGGTGGCCGACGCGAGCAGGTCGACGAGCGCCTCGTAGCTGATGCCGTGGTTGAAGTTCACCACGTCTGCCAGGCCCAGTTCGGCCAACGTCTCCGAGGTGGTGCTGCCCTCACGGTTGCGGCCCACCAGCTCGAGATGTGCGTCCGGGTACTCGGCGCGGACCTTCGCCAGGGCCTCGAGCAGGAAGCGCTGGCCCTTGAGGGGGACGTCGGCGCTGGCGGTGGACACGAGGCGGCCGGGGACTCGGCTGATGTGGGGTTGGGGTGCGAAGAACTCGGTGTCGATCCCGATGGGGACGACGTGGATCTTGTCGATGTCGACTCGGTGGTCGGTGCTGATGTCGGTGCGCGACGACTCCGACACCGTGACGAAACGGCCGATCTGCTGGCACACCAGGGTCTGCATCCGCGTGAAGGCGTACCACCGACGCTTGCCGATCTTTTCGATGAAGCCACGGGAGTTGCCCAACTCGAGGCGACGGTCGACCGTGATCGGGTGGTGGATCACGCCCAGCACCGGCATGCCGAGGCGCTTCTGGATGGCGATGTCGCCGTAGCCGAGGCAGCCGTTGTCGATCACCAGGTCGAACTCGCCCGGACGGGCCTTGAGGGCCTGGTAGGCACGGATCGAAAACGCCAGCGGCTCCGAGAAGTTGCCGGTGAGGAACGACCCGACCTCGGCCAGGTCGGCGACGTCCTTGATCTCCCAGAAGCCCGGCATGCGACCTGGGTAGTGGTCGTTGAAGATCTCGAGGCTCGGGAACTGGTGGAGCTCGACCCGGGGGTCGAGGTCGGGGTACGGCGGGCCGCCGAACACCTCGACGTGGTGGCCGAGCTCGGTCAACGCCTTCGACATCTCCCGCACGTACACGCCCTGGCCGCCCACGTGGGGCTTGCCACGGTAGGCGAGCATGGCGATCCGCAACGGAGCGTCCGATGGGGGCGGGGCTGGTGTCACGCTGGTCTCCCTTACAACGTCAGTACACGCTAGGAGGTCGAGGGCGATTTCCCATATCGGCGCCCACCACGCCCGATTCGGATAGAACGTCGCCATGCGAGCGGTGGTGCAACGAGTCCGGTCGGCCCGAGTCGATGTCGGTGACGAGTGTGTCGGCAGCATCGGGGCCGGTCTGTGCGTCCTGGTGGGGGTGACCCACGACGACGGCGACGAGCACGCGGTCAAGCTGGCCCGCAAGCTCCACGGGCTCCGGATCTTCGACGACGACGACGGCGTCATGAACCGCTCGGTCGACGACGTGGGTGGTGCGGTGCTGGTCGTCTCCCAGTTCACGCTCTACGCCGACGCCTCGAAGGGCCGCAGGCCGAGCTACGTCCAGGCCGCGCGGCCCGAGCAGGCCGAACCGCTGGTCGAGCGGGTGGTCGAGGAGCTACGGGGCCTCGGCGTCCACACCGAGACCGGGCGTTTCCGCGCCGACATGCTGGTGTCCATCGAGAACAACGGGCCGATCACCATCATCGTCGACGTGTGAACCGGCGTGGCGCTCGGGGCGGCGGGAGGCGGCCCACGCACCGCCGAGCACGACGAATGAGATGAGCACCATCGGCCAGCGGCCTACCCGGGTGGCGATGGTCGTGCCGGACCGGAGTTCGACCGTCTCGTGGATCACCGCCGCCTCGCTCACCGCAGTGCGCTGGAGGAGGTTGCCATCGGGGTCGATGACCGCGCTGAAGCCGGTGGGAGCAGCCTGGAGGACCCAGCGTCCCGTCTCCATGGCCCGCAGGCGCGACGACGCGACCTGCTGGGTCTGGAGGATCGTCAGCCAGTAGCTGGACCCGTTGGTCGGGTTGATCAGGATCTCCCCGCCGTTCCCGATGGCGTCGCGAGCGCGGTCCTCGAAGAACACCTCCCACGAGATCGAGATCCCGAGACGGACGGGCTCGCCGTCGATCTCGATGTCCAACGTGGCCGAGTCCCCCTCGCCCGGGCGGGTGTCCCGGGCGGGCAGGTAGTCCGGAGCCAGGGGCTCGATGAGGCTCCGAAGCGGCACGAACTCGCCGAACGGCACGAGGCGCACCTTGTCGTAGCGATCGACTTCGTTGCCGTCGGGGTCGAAGGCGATGGACGCGTTGGCGTTGGTCTCAGGGTCGAGGCGCTCGAAGATGCCGGCGATCAGCCAGGCGTCGAGTTCGCGCGCCAGCTCCTGGAGCTCGCCGTACTCGGGGGAGTCGATGAGCAGTTGTCGGACGTTCACCACGTCCTCCGGCCACATCACCAAGTCGACCGGGCCCTCGACCATGTCGGTCGCCTCGAGATGGCGTTCGAAGACCTCTCGGGCGTCGGTGTTGATGGCCCGGGTGCCCTGCGGTCCGCCGCCCTGGACGATGGCGATGTCCAGCTCGCGAATCACGGACCCGCTGGGGGCGACCTGTGCCAGGAGACCAACGAGGATCACGAGGCCCGCCATCAGCCCGGCGGGCCGCCAGTGGCGTTCCCATGCGGCCGCCAGCGCCATGCCGCCCAGCACCACCAGGAACGACAGGAGGAAGGGGCCGAGCAGTCGGACGGTCTCGCCCAGCGGGGCGTCGTGCTGGCTCATCGGGAGCGTCGCCAGCGGCACGCCGCCGAAGGGCCACCGCCACCGGAGAGCCTCGATGAGGGTGAAGGCGGCTGGCAGCGCGGCCCACTGCCAGCGGTCGGCGGGCACCAGCGCCGCCGCGAGTCCGAAGAGGACCGAGAAGATCAGGCCCTGCACGATGTAGCCGGGTGGGGTGAGATCGATCATCCAGAACGTCGCGGGGAACAGCCAGCCGGCCGCGAACCCGAAGCCGACCCGGTACGCGCTCCGCCGGTCTCGGCCGCGCAGCTGCATGGTCAACCACGCGAACGCGACGAAGGCCAGCGGCCACCAGCCCCACGGGGGCATGGAGAAGGCCAGGAGGCCGCCTGCGCCGAGCGGCGCCAGCACTGCTCGAATCCGGGTCACGGCACGCCATGCTGCCAGCCGCGGACGCGAAACCGGTAGCAGAAGCCGCTCGGTTCGTGCGGCGCGCTCGGCCGAACGCGCCTATCCGGTCAGGGAGTCAGGTCGTGTGGGCGACGTGGACGCTGCCGTCGGAGCCGTCGCTGAGCTCGACGGTGCCGACCAGCTTCTTCGGCCGGAAGTTGCCCGTGGTGGTGACCCGGTTCCGGTAGATGCCGGCGACGTCTTCGCATCTGTTGTGACTCGGCCATCGCCCCTGGGACCGGGTTGTAGACGACGATGTGCAGGGGGCCCAGGGTGAGCCGAGGACCTTGGCCGACGACGAGGTCGGTCCCACCCGGGCCCGATCGTGGTCGACGCGGCGGTAGGGGGCGAGGTTCTTGCCCTTGACGTTGGTGTCGACCGACACCTCGGCGACCTTGCCTCAACCGGTGGGACCGACACCTCGGATGTATGTAATCGACGGTCAGGGTGCCGCCCTTGCGGCGCAGCAGCTCCTGGGCCTCGTCGGTCACTTCGAGACGCATCCGGTGGTCCTCCTTCGGATCGGCGCAGTGCCGGAACCCAGTGTGGCCGGCGGGGCATTCCCGCGCACGGTCACGAGCCGGGTCCGACGCCCGGTCCGGACGGGACCGCAGGCTCGATGCCGAGCAGGTCCTCGACGATCTTGGCGGCGCGTCGGCCCTGGTGCACGCAGGCTGGGAGCCCCAGGCCCCGGTACGCCGCGCCCGTGAGCACGATGCCCGGCGCCTCGCGTGCCAGGCGGGCGTCGATGGACGCGATGCGTTCGGCGTGGCCGGGCCGGTACTGCGGGAAGGACCGGGGCCAGCGGGTGATCCGGACCTCGGTGGGTTCGGCTTCGATGCCGGCCGTCCACCGGAGCTCCTCGAGGAGCTTGTCCACCAGGTCCTCGTCGGCCATCTCCATCGCCCGCTCGTCACCCGCGTGGCCTGCCGAGACCCGGAGAAAAGTGGTGGGACCGGCGAGGTGGGCCCACTTGGTCGACGCCTGCGAGCAGGCGGTCATCAGCAGACCCTCGCCGCGTGGGATCAGGAAGCCGGAGCCGGGCAGATCGGGCAACGCCGAGGTCTCGAACGCGAACGTCACCATCACCACCGATGCGTACGGGATGTCGTCGAGCATCGTCGCCGTCCCGGGCGCCACGTCCCTGAGCAGCTTGGCGCTGGCGAACGCCGGCGTGGACAGCACCACGGCCTCGGTCTGGTGTTCGGTGTCGGTGGTGTGGACCCGCCAGCCGTCGTCGACGGGTTCGAGCGAGGTGACGGCTTGGCCGAGATGGACGCGGCGCTGGAGCCGAGTGGCCATGGTCTCGATGATCCAGCCCACGCCGCGGGGATGGGTGAGGAAGATCGGGGCGTCCGGGTCCCGCTTCGCATTGCGGAGGTGTTGGGGGATGGACCGCATCAGGCTGGCGTCGTGCGCCGCAGCGGCGGCGAGTTGGGGCACGCCCGCCTGGAGGCTGAGTTGGTCGGCGTTGCCGGCGTTGATCCCGCCCAGCAGGGGGCCGACGAGCTTGTCCATGACCTCGTCGCCGAGGCGGCGCCGGATCAGGGCACCGGCCGACTCGTCGCCGGCGGGTGCGTCGCCCTGGGTCTCGAGATCGAGTGCGGCGCGTTCGAGGCCGGCGTCGGTGATGAGGCCCGACTCGGCCAGGTCGTCGAGGTCGAGGGGAACACCGAGGTACTGCTTCCTCGGGAGCGGGCGCAGTGCCCCGTCGAGCCACAGCCGAGCGGCGCCGGTGGCGGGCGGGACCAGATCGGGGGTGAGGTTGAGCTGCTCGCACAGATCGGTCATGTGCGGCTCACGCACCAGGAAGGCATCGGGGCCCGCATCGACCTGGACACCGGCGACCTCCGAGGTCAGGACCTTGCCGCCCAGGCGATCCGCCGCCTCGAACAGTTCGACGTCCACGTTGTGGTGGAAGAGCGTGAGCGCAGTGGTGAGGCCGCTGATCCCGCCGCCGACGACGAGGGCTCGACTCATGCCTCGTGCCGGTAGGCGTGGACGGTCTCGACGACCCGTTCCAGGACGGTGGGATCGACGTCGGGGGTGACGCCGTGGCCGAGGTTGAAGATGTGGCCGGGATGTCCGTCGTTGCGGCGGAGGACGTCGAGGACCTCGGCCTCCACGACGTTCCAGGGCGCACCGAGGATGGCGGGGTCGAGGTTGCCCTGGAGGGCCTTGTAGTCGCCGACCCGTTCCCGAGCGGCGTCGAGCGGGACCCGCCAGTCCACCCCGACGACATCTGCGCCGGCGTCGCTCATGAGACCGAGCAGCTCGCCCGACGTGACGCCGAAGTGGATGAGCGGCACGTCGAAGGCGGCGAGCTCGTCGAAGAGATGCTGGGCCCAGGGCATGACGTAGCGCTCGTACTGTGCGGGCGACAGCGCGCCGGCCCAGGAGTCGAACACCTGCACCGCGCTCACGCCGGCACCGATCTGGGCCATCAGCGACGCCAGCGCGATCTCGGTCAGCCGCTCCATCAGCAGTGCCCACAGGGCGGGATCGCCGGCCATGAGGGCCTTGGTCTTGTGGTACGTGCGGGAGGGGCCGCCCTCGATCAGGTAGCTGGCGACCGTGAACGGCGCACCGGCGAAGCCGATGAGCGGGATGTCGAGCTCGGCGACCAGGTTCTTGATGGTCTCCTGGACGTAGGGGACGTGCTCGGCGGGATCGAGAGGGGGGAGGCGTTCGAGGTCCTGGGCGGTCTCGAAGGGTCGCTCGGCCACGGGACCGACGCCCGGCTCGATGTCCACGCCGAAGCCGACGGCGTGCACCGGGACGACGATGTCGGAGTAGAGGATCGCGGCGTCGACGCCGTAGCGCCGCACCGGCTGCAACGTGATCTCGGTCGACAGGTCGGGCTTCTTGATCGCGTCGAGGATCGAGCCCTCGCCCCGGATCGCCCGGTACTCGGGCAACGATCGCCCCGCTTGGCGCATGAACCACACGGGAACGTGGTCCGGTTGCTCGCAGCGACACGCTTTCAGGAATGCACTGTTGGAGAGATCACCCACGCCGCTCACGCTATCGGCGCGCTCTCCGGGCGAGGGTGTTCAATACCCTCCTATGCGCCGTTCGATCGATGACCATCCCTTCGATGCCGACGACATGCCTCCCGGGTGGGAGGACGACGAGCTGACCCCCGTCTCGTGGGCCGTGGCGATCGCTGACGACTACGAGGACGCCGAGCCCCGCGTGGTGCGCACGTGTCGAGGAAGAGGGTCCGGCCAGGTGCGGCAAGTGGTCGCCCACGTGCGGCCCCGAAGAGGGTCCGCAGGCTCGGCAAGTGTCGCCGCTGCGGGAAGAGGGTCCGCAGAGAGATCGGCGAAGCGTTGACCTGCGGGTAACCCTGTGCGCGTCACACAAAGTTCGCCGAGATGCCTGAAGGACTGTCAGCGGTCGCCGATAGCAGTCTATTGCTACCCAATTCCCGGTCTGACCCCCCGGATCCGGACACGGAGGACGGCGACATCCACCCCGACTTCGAGGCTGAGCAGCGCTACATCGAGGACGCACATCTCGCGCCCTCGAGCAGGCCCAGGACCCGGGCTCGTGAGCTCCACACCATGGTGGAGTCGGGCCGCGGCGGAACGCACCAGGCGCGTTTCGAACGCGACGTCATCCACGAGCAGGTGAACGACCGCCTCGTCCCAGCTCGACATCGGTGATGCCTCGCTGGTCTTCGGGCGCCTGGACCTGGCCGACGAGCGGGCCGGCGAGACGTTCTACATCGGCCGGGTGGCCGTGTGGGACGACGCGCAGGAGCCGATCACCGTGGACTGGCGGGCCCCGGTCGCCGAGCCGTTCTACCGGGCCACGGGCCGGGTCCCGATGGGAGTGGGGCGGCGCCGCCACTTCGCCACGCGTGGGCCGCTCGCTGCTCGGCGTCGAGGACGAGTACTTCGGTGACGGCAAGGGCGAGGCCGTCGACGGTCAGGCGCATCTCAAGGGTGCGCAGACGCTCGCGATCACGATGGAACAGGCCCGCACCGGCCGCCTGGGCGACATCATCGCCACCATCCAGTCCGAACAGGACGAGATCATCCGGGACGAGCTCTCCGGCATCCTCGTCGTCCAGGGCGGCCCCGGGACCGGAAAGACCGTCGTGGCCCTGCACCGCGGCCGCCTACCTGCTCTACACCCATCGGTTCCCGCTCGAGGGCCAGGGTGTGCTGGTCATCGGCCCGAACCGGCTCTTCCTGACCTACATCGAGCAGGTGCTGCCATCGCTGGGCGAGGCCGGCGTCCAGTTGTCCGTGTTGAGCGATCTGGTGCCACGAGCCCGCGTGCGCGGGTTCGACCCCGAGCCCGTCGCCCGGGTCAAGGGCGACCCGGCGATGTCGCACGTGCTCCGGGCGGCGGTGCGTGACCGCGAACGGCCGCTGCGCCACGACCTCGTCGTCGGCTACGGCCTCCAGCGACTGCGTTTCACCGTCGACCAGAGCAGGGATCTCGTCGCCGAGGCTCGCCGCCGCTTCAACAAGCACAACGGCGCCCGCAGATTCGTCCGGGAGCGCCTGTTCGAGGCGTTGGCCGCCAGCGGCCGGGACGAGCTGATCCCGTCCGAGGTCGAGGCGCGTCTGAAGACCGACCGTTCCCGTGCGCGCCGCGCTCGACTGGATGTGGCCGGTCCTCAGCCCCGAGCACCTCCTGCACGATCTGTACGGCTCCAAGGCGCTCCTGCATCTCGCGTCCCGAGGGCACCTCGGGAAGGACGAGCGCCTGCTGTTGCACCGCCAGCGGTCGTCGCATGCATCGCACGTGGTGTGGACGGCACACGATGTCCCGCTGCTGGACGAGGCAAGGGCGGTCCTGGGCCCCCGGCCCCGCCACAAGGCCGAGGACGAGCTGCGGAACCTACGGCCACATCGTGGTCGACGAGGCGCAGGACCTGTCGCCGATGCAGCTCCGGATGCTCAAGCGCCGATCGCTGAACGGCAGCATGACCCTGGTGGGTGACATCGCACAGGCCACGGGTGCGTGGGCGCATGACGACTGGGCCAGCGTCCTCCAGGATCTGCCCGATCGCAAGGAGCCGCGCTTCGCCGAGCTCACGGTGGGCTATCGCCTGCCCCAGCCCACCATGGACGTGGCCGCTCGGGTTCTCCGCGCCGCCGATCTCGGGCTCGAGCCGCCCACGGCCGTTCGGCGCGACGGCTTCCCGCCGCGCTTCGTCAGCGTCGACGTCCCGGCCCGGCTCGGCGCCACGGTCACGGCGCTGATCGAGCCCGAGCTGGAGGCCATCGGCCCCGGCAACCTGGCGATCATCGCCCCGGACGGGCTGGTCGACCAGTTGTCGGACACGCTTCACCGCGGCAGGCGTGGACCACGGTCGGATCTACGAGGGGGGCCTCGACGGTCGGGTGACCATCGTGCCCGTCGGCCTGGTCAAGGGCCTGGAGCTCGATGCCGCCATCGTCGTGGAGCCGGCCCGGATCATCAGGGACGAGCGCAACGGCCTGCGGTCGCTGTACGTCGCCCTGACCAGGGCCACCCGTCGCCTCGCCATCGTGCACGCGGAGCCGCTGCCGACGACGCCTTGCTCGAGCCGATGGCCATCGGCGCCGGCTGACACTGACCGATACGCCGGGCTCGCTGTCGGTCCCGGCCGATAGGTTCGAGAGGTGGCGCTCGACGGCTTCTCGGCCCCCGTGCGGGAGTGGTTCGACACCACTTTCGCCGCGCCCACGCCCGCCCAGGCCGAAGCCTGGCCTGCCATCGCCGCTGGCGACCACGCGCTGGTGCTCGCACCCACCGGATCGGGCAAGACGCTGGCGGCGTTCCTGTGGGCCCTCGATCGGGTCATGACCCAGCCGCCGCCCGACTGACGACAAGGCCCGCACGCGGGTGCTCTACATCTCACCCCTGCGAGCGCTCGCGGTCGATGTCGAGAAGAACCTGCAGTCACCGCTTCGTGGCATCGAGCTGGCGGCCGATCGCCTGGGCGAGTCGGTCCACCCGGTGCGGGGTCGCGATCCGATCGGGTGACACGCCGGCCGACGAACGGCGCAAGCTGGTCCGGCACCCCCCGGACGTGTTGATCACCACGCCGGAGTCGCTCTATCTGATGCTCACCTCGCAGGCGCGCGAGACCCTCGTCGGTGTCGAGCACGTCATCATCGACGAAATCCATGCGATGGCCGGCACCAAGCGTGGCGCCCACCTCGCCCTCAGCCTGGAGCGGCTCGAGGAGATCACCGCTCGGTCGCCACAGCGGATCGGGCTGTCGGCCACCCAGCGGCCCCTCGACGAGATCGCCCGCTTCCTGGGCGGCCATGACACCGACGGTCCGCGTCCGGTGACCATCGTCGACGCCGGGGTCCGCAAGGAGTTGGACGTCGAGGTGGTGGTCCCGGTCGACGACATGGGGGCGCTGGGTGGAGGTCATCGACGAGCCGACGGCAGGGCCCCTGGCCGCGGGCCCCGTGCGGCGGTCGATCTGGCCGTCCATGCACCCCCGACTCCTGGACCTCATCAAGGAGCACCGGTCGACGCTCGTGTTCGTCAACTCGCGGCGGTTGGCGGAACGGCTGCGCCACCAAGCTCAACGAGCTCGAGGCCGAGGCCATCGAACGGGTCCGACTCGACGCGCTGCCACCCGCCGAGCGTGCGGCCGAAATGGAGGCCAACGAGGGTCGCCCGCTGCCGCCGGTCGGACCTGGTGCGGGCCCATCACGGGTCGCTCAGTCGCGAGAAGCGGCTCGAGATCGAGGACCGGCTCAAGCGCGGCGACCTCCGGGGTCTGGTCTGCACCAGCTCCCTCGAGCTCGGCATCGACATGGGGGCCGTGGACCTGGTGATCCAGGTCGAGTCGCCCCGGTCGGTGGCCAGCGGTCTGCAACGGATCGGTCGTGCCGGCCACCAGGTGGGCGAGGCATCGAAGGGCAAGATCTTCCCGAAGCATCGCAGCGATCTGGTCGAGGCCGCGGTGGTGGCGAAGCAGATGCAGGACGGCGCCATCGAGCACACGCGGTATCCCCGGAACCCGCTGGACGTCCTGGCCCAGCAGATCGTGGCCATGACCGCCCTCGACGACTGGCCGGTCGCCCGGCTTCGCGCCGTCATCTCGCGGGCGGCCAACTTCCACGATCTGTCCGACGAGATGTTCGCCAACGTGCTCGATCTGCTGTCGGGTCGGTATCCCTCGGAGGCGTTCTCCGAGCTGCGGCCCCGCGTGGTCTGGGACCGCGTCGAAGACGTGATTCGGGGTCGGGCCGGGGCGCAGCGTCTCGCGGTGACCAGCGGCGGCACCATCCCGGACCGAGGGCTGTTCGGGGTGTTCCTGCCCGACGGCACCCGGGTGGGCGAGCTCGACGAGGAGATGGTCTACGAGAGTCGGCCAGGCGAGACGTTTCTGTTGGGAGCGAGCACCTGGCGGATCGAGGAGATCACCTTCGAGCGAGTGGTGGTGACTCCGGCGCCCGGTGAGCCCGGTCGGATGCCGTTCTGGCACGGCGACGGCCCGGGGCGACCGTTCGAGCTCGGGGTCGCGGTGGGTGAGTTCCTCCGGACCACCCGGGGCGACGAGGGGCGGGATCGGCTGGTCAGCGAGCTGGGCCTCGACGACCGGGCCGCCGACAACGTGATGACGTACCTGGCCGATCAGGTCGAGGCCACCGGCGTGCTTCCCGACGACCGCACCATCGTGGTCGAGCGCTTCCCCGATGAGATCGGCGACTGGCGGGTCTGCATCCTCTCGCCGTTCGGCGCGCAGGTGCATGCGCCTTGGGCGATGGCACTTCGGGCCGGCCTGGCCGACGAACTGGGCCGCGACGTCGAGATCATCTGGTCCGACGACGGCATCGTGATCCGTCTGCCCGAGGCCGTCGACCAGGTCCCGGTCGAGCAACTCCTGCCGACCCCCGACCGCATCGATCAGTTGGTGATCGAGCAGCTGCCCAGCACGGCCATGTTCAGTGCCCGTTTCCGTGAGTGCGCTGCTCGGTCGCTGTTGTTGCCGCGACGGCGGCCCGACCAGCGGACCCCGCTGTGGCAGCAGCGCCAGCGGTCGGCCGATCTGTTGCGCGTCGCCGCCGACTACGCGGACTTCCCGATCCTGCTCGAGACCACGCGCGAGTGCGTGAACGACGTCTTCGACCTGCCCGGGCTGCGGCGGTTGTTGGCCGATGTGCAGCAGCGGTCGGTGCGTGTGGTCCAGGTCGACACACCTCGCGCCTCACCCTTCGCGCAGTCGCTGCTCTTCGGGTGGATCGCCGTCTACATGTACGAGGGCGACGCTCCGCTCGCCGAGCGCAGAGCGGCGGCACTGGCGCTGGACCGGGACCTGCTCCGGGACCTGCTGGGGGCCGAGGAGCTGCGGGAGCTGATCGACGCCGGGGTGCTCGCCGACCTCGAGCTCGAGCTGCAGCGGCTCACATCCGACCGCCGCGCCCGCGACGCCGACGAGTTGCACGACGCGCTCCGGACGTTGGGTCCGCTCAGCGAGCTCGGGATCGGTGCGCGAGTGGCCGACGGTGTCGACCAGGCGACCGCGGTGGGTGAGCTGGTCTCGGCCCGGCGTGCCATCGAGATCTCGATCGCCGGCGAGACCCGGTGGGCCGCGGCCGAGGACGCGTCGCGGCTGCGGGATGTGGTGGGCGTGGCGCTGCCGCAGGGGTTGCCCGCCGTCTTCACCGAGTCGGTCGATGCGCCACTCCGGGACCTGGTCGCCCGCTACGCGCGCACCCATGGTCCGTTCCTGGATCGAGACGTGGCCCGCTGGTTGGGGGTCACCACGGATCGGGTGCTCCCGGTCCTGGGCCAGTTGCGCGACGACGGCGTGGTCACCCAGGGAGAGTTCCGGCCGGGTGGCGTCGAGCGCGAATGGTGCGACGAGGGGGTCCTGCGCCGCCTGCGCCGTCGGTCGCTGGCCGCGCTCCGACAGGAGGTCGAGCCCGTCGACGCCGAAGCACTGGCCCGGTTCCTCCCTCGCTGGCAGGGTGTGGGTGTGGGGCGCCGCGGGGTCGATGGCGTCGCCGAGACGCTCGCCGTGCTCGAGGGCGCGCCACTGCTGGCCTCCGCCCTCGAATCCGACATCCTGCCCGCGCGCGTCGACGGCTACCGGGCCGCCATGCTGGACGAACTGTGCACGTCGGGCGAGGTGGTCTGGGTGGGGTCGGGAGCCGTCGGCGCCAAGGACGGCCGCATTCGGCTCGCCTTCCGTGACCATCTCGCGATCTTGCCTCCGACCGCCGAAGACACCCCGGACGGCCCCGAACACGCGGCGATTCTCGAACACCTCGAGTCGTCGGGCGCGTCGTTCTGGCCGGGCCTGGTGTCGGCCTGTGGTGCCGCGGGAGCCGCCACCGACGATGCCACCGTGCTGGCTGCGCTGTGGGATCTCGTGTGGGGCGGCCTGGTCACCAACGACACCATGGCGCCGGTCCGCACGCTGGTGGCCGGCCGGCGCAGCACGGGCGCAGCGAAGGCTCGTCGACCCCGTCCGGGTCAGATCCGCCGCGTCGGCCCGCCCACGGCTGCCGGCCGATGGTCGTTGGTCTCGTCGCTCGTCGATGGTTCGGTCGACGCCACGGTGGCGGCGCACTCCCGAGCGCTCCAGTTGCTCGAACGCTTCGGCGTGGTGACCCGGGAGGCTGTGTTGGCCGAGGGCAACGACGGTGGCTTCGCTGGTGTCTACCCGGTCCTGAAGGCGCTCGAAGAGCAAGGGAAGGTCCGGCGCGGGTATTTCGTGGCCGGGCTGGGAGCTGCCCAGTTCGCGCTCCCCGGAGCGGTGGACCGCTTGCGAGACCGGGCCGACCGCGATGACGAGGAACCGCTCGTCCTGGCCGCCACCGACCCCGGCCAGCCGTACGGCGCTGCGCTCCCGTGGCCTGCGACCGATGGTCGACCGGCTCGGCAGGCGGGCGCGCACGTCGTCCTGGTGGACGGCCGGCTGGCCGCCTACGTCGAACGCGGCGGGAAGTCCCTCGTCAGCTTCGACGTGGAGCCCGAGCGTTGGGCGCCGGCGCTGTTCGGTGCGGTGCGCGACGGCAGGCTTGGTGACCTGGAGATCGCCCGCATCGACGGTGCCGCCGTCGGGGAGTCTGCGGCCGCCGATGCCCTTCTGGCCGCCGGGTTCACCCGCGGGTACAAGGGCCTGGTCGCCCGGGTCGATCGTCGAGCGTCGGCCTCGTCGGTCTGAGCCGTGCCCGAGGGCGACACCATCCACCGCGTCGTCAACCGGCTGCGGCCGATCCTCGAGGGCGAGCGGGTCACCCGCCTGTCGGTGC
Source organism: Acidimicrobiales bacterium (assembly GCA_965262315.1). GTDB lineage: Bacteria > Actinomycetota > Acidimicrobiia > Acidimicrobiales > UBA8592 > JBCCFK01. Next base: position 40,106 of record CBDHFJ010000150.1, read on the forward strand.
CCCGAGCCCACGGACCCGTCCCCGAGGCGGGAGAGATCGTCGACGACGTCCGGGCAGTCGGCAAACACGTGGTGATCGCGTTCTCCGGCGGCCTCGCCATCCGGGTGCACCTGCGGATGACGGGAAGCTGGCACGCCTTCCGCCCAGGGCAGCGATGGACGAAGGCGCCGTCGGCGGCTCGGGTGGTCGTCGGCACGGCCGACTGGGTGGTCGTCTGCTTCAGCGCCCCTGACGTCAGTGTCGGTCCCACCCCGGAGGGTGAGGTCGCACATCTGGGGCCCGACCTGTGCGTCGCGGGCGCGGACATCGACGCCGCGGTGGCCCGGTTCGATCGTTTCGTCGACCCGGCGACGCCGATCGGGGTCGCGCTGTTGGACCAGCGGGTCGCGGCGGGGATCGGCAATGTCTACAAGTGCGACGTGCTGCACCTCGTGGGCATCGACCCTCGTCGACCGCTCGACACGGTCGACGTCGCCACCCGCCACCAGCTGCTTCGTGTGGCCTCCGAACTGCTCGTCGCGAACCTCACGACCCGGGTGCGCACCACCGTCGCCGAGGGCCTGGCCGTCTACGGCCGCGAAGGCCAGAACTGCCGCCGGTGCGGCTCGACCATCGAGCGCATACGCCAGGGCGGTGACCAGCCACGATCCACGTGGTGGTGCCCCGGCTGCCAGCGCTGAAGCCGGTCGACCGGCGGACGACCCGGGTCCGCTGGTCCCGGCTGGGGGGATTCCACCCGATTCGGACCGAGAAATCTTGAGTCAATCGACCCGTTTCATCAAAGCCCCTCAAGTCGCTCCTGGGGACACCGATTGCCCTACTAGCGCCGGGCGACCGGTGTTGACAACAGGGTCAAACCACGTCGAGAGGTTCGCACGAGGTGGGTTTCCTGCCAATCCTGCCGCGGTGTGTGACGGTACGTCGCCAGCCGTAAGGGGAGGGGCTCGAGGCTCGACCACGGGCTTTCGAGCCACCAAGCGGCTGCCGACCGCGTGACCTGACCCACAAGCAAGTTACCGAACACACACTGAACAAGGGGCACAACCCAATGAACACCGTGCTGAATGCATATGTCCGGATGACCTCCGCCGTCGCCGCTCTCCGCGAGGAAGAGCGTGGCGCCACCGCTGTTGAGTATGGCCTGATCGTTGCTCTGATCGCCGCCATCATCATCGGCATCGTCGCCACCCTCGGCGAGAAGGTCAGCGAGAACTTCGAGAAGGTCTCCAACAACCTGCCCTGATCCTTCAGGACTCGAAGAGTTACGCGTGACGGGCCGGGTCGCAGCACGCGACCCGGCCCGCTCGCGTTGACCGGTAGTTCTGGGCGAGGGAGGTGCCAATGAACGAATACCAGAAGACTTCGCTGAGCGAAGTGCAGGCGCGAGGCGCCACGGCGGTCGAATACGCACTCATCGTCGCATTGATCGCAGCCGTCATCATCCTGACGGTGACGACCCTCGGGACCAAGACCGAGGGCCTCTACAACCAGACCAGCACGGAGATGACCAACAACGGTCTCTGATGCGCAGGTGCCGGCCCAGCCCGAGCCGGCATGGTCTGTGGCAACTCCCCGACCTCGAGAGCGCCCGGGCTCGAGCGAGGAGCGGAGGAACGAAAGACTGATGACGATGGCGTGGTCCCGACCGGGACCACGCCATCGACGCGTCCACGGCCGGTGACCTCGTCTGGGGCGTCCGATGGGTCACCGTGGGTGACCGGGTGGTTCACCCTCGGTCCAATGGCTCAACTCCGACCGCGGGCTGCCGATTGCCACCGTGATGTCGTGCGGGACACACGAGAGTGAGATGAAATGAGACGACGCATCATCGCGCTGGTGGCGGCCCTTCTGCTCGCCGGTGTCGGCACATTCGTTCTGATCGGCTTCGTGCAAGGAGCCGAGGATCGCGCCACCGCGGGCCAGGAGCTGGTGTCGGTCTACGTTGTGGAAGCCGAGATCCCGCAGGGGACGCTGGGCGCCGACGTGCAGGCCTACATCGCGGTGGAGGACCGGCCGGTCGAGACCCGGCCGTCGAACGCCGTGACCGACCCGACGAGCCTCGACGGACTCGCTGCCAACGCGGACATCTATCCGGGTGAGCTGCTGGTCGCCGACCGCTGGGTCGTGCCCACCGAGGCGGAGATCCGCCGCGAGGACATCCCGCTGCGGCGGGTCGAGGTCCCCGAGGGGCATCTCGAGGTCCCCGTCCGGTTCGCCTCCGAACAGGCGCTCGGCGGCATCATCGATGCCGGCGACACGGTCGCCGTGATCGCCTCGTTCGATGCCTACGAGCCCGACGACGGAGAGGTCGTCGAGATCGACGACGACCTCGTCGCCCTGCCCGGCGGCGGGACCGGAAGCGCCGAACAGGCGACGCACATCCTCATCCACAACGCGCTCGTCGTCGAGGTCCAGGCCGAGGCCATTCCGAGCTTCGGCAACGAGGAGACCGGCGGCACCGTGCTCGCCCCCTCCACCGGCTTCGTCATCACGTTCGCACTGGAGCCGACCAACGTGGAGCGCCTGGTGTTCGCGGCGCAGTACGGCCAGCTGTGGCTCGCCAAGCAGACCGCTGACGACGACGGTCCGACGACCATCGTCACGATGGCGGACATCTTCGAAGGGCCCTGATCGCCGATGATCCTGCTCCTCACGCCCGAAGAGAGCTTCGTTCCATTCCTGCAAGGTCTGGTGGGGGCCAGCGTCGAGATCTCACGCAAGTGGGACCCGGCGTGGCGCGACGCGCAGCCGATCGAGGTCGTCCGGGCCACGATCGCCCCGACACCCGACATCGTGATCATCGGGCCGACGGTTCCGGAGGCGGTCGCGCTCGAGTGGGCCGGCGCCTTCGATCGGGAGCAGCCCGACGTGGGCACCCTCATCATCGCCCCGGCCACGCCGGACCTCCTGATGGGGGCCATGCGTCTCGGGGTGCGCGAGGTCGTCCCCCCGAACGCCTCCGGCGACCAGATCCGGGAGGCGGTCGACCGTCTGCTGACGGCCGCCAGCCGGATGAAGACCGCTCGCCCGGTCACCGAGTCCGCCTCGCGTGAGAACAAGGTCGTGACCGTGCTCTCCGCGAAGGGGGGCAGCGGGAAGACCGTGGTCGCGACCAACCTGGCGCTCGGTCTCAATGCGCAGTCGCCAGGCGAAGTGGTGCTGGTCGATCTCGACATCCAGTTCGGTGACTGCGGGTCCACCATCGGCATCGAACCGGAGCAGACGCTGGCCGATGCCGCGCTCAACGCGTCCGTCCTCGATGCCACCACGCTGAAGGTGTTCCTGAGCCCACATCCGTCAGGACTGTTCCTGCTCGGGCCGCCGCAGTCGCTCGTCGATGCCGCCGAGATCACCACCCAGCAGATCAAGGCGATCCTCGATCTGCTCGTCGGCATCTTCGACTACGTGGTCATCGACACCTCGTCGGGCATCGACGACCACGCCATCACCGCGATGGAGTTCTCGACCGACCTGCTGCTCGTCACCTCGTCCGAGGTGCCGAGCGTCCGTGCCATGCGGCGTCAGGTCGAGACGCTGGACACGATCGGCATGACCCGTCAGGCGCGCCACTTCGTGATCAACCGTGCAGGTACCCGTGTCGGCCTGCGCACCAGTGACATCGAACAGACCGTCGGACTCGAGGCCTCGATCGAGATCCCGAGCTCGCGCGGTGTGGTCATGTCAACCAACCAAGGCAACCCGGTCATCGTCGGCAATCCCAAGGATCCGGCGGCGCGGGCCATGCAGGAGATGGTCGACCTCTTCCTTCCCGAAGAGGCGGCGGAGGACAGCCGCGGCAAGCGGGGTCGAAAGGGGAAGCGATGAAGCTCGGAGCCATGCTGCGTCAGGCCGGCGAGGACGGACATCTCCCGGTGCATGACGAGGGGGAGGAGCCCGAAGCGGTTCCGGTCCCCGATGACGATGACGAGCAGGTCACGCACCGGCTCGATCCGTTCCAGGTTCTCAAGACCCGTGCGCAGGAGCAGCTGTTCCGGCGCCTGGGTTCGCGTCTGTACGACTCGTCGATGAGCAAGGAACAACTCCAGCAGATGGTCGCCCAGGAACTGGACGAAGCCATCAAGCAGGAGTCGATTCCGCTGAGCCCCGACGAGCGTCAGCGCCTCGTCACCGCGGTCAAAGACGACATCCTGGGGTACGGCCCGATGGAGCAGTTCCTCCAGGACGAGAGCGTGTCCGAAGTCATGGTCAACGGCGACGACGCGATCTACATCGAACGCGGCGGCCGCCTGGAGCTGACCGACGCTCGGTTCGTCTCCAACGACCACCTCCGCCGAGTCATCGAGCGCATCGTCTCCAAGGTCGGCCGTCGTATCGACGAGTCGTCGCCCATGTGTGACGCCCGCCTGCCCGACGGCTCTCGCGTGAACGCCATCATCCCGCCCCTGGCGGTCAAGGGTCCTGCCCTGACGATTCGTAAGTTCGCGAAGAAGAAGCTGTCGGTGGACGACCTGATCGAAAAGGGTGCCTTCACCCGCCAGACCGGCGACTTCCTCGAGGCATGTGTGCTCGGTCGTCTCAACATCCTGGTCTCGGGTGGTACCGGTACCGGTAAGACGACGATGCTCAACCTGCTCTCGGGGTTCATCCCCGACGACGAGCGCATCGTGACCATCGAGGACTCGGTGGAGCTCCAGCTCCGACAGCGTCACGTGGTCACGCTCGAGACCCGTCCGCCGAACGTGGAGGGCAAGGGTGCCGTCGAGATCCGTGACCTGGTCAAGAACTCGCTCCGTATGCGTCCCGACCGCATCGTGGTCGGTGAGTGTCGTGGCGGCGAGACGCTCGACATGCTCCAGGCCATGAACACCGGTCACGAGGGTTCGCTCTCCACGGTGCACGCCAACAACTCACGAGACACCTTGTCCCGTGTCGAGACCATGGTTCTCATGGCCGGCATGGAGCTGCCCGTGCGAGCCATCCGTGAGCAGGTCGCCTCCGCCGTCGACATGATCGTGCAGCTGTCCCGTCTCCGTGACGGCAGCCGTCGTGTCACCCAGATCACCGAGATCGTGGGCATGGAAGGTGACCGCATCACCATGGCGGACCTGTTCAAGTTCGACTTCTCCGCCGGGTTCACTCCCGACGGCAAGTTCGCCGGCGGGCTCCAGGCGACCGGTATCCGTCCGATGTTCACCGAGCGCCTGCAGGATCACGGCATCGAGCTCCCCGCAGAGCTCTTCGCGACTCCGCAGCAGTTGACGCCGCAGCGGCGGCGTTGATCGCGGTGTTCCGTTCGGACCGCGCCCCGAAACGGATGACGCACCAGCCGTTCGTGCGGCTGGTGGCTCTCTGCCTGCTCGTGTTGCTGGCCTTGCCGGCGGCTGCACTGGCTCAGGAGAAGGACGAGAGCGGCGGCGCCGAGGGCCCGCCTCCAACCCCGACTCCTGAACCCGAACCGGTGCCCGTGGAAGACGTCGACAAGGCGACGGACGACCCGGCAGTGGACGGCAACGGCAACGTGGTGGGAACGATCGTCGACGACGGCGACCGCGCGATTCAGATCGTGTCGGTCGACGACGACGAGTTCCCGTCCGTCGACGTGCTGTTGGCGGTCCCGAGGGCGTTGGCCGACGACGAACTGCGATCGGACGACTTCGCCCTCACCGAGAACGGCTCCGAGCGCGACGTCCAGGTCGCCAAGCTCCGCGACCGGCTGGAGGTCGTGGTGGTCATCGACACCTCCGGCTCCATGGCCGGAGCGCCGCTGGACGCAGCCAAACTCGCCGCCAAGGAGTTCGTGGCGCTGCTCGATGACGACACCAACGTCGCGGTCATCGGGTTCGGCGCCAGCGCCGACACGGTGGCACCGTTCGACACCTCTCGTGCCGACATCGACGTGGCGATCGACAACCTCGAAGCCACGGGTGAGACGGCGCTCTACGACAGCCTGCAGCTGGCCTCGTCCCAGTTCCCGGACGGGAACGCACGGCGGTTCGTCATCGTCCTCTCCGATGGGACCGACACCGCCAGTTCGGCGACCCTGAACGACGCCTCGACCGCCATCAATGGGGTCGACGCGAACCTCTACGCGATCACGCTGGAGAGCGCCGACGCCGACTTCGCCGGTCTGGAATCGGTGGCCGCGCAGGTCAACGGTCAGGTGGTGCCGGCATCGGACGCGGATGCGCTACGGGCCACGTTCGCCTCGATCGCGAGCCGCCTCAGCAACCAGTACGTGCTGAGCTACCGCTCGACGGCCGAGGACGAGTCCGACATCGCGATCACGGTCGCGGGCGGCGGTGTCATCGCGCTGGCTCGAGCCAACATCGACTTCGAGACCGGGAGAACCACGGCTGCCGACGTGGCCGGTGTCGATCCCAACGCGCTCGACCAGGTGCCGGTCGTGGACACGACCAACCCGTTGGTCAGTGTCGTGCCAGGGAGCGACTCGCCGCTGCAGTCGCCGGATGCGCTCTACATCGGCGCCGGCGCCATCTTCGCCGGCGTTCTGCTCGTGCTGTTCCTGGTCTTTTCGGCCGAGCCCAAGCAGGCCTCCGCATTCGAACGACTCAACTTCCGGCCGAGCAAGGGCGCGACCGCCCGCAGCGGTCTCGCCAGCATCACCGACCGCGCGAGCGGCTTCGCCGAGCGGATGCTCGAGCGGCAGGAGAAGCGAGGAGCGCTCGACGCCTCCCTCGAACGCGCCGGCATGGAGATGCGGCCTGGCGAGTTCCTGACCGCGGTGGCCGCAGTGGCCGTCGGGATCGGCGCCGCTGCGTTCGTCCTGTTGGGCAACCCGATCTTCGGTGGCGCGGGCCTGCTCGTCGGCCTCATCGGTGGCAAGGTCTTCCTCGGTTTCAAGGCCAGCAAGCGGCAGAAGGCGTTCGGCAGCCAGCTGGGTGACACCCTGATCCTCATGGCGGGCTCGCTGCGCGCTGGCCACGGTGTGGTCGAAGCCATCGACACCGTTGCCTCGCAGGCCGAGTCGCCCACCGGCGACGAGTTCACCCGAGCGGTCGCCGAGGCTCGGATCGGCCGCGACATGGTGGACTCGCTCTACGACATCGCCGAGCGCACGAACTCCGAGGACTTCATCTGGGTGGTCCGCGCGATTTCGATCAACCGAGAGCTCGGCGGCGACCTTGCCGAGATCCTCGACAACGTTGGCGAGACCATCCGCGACCGCAACCGCCTGCGTGACCAGGTCAAGGCGCTCAGCGCGGAAGGCAAGGTCTCGGCGTTCATCCTTCTCGGCCTCCCGATTCTGGTGGCCGTCTGGGTCCGGATCTCCAACCCGGAGTACATGAACGCCATGACCGACGAGACCGCAGGCAAGGTCGTCTTCGGCTTGGCCTGCTTCGCACTGCTGGCGGGCGCCATGTGGCTGAAGAAGCTCGTCAAGGTGGAGTTCTGATGCGGGAGACCGCGAGCGGGCCCGGCCCGGCGAAGGGAGAGCGCTGATGCCGATCGAGATCTACATCGCGTGCGCCGGCGTGGCTCTCGCCATACCACTGCTGCTCTACGCCATCGGCGCCGGCGACAAGCTCGCCGGCGGCGGCGCGGCGGGCAACACCCTGGCGGGTGGCGCGACCAGCGCGAACCTCCGCGACCTCCGACTCCAGCAGACGGCCAGCGACCGCCTGGTGGCGCCGCTCATGGGTGCCGTGGCCGGCAGGGCCCGCCGCTTCACCCCGACGGGTGCCATCGACGCCATGGAGCAGAAGATCAACCTTGCCGGCGCCGCGTCGACCTGGACGGTCGAGCGACTCATCGCCACCAAGGTGATGTTCGGCGTGGCCGGCACCGCATTCGGCATCTTCCTGCTCACCCAGGAGATCACGCTGCGCAACATCGTGACGGCCCTGCTGTGTTCGGCCGGTGGGTACATCGCCCCCGACATGCGGCTCGACCGGCAGGCCAAGGATCGGTCGAAGGCCATCGAGAAGGAACTTCCCGACATCCTCGACCAGATGACGATTGGTGTGGAGGCCGGCCTCGGCTTCGATGCCGCCCTGGCCAGGGTCGCCCAGGAGAACGAAGGCCCCGTGGCCGACGAGTTCGGGCGCATGATGCAGGATCGCCAGCTCGGCATGTCTCGTGAGGACGCGTTCTCCAGGGTGGCCAAGCGCTCACCTTCCCAGGACCTCAAGGGCTTCATCCTGGCCCTCACCCAGGCGGACAAACACGGCATGCCCTTGGCCACCGTGCTCCGGGTGCAGTCCGACGAGATGCGGCAGAAGCGTCGGGTGCGAGCCGAGGAGAAGGCGCTGTCGCTGCCGGTGAAGATGGTGCTGCCGCTGGTGGTCTGCATCCTCCCGGCCTTGTTCACCGTGATCTTGGGACCTGCCGTGTTCCGCATGCGAGGGGAGGGCTTTTGAGCTCCACGACCCAGACCGCCATTCCGACCGAGGCCATGGCGGACTTCGTCAGCCCCAGCCCGCGCACCGCTCGCGACGTCCTGGCGGCGATCATCCACAAGTCGGCGCCCGACCCGGGTCTGGGTCGCCGATTGGGAACCGGCTTCCAGCCGTTGGACACCGTGCTCGACGGTGGCTTCTCGCCCCAGGACCTCGTGCTCCTGGGCGGCAAGCCCGGTGTGGGCAAGACGATCGCACTGGTGCAGTGGGCGCGGAACATCGCGGCCGGCGGTCACCGTGTCGTGTTCGCGAGCTACGAGCTCAGCGAACGGAACCTGCTCGGCCGGCTGCTCTCCTCCGAGATCGGGGTTCGTACCCGGCACCTCGGCGAGGCGGAGCGCCACGACCTCAAGGCGATCGTCCGCGACAGTGTCCGCTCCGGCGCCGTGGCCGAGGAGCAGTCGGTTCGGGAAGTCATTCGCCAGGCCTACGACGCCATCGACGACTACGCCGACCGCCTGTTGTTCCAGCGGGTCTCCGGTTACCACACCGGTCCGGCGGAGCTGGCCGAGCTCGCTGCCGATTGGGTCGGCCCCGGCGGGGTGCTCGTCGTGGACTACCTCCAGAAGGTGCCGGTTCGCGGTGCCAAGGACGACTCCGAGCGCGTCCTGCAGGTGGCGGAGTCGCTCAAGGAGACCGCCATGTCACACGATGTCTGCGTGGTCGCCGCGGCCGCGGTGAACGCGACCGGCCTCGGCGAACGGCGCCTCCGTCTCGAGCACATGCGCGGCAGCGCGCTCCTGGCGCATGAGGCCGACCTCGCCATCGCGATGAACGAGAAGTCGACGGCGCTCGCCAAGAGCCACCTCGCGTACGATCCGCATCTGCTCGAGGCCTCCAAGAATCAGATCGTCTTCTCGATCGAGAAGAACCGCGAGGGGCCGGCCAACGTGCACCTCGAGTTCGACAAGGAATTCGATGACTACCGCTTCGATCCCGCCGGTGGGTTCGTGACCCAACGCCTCACCGACGACACCTTCGAGGAGCAGTAGTCCGAGATCCAGAGGGTGGGTCCCCGGGCGGGGTAGACCCACCCTCTGTTGTTCTCTCCGCGCCTCAGCCGCCGTGGGCGATGGCGTCGAGGACGTTGAGCTTCGACGCTCGGCGGGCCGGGAAATAGGCGGCGATGAGGCCGGCGATCGTCGCGATGATCAGGTTGTTGATCAGCGCGCCTGTGGGGATCGCGAGCTTGGAGACGAAGTCGTCCGGAATGATCTGGACGCAGGCGATGCCGAACACCAGCCCCAACGCGATGCCGAGCAGGCCTCCGAAGATGGCCACGATGATCCCCTCGACCCGGACGGTGCGCTTCATCTGCTTGCGGGTCGCGCCCACGGCCCGGGTGAGGCCGATCTCGCGGGTCCGTTCGAAGACCGACAGCGCGAGTGTGATCGCGATGCCGAGCAGGGCCAATGCGACCGAGATGAACAGGAGCACGTTGACGATCGCCAGGACCTGGTTGATCGAAGACTCCTGCTCGTCCTGGAACTCCGCCTTGGTGAACGCGTCGAGCTGAGAGAAGTCCTCGGTCACGCCTTCGATCGCGGCGCGCGCCTCTTCCACGGACGTGTCAGGGGCGGTGAGCGCGGTCACGTAGACGTCCTGCTGCTCGGGCAGGTTGGGGTTCTCGTCCCAGAAGGCCGCAGGCAGGATCCATCCTGAATCGAAGATGGCCAGGTCCGAGTAGATCGCAGCCACGGTGAAGTCGCGCTGGACCTGGTCCACGAACTCGAGCGCCACCGTCGAGCCGACCTCGAGGCCGAGGTCGTCGGCGTTGTCCTCGTGGACGATGATGCTGGTCGAGCTGGCCAGGAGGTCGTCGTCCTGGTCGGTGTAGTCCGGGTCGAAGAACCGCTCGATGTCGGCCAGCTCCGTGGAGTACGCGTACTCCACGGAGTCGTCGGCGACGGTCCGGAACGCGTCGAAGTTGAGCTGCACGGGGAGTACCCCGTCGAGCTCGTCGAGGGTGCGCAACTCGTCGCCGAGTGCCTGACTGAAGCCCGACACCGGTCCACCCTGGTCGCCGAGGATGATCCAGTCGGCGGTGACCGCCTCGTCGAGGACATCGGCGAAGGTGGCCTTGAACGAGTCGACGACCACGGCGACTGCGGTGACCAGGGCAAGACCGATCATGAGTGCGGACGCCGCGGTGGCGGTGCGCTCAGGGCTCCGGCCGGCGTTCTCCCGCGCCATCCGACTGGGCACACCCAAGCGGGCCAGCGGGGCGCCGATGAGCCGGGCCATCGGCGCGGCGAACAGCGGGCTCAACAGGTTCATCCCGATGAACGAGATCAGCGCGGCCGCGCCCAACAGCGCCAGGAGGATGGACGCGCGGAAGTCCGCGACCAGCGCGATGATCAACAGCACCGCAGCCAGACCGACCATCGAGATGCGGCCCGCTCGTTCGTCGATCCGCGACAGCCCGAGGTAGACCAGCAAGCCGGCGGCCACGGCCAGCACCAGCAGCATGATCCAGTCGTCGATCACGAAGCCGAGCACCAGCGCCAGCACACCCAGCGAGGGTGAGGATGATGCCCAGCGTGGGGTTCGGGCGGATGGCCCGATCCATCTGGACGTCCGCACGCAGTGCCGCCATCGGGGAGATCGACCGGGCTCGCAGTGCCGGCCACACGGCGGCCACGAGCGTGAGACCGACGCCGAGGACGATGGCGACGATGATGGTCGTCAGCCGCAGCGGCGTGCCGCCCTCGTCGGGTCCGAACTCGGCCGCGGCCAGCAGGGCCTGGAAGCCCGCGGCCAGGGGGACGCCGACGGCGAGGCCGACGGCGGTGGCGAAGATGCCGACCCCGATGGCCTCCACGGCGATCGAGCGTGTGATCTGGCGGCCGGTGGCGCCCAGGGCGCGGAGCAGGCCGATCTCCTGGATGCGCTGGCCGACGATGATCGAGAAGACGTTGTAGATGATGAACGCCGCGACCAGCAGGATGATGAACGCGAACACCAGCAGGATCGTCCGGAAGATGTCGATGAACTCGTTGAAGTTCTCCGACTGTTCCTCAACCAGCACTTCGCGGGGCACGACCTCGAGGTCGTCGCCCACCACGGCCTGGGCGGCTGCGATCACCGCAGCCTCGTCGGCACCGTCGTCCAACGTGACCGTGATGTCGTCGTAGCCGCGACCGCCGTTGAGCAGCTCGACCGAGGTCGCGGTGTCGAACGCGACGAGCTTGGCGCCGACCAGCGCGTTCTCCTCGGGGTCGGCGAACGTGAACGTGCCGACCAGCTCGGCCTCGACGAGGCCGACCGGGGTCTGCACGCCGTAGGTGTCGCCGACGACGAACTCGTCGTCGGCCGCGGTGGTGATGTCGACCGTGAACTCGCCGGGGCCCTCCGGAGGCCGGCCGTCGGCGATGAACAGGCGGGGGACGGTGGTCTGGTCCTCCCAGTTCACGCCGATGTTCGGGACCGCTCGCGGCGGTGGCCGCCTCGCCGTCTGCCTTGTTGGGGATGATCCCGAACTCGATCACTCGGGGCTGCACCGTCTCCACGCCGTCGATGCCGGCGACCGTCTCGGCCACCTCGACGGGCACCGGAGCCGCCGTCAGGCGTTCGCCGAAGGGGATCTCGGAGCGAACGGCGATGTCGTAGCCGGTCTCGATGTCGTCGGCCAGGTCCCCGAAGGTGTCCCGGAGCGAGTCGGTGAGCACGAAGACCGACGTGGTGAGGGCGACGCCCACCAGCACGGCCAGCGAGGTCAGCAGGAACCGACCCGGGGCGCGACGTGATGTTCTTGAGGGCGAGCTTGGCGAGGGTCATGGTCAGTCGCCGAGGGTCTTCATGAAGTCGAACACGGCCTCGGAGGTCGGGCTCTCCATCTCGCCGATGATGTTGCCGTCGGCGAGATAGATGA
>CBDHFJ010000151.1:0-20470 GCA_965262315.1 Acidimicrobiales bacterium
ACCGTGGTGCTCACCACGGACCTCGACACCGTGGTCGCGCGAGCCGCGACCGGCGCTCATCGTCGGCCACTAGCGAGGGCGGAACTCGAGGCGCTCCACCGGCGCCGGGCACCGCTGTTCGCCGAGGTCGCCGACCTCACGTTGGACGCCGCCGCGCCAACGACCGACCTGGTGGACCAGATCCTGTCCGCTCGCACCCACTCGGGCTCGGCGCCCGTACCAGTCGAGAACCCGGCCGGCTGACGCCGCCCGGTTACATCGTGCTCGGGTAGTAGTCGGCAGCCGGGGTGGCCGCGGACTCCTCCATGAAGTTGCCGGCGAAGGGCCAGTCATCCTCGGCGCCCGGAAGCGGCCCCTGGTTGAAGCGACCCATCTCGCCGCCACCGGCGGCCTCGTTGCCGACGAGCGACCAGGCCTGCCGCTTGTAGGTCCAGTTGTCGGGCTGCAGCCGGTGCGCCTCGTTGAAGTGGGCGATGGCGGCATCGCGATCGGTGGCCCAGAGGTGGTTGGCGAGCTCGAAGTGAGCGGCACCCTCGCTCTTGTCCAGGCCGCGGGGCTGCGATGCCGCGAGGACCTCGTCGGGGGTCATCGCGAACGGACTGTCTGCACCGTTGCGAGCCCAGTCGCGGATGGCGTCGGGATACGCGTCGCGGTCCTGACCGCCGCGGAGCTTGGCGGCCAGTTCCGGATCGGAATCCTCGATCTCGGCGGCCCGCGCCTCGACCGCTGCGTCGCGCTCGTCGAGGAAGCCACGCAGCCAGTCCGGATAGTCGTCGCCGGGCGGCCAGCCCGGCTCGGGCGGGCGGACGATGACACCGTCCTCGTCGATCCAGGTCACGTTGGGGATGTTGACCACGCCGAGCAGCGCATCGAGCTGGTGCTTCGGGTCGAGGAGCGACGGATGCGAGGGCGACGCGGCCTCGATGAAGGGACGAGAGGCATCGGGGTCGCTCAGCTCGAGCGAGACCGTGACGACCTCCACGCCCAGGGGAGCCAGCTCTTCGTGCAGTGCCTGCCAACCTGGCAGGTCGTAGCGGCAGCCTCAATAGGGCGCCCAGGCGACGAGCACCACCTTCTTGCCGCGCAGCGAGGAGAGGGAGAAGTCATTGCCGTCGAGGTCGGGCAGCACGATGTCGGGGAGCTGCGCCGTGACCAGCGCACGGCCGCTGAGCGATTCGGGGCCGACGGCGGTGAGACCGGAGGCATCGCTGTGCACGATCGCCATGCCGAGACGTTCAGCGGCGTGGCGAGCCGACCAACCGTCGGGCAGCGGGACACAGACCTCGCCCTTGCAGGCACCTTCGGGCTTGATGTCCCAACCGGTGCCGGCGGTGAAGTCTGCTGCGGAGAGTTCGAGAGAGTCGACGATCACGCTCGCAGGCTCACAGATTCGCGGACCGCAGGCAAGGGGGAGCCCCGCAGCCCGATTCCGAACCACCGGTACAATCCGCTCGAGCAGGCTGGCCGAGGCCAGGCCTCGCCGCTACCGCTGCTTTCGAGTCAGGAACGAGCCAGATGAGCCTTTACGACGAGTACCTCAGTGAGATCGAGGAGCGGAAGGCCCAGGGGCTGCATCCGAAGCCCGTCGACGGTGCCGACCTCCTGGCCGAGATCATCGGCCACATCGAGGACGCCGGCAGCGAGCACCGCGCCGACTGCCTCGACTTCTTCATCACCAACGTGCTGCCCGGCACCACCAGCGCCGCCGGCCTGAAGGCACAGTTCCTCAAGGACATCATCCTCGGCGCCAGGACGGTCGCCGAGATCTCCACCGAGTCGGCGTTCGAGCAGCTCTCGCACATGAAGGGCGGCCCGTCGATCGAGGTGCTGCTCGATCTCCTCCTGGGCGACGACGACAGCGTGGCCCGCCAGGCCGCCGACGTGCTCAAGACACAGGTGTTCCTCTACGAGGCCGACATGGCCCGCCTGGCCGAGGCCCACCAGGCCGGCAACACCCTCGTGACCGAGCTGCTCCAGAGCTACGCGAACGCCGAGTTCTTCACCGAGCTCCCCGACATCGACGAAGAGATCGAGATCGTCACCTTCGTCGCCGGCGTGGGCGACATCTCCACCGACCTCCTCTCCCCCGGCGCCGACGCCCACTCGCGCTCCGATCGTGAGCTGCACGGCCAGAGCATGTTCGAGCACGACGCAGGACAAGCAGCAGGCGCTGCTCGACCTCCAGGCTGCCCACCCCGACAAGCGGGTCATGCTGGTGGCCGAGAAGGGCACGATGGGCGTGGGCTCGTCGCGCATGTCCGGCGTGAACAACGTGGCCCTCTGGATCGGCAAGCAGGCCAGCCCCTACGTGCCGTTCATCAACTACGCCCCCATCGTGGCCGGCACCAACGGCATCTCGCCGATCTTCCTCACCACCGTCGGCGTCACCGGCGGCATCGGCCTCGACCTGAAGAACTGGGTCACCCAGTTCGACGCCGACGGCGAGTTGGTCGTCGACGAGGACGGCGAGGCCGTCCTGGAGCAGACCTACTCGGTCGACACCGGCACCGTGCTCACCATCAACACCCGGACCAAGACACTCCACGCCGCCGACGGGACCGAGCTGATGGACATCTCCTCGGCCTTCACCCCGCAGAAGGTGGAGTTCATGAAGGCCGGCGGCTCCTACGCCATCGTGTTCGGCAAGAAGCTCCAGACCTTCGCCGCCAACACGCTCGGCATCGACACGCCGGCCGTGTTCGCTCCGAGCGAAGAGGTCACCCACGAGGGCCAGGGCCTCACCGCCGTCGAGAAGATCTTCAACCGCAACGCGGTGGGCACCTCCGGCGCCACGCTCCACGCCGGCTCCTACACCCGAGTCGAGGTCAACATCGTCGGCTCCCAGGACACCACCGGGCTGATGACCTCCCAGGAGCTCGAGATGATGGCGTCCACCGTCATCTCCCCCATCGTCGACGCCGGCTACCAGTCGGGCTGTCACACCGCGTCGGTGTGGGACACCAAGGCGCAGGAGAACATCCCCCGCCTGATGAAGTTCATGAACGACTTCGGGCTGATCACCGCTCGCGATCCCCAGCACGGCTACGCGCCGATGACCGACGTGATCCACAAGGTCCTCAACGACATCACCGTCGACGACTGGGCGATCATCATCGGCGGCGACTCGCACACCCGCATGTCCAAGGGCGTCGCCTTCGGCGCCGACTCCGGCACCGTCGCCCTGGCGCTGGCCACCGGCGAGGCGTCCATGCCGATCCCCGAGTCGGTCAAGGTCACCTTCAAGGGTGAGATGCCGTCGCACATGGACTTCCGCGACGTCGTCCACGCCACCCAGGCGCAGATGCTCGAAGAGTTCGACGGCGAGAACGTCTTCCAGGGCCGCGTCATCGAGGTCCACATCGGCACCCTGGCGTCGGACCAGGCGTTCACGTTCACCGACTGGACCGCCGAGATGAAGGCCAAGGCCTCCATCTGCATCTCCGACGCCGAGACGCTGATCGAGTCGCTCGTCATCGCCCGCGACCGCATCCAGATCATGATCGACAAGGGCATGGACAACGCCAAGGGCGTGCTCCAGGGACTCGTCGACCGGGCCAACAAGCGGATCGACGAGATCGAGACCGGCGAGAAGCCGCCGCTGGCCCCCGATGCCGACGCGCAGTACTACGCAGAGTTCACCGTCGACCTCGACATCATCGACGAGCCGATGATCGCCGACCCCGACGTGAACAACGACGACCCGTCGAAGCGCTACACCCACGACACCATCCGTGAGCTGTCGCACTACGGCGGCACCAAGAAGGTCGACCTCGGCTTCGTGGGCTCGTGCATGGTGCACAAGGGCGACATGAAGATCCTGGCCAAGATGCTGCGCAACCTCGAGGAGCAACACGGCGAGGTCGAGTTCCAGGCCCCGCTGGTGGTGGCGCCGCCGACCTACAACATCGTCGACGAGCTCAAGGCCGAGGGCGACTGGGAGGTCCTGTCCCGCTACGCCGGCTTCGAGTTCGACGACACCGACCCCAAGAGCGTCGCCCGCACCGGCTACGAGAACATCCTCTACCTGGAGCGCCCCGGCTGCAATCTGTGCATGGGCAACCAGGAGAAGGCCGAGCCCGGCGACACGGTGATGGCCACCTCGACCCGCCTCTTCCAGGGCCGGGTCGTGCGCGACTCGGACGAGAAGAAGGGCGAGTCCCTGCTGGCCTCCACCCCGGTCGTGGTGCTCTCGTCGGTGTTGGGCCGCACGCCCACCATCGAGGAGTACAAGGCCGCCGTCGACGGCATCGACCTCACCCGTTTCGAGCCGCCGGAAGAAGAACTCACCGCAACGCCGGTCAGCATCGGCCGCTAGCTCGGCTGCCGGACTTCTCCAGCGCCCTCAGAACGGCCATGCATCCGCCCACGCGGGCGCCTGCTGACCGTTCCCGACACGGGAGCGGTCGGCGCTACGTTCGAGCCCACGGATCCGGTTCGAGGACGAGGACATGTGCCCGCACGCCCCACAACACCACGTCAAGCCGTGACGGCGAGCCGCGGATGGCACGTCGAACGACCGGTGGTCGGCCGACCGGCGCCGACGATCCTGGCCCGGCACCCCGACGGTCGGGCGTGGTCGCTGGACGATCACCGGGGTCGGAACGTCGTCCTGATCTTCCATCGCCACATCCATTGACTGCCCTGTGCAGCCCATGCCGGCGCCGTGCGCGACCGGCTCGACGACCTGGGAGACGACACCGACGTGGTCCTCGTGACCTTCACCGATCCCGAGAACCTGCCTGCGTACCGGGAGCGCCACCACCTCGACCTGGACGTCGTCGTCGATGAAGGCCGGTCGAGCTACCGAGCGTTCGGGCTGGGCCGTGGATCCATCGGGCGTGTCTGGGGATGGCGAGCGGCACGGCGCTACCTCGAGATCCTCCGGGCCGATGGGGTGCGCGGCCTGCGCCGGCCCACCGAGGACACGCTCCAGCTCGGCGGGGACTTCATCGTCGACCCTGACGGCACCCTGGTCTACGGGTTCTGGGGCCAGGGTCCCGACGACCGCCCCGACGTCGACGAGTTGATCGGCGCGCTCGGCCGCGGACCCGGGTCGTGAGCCGCGCGGCGATCGGGTGGCTGTGGGTGGCGGGACAGGCGCTCCTGCTCGGTGCGCTCGTGGTGGTCCCGGGCGGTGACGCCTGGCCGAAGCCGACGGCGCTCGTCACCGTTGCGCTCGTGCTCGTCGTCGCGGGTCTCGCCCTGGTCGCCGTGGCCGCGCTGCGGCTCGGGACCGCACTCACCCCCACTCCCGTGCCCAACCGAACCGGCATGCTCACCACCGGCGGGCTGTACCGGTACGTGCGACACCCCATCTACACCGGCGTCCTCGCGGCGGTTGCCGGCGTCACCCTGCGGTCGGGCAGCTGGATCCACGTGGGCGTGGCCGCGGTGACGGTGGTGTTCTTCGACCGCAAGGCCGCGTGGGAGGAAGCGCAGCTCCGCCGGCACTACCCGGGGTACGACGACTACGCGGCGCGGACGCCGAAGTTCGTTCCCGGGGCGAGCGGCCGGTCACCGAGCAGCTGAAACATCGCAGTCTCGAGCGACAGTCTGGCCGTCCCCGCACCCAGCGATCGCTTCCGACTCGGGTCAGTCCGTCGAGTCGTTGCGGATCTTGCGGTCCATGTTCTCGTGGTAGTGGGCGATCTTGCACTCCCGGCCCTGGAGGACGTGCTGGGTGTAGCCGCTGGAGCGCTTGGTGCGTTCGAGCTGCTGATAGATGTCGATGTCCTCGCCGACGACGCCCTTCAACCCATCCCAGTGAGCCTGCATGCGCTGCCGGTACGCGGGGTAGTCGGCGTCGCCGGCGGTTTCGGGGTAGATGAGCTCCCAGCACAGGAAGCGGGTGCGATCGACGTCGATGGGGATCGGGTTGAACACCTGGACGTGTTCGGGGTTGCAGTTGAACACGGTGTTGGGGAACACCACGTAGTGACAGATGGCGTACCTGTGGTGGTCCCAGTCCTCGGCGAGCTTGTCGAGTGTTTCGTGGCGGGGCACGAAACACATGTAGTTGTCGCCGGTGATGTGGAAGCTCGTCTGCTTGGCGGCTTTCACCCAGTCGGCCGAGACACCGTGCAGTTCCTTGGTGTGGTAGATCTCGTTGAAGCCGTCGACCACCGCCTTGTAGCTGACCGGCACATCCCACTCGACCACCTCGTGCAGGACCATGTCCTCCATGCGATAGCGACCGAGGTCGGCGGCGATCTCGGGGCCGATCGCGTCGAGCAACCGCGGTGCGGTGTCGGGGCCGGCGAGGTTGATCCACAACCAGCCGCCCCACTCGTCGACGGCGACCGCCGGGGCCCGCAGCCCCTCGAGATGGGCCGGGTCGAAGTCCTCACGCTCGGGCACCCCGACGAGATCGCCAGTGGTGTCGTACACCCACCCGTGGTACGGGCAGGTGAACCGACGGGCCCCGCAACCCGTGAGCTCGCCGACGATGGCCGGACCGCGGTGCTGGCAGACGTTGTGGAACGCGGCGAAGCCACCGTCGGGCTGGCGGGTCACCACGACCGTCTCGCCGTGGCCCTCGAAGGTCAACCAATCGCCGGTCTCGGGAATCTGCTCGGCTCGACCCGCGATGATCCAGTGGGTGGCGAGCACCCGTTCGCGTTCGAGCTCGAACCGGACCGGGTCGGTGTAGACGTCGCGACTCATCATCGAGGGCCCGATCGGCGGGATCAACGGATCGACCTCGGGGCCGAGCCGGACTGGCACTTCGCCTCTCGTGGGGACGTGAACCATGGCGCGCCTTCTTCCGTGATTTTCGAACGCTCGTTATTTGTAACAGTCGTGATATGTTCCGTCAATGCCGAAGGTCGTGGACGTCGAAGCCCGGCGAGAAGAGCTCGCCGCCGCCGCAGCACGCGTCATCGCCCGTTCTGGCATCGGCGCGGCATCGATGCGTGAGGTCGCCGCGGAGGCCGGTTGGACCACAGGGACGCTGGTGCACTACTTCCGCAACAAGCAGGAGCTGCTGCGGTTCACCCTGGAGGCGTCGCTCGAACGCCGGCGGGCATTGCGCCCGAACCGTGAGGCGCTCGGACCCGACGAGGCGCTGCGCGAGACGCTTCTCGGCGCGCTCCCCCTCGACGTCATGGGACGCGCCCACTGGCTGGTGACCATCGCGTTCTGTGCGCAGGCCGGCAACGACGACGAGCTGGCGCTGATCCAACGTGACGCGTACCGCGACTTTCGCCAGAACGTCGGCGAGCTGGTGGTGTCGTCCGGGCGAGCAGACGCCACCGCCGCCGAGATCGAGGCCGAGCGCCTGATCGCCATCGTCGACGGCGTGGCGCTCCAGGCCTTGTTCGACCCCGAGTCGTGGCCACCGAGCCGCCAGATCAGCGCCCTCGACGCCGCGCTCGACGACGCGCCGGTGCCGCTCGACAGGTGACCACCGGGCTGCGTGCACTGACCGGCAGGGACCTGGTGCTGAGCCACTTCTCGCTTGCGCGCCATCACCCGCTCCCCGATCGCATCCAGGCCGCAGCCGCGGCCGGGTTCGCCGGCATCGGCCTCTACCTCGGCGACTACCGGCGGATGCTCGACAGCGGTACGACTGCAGCCGACCTCCAAGACCAGCTCGACCGCGCCGGCGTCTGCCTGGCCGAGATCGAGGTCCTCATCGGGTGGGCCGACCCCACACCCACCGGCGGCACCGCCGAGCTGGAGGCGCTGGCCTGGGACATCGCCGCCCGGTTCGAGTGCCGGTATGCGCAGGCGATCGGCCCGATCGGAACCGACATCCCGACAGCCGGGGCCGGATTCGGCGCGATGTGCGACCGCGCCGCCGAGCACGGCCTGGTCGTCGGGCTGGAGTTCCTGCCGTTCACCGACGTCGCCGACCTGGCCACCGCCCGTGCGATCGTCGAGGCGGCGGACCGTCCCAACGGCGGCCTCTGCCTCGACATCTGGCATTGCGTGCGGTCGGGCTGCACGCTCGACGAGATCGCAGTCGTTCCCGGCGAGCTCGTCACCGGACTCCAGATGAGCGACGGCACGCTCGCCCCGGCGATGAACGACTACAAGGCCGACTGCCTGGCCCACCGTGTGGCACCGGGCGACGGCGAGTTCGACCTCGACGGCTTCGTCTCGATCGTCCTCGAGGCCGGGATCGACGTCCCGTGGTCGGTCGAAGTCTGCAACACCCAGGCCTGGGACGCCGACCCCCACGGCCACGTCCGGCGAGCAGCAGACGGCATGCGCAACGTCCTCGACCGCGTGCGCGCGGGACGATCCGAGCTCAGCTGAAGGCCGGCATGACCTCGTCGGCGAACAGGGTGACCGCCCGACTGAGGGCTTCGGGGGTGGTGGCTTCGCGGCCCGTGGCGAAGATGACGCAGACCTCGTCGAAGCCGATGGTGTCGTGCCAGCGGCGGATCTCGTCGATCACCAGGTCGGGGGTGCCGGCGAAGGCCCGGTCGCGGACGAACTCCTGGTAGGGCGGATCCTCACCGGCGGCGACGCGCTGGAGGACCGGGTCGTGGTCGTCGCCCTTGGTGCCGGCGTCCCAGTAGTACCGGTGGAAGCTGAGGGCGCGCTGGTACCACTCGGCCTCGACCTCGGCATCGGTCTCGCCCACCCAGCCCTCGCGCATGAGGCACAGGCGGGGCGTGCGCCCGGCCGCTTCGCACTCGGATCGGAACCGGGCGACCAGGTCGCTCACGTAGTCGAGCGTCTCCATCGGCAGGGTGAGCCATGCGTCGCCGAGGCGAGCCGCCCGACGGATCGCGGCGTCGGAGGTTCCGCCGACGTAGATCGGCGGATGGGGCTGTTGCACCGGTGGCGGAAAGACGGCCACGTCGTCGAGCTGGAAGAACTCGCCGTCCCAGCGGTAGCTGCCGGTCTCCCACGCACTGCGCAACAGGGCGAGCGTCTCGTCGAGGCGGCGGCCACGGGAGCTGAACGCGCTCCCGTAGTTCTCGTACTCGTATGGCCGATAGCCGACCCCGACCCCCAGCACGGCGCGGCCGCCCGACACCCGGTCGAGCGTCGAAGCCTGCTCGCAGATGTTGGCCGGATGATGCAGGGCGGCGAGGTAGACGCCGGTGCCGAGCCGGATGCGCTCGGTGTGTGCGGCGAGCGCGGCGAGGTAGACGAAGGGCGCGGCCTCGTCCATGACCTCGGGTGAGAACGAGTGGTGCCCGATGAAGCCGCCTGCGTAGCCGAGCTGGTCGACCAGCTGGGCGAACTCGTAGCTCCGCCGATACGGGACCGGGTCGCCCTCGTCGCGAAAGCGTGGCAGGGTCAGGCTGAACTCGATCACGGGCCGGGACCATACCCGCCTGCCGCGGGCCCGACCGATCGACATCGCGACCGCAAGGGGGCGCACATGACCCGATACGAGCACGTGTTCTCACCGTTGGAGGTGGGGCCCGTCACGTTGAAGAACCGCATCGTCCGCTCGGCCCACGGCACCCTGATGACCGGTGAGCGGCTCATCGCCTACCACGAGGCCCGGGCCGCCGGCGGGGTGGCGATGAGCACCCTGGAGGCCACGGGCGTGCACCCCAACGCTCCGAGCCTGATCCCGCTGTACAGCGACGACTGCATCCCCTTCTACCGAGAACTCGTCGACCGCATGCGTCCGCATGGCATGGCGATGTTCCAGCAGATCTACCACCCGGGTTCGGCCACCCGCCCCAAGAAGGCGGCCACCCAGGTGTCGTCGAGCCCCATCCCCAACCCGATGGTGGGCGGCATCCCCACCGCGATGACGGTGCCCGAGATCGGCGAGATGGTCGACTCGTTCGCCGCCGCCGCCCGTCGCTGCCGAGACGGTGGGCTCGACGGCGTCGACGTCCACGCCTCGTCCGGCTACCTGATCGAGCAGTTCCTCTCCCCCGCCAACAATCTGCGCGACGACGCCTACGGCGGCGACCTCGACAACCGGCTGCGGTTCCTCGTCGAGATCCTCGAGGCCATCCGGGCCGAGGTGGGCACCGACATCTGCGTCGGCGTCCGCCTCCCCAACGAGGAATACATCCCGGGCGGGCTCACCCCCGAAGACATCGCCGTGATCGCACGGCGGGTCGAGCCGCTGGTGGACTACGTGTCGCTCCACATGGGCTCGTACTGGCGCTTCCACAAGCTGCTCACCACGATGGACGAGCCGCTGGCCAACGAGATGCCCGTGAACGCCCGCATCATCGGCCGGGGCGAAGGGCGACTGTCGACCCCGACGATGGTGGTCGGGCGCATCATGACCCTCGACGACGCCGAACGCATCGTCGCCGACGGCGAGGCCGAGATGGTGTCGATGGTCCGAGCCCTGATCGCCGACCCGGACCTGGTCAACAAGTCCCGCGACGGCGGCGAGGACCTGGTCCGCCCCTGCATCGGCTCCAGCATGGGGTGTGTGGGCCAGCTCATGTCCACCGGCAAGCTCAGCTGCGTGGTCAACGTCGCCGCGGCCCAGGAGTCCGAGGTCAGCTTCGAGCCGCCCGGCCCCGCACCCGAAGCCAAGCGGGTTCTGGTGGTCGGCGGTGGGCCCGCCGGGTTGGAAGCGGCGCGGACGGCCGCGCTGCGGGGCCACGACGTGCATCTGTGGGAAGGCCTGCGCCACCTCGGTGGCCAGGTGGCGATCGCCGCCGCGGCCCCTCATCGCAGCGACATCGGGGCCATCACCGAATGGCTCACCGGCGAGGTCGAACGGCTCGGCGTGCACATCAGCCTCAACACCTGGGCCGACCCCGACGCCATCGCCGAGCTCGCTCCCGACGAGGTGGTCCTGGCCACCGGCGTGTCACCACGGCGCGACGGGTTCCAGCTCACCACCCCGGTGCAGCCCGTCGCCGGCCACGACCTCCCGCACGTGTACACCGCGTGGGACGTGTTCGGCTTCGGAGGCCGCGTCGACCCGGTGGGTCCGGCCGTGGTGTACGACGACACCGGCACCTTCGAGGCGATCTCGGTCGCCGACGCACTCCTCGAGGCCGGGCTGTCGGTCACCATGGTCGGACGCTACGAATCGATCGGCGCCACCCTCCCCTACCCGCCCGCCACCGTGGCTGCGGCGCGCGAACGCCTGATGTCCGGTGACTTCGACTTCATCGGCGGCCACCATCTGCTGGCGATCCAACCCGACGAGGTCGCCATCGGTGTGGCGTTCACCGAACGCCGCCGCACCCTGCCGGCGTCAACCGTGGTCATCGTCACGTACGGCGAGCCCAATCGCGAGCTCGGCGAGCACCTCGACGCCGCCGATGGACCGTGGCGGGTGCACCGTGTCGGCGACGTCACGGGCACCAACGGCGTGATGCCCGCCATCCACCAGGCCGCAGCGGTTGCCCGAGCGATCTGACGTCCGCCCTGCGGTCGCTCAGTCCGCGGTCATCTCCGCGACGGTGCGGTGCAGGACCTGATTGGCGGGCTCGTTGCGGCCGAACACGAAGTGACGATCCCCCATGCCGGCCAGCGCATCGCCGATCTGGAAGATGGTGGCGCAGTCCTCGTCACGCACCACGGCCTCGTACGTCTGACGTTTCTGCTCGGCCACCTCGACCACCTCGCCCTCGACCGGCTCGCGGTAGAACTGGAACTGGATCGTCGTCGACGTGTCCGGGGTGGGCCCTGGCAGGAGCCGGCTCATCATCAGGGTGCCCCCGTGGCCTCCGCTGATGGACACGTTCGGGAAGACGTAGTGGACCAGGCTGAGATAGTCCGGGTAGTCGATGTCTTCGGCGGCGGGGTCGAACTGGTCGGTGAGCTTGCTGGCGAAGCCGATGCGGACGTGGGGGCCGTAGAGGTCGTAGGTGTTGCGGTTGGTGATCGAGCGGGTGCCGATGGTGTTCTTGTGCAGGTAGCCGATGTGGTAGCCGTCGAGGTAGCCGTCCGCGGCCAGCTTCCAGTTGGGGCTGTCGATGAAGGTCGGGACGCGATACGGGTACAGCTCGTCGAGGCGCAGCTCGGTCAGTGAGGCGTCGATGCCCTGGAGCCAGGTGTCGATGTCGATCTCGGCATCCGGGTCGAGCTGACTGAAGACGGCGCCGGCGCGCACGACCGTGGGCAGCTCGATGAGGCCGGTGACCTCGATCTCGCCGAAGGTCTCCCGGCCGGGCAACCCCACGAGCGTTCCCTCGTTGTCGTAGCTCCACGAGTGGTACGGGCAGGTGAATCGACGAGCGGTGCCACAGACCTCCTGGGTGACCTTCGGGCCCCGATGGCGGCACACGTTGAGGAACGTCCGGATGACCCCGTCGTCGCCACGGACGATCAGCAGCGGGCGGCCCACGAGGTCGAAGGCCACGTAGTCGCCGGGCTCGCGGACCTCGGCGGTCAGCGCCACCAGGATCGGCGACGCCAGGAAGATCCGGTCGATCTCCTTGCGGTACTGCTCGGGGTCGGCATAGGTCGACGCCGGGACCTTCATCGGCTGATCGCACTGGTCGGGCATCCCCGACTCCACGTTGGCCTGGAGGCGGGCGATGAGGTCGTCGAGCATCTGCATGGTGCTGTCCTGTCGGTACCGGCGCTTCCTTGCCGGGAGCAGTTTTCCTAACGTATGTTATGCAACGTTCGACGGCTCGTGTCCAGTGGTCCGAGCCCACAGGGGGAATTCGCATGGACCAGTTCGACGTGGTGGTGCTCGGTTCGGGGGCGGCTGCACTCGCGGCCGCGGCCACGGCGGCCGGTCACGGCGCCGCGCGGGTGGGGCTGTTCGAGAAGGCCGATGTGGTCGGCGGCACCTCGGCCATGTCAGGCGGCATGATCTGGATTCCCTGCAACCACCACATGGAGGCCGTAGGCGCACCGGACTCACGCGACGACGTGCTGACCTACCTCGATTCGTTGTCGCACGGCATGATCCTGCCCGAGCTCGCCGAGGCCTACGTCGACACGGGCCCTGAGATGCTGCGCTGGTTCGAGGACAACACCCCGGTGATGTTCGAGATCGTCGAGAGCTTCCCCGACTACCACCCCGAACACCCCGGAGGCAGCACCACGGGGGGCCGGTCGTTGGAGTGCCCCCTCTTCGACTTCAACCAGCTGGGCGAGTGGTCGGACCGGGTCAAACGAGGCCGACAGATGTCGCCCTGGATGCTGATGAACGAGACGAGCCTCGGCCGGGGCGGAACCACCGTGCTCCCGGCCCACGTCACCGCCGACCGCCAGGCCGCCAATCTGCGCGGCTGTGGCCAGGGCCTCGTCGGGCGGCTCCTCATGGCCTGCCTCGACCTCGACGTCAGCATCGAGACCGAGCACCGGGCCACCGAGCTCGTGATCAGCGACGGCGCGGTCACCGGCGTCCGGTTCGACACCCCCGACGGACCCCGCAGCGTGGAAGCGTCGGCGGTGGTCCTGGGCACCGGTGGCTTCGAATGGAACCGCGAGATGGTGCGCGACTTCATCCGTGGCCCGCTCGAACGCACCGTCGCCATCGAAACCAACACGGGCGACGGCCTCAAGATGGCCATGCGCGCCGGGGCGTCGATCGGCAACATGCAGGAGGCCTGGTGGGTTCCCATCATGGACGTGCCCGACAAGGAGGGCGAGACGTTCTCGTGGCTGGTGAACCGTGAGCGGGTGCGGCCGCGCAGCATCATGGTCAACCGCGCCGGCCGCCGCTTTGCCAACGAGGCGGCCAACTACAACGCGTTCGGCGCGGCCTTTCACGAGCTCGACCCCACCAGCTTCGAGTACCGCAACCTGCCCGCCCACCTGATCATGGACCACGAGTACGTGACGACCGGCGGCATCTACAAGTACCGGGGCGAGGGAGCCGTCCCGGACTGGCTCCATGCGGCGGAGACCCTGGAGGAGCTGGCCGAGCTGATCGACGTCGACCCCAAAGGACTCGTGGAGACGGTGGCGCGATGGAACGCGCAGGTGGCCGATCTCGATGATCCCGACTTCGGCCGCGGCCGCAGCATCAACGACACGCACTGGGGCGACGGCTCCCGTACCCGGGCCGCCACCCTCGGGCCGCTCGACACCGCCCCGTACTACGCGGTCCGGGTCCGGCCCGGTGCGCTCGGCACCAAGGGCGGGCCCCGCACCAACGGTGACGCCCAGGTCCTCGACCTCGACGGTGACGTCATCCCCGGGCTGTACGCAGCGGGCAACGTCATGGCGTCGGCCATGGGCATGACCTACGGCGGCGCCGGCGGGACCCTGGGCCCGGGCATGGTCTTCGGGTTCGCAGCCGGCCGCCATGCCGCGGCGACGATCGAGGAGACCACACCATGACGACCGGTACCCTCTGGCAGCCGATCACCGTCGGCAGCATGTCGGTGAGCCATCACCTCGTCGTTCGCCCCACGAGGGCGGCAACGGCAGCCTCATGGGCACCGGTGCCGACCTCGAACAGCACTGTGCCTGAAGCCCCGATCGCTCACCACCGCATCCCCATGGAGCAGCCATGACCCAGCAATGGATCACCGATTCGACCCCGAGTGAACGGTTCCCGTTCTACACCCGCGCCAACGTGGGTGAGATCGCACCCAAGCCGATGAGCCCGCTGAGCTGGGACCTCGTGTGGAAGCACGGCACCGTCCCCGGCTACCACGCCGGCCACATCCGGTGGGGCAGCCTGGACGCATCGGAACTGGGCGGCGACAACACCCAGTTCGCCTGCTTCGGCGGCTACCTCTACCACAACTGGTCCATGGTGCGTCTCCAGGGAGAACGCAGCCCGGGGATGTCGGCCCAGCTCATGGACGACGCGTTCTTCGGCGGCCATCCGGACATCCCGCCGTACGAGCCCCATCCCGACGATGTCCGTCCCGACCTGGCGGCGAAGATCCAGCAGACGATGGACACGCTCATGTCTGCGGAGCGGTTGCCCGACGAGCTGGACGAGGATCGGGCCAAGGCCATCGAGCTGCGCTCGAACCGGCCCGACCTCGACGCCGCCACCGATCTCGAGCTGGTGCAGCACGCCAAGTCGATCAGCCCGATCATCGCCGAGTTCTTCGAGCCCTACATGATCTTCGGCACCGCGTCGTCGTTCGCGCTGGGCATGCTCCCCGAGCTCTGCGCTGGCCTCGATCCCTCGGTCCAGGGTCGACTCATCTCGGGCATCGGCGACGTGGACTCCATCCCGCCGTCGCAGGCCATCTGGGATCTCAGTCGCCTGGTCGCCGACAGCCCGGCGCTGACCGCGGCCTTCGACGCCGGCACCGATGGACTCGTCGATCGCCTCGGCGACGTCGACGGCGGCCAGGCGTTCCTCGACGCGCTGGCCGAGGTCCAGGCCGAACACGGCGCCCGCGGACCGATCGAATGGGACAGCGCCAGCGCGTCGTGGGAGACCCGCCCCGAGCTCGTGGTTGCGCTCGTCGACCGGCTCCGCTTCGCGGACGAGGAGCTGTCGCCCACCAGCCGGCAGGCACGGGTGGCCGCCGACCGCGCCGCCGCCGAGGCCGAGGTCCGCGCCCACTTGGCGGGCAACGACGAGGCGCTGGCCACGCTCGACCTGGCACTGCGCCTGGCGAACCTCTACGTGCCCGGCCGTGAGCGCACCAAGCTGACCGAGATGATGGCCGTCCACGAGGTACGCATGGCCACCCACGCCCTCGGCCGCCGTCTGGCCGAGCGTGGCGCGATCGACGAGCCCGCCCAGGTCAACATGCTGCTGGCCGACGAACTCGAGGACTTCGTGGCCGATCCCGGGCCGTTCAGCGAGACCATTCGGGAACGCTGGGAGCGTTTCGCCGACCTGGCCACCCGCCAGGAGCCGTTCATCCTCTACCAGGAGGCCCCTGATGCGAGCGCGTGGCCGCTGCGGGCCGCAGATGCAGAGCCCGTCACCGCCGGCGAGACCCTCCAGGGCGTCCCGGGCGGCCCGGGCAAGGTCGTGGGTCGGGCTCGCGTGATCCACGACGCCGGCGACCCGCGGGGCCTCGAGCCCGGCGACATCCTGGTCGCTGCCATCACCGACCCGGCCTGGACGCCGCTGTTCATGTCGGCCGGCGGGGTCGTGGTCGAGATCGGCGCGCCGATGAGTCACGCCATGATCGTGAGCCGCGAGCTCGGCGTGCCGTGCGTGACCGCGATCCAACACGCCTCCACCCGCATCAAGGACGGCATGCTCCTGGAGGTCGATGGCGGCACCGGAACCGTGACCGTTCTCGAGCTGAGCTGAGTCACGTGCGAGTGGCCCGAGCGCACGGCCGCCGAGTACAGCTGGTGGCCACGGACGAAGACCGACCCGCTCGAGCTGCACTCCCGGCCTGAGCCACACCCGGCACGACCGAGCAGCGGCCGACTGGCGGAAGCCGCGTCCAGCCGCAGGTAGGGGCTCGCCCGAACGACGAAGGCCCGGAAACCGTTGAGTTTCCGGGCCTTTGTGTTGGTGGCGGGGGCAGGATTTGAACCTGCGACCTTCGGGTTATGAGCCCGACGAGCTACCAGACTGCTCCACCCCGCGCTGAAGTGGAGAGACAGTATGCCGTCACGTCACCCCCGGTCACAACTCCGTTCACCATCCGGCCACGGCGTGCCTTCGGGCACACCACTAGGTTCGCCCGCATGGACGACCTCGAACTGGTGCACGCGTTCTTCGACTCGTTGGCAGACGGACGCATCGACGACTGGATGGCACTACTGACCGACGACGTCGCCGCGGACACGCCATTCGCCCCAACGGGTCGCGACCGCACGTTCACCGGCGCCGCGGAGATCCGAGCCCGCTTCGGCGACGCCCGCGAGCGGATGCAGGCGCTCGAGTTCTTCGACCGTGAGCTGCACCGGACGATCGACGGTCCGGTGGTGGCGACCTGTCGGTCCCGTGGGGTGCGCGGCGACGGCAGGCCCTACAAGAACCAGTACTGCTGGCTCTTCACCACCAGAGGCGGCCGGATCTCACACTGGGTCGAGTACTTCGACCCCCAGGAGCTCGGATGACTCAGGAGCGGGAGGACGCCGGCGTCGGCTCGGCCACGAAGCTCTGATTGCGTCCCTTGCGCTTGGCCACGTAGAGCGCATCATCGGCAGCACGAGTCAGCTCGTCCTGCACCGCCGCGAGCTCACCGTTCACACCGGTGACCAGAGCCGCACCCGCGCTGACGGTGGCGCGACCCATCCCGACCCGCGTGGCCGCGGCAACCATCGCCCGCCGCACCCGTTCGATGCCGAGCTGGAGCTTGGTCGTCGACTCGGGGCGCATCACCATGGCGAACTCGTCGCCGCCGACTCGGGCGAACAGCTCGTCGCCACGTGCGGCCGATGCCGCGGCCACCGCGATGGTGCGCAGCAGCTCGTCACCCACCACATGACCTTCGGCGTCGTTGACCTGCTTGAAGTGATCGAGGTCGAACATGACCACGGCCACCGGCGCGTCGTCGACGTGTCGCGCCAGTGCCGCCAACGCCGTCCGGAGACCGCCGTCGAACGCAGCGCGGTTCGGCACGCCGGTCAACGGGTCCTGCAACGACAGGCCTTCGAGGCGTTGATTCTCGGCCCGCAACGACTCGATCTCGCGGTGCGCCGTCTCCAGCTGGTCCAAGGCCGCCACCTGCGATGCCAGGTATTCGTCACGCGACTCGGCGATGAGGCGCTCCAACTCGGGCCCCACGTCGACGCTCAGATGATGGGCCGTGGTCCCCGCGGCAGCGCGGAACTCGTCCCAGTAGGCCAGGACATCGTTGTCGTCGAGACCCCACGCCGAGACAGCCGGACGGATGCGCTGAAGCGCCGGCTCCTGATGGGCGACCAACAAGTCGGCGATGGCGGTGCCGATACCGAGCGCCGCGTCGATGACGGTCGGTGGGTTGGCCAGGCGGGCATCGATCGCCGCGGACCGCACCCGAGCGCCGCCTCGAACATCGGTGGGGATCTCCCAGTGCTCCATGAGAACCACGCCCACCCGGGCGCCGTCCACCCCGAACGCGTCCCGCTGGGCCACCGGCCCCGGGAGCCCGCCCTCGCGCTCCCACAACGCACCGAGCTCGGTCGGATACGTCCGCAGCAGGGTCAACTCGCCCAGGTACGCCAGCAGACCGGCCGTCGCCGCCTCCTCCGACGAACCCGTCTCCAGCCGATCCGAGAACGCCCGGGCCGCCGATGCGGCCAGAGTGCTGGCACCGATGATGCCCGACAGTTCGCGCGACCTCGCCGTGCTGCTCCAGAGCTCACCCACGATCGCGAACCCGATCCCGATCATCTTCATGTTCCGCAGGCCCAGCACCGCGGCGGCGCGCCCGACGTCGGTCACCGGGTGGCGCGGCGAGTAGGTCGCCGAATTCACGACCTGAAGAACCCGAGCCATCAGCGCCGGGTCCTGGCGAACCACATCGGCCACGTCCGTCATGCCCGCGTCGGGGTCCTCGCACAAACGGATGAACTCGACCGCCGTGCCGGGCAGGCCGGGCAGGTTGGCGAGCAAGCGCGGTTCGAGCTGGTCGACGGAAGTGGCGGACATGGTGTGGCGGGCGGGCAGCGGAGCACCCACCCACCCATCGACCGGCCAGCCCACCGATCAAGGAGCTCCGGGACGGTTCAACAGCTCAACGACACCAGCGGCACCGGGTCGGTGAACCCCTTGAGCTGGCGGCGACCGGCCGGCTCGAAACTGCGACTCGGACAGCGATCGGCGAGCTCGGGTGTGGCGAGCAGCTCGCATGGCACCGCGAGATCTCCGATACGGGACGCCAGGTTCACGATGGGGCCGTAGTAGTCACCGCCGCGGGTGAGCAGCTCGCCGTACGCCAGACCGCCACGCGGCGTGACGTGCTGACCCCGGTACTCCGCGATCAGCCCCATGGCCGTCGTGCACGCGGCCTCGGGATCCGCGGCCACGAACATCACCTCGTCGCCGATCAGCTTGACCACGCGACCACCGTGATCGGCCACCAGGTCATACGCCGTGTCCTCGAACTCCCGGACGAGCCGGCCGATCTCGGCGACCGAGCTCTGCTCGGAGAACGCCGTGAACCCCACCAGGTCGATGAACCCCACCGCCAGACGGCTGATGTTCGGGTCGTCACCGGGCAAGCGAGCCTGACGGCTCCGGTGCACCGCGTCCTCGAGGTGCATCCGAAGCAGCGGATCGAGCGACGCGGTGACACTGTCCAACGCCACCAGGGCCTGCTCGTTGAGCCGGACGACGTCGAGGTCGGTGCCACCGGCCTCGAGCACGGGACCCTCCACATCGATCAGGAACATGCTCACCGCCGCGTCCGCGATGCGCGCCATCGACGAACCGAGCACGCGCGTGAAGTGATTGGCCTCGGCCTGGGTGAACAGCTCCCGGCCCTGACCCATGGCACCGAACGCGCGGACCTCCGCTTCGGTGAACGCGGGCTCGTCGAACGGGCGCGGCGCCAGACCCGACGTGCGCCGCAACCGATCGAGGGCGGCCACCGGCACGCCCAGCATCTCGGCGGCCTGCACCATGGTGTATTCGGGTTCGGTGTGGAGGTTCGCGTCGGACGCAACCTGAGCCAGGTTCGACTCGCGGGTGGCGTCGACGATGGCCTCGGGCGTCCATCCGGAGTCGAGCAGGCGCTGAATGATCCCGCGCACCGCCTCGGCGTCGCGGGCCATGGGGTCGTACAGACCGGCCTCGCAGAACACCCGTCATGTCGGTCACAGGAACTCCCCGGCCCCGACGTCTTCGGCCGCCGCTGCCGCCCGTGTGACCAGGGCGTGGATGAGCGCGTCGCCACGCTCGTTCTCGGTGACCGCGTCCACACCCGACAGCACGGCCATCGCCATCACGCCCAGCATCGACTCGCGGTACACGTCGGTGACCCACGCACGATCGACGTCCACGCCGTGTCCCTGCAGCGACTCCGTGTACGTGTCGAGCACGGCGTCGGTGTGGGCACGACGCTGCTCCGGCGTGAGCGACCAGCCGAGGAAGTACGCCAGATCGAACGGGCCCCGGTGCGTGCCCATGAGCTGGAAGTCGATGACCACCACCTCGTCGGCCTGATCGTCGAACAGCAGGTTGTCGAGGCGGAGGTCGTAGTGGCACATGGTCAGCGGGCCCTCGGCGGCCCGGTTCTGGAACGCGTTGAGGTTGTCGGCTACGGCCACGCCGAGCTGCGCCGCCTCGGCCCCGATGACCGGCTCCCACCGCTCGGCGAATGCCGGTGCCGCCGCCTGGAGCACAGGCTGGGCCGCCGAGTACAGCGGACCGTTGACCGCCGGCAACCACGTCAGCTCGTGCAACTCGGGGCGCCCCCACAGCGGCGCGTGCAGGGCGGCCGCGGCACGAGCCACACGGAGTGCGTCCTCGAGCGAGCAGCCCTCGAGCTGGTCGACAAGGCGAGCCTCGGCGACGTCCTCCATGACGATCACGAACGGGACGACCTCGGGAGCGGCGTCCACGTGGTGGCAGCGTGGCGTCCGCACCGCGGCGACGTCGGACTGGCGGTAGAAGTTGACCTCACGGTCGTAGAAGCCGAAGAGCTGAGCCTGTTCGACCATCTCCGGGATCTGACTGGGGAGCTTGACGATGACGCTCTCCGGTCCGCCGCCGTCGGCCCAGGTCAGCGCCACCCGCGCCAGCCGCCCC
>CBDHFJ010000152.1:0-22042 GCA_965262315.1 Acidimicrobiales bacterium
GCTCGGTCGCGCCGCCGACCGGGCCCGAGGCGGTCACGCCGACCAGGTCACAGCCGGTCACGCCGACCTCCAGCGAGCGGCGAGCCGGTCGCCGAGCAGGTTCAGAGGCACGGTGAAGGCGGCGATGGCAACCGCCGGGGCGACGACCGCCCAAGGGTTGAGCGTGGCCCCGGGTGCGCCCTCGTTGATCATCACGGCCCAGTCCGTCGCCGGCGGGGGCGGCCCGAAGCCGAGGAAGCTGGCAGCGGCGACACGTAGACGGTGCCCGCGACCCGCAGGGCGGCGTCGGCCAGCACCGGGCCGGCGAGATTCGGAGCACGTGACGCCAGATGACGACCAACCGGGGCTGCCCGACGAGGCGGGCCTGGAGCACATAGTCGGACGCGAGGACCGGCTCGGCGACCGAACGCATGTAGCGAGCGATGTAGGGCGCACTGACCAGCACCACCGACACGCCGACGACGACGATGCCGTCGCCGAAGCGATAGAGCAACAGCAGCAGGACGACGAGACCGGGGATGACGGCGATCACATCGAGGACCCGCAACACCCGGCTGGCGGTCCGCGACGCGGCCATCACCGCACCGAGTGCGGTGCCGACGAGGGTGGCGATCACCGTGATCAGCAGTGGCGCGAGCACGATGCGCCGGCCGCCGTGCAGCAGCTCGGACCAGACGTCACGCCCGAGCTCTCCGGTCCCGAGCCAGCCACCGGTCCCGCCATCGAAGGGACGACCGATCGTGCGCCCGAGCGGTTCGGGCGCCAGCCAGGGGCCGACCAGAGCGAGGGTCACGACCAGGCCGAGGACAACCGCGGCCACGACCGCCGTCACATCGATCGATGTCCGCACCGGCCTGCCGGCGACGGAGGTGGTCATCCGGCCTCCGCCACGTACCCGGGCTCGGCGGCGGCGACGACCGGTCGGCCGCGGCCGACCCGTCGGCGCGGGTCCGCCGCGGCGCCGACGATGTCGGCGAGGAGCAGGGCGACCAGGACCACCGCGGTCAGGAGCAGCCCGATCGCCTCGACCACCGTGACGTCTCGGGCCGCCAGCTGGTCGACCAGCGCCGAACCGATCCCCGGGTAGCCGAACAGCCGCTCGACGACGATCGCACCGCCGACCGCATACGGCACGAGCGAGGCCAGCACCTGGGCGACGGGGGCGATCACGGTCGGGAGCAGGTGGCGAACGATCACCCGGCGCTCGGGGAGCCCGGCCACGATCGCGGCATCGACGTGGGGCGTGGCGACGGCGTCGGCGACGACGGCCCGGATGAGTCGGGCCCCGAAGGATCCGCCGACGACGGCCAGCGTGGCCGCGGGCAGGACCAGGATGGCCGGCTCGTCCAGCGGCGACGATCCGACGGGTACGAGCGAGACCGCCGGGAACAGGTCGAGCCAGGTGGCGAACGCGGCGATCATCAGGCCGCCGAGCACGAAGTCGGGCACCGCAGCTGTGGCCGAGGTCGCGGTCGTCGTGAGGCGATCGGCCCCGCCCACCGGGACGTCGGCCGGCCACCACGCCGAGCCCGACGGCGACGAACACCATGCCCCCGAAGGCGACGACGGCCAGCACCAGCGAATTGCGGGCCGGCGTCTCGATCACCGACCACACGGATCGCTGCGAGACCACCGAGGTCCCGAGATCGCCCCGGCCGACGTCGGCGATCCACGACGCGTAGCGCCGCACGGGATGGTCGTCGAGACGAAGCTCCGCCCGGAGCGCATCGACGCGCTCCGGGGTGGCGTTCTGACCGAGGATGGTGCTGGCGGCGTCGCCCGGGAGCAGTTCGACGGCGGCGAACAGCACCATGCTGACCACGACGGCGATCCCGAGGGTCGCCAGTGCCCGCGTTGCCGCGAACCGGGCCAGCGTCACGACGGGATCAGCCGAGCGTCGCCGCGTTGAACACCGGCACCGACTGGCTCAGGTCGACGCCGGCGAGCGAGTCCGCAGCGGCATCGATCTGGTCCTCGAACCCCCAGATGAGCCACCCGTCCTCGTCGCGGACGATCGCGAGCAGCTCGGTGATCTGGGCGGTGCGGCTGGCCGGGTCGAGGTCCGAGAGCGCCGCCGAGAGGCCGGCGTCGTAGGTCGGGTCGAACGAGCCGAACACGTTGAACGCCGCCCCCGAGCCGGTGTAGCTCGACAGCAGTGTCGCGGCCGGCCGGTTGATGAAGTAGAACGACTGGCACGGGGTGCTGAGCACCTGGGCGAAGTCGTTGAAGTAGGTGGTTGGATCGCCGACGTCGACGGTGGCGGTGACCCCGCACTCGGCCAGCTGCTGGGCATACAGCTCGGCGGAGGCGACGACGCCGGGGACGAAGTCGGCGGCCCGGATCGTGAACTCGGTGACGCCGGCCTCGGCGAACAGCTCGGTCGCCCTGGCGACATCCCGCTCCCGCTGGGGCAGATCCTCCGGGTAGCCGGCGAACCCCCGGCTCGGCATGTCGTTGCCGAGCTCGGCGTTGCCGAACGCCACGACGTCGATCAGCTGCTGACGATCGACGGCCAGCTTGCAGGCCTCGATGACCTGCGGGTTGTCGAACGGCGCCTGCGTGCGGTTGAAGGCGAAGCAGCGGATCGTCGAGTTCACCGCGCCGCCCCGGAGCACACTCACGCCGTCGACATCGGCCAGCGTGGCGGCCGCCGCCGCGTCGAGGGAGCTGGCGTACTCGATCTCGCCGCTGGCCAGCGCTCGGGCCCGGGTCGCACCCTCGGTGATCGCCGTGAACTCGACCCGCTCGATGGCCGGTGCCCCACCCCAGTAGTCGGGGTTGCGGACGACCGTGGCGCCGACCCCGGGCTCGTAGGACTCGAGCATGAACGGACCGGAGCCGATGTTGTTGCCGAAGTCGGTGAAGCCGTCGGGGACGACGATCGACAACTGGCCGAGGATCGACTCGACCAGATCGGCCCGAGGGGCCACCATCGGTACGCGAACCGTTCGGTCGTCGACCGCGGTCACGTTGGCGAGGTCGATCAGGGCGAAGAACTGCCCGTAGTTGGGCGAGGCCCCGTAGAGGTTGATGCTGTAGGCGACGTCGGCGGCCGTCACCGGCGACCCGTCGTGGAAGGTCACACCGTCGCGGATGACGATGGTCCACTCGCTGCCGTCCTCGTTCGGCTTGATCGACTCGGCCAGCTGCAGCTCGAACGTGTCGCCCTTGAGCAGGACCAGCGAGTCGTGGATCGCCAGGAGCGCAGCGAAGTCCATCAGGCCGGTGACGCCGGCCGGGTCGAGGGTGTCGCTCGGCGAGGCGAGCAGGCCGACCCGGACGGTGACGCCGTCGGCGGACTCGTCGGTCTCATCACCCTGGTCGGTGTCGTCGGTCTCGGCCGGCGCGCTGGCCGAGCCGGACGACGAGCTCGACCCGGCGCCGTCGTCGCTCGACGCCGTGGCCCCGGACGAGTCCTCGTCGTCGTCGCCGCATGCGGTCACCCCTCCGGCCGCAAGCAGCGCGACGAGCGCCGAGCCGCGCTGCATGAATTGTCGTCGGTCCATCACGTTCTTCTTCTCCCGATGGTTCTACCGCCATGTCCAAGGCAAGAGCGATTCTCATTCTTACTCACGTCGAACCTAGCGCTCGGAGGCCGGCTCGACCAACGCCCAGTACGGTGACGAGCGTGGAGTCTGACTACGATGCACGGGCCGAGTTCCACGAGGTCCACATGCCGCCGGCATGGGATCGCCTTCGCAAGGTCATCGGAGACACCTTCGGCGAGATCGGATCCGATGGCGTGATCGTCGACATCGGCGCAGGTAGCGGCCTCGGTGCGGCGGTCGTGGCTGGGGTCACCGACGCCGAGATCATCGCCCTCGAGCCGAATCCGACCATGCGGGCGATGCTCGTAGCCCGCCTCGACACCGCCGGTGTGCTCGGGCGGGTCACCGTTCTGCCGGGGTCCGTCCCCGATGGGCTCGACGATCTCCCCACGCCGGTGGACGGCGTGATCGCGGCCCACATGCTCGGGCATCTCCGCGAGGCCGCACGACGCCGCCTGCTCGACTGGATCGCAACCGGCCTGGCGTCGGGACGGTCTGCGTTGCTCACCGTGAGTCCGACTGACTCCGTGGTCGACCGCGAGCCGGTGGTCGAGGAGCGGACGGTCGGTCGCCTCGTCTATCGGGTGACCCACCGCACACCGGCCCCCGGCCGCTACGAGGGGCTCTTCGAGGTCGTCGACCGGCAGCAGCGGGTGCTCCGGTCGCTGCACGACGCCACCTCGTGGGAGACTGTGACGGCGGCCGACGTTCGGACTGCGCTCGCCGTGCACTCGGTCGAGGTCGGCGAACCACAGCCAAGCGTGGTGCTGCTCACGCGCCTCTCACCGGCCGACTGAGCCAACCGGTCGCCTAACGAGAATAGGAACCATTACCATTCATCGGTGATGGCTGCAGCATTCCCCCGAACCTACGACGAGTGGCGGCGGTGCATCACCGTCGACTGCGGGATCGCACTGACCACCCCCTTCATCGATGGGCGCCTGCGGGCGCTCCGAGATCCGAGCGACGCGCACACCGACCAGTTCATCGAGCAGTACGGCGAGCACTACCTCGCCCTGGTGATCGAGTGGTTCGAGCACGCCCGATCCGAGCCCGAGCCGGCGTGACCGACGACCAAGCCCGTCGAAGCGACGAACCTCCGGCACGGGTCGGGATCGTCACGGTCTCCGACCGAGCGAGTGCCGGCAACTACGAGGACCGCGGCGGCCCGGCGATACGGAGCTACCTGGACCGGGTGCTTACCTCCGACTGGACATCGGAGGCCCGGCTGGTTCCCGACGAGCAGCGCCAGGTCGAGGAGGCCATCCGGTCGCTCGCCGCCGACGGCTGCTGCCTGATCCTCACCACCGGAGGCACCGGGCCAGCCGTTCGTGACGTCACGCCAGAGGCCACCGAGGCGGTCTGCTCGAAGCTGCTGCCCGGCTTCGGGGAGGAGATGCGCCGGGCGTCACTCCTGGCCGTGCCGACCGCGATTCTCTCCCGCCAGACCGCCGGGGTCTGCGACGGGGCTCTGGTGATCAACCTGCCCGGTCAACCGAAGGCCATCGCCGAGTGCCTCGACGCCGTGTTCGCTGCCGTCCCCTACTGCGTCGACCTGATCGGCGGGCCCTACCTCACCACCGACGCCGAACACATCGAGGCCTTCCGCCCGGCGTCCGCCGTCCGCCCGCCCGACGACGCGGCTCGAACCCGGTGACCGACTCGGCCTGAACCTTCCGAGGAGGGACGGTCGCGACAGCCCGGCACGGCGTAGGTTCGTGTTGAGATTGAGAACTACTCTCAATTACCGTGAACCGCGATGCCACGAGCCGCCCGCCTCGTCTCGACCGTTGTGGCCATGTTGCTTCTCCTGACGGTTCACGCACCGGCCTTTGACGAGCCGAGGGATCCCCGTCTGTCGTCGTTCCTGGTTGCGGGCGCCCGTGACGACCGTTGCACCTGTTCGTTCGGTGGCCCGGAGTAGCCGAGCCCCCCACGCCGACCTCTTCCGACCAAGCAAAGGATCAACCATGGCCAGCTCCCTCGAAGCGACGAGCCTGCATGACGCAGCGTTTATCATCCGACCGCTCCCCGAGGTGGTCTTTCGCTCCGGCGCAATCGCGGAGACACCCGGCCGCGCCCGCCAACTCGGGGGGCGTCGGGTCCTGGTGGTCACCGACCCCGGCGTCGTGGCCGCTGGGCTCGCCGCACGACTGAGCGAGCTCTTGGCCACCGACGGCCTCGAGGTCACGGTGTTCGATGGCGTCGAGGCAAACCCGACGCTGACCAACGTCACCAGCGGCAGTGAGGCGGCCGGCGACAGTGATGGGCTCGTGATCGTTGCGCTGGGCGGCGGCTCGTCGATGGACTGCGCCAAGGCGATCGCCATGGATCTCGTCAACGATGGCCCCATTCGCGACTACTGCATCGCAGCGTCGCTCGGCGAGGACGGGGTGATCGACCCGACCAGCGCCGCTCCCCTCCATCAGCCGACGAGTGCGGTGCCGCTCATCGCCATCCCGACGACCTCGGGTACTGCCTCGGAGACCAACGGTTCCGGCGTGCTCACCGATGAGTCGGAGAACCGCAAGATCTTCATCTCCAACCCGCTGGTCCGGCCTGCGGTTTCGCTGCTCGACCCCGAGCTCACCCTCGGGCTCCCGCCCTACCCGACCGCCACCTGTGGCATGGATGCGCTCACCCACGCCACCGAGGCGTTCACGTCCAATCGGGTCACCCCCTACAGCGACGCCATCGCCCTCCAGGCCATTCGACTCGTCGGTCAGTGGCTACCCGCGGCCGTCGACGACGGGAAGAACCTCGAGGCCAGGGCCCAGCTCCTCCTGGGATCGCACCTCGCTGGCGTTGCCTTCGGGATCGCCGGCCTTGGCATGTGTCATGCCTTGGGCCATCCGCTGTCGGCCGTCCTGCACCAGGCCCACGGGCAAACCCTCACCACGATGCTGCCGCATGTCATGGGCTTCAACATGCCCGAACGATCCAACCGCTACGCCGCCGTGGCCGACGCCCTCGGTGCCGCTGACCCCGCGGCGGATGATGCCACCAACGCCCAGGCCGCCATCACCGCCGTGGAAGCCATGGCCGAACGGGTCGGCATCGCTCGGTCGATCAGCGAGATGGGTGGAAGCTCCGACCATCTTCCCGAGCTCGTCCAGCAGGCCATGTCCGACGTGACCATGCTCGCCAACCCTCGGGCTGCGAGCAGTGACAACGTGAGAGAGTTGTACCTCGCCGCCTTCTGACTCCGGGAGGAGATCTTCCGATACAGGGAATGGTTCCTGTTCTCGTCGAGAAGGGCCGCGGACTAGCCTTCTCGCATGGACGTAGCTGAAGCCAAGCGGGCCGTTCGGGCTGAGATCGAGCGGCTCACACCGGCACTGCTCGACGCATCCCACTCCATCCACGCCAACCCCGAGCTGAACTTCGAGGAGCACCACGCCCACGAGGTCCTGACCGGCGTACTCGACGACAACGGTGTCGACGTGCAGCGGGGTGCCTACGACATGCCGACCGCGTTCGACGCCCGTGTCGGGACCGCAGACGGGCCGACCGTGGCCGTGCTCTGTGAGTACGACGCCCTACCGTCGATCGGACACGCCTGTGGCCACAACATCATCGGCACGGCAGGCCTCGGCGCCGGGATCGCCGTGGCCAGGGTCGCCGCTGCGCTCGGCGGCCGGGTTGCGATCCTGGGCACGCCGGCCGAGGAGGGCGGCGGCGGCAAGGAGTTCATGATCCGTCGGGGCGCCTTCGACGACGTCGACCTGGCGATGATGGTCCACCCGGCCGACCGCGACCTGACCACGATGCACACGATCGCCATCCAGTCGCTGCAGGTGACCTACGACGGGCAGGCCGCCCACGCCGCAGCCGCGCCCGAGAAGGGGCGCAACGCGCTCGACGCGGCGGTGCTCGGCTACAACGCCGTCGCCGCGCTGCGCCAGCACATCCGGCCAGACGAGCGGATCCACGGGATCTTCACCGAAGCCGGCGACAAGCCAAACATCGTGCCATCCCGAGCAGCGGCCGAGTGGTACGTACGGAGCGGCAAGATGTCGAGCCTCGAGACGCTGAAGGAACGGGTGCGGCGCTGCCTCCAGGGCGGCGCCGACGCCTCCGGGTGCGAGATGACCTCACAGTGGGTCGACCCGCCGTTCTACGACATGCTCGACAACCATCCCCTGCTCGACCTCTACGTCAAGAACGCCATGGACGTCGGCCGCCACCCGCTGCCCGAAGAGGAAGGGGCCATGGTGGTCGGCTCCACGGACATGGGCAACGTGAGCTACGCCGTTCCGTCGATCCACCCCATGATCAAAGTCGCCCCCGAAGGCACGGCCATCCACACCCCCGAGTTCGAGGTCTACGCCGGCGGCGAAGAGGGCGATCGAGCCGTCATCGATGGGGCGCTCACGCTGGCGCTGACCATGGTCGACTGCCTGGCCAGCGCCGACATCCGCCGGGAGATCGGCGCCGCCTTCCCCGACGACCGGGCCCACTAACACCTGCTCGCTCAACGACGGCCGGGCACGACTCGAGCGTCGCGAGCCTTGATGTTCCGCCAACCCGATCGTTTCGTGCTGCCCTGCGCCGCCAGTAAATGAGAATGGGACTCATTCCTAATCAGGGCTATAGTTCCCTGCATGTCTCTCCTGGATGCCTGGGACGACCAGCAGACGCGGTACATCGCCGCCCGCGAGCAGCGTTTTGACACCCTGATCACGGTCGTCGAGTGGCTCGCCTCGGAGTCGGGGAACCGCCACCCCGTCGTCGTCGATCTCGGTGCCGGTCCGGCTGC
Organism: Acidimicrobiales bacterium; assembly: GCA_965262315.1. Taxonomy (GTDB): domain Bacteria; phylum Actinomycetota; class Acidimicrobiia; order Acidimicrobiales; family UBA8592; genus JBCCFK01. Next base: position 8,308 of record CBDHFJ010000152.1, read on the forward strand.
GATCGGTCGACGCCTCCTTGAGCGGCTGCCAACGGCGTCCTACGTCGGCATCGACATCGACCCGGTCCTGCTGCAGCTCGGGCGCCGCCTCGCCGACGAGTTCGATCCTGGCCGGTTGCAGATGGTCACTGGCGACGTCGCCGACCCTGCATGGCTCAACAGTGTCGGGGGCGGGACGGCCGATGTCGTATGTTCGTCGACCGCTCTCCACTGGTTGCCGACGGACGGTCTTCGCCAATGTCTTCGCAACGCCTACCAGGCGCTTCGACCGGGCGGCGTGCTGCTGAACGCCGACCATCTCGGCTACGGCGAGCAGGCACCGTCGCTGACCGCGCTCGCTCAGTGGGTGGCCGCTCGCGACGAACGGGAGGCGGCGGACCGCGGTGTCTTGAGCTGGGACGACTGGTGGACCCGGGCCCGGGCCGACGACGAGCTGACGCCGCAGATGGAACAGCGAGACCGCATCGTCGGCTCGTCCGCCGTCGACGATGAGGCCGAGGACGATGACGACGTGCCCGAGCCACGGCCGCCGCTCCGTGAGTTCCTCGAGCTGGCCAGGAGCACCGGCTTCTCGGAGGTCGAGACCGTCTGGCAACGCTTCGACGACCGCATCGTGCTCGCCGTCAAGCCGGGGCCGCCGACCCCGTGACGGCCCAGCTCCAACGCCCGCCCGCCAAGCAGGCCACGAGCGATGGCGACACTGGCTGGAGCTGGAGCCGCCGTCCTGCGCTCATCGCCCTGGCGATCGGTGCACTCGTCTCGGTTGTCGTGGCGATCGGCCTCGGCCCGGTTCAGGTCGCCCCGTTGACCGTCATCCGCATCATCGGGCACCACACGATCGGGGCGCCAGGCGAAGCGACCTGGGCCCGAACCGACGATGCGATCATCTGGCAGGTCCGCTTGCCGCGTGTCCTGCTCGGCGCGATCGTCGGGGCCTCGCTCGGCGTCGTCGGCACGGCACTCCAGGCGCTGGTTCGCAACCCGCTGGCCGAGCCCTACATCCTGGGTGTCAGCTCCGGCGCGTCGACGGGAGCCGCAGCGGCGATCCTGTTCGGCGTCGGCTCCGGGCTTGGTGCGCACTCCGTGTCGCTGATGGCCTTCTTCGGAGCGCTCGGCGCCTTGGCCTTCGTGCTCGCGCTGGCCCGGTCGACCGGTCGGATCACCCCCTCTCGCATGCTGGTCGCCGGGGTGGCCGTCAGCTACCTGCTGAGCGCCACCACGAGCCTGCTCATCCTGTTCGCCGAGAGCGCCGAGGGCGCTCGAGCCGTGATGTTCTGGCTGCTCGGTTCCCTGGCCAACGCCGACTGGTCGACACTCTCGATCACGGCGATGCGCTTGCCGTGCTGCTCGGTGAGGATGTGATTCAACAGCGTCGTCTTGCCAGCCCCAAGGAAGCCGGTCAGCACGGTTACGGGAACGCGATCGTCGGTCATCCCGTGATGATAATCGTTCTCATTCCGGGTTGGGGCGACAGGACCCTGAGCGCCAAGGGGCGATGAGAATAGTTCTCGCTCCCGGTACGATCTTCGCCATGCGAAGCACGAACTTGCAGTACCTGGTGGGCTTGGTGGCAGTGGTGGCCTTGGTGGTCGCAGCGTGCGGCTTGGACTCTTCGGACGAAGCCGACGGGACGGAGGCCGGTTCGATCTCGGTGACCGACGCGACGGGAGCGGTCATCGAGCTCGACTCGCCGGCGACACGCGTCGCCTGTGTCCACGAGCTGTGCACCGACATGATGTCGAGCCTCGGGGTCCTCCCCATCGCGGACTACCGTGATCCTGCGGCGACCGGCGTGGCCGCGTACTACGGCGACGACGCCAGCGACGTTCCGCTGATCGCCGACCGGGACTCGGTCGAGGAGGTGGCAGCACTCGAACCCGACCTGTTCGTGCTGCGCGACGGTCAAGAGGAGCGCAAGGCTGCCCTCGAGTCCATCGCCCCGGTCCTGATCGTCGACATCACCTCGACCGAGACGCTGGCTGAGGGGCTGCGGAACCTCGGCGTCCTGCTCGGCCAATCCGACGAGGCGGAGGCGTTCCTCGACGGCTACGAGTCGGCGATGTCGGAGCTCACCGACGGTGTTCCCGACGGTGCAGCCGAGACCAGGGTGGGGATCGGCTTCTCGGACCCCGGCGACTACTACTGGATGATGTGGGAGTCCAACGCCATGTGCCAGCTCATCCGGGAGATCGAGGCTGGCAGTTGTGTCTTCCCCGATCAGCCGGTCTCGGAGTACGGCTCGCCCGACGGTGAGTTCGCCGCCGAGTTCGTGCTCGAAGCCGATCCCGAGGTGTTCGTCTCGATGACGTGGGAGGGTGCAACGCCGGTGGAGGACCGCGACGGTCCGGTGTGGTCGGAGCTCTCATCGACGCAGGCCGGTCGGTTCTATGACGACTCGTCGAACGGAGCCTTCGGCAACGGCCTGACCGCGCTGTGGTACGCCGCCGAGCTGTATGCGTTCAACGCGTTTCCCGGATGCCGGCTTCGACGATCCCGGGCCTTGGCCGACCTGGACGCCCTAGTCAGGCACCGCGTTCCGGTCGTAGTCGCTGGCGCGTCGCTGGCACTTCTCGCCGGTGCCCTCGCCTCGTTGGCCTGGGGCGCACCGTCGCTTCGACTCGGCGAACTGATCGACGTCCTGAGCGGCCGCGAGCCCGGCTCCAACGCCGACCTCGTGGTCCATCAACTCCGGCTTCCCCGGCTGCTCGGGGCGGCCGGGGCCGGCGCCGCACTCGGCGTGGCCGGGACGATCGTGCAGGACGTGCTCCGGAACCCCGTGGCCGGTCCCGAGCTGCTCGGGGTCTCGTCGTCGGCATCGTTCGGCGTCGCCGCCCTCTCGGTCGCCACCGCGACCGGGCCGTTCGTGGCCACCGGTGTCGCCCTCGCCTGCGGCGTCATCGGCGGGGCGGCGGTCATCGCCCTCTCGCTAGGTCGACGGGATCCGGTCGATGTGGTGCTCATCGGCTCGGCCGCCAACGCGGTGGTCGGCGCCGGGATCATCGCCCTGCTCACGCTGTCGCGCTACGCGGGGGGCTCGGCGGTGAACCGGCTCTTCCGCTACCTGATCGGAAGCCTCTCGACGGTCGACTGGCCAGCGGTCGAGCTTCTGGCGGTGTGGTGCGCGGCGCTGGTCCCCCTCACGGTGCTGGCCCGACGACCCGTCGAGGTGCTCCGTCTCGGCGAAGACGCGGCCGAGTCGCTCGGCCTGCGGGTGGTGCGGGCCCGGGTCCTACTGCTCGGCCTCGCTGCGGCCTGGGTGGCTCCCGTCGTCGCCATCGCGGGACCGATCGGGTTCGTCGCGCTGGCCTCGCCCCATGTGGCGAGGGGGGCCTCCGGTCGTTCGTCGTTCGGTTCCGTTGCGGCCCTGAGCGCCCTGATCGGCGCGGCCGTCGTCGTCGTCGCCGACGCTGCGGCGCGCCTGGTGGTCTTCCCCCACGAGACCCCGGTCGGGTTTGTGGACGGTCGCCGTCGGCGAACCGACGATCATCCTCGTCATCGCCCACTACCGGACGCCGAGCACATGATGAGGCGCCGCACCTGGGTCGTGGTGCTCGTCCTCGGGGTCATCGGCTCGATAGGCCTCGGCTCGACGTGGATCGACCCGGCCGAGATCGCCGACGCACTACGCGGCGCCCCTCGCAGTCGAGCGCATGAGATCGCCATCTGGGACGTCCGCTTGCCTCGGACCGTCCTCGGCGTCGGTGCGGGGGCGATGCTGGGTGCCTCGGGGGCGATGCTCCAGATGCTGGTGCGCAACGCGCTCGGGTCACCGGATCTCACCGGGGTGACGGCCGGCGGCGTGCTCGGCGCCGTCGTGACCGTGACCGCTGGGCTCGGACCGACTACGGTCTCGGCCTCGGCCATCGCCGGCGCCCTGGTGGCCTCGACCGTCGTGGTGGCGATCGGCTGGACGTCGCTGAGCACCGACCCACGGCGATTGGCGGTCGTCGGCGTCGTGGTGTCGGCCGTGGTCGGAGCGTCGACGTCGCTGGTCCTGGTCATCGGGGGCGGCAACCCGGACACCATCGTCCGCTGGCTGATCGGCACGCTGGAGTCGCGCGGCTGGCCGGAGGCGCGGCGGCTCGGCGTCGGTCTCCTCCTCGCGCTGCCGCTGACCGCCCTGGCCATCCCGGCCTGCAACCTCTCGGCGCTCGGCCCCTCCCACGTGATCGCCCTCGGCGCTCGGCCTCGCACGCTGGCTGCGCTGATCCTCGGAGCGAGCTGCGCCCTGGCCGGGAGCGCCGTCGCCGCCGTCGGCGCCATCGCCTTCATCGGCTTGATCGCCCCACATATCGCCCGCCGGTTCGGCGGGGCCGACGCCCGCCAGCTCGTTCCCAGCAGCGCGCTGGTGGGCGCGACGCTGCTCATCGTCGCCGACATCACCGCCCGCGTGTTCACCATCGGTTGGATTCCGGGCCTGGCCGACTCCAGCCTCGGGACACGACGACTCCCGGTCGGCGTATTCACCGCCGTCCTCGGCGGGGTCGCCTTCATCCGGATCGCCCGCCGACCATGACCGACCCCACCGACCCCTCGCGCCTGTCCGGTCGGGCGATCACCGTGAGCGCCGGCGACAAACGTCTGATCGGAGAGCTCGACGTCGACTTGGCGCCCGGCACGGTGACCGCGATCATCGGACCAAACGGCGCTGGCAAGTCGACGCTCCTCCGGGCGCTCGGTCGCCTGACGCCCGTGACATCCGGCCGAGTCCTCCTCGACGGCATCGACATCCACACGCTGCGGCCGCGAGAGGTCGGCAGAGCGCTCGGCATCCTGAGCCAGACCGCGGAGGCGCCGACGGGCTTCACCGTCCGGCAGCTCGTCGAGCAGGGCCGGTACCCCCACACCGGACTGCTCGGCATGCTCCGGCAATCCGACAGCGATGCGATCCGGCGGGCGCTGGCCGACACCGCGCTTGAGGATCTGGCCACACGAACCGTTGCCTCCCTCTCTGGCGGTGAGCGTCAGCGGGCCTGGCTGGCTCTGGCCCTTGTCCAGGAACCGGACACACTCCTGCTGGACGAGCCGACCACCTTCCTGGACATCGCCCACCAGCTCGAAACACTGGACCTCATCGCCGAGCTGAACCGCTCGCGCCGAATCACCATCGCCATGGTGCTCCATGACCTGAACCAGGCCGCACGATTCGCCGACCGCATCCTGGTCCTCGACGAGGGCCGAATCGTCGCCGACGGAACGCCGACGTCGACCATCTCCAGCGAGTTGATCGCCGAGGTCTTCCGAGTCGACGCAACCGTCGACGTCGATCCGGTATCGGGGCGACCCAGCGCAACGTTCCATCGCTCGCTCGGAGCGACCGGCCAGAAGCAGCGAGGATCCGACGCGGCCGGCTGACCGCACCATTGGTCTGCTCTCCGGGGGTCGGGCCAGGTCGACGACCCAGCCGACAGGTGGTACCGAGTGCCACGCTCACTCGACATCGTCGGTACCGGCGCGCTGATCGCAGGCCCTGTCCCTGTCCCCTTGGCGGGTAGTGTCTCGACCGTGAGACGTAAGGCCTTCGTCGCCGTGGGGTTGACGATCAGCTTGCTCGCCGCCCTCCTCATGCTCGCCGATGTCGTCGATGTGGGGTGGGGCATTGCGATCGGAGCGGTCGGCGTCGGCGTGCTCGGTAGCTCAGCTGCGAAGCGATGAGTGGCGACCACGCCGCGTAGCGGCGGCCCGGCCCGGACGCGGGCAAAGCCGGTCGCTCGGGCCTTCGATGCAGTGACGGCTGGGTAAGGAGACCCGACCCCAATCGTCCGGCGGATCGGGCGGAGGTTCCACGGCGCAGGGATCGACGTGAGCATCCGCACAACCTCGATCGACACAGGGCGCTGGCGAGGGAGCGACTTCAGGTCGGGGTTGGATCGGCACGAACGAGCAAGCGCATTCGACCGGCGGGAATAGCTCGGCGGACGTAGAGCATCGGGTGCCCGGCGGCATCGCTGTTGAGGCCCGTCCGAACGAGGACTGGTGAGCCGAGCGGGACCGAGAGTTGCTCGGCGATACGGCGGGTCGCCGCTGCGGCTTCGAAGGCTCGCCATGTGTAGTACGTCTCGGCGCCGACGACGGTGTGCATGAATCCGCGGCCGAGGCCGTCTCGGGCCAGTGTTTCGATCTCGTCGAGGGGAATGGCGGTTCGAGTCCAGTGCTGGTTGTGCGCCATCAGCTCCCCGTCGATGGAGACCAACGTCTCGATCCAGGTCAACGGCCCGGGGCCGAGATGCTCGGCCGCCTCCCGTGGTGCCTCCGTCTCGCCGACAGCCAGGAGGGTCTCGGCGATGGACCACTCGGCCGTCGACGGGTCGGCAATGAACCGGTCGCGGAGCGAGTCCCAGCTTCCCGCTGCCATCTCGACTTCGATCGTTCTCGGCGGCTCGGCGACGAACGTACCGACACCCTGGCGAGCCACGACGTGGCCGGTTCGAGCCAACTCCCCGAGAGCGTGACGAACGGTCAGGCGATTGACCCCGAAGCGACCGGCGAACTCGATCTCCGTCGGGAGTCGTTCCCCCGGCGTGAACTCCGCCCCTTCGATGAGGTCGAGGATGGCGTCGTAGAGCTGTGCGTGGAGCGGTGCAGGGTCCTCCCGGTTGAGTACCACCCCAGGAAGTCTTCATCGGGCGTATGTTCCCGCCCGACTGGTCGGAACTGGGGACCGCGGTTCGACTGATGTGGGAGACCCTCGGCATCGCCTTCACCGGCACGTTCTTCGGCTGCCTGCTCTCCTTGCCCCTCGCCCTCCTGGCCGCCCGCAACGTCACCCCCGAGCTGTGGATCCGCCAGCCTGTTCGCTTCGCGGTGAACATCGTCCGGGCCATTCCCGAGCTGATGTGGGCGCTGCTGTTCGTCTCGGCCGTCGGCCTGGGGCCGCTGGCCGGCACCATGGCGATCATCGTGGGTACCGCTGCTGGCGTCGGTCGCTTGTTCGCCGACATCTTCGAGGCGGCCGACATGAAGGCATGGGAGGCGGCGTCGGCGACCGGCACCAGTCGAGCCCAGCGGATCACGTGGGTGTTGTTGCCTCAACAGCTGCCGACCATGGCCAGCTACAGCCTGCTGATCCTCGACGGCAACGTGCGGGCCGCGTCCCTTCTCGGCTTAGTCGGCGCAGGCGGGATCGGGACAAGATGTCACTGCGCCCGTGCAGGTTCGCTGGCATGGATGCGGAGTAGCCGAAGGGCTCGTGAGCGGCGTCGAAGCCGAACACGATGTCGCTGACCTGAGTGATTCCCCGGATCCGGAAGAAGTCGCGGATTCGATGCAAACGGATGGCGAAGTGATCCGTCTCAGGACCATGCGAAGCTCAACGACCAACACCCCACTCCGCCGCAACCGGTTGCCGTTCCTGGCTGCCAGTGCGGTCATCGCGATCGCCGCTATCGCCAGCGTGATCGCCATCACCCGCAACGGCGACTCCTCGACCGAGGCCGAGGAGTCCGCGACATCAGAGGCAGCGTCCACCGGCGAGGTGGCGGTTCCCAGCGAAACCGACACCCCGGCCGCAAACACTCCGACGGACGCACCGGCGGAGACTGCCACCCCGGGCGACGAACCGGGCCCCGCCTGTTTCGCCAACGGCGACAGCGCGATGGTTGTCACCTTCAGCTCCCCGACGGCTTTCACCGGCGCAATCACCCACCTCGGCGACGCCCGGACCCTCGTAGGCGAGGCGACCGGCGAGGGGACCGACTGGCGGATCGCGGCCTGGAGCCCCGACGAGAAGGCCTCCGGGGTCGTGTTCGACCAGCTCTGGAACCTCGAAACGCGAGGCATCTTCCTCACCGACGATTTCCTCGATGCTGTGAGCTGCGACGACATCCCCGACAAGGTCGCCGAACTCGAGGCGCTCATCGACGAGATCGGCCTGCCCAGCCTGGATGACCTGCCCGAGTCGGGTTCGGTGTCGGCTGGGCCCGCCTGCCTGGTCGGCGACCGTGACGCTATGGCGTTGGAGTTCGAGGGCACCGACGACGACCGCTTCACCGGCGTGTACCTGCGCGGCGACTCCATCCAACTGGTAGCGGGCGTACGCCTCGGCGACTCGACAGATCTGCCCTTGGACGTCCGCGTCGCTCTCCAAACCATCGGGTCTGCTGAGGACGGTGCGCCGATCGTCACCGAAGAGATCTGGACGGTGACCGAGGACGGAATCGGCACACCCGATGGCGATCTGATCGTCGTTGAGTGCTCCGACGTCGCCGACCGGATCGACCCAGCGCTCGACCTGGCGGGTGAGAACCGGCCCCCGTTCCCCGTCGTGACCGACTTCAGCTGCTGGGTCGAGGGCCTCGGCGACGGCGACCAGATCGCCCTCGACGACGACACCGTCAACGGTGACCTCTCCGGCGTCTGGCTCCGTGGCGACTCGACCCTGGTCTTCACCGCCGTCGCCCTCGGTCCGGAGACCGACGACGGCACCGACTACCTCGTCGCACTCGAAGCCATCGGCGCCACCGAAGACGAGGATCCGGTCGTGACCGAGGAGCGCTGGGCGGCCGGGACCGACGCCACGCTCGACACTGGTGGCACCGTCTTCGGACTCGTCTCGTGCTCCGAGGTCGACCCCGAGCTGGCGTCGGCGGTCGACTTCGTCGGCGACACCCGGCCCGCAGCCCCGAGACCCTGACCACACCACAGCTCGCCCAGCGCCAGCGTCGCCGGGGTCGGAGCATTCGAGAGTGACTGACCTGCGCCCTCCCGGCTGTAGTCCGGGAGGGCGCAGCTTCGAGTCCTGCCTCCAGGACTCCGATTGACCGCACCACTGCGGCACGATTGCAGCGCTCGGCATCATCATCTGCCCGCCGGCGCTTGCCGCTGTCGGTGACGACCAAGTGCTCGTCGACCCGGTAGCGCCGCATCCTGCCGGAGACAACCTTCCCGATCATCACACCGAGCGTTTGGCGGGGAGGGCATCAATCGACAGACGCTCGATCAACTCGTGGGCCTGTTCGAGCTGAGCGCGGATGACGGAGGGCCGGACACCTTCCACGGTCGACAGCACCAGCTGGCGTCCCTTGATGTCGAACCAGGCGGCCTGCTCGTGCAGCAGGTAGTCGATCAGCTCGGGACCGCAGAGCTGCCGGGCCAGATGTTCGTTGTCGCAGCGGACCTCGTAGGCGTCGGTGAAGGCCGCCGAATCAAACGTGATCGACCGGTCCAGGCGCATTCCCGCCTGCCGCAATCGGTTCCGGAGACGATCACCGACCGTACGAGTCGGCCGAGGGCCGATCGATATCCGAGGAAGGGGGTAGGGCACCGTCAACTCGATGACGACGTAGGTCATGTCGGGAATGTCCAGTGTCGTCTCACTCGAGCCGTCCGCTGCCCCGAAGACCAACATCGGTCGCCCCCTCCATTCGCCGCGCAGGGCATGGGACGTGCTCGAACGTGCTCGAAGCCCGCGGGCAAAGTGCAGGGATCGCCGTTCCCGACGGGTCAGCCGAGGGGAGTAACTCCAGCCGTGTTCGTCGGCCATCTCCTGGAACAGGCGCCGACGATCCCACCTTCCGATGAAGTCCCCGACGATGAGGAGGACGATGAACAGCACCCATCCAATGGTGAACGCCAACGTCACAGCGTCCAGCTCGCCCAACCCGGCGACCGCGAACCCCGCCATTGCTACCCCCTCATTGCGATCACACGTCTGGGAGTCCGCTCGATCTCGGGGTCTCGAGAAGCTGCGGACACGACGTCGACGTCAACCCCGGGCCGCCAGTTCGTCGCGCGTTGCCGAGCGGTCCGACCAGGCCGGTGTTCCGGTCGTGCGCCGAAACGCCGGCTAGACATCGAAGACCTTGACCTCGAACTGGATCTGGGCCCGGTGACCGCTGGTCGTCCGCCGCCAGGTCCTGGTGTTGACCGTCTCGCCCTGCTCGACATTGCCAACCCGGAACCTCGTGACCTCGACCAGCCCATCCCAGTCGCACCCGAAGAGCGAGCACCCGCCTGAGGACTGCACCCAGAGGTCGATGTCCACCGAGCCGTCGCGGTTGGCGGTGAGGTCCCAACCCCAGTGGATGCTTACCTCACCGTCGCACTCCATCCTGAACGAGGGCGACCCGCTGCGACCAGCGAGGGTCCGATGTCGCCGAACGTGACGCTGACGACAGACCTCGTCCGCTGACCAGGTGTCGCGGTCGACGAGCTTGATGTTCGAGGTGACCTGCCAGGAGGCGTACCCGGGGTTGTCCGAAGCTCCAGCCGGCCCGGCCGTCAGGAACGAGGTGATGACCAGGAGCAGGGCGAGCAGGCCGCCAAGCGCCCGGTTCCGTCGAATCGTCGTCGTGTATCGCATGGTGTTCAGCGTCTCCTTCGAGGTCGTCGCTCTCCGTACCTCGATCTTGTAGCAAGGCCGGTCGGGGCGGTCCCAGGACGGTGTCCGCCAACACCGGGACCGGCGACGCCACTACCATCACCCTTGTGGGGGTTGTGCCAGAGCGTGGGGCGCCAACGGTCCTGGCCGCCTGGACGGCCACCGTCGTGCGAGCGCTCGACATGCACGGCCACGACGGCGAGGACCTGGCCATCCGGGCCGGGATCGATCCCGCGGTCTTCTCCGATCCCGGTGGTCGGTTGTCGCTGGCCCAGACGACCGCGTTGTGGCGGCTCGCCATCGAGGCCACGCAAGACCCGTCCTTCCACCTCAGGGTGGCCCGACTGACCCGGCCGTCGACCTTCGCCGGGCTCAGCATGGGGATCGTCACGAGCGACACCTGGGAGGAGGCGCTCGAGCGGATCGCTCGCTACCAGTCGCTTGTCATCATGCCGTCTGAACCGATCGAGCTCCTTCGTCGAGGCGACCGCATCGTCTGGATCGACCGGTTCGCGCCGACGATGGCACCATGTCCCGAAGCGGTCGAGGCGATCATGGGATCGATCGTGCTCGGAGGCCGGGACCTCCTGGGGCCGACGTTCGGACCGCTCACCGTGCACAGCACCCGCCCGGCCACCGACGACCCGACGATGCTGGAGCGGTTCTTTCGGTGTCCGGTCATCCTCGGGGCGGCGGACTATCGGCTCGAGTTCTCACTCGACGACGCCCGCCGGCCGCTGCCGTCCCGCTCGCGGGAGATGGCCCTGGTGGCCGACCGTCTGGCCCGCGACTACATCGCGGGTCTGGCCAACTCCGGCAAGCTCCGCTCCAAGGTACGGGACCTGCTGACCAGGCTGGCTCCCCATGGCATGCCGAGCACTGCCGAGATCGCCACCGAGTTGGCCATCAGCCCTAGAACGCTCCAGCGACGGCTGAGCGAGGAGGGCACCAGCCTCAGCCAGCTCACGCGGGAGGTCAACACCGACATCGCCGCCCAGATGCTCGTCGTCGACGGTCTGACCGTCGAGGCCATCGCCTCCTCCCTCGGTTTCCACGACGCCTCGTCGTTCCGTCGGGCCTTCCGTCGCTGGACCGGGTGCACCCCGTCGGAGTACGTGGCCCGACAGGTCGACGAGGGGCAGGCGATCGACCGGTCAGCTCCATCAGCAACCGACGTCTGACCCTCGACCGCCCCGATCGCCCATCGCCGCGGCGGACCGTCACCCGGTTTGGCGCCTTGCCTAACCGGGACGTTGCGGATGTGGGCGCGTCGCATGGCCGCTCTGACGAGTTGATGGCGCTCGACACTTTGCTTCGGACGGGCGAGTGCTGAGACTGCCTCGCTGTCGAGGACTAGGACGGCCACGCGGTGTCGATCTGTTCGACAACCCCAGACGGGACCTCACCGAATTCGTCGTCGAGTTCGGTGAGATACTCGTCGAGTAGATCGCGTTCGAGTTCGTGGGCGACCGCTCGTGCAACGAAACCACTCAGACCTCGATCACCGACGCGCGCCTCGACGCGCGAGGCGAGGTCTTCGTCAACACTCACCGACCATTTCGTGACAGCCACGATTTCAGTCCTACCACGGTAGAAATTCCCTGGGAAGGGCGCCTTGCTGGCCGAGCCGAACTGTCGATTCCAAAGGTTCTGCGCGCTGATGGCCGGCTCCTTGCGCCGTCAGGTCCTTGCCGGCTTGAGGGACCGTACCGAGAAGGCGATCGGTGTCGGTGCGCCTCCCTCCGAGGCCTGTGCAACTCGGGAGTCTCGGTCGGTCAGCGTGTTCAACAACGTGGCCAGGGTGTAGTGCGCAGCGCCTACCAGAACGCTCGGCCGCCCCAGGCAGGGGTCGGTGGTTCGCGTTCGGGTTAGCAACTGCGCTGTCCCGAGTCCTCGACCATGCCCCGCCTGGAAGACTCGCCCTTTGACGAGGGCTTTGGTGGAGCCTCCTGAGAGAATCGAACTCTCGACCTTTTCCTTACCGGATGCTGATCTGGGGCAACCGCACCGGGTGCGACGCCGGGCACGACCGTTCCTCGGGAACGTACGCCATGTGGCTGATGTGGTCGGCGGCGTCGAGGTTCTGCCCGTCCCAGCAGTTGGGGAACACGATCGACGCGTTGATGATGTCGCCCCCGCAGTCGGGGATCCGGTTGGTGTAGTTGTAGCCGTGGCCGTTGGCCCCGCACGACCACGCCAGCTCCGAGCTGGCGGTGAAGGTCTCGGCCGTCGTGTTGCCGGCCACCATCCGGAGCCCCTGGGGCATGGCCTGGACCCGGTCGGGCTGCTTGGTCTTGTAGTAGAGGATGATCGTGTCGGGCACCACGGCGTTGCCGGCGCCGTCGATCAGGGCCGGCACCCAGTAACCCGAGCGGTTCAGCTCGAACCCGTTGCACGTGCCGCCGCCGGAGTCGACCAGCGACTCGGTCGTCGAATAGGCATCGGTCTCGGTGTTGCCGAAGAACATGTGGAGATGCGACGCCCCGGCTCACCGGGGAACACGATCGGATCGTCGTAGGCGAAGTGGGAGTACTCGCAGGCCAGGCGGAACTGGCCGTCGCCGACCGAGCCGTTGTCGGGCCGCTCGGCCACCTCGGTCAGGGCCCCGATGTCGAGCTGCTCGGAGGGCACGTCGGCGTACCGGGTGAACTCGGGCCGGGTGTTGCGGATCGGCTCGAAGACCGACAGCGACGAACCCGGATCGACCGACGGGGCCGGGTCGGCGGGAGTGGTCGACGCCCCGTCATCGTCGGCGGCCGGGGCGTCGCCAGCGGGACCGTCCGCGCTCGGTGCCTGCTCGTCGCCGCCGGTGGCGTCGCCCTCGCCGGTCGACGGGATACCGTCCGGCCCAGCGGACGAGGCCCCCTCGACCGTCGCCTGCTCGCCCGACGTCGGGAGGCCGGCATCGGGCGCGGTGGCTCCACCGTCGTCCACCAGGGGCGTCGGCTCGCCGTCGGCCGCGGTCAGCGCTGCTCGACCGTCGCTGGTGACGACCGAGCCGTCGTCACCGGGCACGATCACGATGAACGCCACGAAGCCGATCGCGAAGGCGACGACGGCGGCTGCCAGCTTGACGGGCCAGGTCCACGACTGCACGACATCGAACGGTAACATGACGTGAACGGAACCGATACAGGTGATCGGATGTTGATCCGGCCGGCGAGATCGTCCGACGCCGAGGCCATCCGGGCGATCTACAACGCCGAGGTCGAGGGCTCGACCCACACGCTGGACCTGGTCCCCCGCACCCTCGACGAGCAGCTGGCGTACCTCGAGGCCCGATCGGGAGGGCTCGTCGTCCTCGTCGCCGAGCTGGCAGCCGAGGTGGTCGGCTTCGCCAGCCTCAGCTTCTACCGTGACCGGCCCGGCTACCGCACCTCGGTCGAGGACTCGATCTACATCGCCCGGTCCTACCAC
>CBDHFJ010000153.1:0-23984 GCA_965262315.1 Acidimicrobiales bacterium
TTGGACTTCCTCGACGCCGGGCTCCGGCAGGCGATGGCGTTGTCGGGCGTGCGGACGATCGACGAGATCGGCCCCGAGCTGGTGGCCGCTCGGCGCCCTTCCTGACCCGCCAGTCGGCCGTCAGCCGGTACCGGGCGATCGTCTCGGTGGCTGGGCTCACGTCGCTGCCGAACTCGCTGGCGCAGCCATCCCGCGGACGTCCCAGTAGGCCTCGAGGCGTGCCAGGAACGACTTGGGCGACTCCACGTAGACGCGGGTGCCGATGGTGCAGATCACCCGGTGCAGTTCGTCCCGCGTGCCGACCACCAGTGCGCGAAGCATCGCGGTCTCGACCGGATCGGCGGGTACGGCGCCGTCGGTGATCGTGGCGTCGAGCGCCGCCATGCCCGCGTCCTCGTAGAGCGCGGCTTCGAGTCGGGCACAGGTCTGGGCTGCCGCGCCCAACACCTCCGGCCAGGCGGACCCCAAGACGGCCAGCTGATGGCCCAGGAGCTGGACCTCCGTCGCCAGCTTCGCGAGCGCGGTCTCCTCTCCGCCCTGGACGGCTCGCCATTGCGCTCGGCCACGTCGGTAGGTGCGACCCAGCCCGTCGGCCACCGACGCGAACGAGTCGGCCACCGGTTCGCGGCCGTACATGAGGGCGTCGGTGCGGTCGTCGACCGGCCACGCGGCGAAGCGGGCGCGGGCGCGACGCAGACGATGGAGCGTCTGTTGGAGTGCCTCGCCCTGCGACAGCGCCTGCAGGCGATGCAGTCGGTGCCGTTGGTGGAGGTGAGTGCGCAGCTCGCCGAAGGCCGTGGGCTGGATCACGTCCTGGTAGCGCGAGCGCAGTCCGTCGATGGCCCGCAGCTCCGGCTGGCCCACCAGCAGGGTCTCCAGGAGTTCGGTGGTGTCGCGCAGGATCGCCATCTCGGTGCGGTATGCCTCGTCCCCGACGCTGGACCGTACGAGCCGCAGGATGGCCACCACCCGGGCGATCGCCCGGAGCGTGGCCGTGGTGGCGAGGCCGATGTCGGCAGCCGGGTCGCTGAGGGCGTCGATGGCCACCGTGAACTGTTCGGTGGTGAGGCGGTGCAGCGCGGTGGCGAGCGGTTCGTCGCCACCCACCACGTAGCCCTCCGCCGCAACGGTCGGGAGGTGGCGGTCGCGCGGCGATCTCGCGGGAACGGAGGATGTTCGTTGGATCGCCGACACGTCGGCCGACGATAGCGGCCAGCCGCTGCAAGACGAGATCTGACGGGTCGTCAGAAAGGGCTGGGTACACTCCGATCTCGTGCGAGGGATCCTTCGGTACGGCACCCACATCCCGTTTCGGCGACTCGATCGTGCGTCGATCACCGAGGTGATCGGCAGCGGCGGCGGACGGGGTCACCGCGCGGTCGCCTCCTACGACGAGGACACCACGACCATGGCGGTGGCCGCGGGCCGGCTGACGCTCGACGGCACCGACGTGGTGCCCGCTGCTGTCTGGCTGTCCACCGCCGAACCCGCCTATCTCGAGAAGACGAACGCGTGCGCCGTCCACGCGGCGCTCCGGCTGCCGGTCGGCACTCGAGCCGCCGACTTCGGCGGTGCCGTGCGCAGCGGCATTGCGGCGCTCGGGACCGCGCTCGTCGCGGGTCCCCCCGTGCTGACCATCGCCTCCGCTGTTCGGACGGGTCTTCCGGGCGGAGCCGACGAGGCGGCCGGCGGTGACGCCGCGGCCGCGTTCCTCGTCGGCGACGACGCCGACGGCCCGCTCCTGGCCGAGTACCTGGGCGGCGCCGTCGCCACCGAGGAGTTCCTCGATCGATGGCGTACCCCGGGCGCTGCGGAGAGTCGGCAGTGGGAGGAGCGCTTCGGCGAGACCCGGTACGGGCCGCTGGCGTCCACCGCCTGGGAAGCGGCACTCGCCGACGCCGGCCTCGACTCGGTCGACGAGGTGGTCGTGGCCGGCGTCCACGCTCGGGCACAGCGGTCGGTCGCCAAGCTGGTGGGCGGCGCCGACGTCCGCGCCGACCTCACCGACCGCATCGGCAACCCCGGAGCCGCGCAACCGGGCGTGTTGCTCGCCGACGCCCTCGACCACGCCGATCCCGGCCGGACCATCGCCGTGATCGTGTTGGCCGATGGCGTCGAGGTGGTGATCCTGCGAGCCACCGATGCGCTGGCCGCCGGCCGGCCCGGTCGCTCCACCGCCGTCCAGATCGATCACGCCGGCGTCCTGGGATACGCGAAGTTCCTGCAATGGCGGGACATGCTGCGGGTCCAGCCGCCGAACCGCCCCGAGCCCAGCCGGATCAGCGCGTCGGCCGCGGCTCGACGCAACGACTGGAAGTATGGCTTCGAGGCCTCTGCCGGCGATGCCAGCGGCCTGGTACACATGCCGCCCTCACGGGTGTCGGTCCGCGACGAAGACACGCTGGACGCGCAGGTCCCGGTCCCCATGGCCGACGCCCGGGGCACCGTGGTGACCTTCACCGTGGATCGGCTGGTGTACTCCGTCAGCCCGCCCGTGGTCTTCGCGGTCATCGACTTCGAAGGCGGTGGGCGCATGCCGATGGAGCTGACCGATGTGGACGCCGACGAGGTCCGGATCGGCGACGCCGTCGAGCCGACCTTCCGCCGAATCGCCACTGCGGACGGCATTCACAACTACTTCTGGAAGGCACGGCCGGTCCGGGACTCCTGACCGGCCGACGACGATCGGGGTGAGAGATGGGCAGTCATGGCATTCGAGACAAGGTGGCCATCGTGGCCATCGGGTGCACGCCGTTCCGTGAGCACTGGGACCGCAGCTTCGACGATCTGATCGTCGACGCCACGTCGGCCACCCTCGAGCAGGCCGGCCTCACCAAACACGACGTCGACGCGTACTGGTTCGGCACGTCCCAGAGCGGGGCCAGCGGACTGGCGCTGTCGATACCGATGCGCCTCCAGGGCAAGCCGGTGACCCGGGTCGAGAACTACTGCGCCACCGGATCCGAGGCCCTCCGCCAGGCCTGCTACGCCGTGGCGTCCGGCGCCTACGACGTCGCCATGGCCGTCGGTGCCGAGAAGGTCAAGGACAGCGGCTACCAGGGCCTCAATGCGTTCCCGGTCCCCACCGACGGCACCAACCGGACGCTGACGGCCGCCGCGATGTACAGCCTGATGTTGCCCGCCTACGCGCAGAAGTACGGCGTCCACGAGGACGAGCTGCGCATGGTGGTCGCCAAGATCGCCGAGAAGAATCACGCGAACGGCGCCCGGAACCCGCTCGCGCAGTTCCGCCGGGAGATGTCGGCCGAGCAGATCTGCGCCATGGCGGCCGTCGCGGGTCGGCTCTCGGTGTTCGACTGCGCCGGCGTCGCCGACGGTGCCGCCGCCGCCATCGTGGTGCCGGCCGACCGGGCGCACGAGTACACCGAGCACCCGCTGTACGTGAAGGCCCTGTCGTTCGTCGCCGGTACCGGCGGCGGGCTGATCGACCCCGAGTACGACTACACCACGATGCCCGAGTGTGCGATGGCCGCCTCCGACGCCTACCGCCAGGCCGGGGTCCGAGATCCGCGAGCCGAGATCGCGATGGCCGAGGTCCACGACTGCTTCACACCGACCGAGCTGGTGTTGATGGAGGACCTCGGCTTCTCCGAGCGGGGGCATGCCTGGAAGGACGTGTTGGACGGCACCTTCGCCCTCGACGGTGAGCTGCCGGTGAACACCGACGGCGGGCTGAAGAGCTTCGGGCACCCGGTCGGCGCCTCGGGCCTGCGCATGCACTACGAGTGCTGGCTGCAGCTCCGTGGGCAAGCGCCCGAGGATCGTCGGATCCCGGTCACCGACCGCAAGCTCGGCCTGGTGCACAACCTCGGGGGCTACCCGGGCGAGATGGTGAGCTTCGTCTCCATCCTGGGCACCGAGCTCGACTGAGCCTCAGCCGGTCGACGACGGCACCAGTCGGCGGGCTTGTCCGCGCCATTTCTCGGCCCGGATCCGACCCGGATAGTCCGTGAGGGCGGCCTCGAGCCGGTCGATGTCGTGCTTCGTCAGGCCGGCGAGTTGGTCGAGGGATACGACGCCCTGCGTCTCGAGCCAGCGCATCATCGTGGTGCCGATGCCCTGGATGCGCCGGAGCTCCTGGCCCGGGTCCGCCGGCGCGGTGCGGCCGCGCGCCGCCAGCTCCAGCAGGGCTCGGGCGTCGTCGAGCAACCTGGTGGCCTCGTCCTCCGGGAGGTGGTCGGCGATGAGACGGCGGAGGACCTTTCGCCGGGTGGCGGCGAGGTCCTGCACCGTCACGATGCCGTTGGCGCGCAGTCGCTTGTCGAGCCGGGGACCGATGCCGGCCAGGAACTGGAGATTGTGCAGCGCGACCGCGGTTCGTGCCGCCGCCGCCAGGTCGATCACCTGTGCGTCCTGGTCTTCGGCACGCTCGGCGACGGCCACGCCGGTGGTCGAGGCGAGGCTCAGCCGGGGTGCCGCTTCGGGCGCCGGGTCCGGTTCCGGTTGTGTCTCCTGGACGTCGCTGGGCGGTGCCGGCACGACACGGAGGTCGATCACGGCTGCTTCGCCTGCGCCCCCCTGGCCGGTGGCGGCCACGGTGCGGGCGTCGTGGTCTTCGCCCTTGGGCGCGGCGTCGTGGTCGTCGGTGCGGGCGTCGTGGTCCTGGCCGGTCGGGGTCCCGTGGTCTTCGCCCCTGCGGGCCACGGTGGTGGATGGCGCGCCGCGTGGTGTGCCGGCGGCGATGTCGCCGCGCTCCTGCGCTCGCCGACGGCGCGTCCACCCGAAGATGTAGCCGACCACGACGCCAAGGACGCACAAGGCCACCCATCCCGCTGTCGTCATCGCACCCCCGCGCTCGCCGGCGCTCAGTCTAGTGCCAGCGCTCCGCTACGACGCCTGGTGATGCGGGGTCTCGTCGTGAGCGCCGGGCCCCTACGCTGCGAGCATGGTCGACGAGCTCCGCCGCCTGCCCGCCGGGACCTGGCCGCGCGCCGCGGCCATCGCCGTCGTCGCGGCGGTGGTGATCGCGGTGCCGGCCGATCTGATCGACACCCGATTCTTCGGGCGCCCGGTGGACACCCGGCCGATCGACTTCGTGATCCTGGCGGTGACCGCCGGGTTGATCGGGCTGATCCTGGGCATACGCCCGCCGGCACAGAACGACGCCACGGACGCGCAGGAGCGCACCACGGTGTGGGGTGGCTTCGTGTCGTTCCTCGCCGTCGGCTGCCCCGTGTGCAACCAGGCCGTGGTCGCACTCGTCGGCACCTCGGGGGCGCTGAGCTGGTGGGCGCCCGTTCAGCCCGTCGTCGGGTTGGTCGCCGTCGCGCTGCTCGTCCACACGCTTCGCCGCCGACTCCGGACCTACGAGCTCCTGGCCTGTCCGATCCCCGCCTGACGGCCCTCGGGTACGATCCCGGCATCGACGACATTCGACGCATCTCCGACAACCCCGACGCCAGCCGCTACGAACTCTGGCTGGACGATCGGCTGGCCGGCGTCGTCGACTACCGCGACTCCGGCCAGGGGCCGATCGTGGTGCTCCACGTCGAAGTCGCGCCCGAACACCGCGGCCAGGGGATCTCGGAGCCCTTCTTCGACGACGTGCTTGCGGACATCCGCAGCCGGTCGCGCACCGTGACGCCGGTCTGCGGCTGGGCCCGCGGCCAGATGCGGTCCAATCCCGACCATCACGACCTGCTGGCCTGAGTCCGGCCGTGCCCCTCCACGTCTGCCTGTCGACGCTCCTCCCGGACCCGATGAGCGCTGATGCCGACGAGCTGGTGGCAGCGATGGCAACCGCCGCAGCCGTCGGGTTCGACGGGGTCTCGCTCTGGACGCTGCACCACCTGGTCGCCGCCAGGGCCGGCATCGATCTGGCAGCCGTGGCCGCTGCGTCGGGGCTGGCAGCGCCGGTGGTCGAGGCCATGGCGGGGTGGGCCAATGCGCGCGATGACTCGACCGTCCGAGGCGATGCGGACTTCGCGATCCAGGTGGCCGAGGCGATGGGCGCCTCCATCGCCGTGGCGGTGTGCCTCGAGCCGGAGCTGACCGATGCCGCCGTCACCGGCGACAACCTGGCCCTGGCGGCGGCGATGGCGGCCGACGCAGGCATCACGGTCGCCGTCGAGTTCCTGCCCTGGTCGGGTGTCCCGACCCTCGCCGCCGCGGTGGAGCTGATCGAGCGGAGCGGTGCGGACAACGTCGGGGTGCTGTTGGACACCTGGCACTGGGAACGCCAGCCGGGCGGACCGGACGAAGCGACGCTGGCCAGTCTCGACGCCGCGGCGATCCCGCTGCTCCAGATCTCCGACACCGGCGCACCGATGGAGGACATGTACACCGAGGCCACGACCGCGCGTCGCGTGCCCGGAGACGGTGGCGTCGACTTCGGTCGCTTGTTCGAGGTGTTGGCCGGGATCGGGGCCGACCCGGTGGTCAGTCCCGAGGTGTTCGACACCACAGCCCTGGCCGATCAGGGCGACTCCTGGCCCGGGGACATGGCCGAGGCGTGCCGGGCCATCGAGGCCCGTCGCGTTGCGGCTCTGGGGCGGTCGACCCACGCCTCTTGACACGGCCGGTCTGGCGCCGATGAGGGGGTCATGGCCAAACGTCGCCTCGCTCTGCTCCTGTCGATTCTCGCCCTGGTCGCCATGGCCTGTGGCACCGCCGACGTGGTCGTCACCGGGCCGTCGGTCGAACCCGCGGCCGGGTCGGCCGGGCCGGTCCCGGCCGGCGTGGTGGACGACGCAAACCCATCCGAGGAGGCCGAGCTCGAGCTGCCTGAAGACTTCAGCTTCGCCCCCTCGGGCGGGGACGAGGAGTCGGCACCCGAGCCGACAGGGGACGAGACCGAGCCCCCGGTCGACGAGGCCGCGGCGGGGAGCGGCGGCGACGACGCAGCTCCCACGACGCTGGCGTTCGTGCGACAGGCTGCCGGGGAGACCGCAGCGAGCGAGACCTACCGGTTCGAGGTCTTCTTCGAGATGTACGTGGCGGACGGCGCGACGGTCTTCGACGTCGCGCCGGTCGATCCGCTGACCACGGGTGCCGTCGCCGGGGACCGGTCGTGGGTCCGGACCGACATGGCCACCATCTTCGACGCCGTGTTCGCCGCCGCCGGTGGTGGCACCGCCCGCGAGCTCCTGGGTTCCGACCTGGCGATGGAGGTCATCGCGGATGGCGCGGACGGGCTGTACCTGCGGGCGCCCCTCTTCGCCTCGATGGCCGAGCTGGGTGTCCTGCCAGGGGCCGAAGACCTCGTCGCGCTCGGCGACGGCTGGGGATTCATCGACCTCGCATCCGCCACGGGCCTGACGGCCGCCGAGCTGGGCGCGCTGACCGGAGCGCAGACCGGCGCTTCGGCCGACGAGCTGCTGAGCATGATCGACGCGATCGGCGGCGCGGTGACCGAGTTGGGCACCGCAGACGTCCGCGGCGTCACCACGACGCAGTATCGAGCGGACGTCTCCCTCGCCTCCGTCATGGACGCACAGGGCCTCACCGCCGAGGATCTGGCCGGCATCGCCACGGGGTCGCTGGACGCACTCTCCATCCCGTTCGACGTCTTCGTCGACGAGGACAGTCGGGTTCGCCGGATGTCGGTTGTCATCGACACCGCCGTGCTCGCCGACCTGATCGGCGAGGCCCCGGCGGGCGCTGAAGCTCGTATCGCGACCACGATCGATCTCTACGACTTCGGTGCGGACATCGAGATCGTCGATCCCGCGACCCTGAACGCCGTCGACGTGACCGACGCGTTCATCGCCCTCTCGGCCGGCTGACTCCGGCCACCGCCGACGCCTCACGCATTCGCCCGTCGTACGGGACGGGCATCGTCGACAATGGGCGCGTGGCAGTGGCGGGCGGGACAGCGGTCGGTTCGACGGGAGGTGGCCGTCGATGGTCGCGCGCGGTGCTCGGCGTGGTCGCAGCGACCACGATCGCGGCGGCAACCAGCCAGACGGCTGACGACATCGAGGTCACCCCGGTGGATGTGGTGGTTGGTGGGGTGGTGGAGGGCCGGGCACGGGTTGTGACGCCTGGGTCGGAGGCTGCCCTGGTGGATGATGGGGTGGTGGTTGGTGGGGTGGTGGATGATCGGGTGGTCGAGGGCCGGGCACGCGTCGCGGCGCCTGGGTCGGAGGCTGCCCCGGTGGATGATGGGGTGGTGGTTGATGGGGTGGTGGATGATCGGGTGGTCGAGGGCCGGGCACGGGTCGCGGCGCCTGGGTCGGAGGCTGTCCCGGTGGATGATGGGGTGGTGGAACCCGGATCGTGGCCTTCGTCGAGGGAGGCCGCCGTCGCGGGCCAGGTCCTCGCCCGTCCGTCCGACCCCGAACCGGTCGAGCAATCGGACGTCGAGCTGGAGCGTCTGCTCACGGAGCTCGTGTCCGACCTCGACCCCGAAGGCACGGGCACCGTGGCCATCTCGGTGGCGTGGGCGGACCAGACCGTGTCGGTCAACGGCGACCGCGCGGTGGATTCGGCCAGCTCGGCCAAGCTCTACTGGGCAGCCGCTGCGTTGGCGGCCGCCCCGGACCCCGAGGCCCTCGAGGCCGACGGCCTCGCCGCCTTCGAGGTGTCGGACAACGACGCTGCGGGACGGCTGATCGACGCCGCCGGCGGCGTCGATGCGGTCAATGCCTTCACCGCCTTCGTCGGGCTCGAGGCGACGTCGCTGTCGGCGTGGTCGTACGGGATCGATCGGCAGGCCTCCGACCGAGCGGATCGGGGGCTCGACAACATCACCTCCACCGACGAGCTCGTCCGATTCGCGACGGCGCTGAGCGCCGGTGACCTCCTCGACGATGATCGGCGCCAGGTGCTGTTGCGTTGGATGACGTCGACGCCGGACGACCTGGCGTCGAGCAACGGCCTCGACGGCGTCCTCACCGATCGGCTGCCGGCACCCGTGGCCGCCGCGACCGCGCACAAGGCGGGGTGGCTCCGCCCGGGGTGTTGCACCCGGATCCGGCACGTGGTGGTCGCCGTCGGGATCGTGCCGCGACGCGATGGCGAGCACCTGCGCGTGGCTGTGGCGGCGCAGGACAGTCCGGACTTCGACCGGGCCGTTGGCTGGCTCTCCGAAGCCGTGTGCCGGGTGTGGGTCGCCGTGGAGCGCCTGGACGTGACCTGCGTGCCGACTCAGGAGTGAGGCTCGGCCAGATGCTCGCCGAGGAATGCGGCCTGGAGGCGCAGCAGGTTCTCGGCCACCGTCTCCTGGGGGGTCATGTGCGTCACGCCCGAGAGCGGGAGGACCTGGTGGGGCCGACCCGCCTCGAGGAGCGCACGTGACAGGGCCAGCGTGTGCGCCACCACGACGTTGTCGTCCGCGAGCCCGTGGATGAGCAGCAGCGGACGGCTCAGCTGCGCCGCCTCGGCGGTCAGGTCGGTGCGCGCGTAGTGCTCCGGATACAGATCGGGGTGGCCGAGGTAGCGCTCCGTGTAATGCGTGTCGTACAGCAGCCAGTCCGTCACGGGAGCGCCCGCCACCGCCGCGTGGACCCGATCCGGTCGGCGGAGCACGGCCAGCGCGGCGAGGTAGCCGCCGAACGACCATCCCCGGATGCCGACACGGTCGAGGTCGAGACCGGGGAAGTCGGCAGCAGCGGCGTCGAGGGCTTCGATCTGGTCGTCGAGCACCGGCTGGGCCAGGTCGCCCCAGACGGCTCGTTCGAACGCCGGCCCCCGGCCCGGCGTACCGCGACCGTCCGCGACGACCACGGCGTACCCCTGGTCGGCGAACCACTGTGAGGCGCCGAACATCGCCCGAGCCTTCTGGACCCGCTGAGCGTGGGGGCCACCGTATGGATCCAGCAGCACGGGGAGCGGGGTGTCGCGTTCGGCGCCCTCGGGCAACAGGACCGCGACCTCGAGGTCGCGGTCGGTGCGGCGGGCGAAGTGCACGGTGGGGGTCAGGGCGGGCGGTTCGGCCAGGTTCTCGATGGTCCCGACCTCCTCACCCGATCGCAGCACGCGCATGGCCGTGCCGTCGTGGTCCAACGACGCGTGGGTCACCACGATCACGTCGCCTGCGGTGCTCGCGCCGTGGACGCCAGGGGTGTTGGTGAGGCGGGTCACCGACCCGTCGAGGTCGACGTGGACCAAGTGGGTCTCGCTGGCCACTCCGTCGAGTGACGCCGTGGCCAGGATGCCGTCCGCGTCCGCCTGCACGACGGCCCGGATCTGGAGCTCGTCGCCGGTGAGCGACTCGCCGTCGACGACCAGCCGACGGGCGGCGCCGCGGTCCTCGACCGTCAACAGCTTTCCGTCGATCCACGCCGGCGCGCCGGGCACGATCTCGGTCCAGTGCTCGTCGGACCAGCGGTACACCTCGGTGCAGCTGCCGGTGGCGGGGTCGACGGTGAGCACCGCGGTGATCCGCTGGTCGCGCGGCTGCACGACCAACGTGGCCAGGTCGCGTGGGGCCCACGAGGCATCGGCGAGGTACTCCCACTCGCCGGCGGCATTCCACGCGACGTCCATGGTGGGGCCGTCGAGGGTGTGGATCTCCAGCGTCACCGAGGCGTTGGAGGTGCCTGCGCCCGGATAGCGGATCGCCGTGGGGGGGCTGGCGGGTTCGACGGGGCTGGCGATGTGCCACTCGTCGACGTCAGTGCTGTCGACCCGGGCCACCAGGAGCCGGTGGCCGTCGGGCGCCCACCAGTAGCCGCGGCTACGGCGCATCTCCTCGGCTGCGATGAAGTCCGCGAGCCCGAAGGTCACGAGCGGATCGTCGGACCCGGCGATCAGCCGGTCACCGGCCTCGAGGTTGGTGACCCGGAGGTCCCCGGCGGAGACATAGGCGACGTTGGCGCCGGTGGGGTCCGGTCGAGGGTCGAACACCCCGCTGACCGCGGGCAGGCCGGCGGTCTCGCCGGTGACGAGATCGGTGGAGAACAAGCGCCCTCCCAGCGAGTAGACCGCGCCGGTGACGGCCGGGTTCGTCGCATAGCCGACGATGCCGCCACCGGCCTCCCGAGCCCGTTCGCGGCGTGCCCGCTCTTCGGGTGAGAGCTCCTGGTCGGCTCCTTCGGCGAGCAGCTCGTTCGGGTCGGCCACGAGGCGAGCCGAGCCGGTCGCGACGTCGTGGACCCACAGGCGGTTCACGGGGTCGTCGCCGCCCAGGGAGCGGAGGAAGACGATCCGCTCGCCGTCCGGTGACACCGTCAGGTTGCGCGGTGCCCCCAGCGTGAACCGGCGGGTGCGGGCCTGCTGACGGGGGAAGTCGGCGCTGCTCATGGCCATGGTGTAGCAGGCCGGACGGTCGCTGCCTCGATCTGACACCTCGTCAGATTCGCGGGCTGCTGACTACGCTCGGCCTCCGTGAGTGAGCCCACTGCCATGTCTGACGTCGAGCGGGCGTACCGAGCCGAGGCCAGGACCTGGCTGCTGGCCAACACCGACCCGGTCGAGGAGGACACCGGCTTCGCCACGCTCCACTGGATGCCCGAGCCCGGGGCCCAGGACGCGCATCACGCCCGCTCGCAGGCGATGCAGCGCAAGCTGTACGACGCCGGCTACGTGGGCATCACCGTGCCCGCCGCGTACGGCGGCCAGGGCGGAGAGGCCTGGATGACACGGGCCTTCCGCGAGGAGGCCGCCGACCGGAACGTCAACACGGGGTTCTTCAACTCGATCATCGCGATGACCTCGCCGGCGCTGCTGCGCCATGGCACCGAGGAACAGAAGCAGGCCCATCTGCCGACGCTGCTGAGCGGTGATGTGAGCTGGTGCCAGCTCTTCTCCGAGCCGGGGGCCGGCAGCGACCTGGCCGGGCTCGCGTGTCGGGCCGAGCTCGATGGCGACGAGTTCGTGATCAACGGTCAGAAGGTGTGGAACTCGGCGGCCATGTACGCCGACATGGGCATCCTGCTCGTGCGGACCGACCCCACGGCCGTGAAGCATGCCGGCATCACGTTCCTGTTGTTCGACATGCGTCAGCCGGGGGTCGAGGTGCGGCCGCTGGTCCAGGCCAACGGCGCCGGCCATTTCGCGGAGGTGTTCCTCAGCGATGCGCGGTGCCATGTCGACAACGTGCTCGGCGAGATCGACGGCGGTTGGGTGCCGACCCGGGTGGTCATGGCGAACGAGTCGGCGATGATCGGGGGCTCGGCCGCCAATCGGGTGGCGAAGTTGGTCGAGCTCGCCCGGATGGCGGGTGCGACCCACGATCCGACGATTCGTCAGGCCCTGGCCGATCTGCACACCCGGGATCGGATCATCAAGCTCCTGTCGGAGCAGATCAGCGCCGCTGCCAGGCGGGGCGAGGTGCCGCCCATCCATCCGTCGATCGTGAAGCTCTACATCGCCGAGAACCGGCGGCGCGAGGGGGACCTGGCGATGCGGCTGATGGGTCCGGCGGGGACGGCATCCACGCACGAGGCGTCCGAGTGGGCGATGGAGCAGTTGGTGGCGCGGTATCCGATCTCGATCGGGGGTGGGACCGACGAGGTCCATCACAACAACCTGGGGGAGCAGGCGCTGGGCCTGCCGAGAGACATCCGCCCCGACAAGGACGTCCCCTGGAACGAGGTGCCCCGCTCCTGACACCCGCCGACGTCGCCCCACGCTGAGTGGCGCACCTGTAACGGTCTCTGGGACCGTTGCAGGTCCCAGGATCTCGCGGCCGAGTTGGAGTCTCGGCATCCCGAACCTGCAACGGCCTCTGAGGCCGTTGCAGGTTGCTCACTGGGCGTGGTCGCCGAGAGCGGGGCCGTCGGGAGTGCGTAGGATCCGGGGATGGAGCCCACACCGTTCGTCGCCGAGATCCCTGCCGAGGTGCTGGCCGATCTCCGTACCCGCCTGCACGCGACCCGATGGCCGCCGGTCATCGGCGAGGACGACTGGCGGTACGGCGTTCCCGGGGCCTGGCTTCGAGACATGGTCGACTACTGGGCCGACGAATGGGACTGGTCGGCGCAGGCCGAGGCGATGAACCGATGGCAGCACCACCGGGTCGAGATCGACGGCGTCCTGATCCACTACCTGCACGCCCCCGCAGCGAACCCCGACGCCCCGCCGCTCGTCCTGACCCACGGCTGGCCCTGGACCTTCTGGGACTTCCAGGACGTCATCGGCCCGCTCAGCCGCCCCGAGGACCACGGCGGCGACGCCGCCGACGCGTTCAACGTGTACGTGCCCTCGCTCCCGGGTTTCGGGTTCTCGACCCCGCTCACCACGGCCGGAGTCGACGTCGCGCGCATCGCCGAGCTGTGGGTGCGCCTCATGACCGAGGTCCTCGGCCACGAGCGGTTCTGCGCCCATGGCGGCGACTGGGGCGGGCTGGTCACGTCGCAGCTCTCGCACGCCCACGCCGACCGGCTCATCGGTGCGCACCTGGCGATCGCGTTCATCCCAGGCGTGAACCGCAGCGCTCTTCCGGACACCGCCTGGGCGGCCGACGAGCAATGGATGCTCGATCGCAACCGCGAATCCGAGCCCGTCATCCGCAGCCACGTCACCGTGCACACCCTGGACCCCCAGACCCTGTCGTACGGGTTGATGGACTCGCCGGTCGCCACGGCCGCGTGGATCTGGGAGCGGCGACGGAACTGGTCCGACTGCGATGGCGACGTCGAGACCGCGTTCTCGCGGGACCATCTCTGTACCACCGCGGCCCTCTACTGGTGCACGGGCGCGATCGCTTCGTCGCTGCGGCTGTACCACGAGCAGTTCACCAAGTCCTGGGCCGTGCTCCACGACCGCACGCCGCGGCTCGAGGCGCCGACGGCCATGGCCGTCTTCCCGAAGGACGTCGTGCACCTGCCACGCTCGGTCATGGAGGAGTACTGCGACCTGCGCCAGTACACCGTGATGCCCGCGGGAGGGCACTTCGGCGCAGCGGAGCAACCTGCCCTGCTGGTCGACGACCTGCGCGCCTTCTTCCGTCCGCTCCTCTGACGATCCGTCTCGGCGGGCCGGCTACTCGGTGGCGTAGCCCTGATCGAGACCTTCGGCTGCGGGGTCGACGAAGGCGGTGGCGCCGAACACGTCGGTCCAGCCCGAGGCCAGCGCCTCGAGCGGCAGGACATCCAGCTCGCTCAGGGCGTACCCCGGGTGCAGCGGCGCGGTCGGGGCGTTGGACACGGCGTTGTACGACATCATCAGCATCGTGCGAGGCACGTCGGACTCGTTCGGCCCCGAGCTGTGCAGCGTGTTCGAGTGGAAGACCACCACGTCGCCGCTCGCGAGCTCACACCGCTCCGTGTCGTGGTCGGCCAGGGCGGTGGCCACGGCATCGGGGTCGGTCCCCTGGCCCTCGCCGACCGGCGTGATCGGGAGGGCACCGAGCCGGTGCGAGCCCCGGACCAGACGCATGCACCCGTTGGCCTCGGTCACCGGTCCGATGGCGACGGCGATCGTGCACATGTGGGGCCGAGCCACGCCGTTCTCGGCCCAGAAGGCGTAGTCCTGGTGCCAGTCCCAGAGCGATCGGGCGTGGGGCCGCTTCCACGACAGCTTGGAGTGCCAGTGGTACACCCGGTCGTCCACGGCCGTCTCGGCGAGGTCGACGATCGGCTGCAGTCTGGGGATCACGCCGATCAGGTCGTCGGCGAGGTCGAGCCAGACCGACAGCTCCTGCTTGCCACCCTGGCTGTCGGTGACGGCGAAGGCACCCGGGGCCGAGCCGTCGTCGAGGGACGCCGCGAGCGGTGCCAGGTCGTGGGCGTCGAACATGCCACGCACGTACGCGTAGCCGTCGCGGTCGTAGTCCGCGATGACCTGCCGGCGCTCGGCGTCCGAGAGCGATCGCATGCTCAGAGCTTCTCCAGCGCCCGGCGGGACTCCTCGAACAGGGCGTCGACCCGAGTTTCGTAGCCGATCATCTCGTCACCGATGTCCTTGTCGCCCATGGCGCCGGCGACGAACCGCACCCGCACGCCCTCGGAGATCGCGCCGAGTCGCCAGAACTGGAAGGCGACGTAGTAGGGAAGATCGGACAGGTCCCGGTCCGAGGCGGTCCCGTAGCGGGCGATGACCTCGTCCGGGGTCAGGTAGCCGGGCGCCACGGTGGGGACGTCGCGCATGGCGAGGCTGTCGTTCGGGTCGCCCCACCACATCAGCATCCCGCCCAGGTCGGCCAGGACGTCGCCGAGGGTGCACAACTCCCAGTCGAGCACGGCGGCGACGGTGTGGTCCCGGCCGATCATGCAGTTGTCCAAGCGGTAGTCGCCGTGCGCGATGCCTGCACCCTGCTGCTCGGGCATGCGCTCCGACAGTCGGGTGTGGAGCTCGTGGAACAGCGGGAGGTCCCGGTCCGATCCCTCGTCGATCTGGCGCTTCCACCGGCGGAGCTGGCGCTCGAGGTACGCCTCCTTGCGCCCGAGGTCCCCCAGACCGACCTCGTCGGGGTCCACCTCGTGCAGTGCCGCGAGGACGTCGACCAGCGACTCGCTCTGCCGACGACGTTCGTCCGGCGTGAAGGGCTGGGCCTTCGCGAGGTCGTTGATGATGTAGCCGTCGACGAACTCCATCACGTAGAAGGGTGCGCCGTTGACGTCGTCGTCCTCGCACATGCCCACCACACCGGGGACGGGGACCGCCGAGCCCTGCAGGGCCGAGATGATCCGGTGCTCGCGTCCCATGTCGTGGGCCGAGGCGAGTACGTGGCCGGTCGGCGGACGCCGCAGCACCCACTTGGTGCCCGCCTCGTCCGTCAGCACGAACGTCAGGTTCGACCGGCCATGCGCGACGAGATCGAAGTCGAGCACTCCCTCGACGGTCGCGCGCTCCCGGAGCCACGCCGTGACGTTCTCCACACTCTCGATACCGGTGACGTTCTCGGTTGCCATGGCGGTGGATCGTAGGTGCTCGGTCGCCACTGGCGTCCACCCGGAGCGTTCGCGAGGCTGAGCCCATGATCACCGGGACGACCACCACCACCGACGGCACCACCATCGCCTGGGACCGCCAGGGCAGCGGGCCACCGATGGTGCTGGTGCACGGCATCACCGACAACCGCAGGTCCTGGGCCACGATCGCGGCGGACCTCGCCACCGATCACGACGTCATCGCCATGGACATTCGGGGCCATGGCGAGTCGGGCAAGGCCGACGACTACTCGCTCGCCCGCCTCGCCGCCGACCTCGCCGAGGTCTGCTCGGGGCTCGACCTCGACGCGCCGATCCTGATCGGCCACTCGCTCGGCGGGCTCCTGGTCACGGCTGCCGGTGGCGCCGTGGGTGCGAGCGCGGTGATCAACGTCGATCAGGGCCTCGAGCTGACGGCCATGTCGGAGACCGTCGCCACCATCGCCGACCAGCTTCGGGATCCCGTCACCTTCCACGCCACACTCGCGATGGTGTTCTCGGCGCTCGAGAGCCCCGGACTGGACGAAGACAGTGCCGCGGCGTTCGCAGCGGGTGTGGCGAGCGCCGACCAGGAGGTCGTGCTCGGTGTCTGGGGACCCATGCTCGACGGTCCCGACCCCGACGTCGACGCGCAGGTCGACGCCGTGTTGTCCACGGTCACCATGCCGTACCTGGCGTGGCACGGCATCGATCCCGGCCCCGACTACGAGGCCTGGCTGCTCGGGCGGGTGGCCCATGCGGAGTACGAGCTCCTCGACGGCGAAGGCCACTTCGTCCACCAGGTGGACCCGGCCCGATTCACCGCCCGGGTCCGCACCTTCCTCGACGGCTGATCGGCCGACGGGTCGGTCCGGCGGGGGTCAGCCCTCGGGGACGGCGACGAAGTCGATGAGTCGCTCGACCGCGTTGATCAACGGCGTCTCCAGGTCCTTGTAGGACTCGACCCGGTTGAGTGCCTTCTTCCAGAACGTGCCGGAGTTGTCCCTGGTGGCGCCGAGGGCTGCCAGGACCCCCTCCTTCCAGGGCTGGCCCTTGGGGACCTGTGGCCAGGCCTCGAAGCCGAGGACCTGGGGGCGGATCGCTTCCCAGATGTCGACGTAGGGGTGGCCGCAGATCAAGACGTTGGTGTCGTCCACCTCGGCCGCGATCCTCGACTCCTTCGACCCCTCCACGAGGTGGTCCAGGAGGATGCCGAGCCGACGACGGGGCCCCGGTTGGAACGACCGCACGAGATGCGCGAGGTCGTCGGCGCCCTCCATCTGTTCGACGACGACGCCCTCGACGCGGAGGTCGTCGCCCCAGACCTTCTCGATGAGCTCGGCGTCGTGGATGCCCTCGACGTAGATCCGGCTGGCGCGGGCGATCCGGGCCGGGATCGCGCCGACGTCGATCGAGCCCGACGCGGTGAACCGGACCTCACCGTCGTCGTCGGCCACCAGCTTCCGGAGCCCCACGACCCGGCCTTCGTGGCTGAAGGCACCGTCCTGGGGGCGCCAGGTGTGGTCCCGGCCGTTCGCGTCGCGCAGCACGATCTGCTGCCCCGCCACGTAGCGGACCACCGTGCCGGTGGTGCGAGTGCCCTGGTGAGTCAGGGTCATGCCCAGGGTCACGTTGACCGGCGTGACGTTGATGCCCCGCTTCTTGGGCGCATCGATGTCGAGGGGGCCGGAAAGGATGCCGTCGCTCACCCGAGCGAGGGTAGCGAGGGGCTCCGACGAGATCGGGGCACCCGCCGGGCTGCGTCGCCTCAGGTCTCGGCCATCCGCCGGAGCTCGGCGTGTTCGTCCTCGGTGCCGAGTGCGATGAGGACGTCGCCGACGGCAGGAGGCACGGTCCGGTCGGGGTGGTGGACGAACCGGCCGTCGCTGCGGCGCAGCGCCAGGATCGTGATGCCGTCGCGTTCGGCGTGGGCGAGCGGGTGATCGAGGAGGCCCGACCCTTCGGGAACGGTCACCTCGCAGAGCGAGACGGCGAGCTCGCGGTCGTGCATGGCGATGTCGAGGAACTCTGCCACGTTCGGCTGGGTGACGAGCGCGGCCATGTGGGCCCCGCCGAGCTGATGGGGGTTCACCACCCGGTCGGCGCCGGCGCGGTAGAGCTTGGCCTCGGCGCCCGGCGACGTGGCGCGGGCGACGATGAAGATCGAGGGGTTCAGCGCCCGGGTCGACAAGGTCACGTAGACGTTGTCGGCCGCGCTGTCGAGGGCCACCACCATCGCTCGGGCTCGCTCGACACCGGCCAGGCTGAGCACCCCGTCCTCGGTGGCGTCGCCACAGATCCGGAGGTGGGCGATGTCGTCGATGTCGTCGCGGCGGTCGACGACCACCACGTCTCGGCCCTCGGCCTCCAGGGTGTTGCTGATGGCTTGGCCCACCTGGCCCCACCCGCACACGACGATGTGGTCGTGCAGCGTCTCGATGGTCCGTTCCATGCGTCGCCTCCCGAACTCCCTGGTCAACCGACCCTCGACGAGGGTCTCGATCAACACGCCGATGGTGTACAGCACCGATCCCGCGCCCAGCAGGATCAGCACGATGGTGAAGATCTGGTACCGGTCGTCGACCACCCCCACCTCGCGGTAGCCCACGGTGGAGACCGTGACCACGGTCTGGTAGAGGGCGTCGAGGGTGTTGAGGCCGATGATCCGGTACCCGACGGTCCCGGCGGTGAGCACCACGACGAGGACGGCCACGGCCGTGCGCAACCGCCGCCACAGGTCGCTCGCCGAGATCCTCGGTCCGCGGCTGTGGCGGCCCGGTACCCGCAACATCACCATCGTCGCTCCCTCACCCTCCGCATGGTGCCACGGGTGGGCTGCGAGGCCGAACCAGCAGCGACGATCAACCCCGCCGGGGTCGCTGTTCGGGAGCGTCGACGCCCTCGGGCATCGACGTCTTCTCGTCGTCGCTCATGTCGGACCACCACGCGCCGTAGCGCCGAGCACCCCAGGCCGCGGTGGCGCCATGCAGGCCCACGCTGAAGACCACGGTCCACGCCACGACTGCGAACAGGTCGGTCGCGCCGGGCAGGTCTTCTTCGAGGAGCTGGAGACCGAACAGGATCGAGGCCAACCCCCGCGGTCCGAACCAGCCGATGAAGGCCACCGTCGGCGGTGCGGCGCGCGACCCGATCAGGGCCACGGCAACCGGCACCATGCGGCCCACGGTGAGTGTCGCCAGGGCGCAGACGACGATGGCGAGGTCGACGTCGTCGAGCGCGGGACCCAGCAGCACGTTGCCGAACACGAAGAACGACACCGCGGCCGCGAGCTGGGCGGTGTCTTCGGTGTATTCGGCCAGGTGCTCGGCATCTCCCGACACGTGGCCGAACGTCATGCCGGCGACGAATGCGGCGATGAAGCCGTTGCCGTCGAGCTGGACCGAGGCGGTGACCGCTCCGACTGCGAGGGCGAACGTGGCGAGCTGTGCATAGATGGGATCCAGCCAGCCGCGTGCGGCGGATCGGTCGAGCGCCCACGCTCCGATCATTCCCACGGCGAGGCCCACGACGAGGGCGACGCCGATCTGCTCGAAGACGAACCGAGCCCAGAAACCCGCCGACCCGGTGTCCTCCTCGTCGACCGCGAGCGCGAGGAACAGGGCGACGGCCGGGACGACCAGGCCATCGTTGAGGCCCGACTCCACGTTGAGTCCCTGACGGATGCGCGCCGGGACGGCCGGGTCGGTCACCACCTCCTGGCCGAGGGCCGCGTCGGTCGGCGCCAGGATGGCGGCGATCAGGGCGGCCTCCCAGACACCCACCCCGTCCACCAGCAGCATCAGCACGCCGGTGCCGAGCGCGACGGTGAGCGGAAGCCCGATGCCCAGCAACCTCGCGGGCAGCATGTACTCGCGCCGGAGTGCCCGGGTGTCGATGCGGCTCGCGTCGGAGAACAGCAGGATCGCCAGCGTCAGCTCGCCGAGGACGTCGACCGCCTCGAGCTCGAGGCCGAGGTCGACCAGGTCGGCCACGTCGGGCCCGGTGACCAGACCCGCGGCGACGAAGACCATCGGCGCACTGATCACGGTGGGTCCGATGCGTCTGGACACCAACGCGAACAGCGCGAGCACCAGCGCGACGACGGCGACGTCGCCGCTCATCGGTCCGGTCCGATGTCGTTGGTGCGGCTCGGGCCAGGTCTGGCGTGCAACCGGGATTCGGACAGCCGGCGGGCCATGATGGCCGGATGGACAGGGGAGGCCCCATGCCCGCGATCAGCGCCGACGAGCTCGCCTGGATCGACACCGAGCAGATGGTGGAGGTCGACCGGGTGATGATCGAGGATCTGCGGATCGACCTGATCCAGATGATGGAGAATGCCGGTCGCAACCTGGCTCGGCTGGCCATGGCGGTGTTCGAGCCGACGAGCGTCGCGGTCTACGCCGGCTCCGGGGGCAACGGTGGTGGCGGACTGGTGGCCGCGCGGCACCTCGCCAACCTCGGGGTCGACGTCACAGTGACCACCACGCGGCCGCGCGAGCGCATGACCCCGATCCCTGCGCACCAGCTCGACATCGTCGAGCGACTGGGGATTCCCGTGGGCGAGGTCGACACGGCTGCCGACCTCGCCATCGACGCTGTCATCGGCTACAGCCTGCGCGGCGCACCCACCGGTCGCAGCGCCGAGCTCATCGACCGCATCCGTGGTCACGACACCGTGGTGTCGTTGGACACGCCGTCGGGTCTCGACACCGCAACCGGGGTCACGCCCGGTGTCCACGTCACGGCGGATGCCACGCTGACATTGGCCATGCCGAAGCGAGGCCTGCGCGGTCGGCCCGAGGTCGGCCGGCTGTTCCTGGGGGACATCTCGGTTCCGGCCCGCGTCTACGAGGCGTTCGGGGTCGAGGTGTCGCCCACGCTGTTCGCGCCGGGTCCGGTGCTCGAGGTGGTGTGACCGGGCGAGCACGGCTCAGACCAACAGGGCGTCGGTGGCCACGTCCACGAGGGCGGGACCGTCGTGGGCCAGCGCCCGTTGGAGAGCGTCGTCGAGTTGACCGTTGTCGGTGACTCGGATCCCCAGCCCGCCGCAGAGCTCGGCGTAGGCCGCGAAGTCCGGGTTCACCAGGCTGGTCTGCCAGACGTCGAACTCGGCCGAGCGTTGCTCCTTGGAGATCTTGCCCAGCTCGCTGTTGTTCATCAGGACGTGGGTGATGTTCATGCCGTATTTGACCGCGGTGGTGAAGTCCATGGCGTACTGGCCGAAGCCGCCGTCGCCCGAGACCGACACCACCTTGCGGCTGTCGCCCACGGCAGCCCACGCACCCATGGCGGCGGGGAACCCGAAGCCGATCGAGCCCAGGTAGCCCGACATGAGGACGTCCTGCGCAGTGACCTCGAAGTAGCGGCCGAACGAGTAGGTGTTGTTGCCGACGTCGACGCACAACACGGCGTCGTCGGGCACGTGTCGAGTCATCGAGGCGAACAGCGACGCCGCGTTCACCCCCTCGCCACGGTCGTCCGCGAGGCGCCGCTCCTTCTCAGCCCTCCAGATCGCCCATCGCTCGGCCACCTCGGGTCGGTGGTCGATGCACGACAGGTCGGCACCGACCGCGTCGCGCAACGCACGCGCCGTCACCCCCACGTTGCCCTGTACCGGGATCTCGACCGGGTGGAAGCGGCCCAGTGCCATCGGGTCGTCGTCGACCTGGACGATCGGCTTGTACGGGGCGATACCCGTGTGGTTGGAGAACGACGCACCGAACACCACCACCAGGTCGCTCTCGTTCATGAACCAGCTGGCGATGGGGGTCCCCGAGCGTCCCAGGACACCGCACCCCAGCTCGTGGGTGTCCGAGATCAGGCCCTTGGCCTTGAACGTGGTGGCCACCGGAGCCCCGATGTGCTCGGCGAACGCGATGACGTCGGCCATCTCGTGGCGGGCGCCGGCGCCGACGATCACGAGTGGACGTTCGGCGGTCCGGATGCGCTCGGCTGCGCTGGACAAGACGTCGGTGGGTGGCGCGATCTGGCGTGAGCCGGTCCGCCCCTGTGGGCCTCCTGCCGGAGCCTCGGAGGGCAGGACCTGGACCTCGTCGGGGAAGACCAGGTGGGCCACGTTGCGCTCGACCAGCGCGGTCTTGCACGCGAGCGTCATGATCTCGGCGTAGTTCGCGCCGGCCAGCACGGTCTCGCCGTAGGCGGCCACGTCGGCGAAGGCAGCCTGGAGGTCGAGGTCCTGGAACGCGCCGCGCCCGACGTCCTTGGAAGGAACCTGACCCGACAAGGCCAGGACCGGAGCGCGGTCCACCTTGGCGTCGTAGAGGCCGGTCAACAGGTTCGTCGAGCCGGGTCCCGCGATGCCGAAGCAGGCGGCGAGACGACCGGTGAGCTTGCCGTAGGCGGTGGCGGCGAAGGCGGCCGCGCCCTCGTGGCGGATGCCGAAGTAGCGGAGGTCGCCACGGCGTTCGGCCTGGCGCATCGCGTCCGCGAAGCCGAGATTGGAGTGACCCACCATGCCGAAGACGCTGTCGACACCCCAGTTGACCATGGTCTCGACCATCACGTCCGATGCCGACCGGGGCGCCTCGTGCTCGCGGGGCAGGGCCACCCAGACGCCATCCGCGCGGACCTCGTTGGCGTAGGCCTCGGGCGCGTCGTCGAATCCCGGTGGCGGCTGGCCGTTGCAGGGCGAGTAGTCGTAGCCGTGCCACGGACAGCGGAGCCAACCCTGTTCGATCGAGCCCTCGCCCAGCGGCCCGCCTTGGTGCGGGCAGTGGTTGTCCATCGTGCCGAACACGCCGCCGACGTTGGCGACACACAACGTCCGTCGCCCGACGGCCACGGTGGTGACCCGACCGTCCTCGAGCTCGTCCGGCTCGAGGACCTTGTGCCACTCGACGTCGCCGTCGGGAACGGGCACGGGGTCGGTCGAGGGTGCTGCGTCGTAGGGCACGAGGTCTCCAGTCGCCGGTGTGCGCGGACGTTACACCCACTGGCGGTGCTACTCGATCGGGCCCTGCCGGTCGTTGCCACCGATCCCGGTCCCCGCCCGGCTATCGTGGTCGACGGCTCGCGAGCGGAGGACGGGCAGGGTCACGTCGTGACCCCGTGACTTCGCAAAGGCAGCTCTCATGAAGCGACAGATGCTCTTCGGCGCTCTCGCTCTGTTCATGCTCTTCCTGATCACGGCCGACCCCGGTGGCACGGGGGAGGAAGGCCGCAACTTCGTCAGCTGGGTCTCGACCGGCTGGGACGACGCGCGGGAGTTCGTGGGCTCGCTGCTCGACGAGGACGACTCGCCCGAACGCAACGAGTTCGGCGAGGTCCCGATCCCGACCGTGGGCCCCGAGGCCCCGGCGCCGGACGACACCGGAGGCGACGGAGCCTCGCCTGCGTCGGGCTGAGCCGGTCCGATGGCCTGGATTCTCGTTCGCCCCGAGGACGAGGACGTCGTCCTGCCCGGCGAGAAGATCCTCTACAAGGAGCGCCGCCACTGGGCGGCGGTGACTCCCGAGCTGACGCAGTTCCTCGCGGTCCTGTTCCTCCACTCGGCGTTTTCGATGCGGGGCACCACCGGTCTCGGCGACGTGCTGGTCTTCGGCACGGTGATCTCGCTGATCGTGCTCCGACCCCTGATTCGCCGCGGCGCCGGCTGGGGGACCTGGCAGTTCCTGGTGGCCGCAGCGGTGGGCTTCTGGGCGATCCAGTCCGAGATCACGATCCAGGGGATCGCCAACCTGCTCGTGCTGGTCATGGCTGTCCGGCTCGCCATTCGGGCCATCCGCTGGGCCTTCTACCAGCGCACCTACCTCACCAACCGGCGGCTGATGGAGGTCGACGGGTTCCTGGGGATCCGGGTGAACTCGATGCCACTGTCGAAGGTGACCGACATCATGTTGCGTCGCAGTCCCGTCGGCGACGTCCTGGGCTACGGCACGTTCCGGGTGGAGTCCGCGGGCCAGGAGCAGGCGCTCGGCGAGCTCGACTATCTCCTCTACCCCGAGGAATTCCACGACCTCATCGTCGCGGGCCCCAAGTTCGGCTGAAGACGCTCAGAACGAGGCGAGCGCCAGCCCGATCGGGACGAGGATGATCGCGATCGACAACAGGATGATCGAGATGATCGCGAACGTGCCGGACTTGTCGTTCGGTGGGTCGCCGGCGCGACCGATGGTCTCGTAGAGCGCGGCCATCGGCTGGTCGGTGGTCATGTCGATCCGCCGGTGGGCCACCGCAGCGCCCTTGAGGATCACGTAGGCGGCCAGC
>CBDHFJ010000154.1:0-20952 GCA_965262315.1 Acidimicrobiales bacterium
TGGCGATGGCGCCGGCGATCGTCTGCCGGTCGATGTCGCCCAGGTTGGGGAGCGCGAAGCCCTGGCTCTGGAGGAGGACGTTGAGGTCAGCGAGCACCGTGCCGGCGCCCACACGCACCTCGCCGGTCGTGCGGTCCACACCCCGGAGCCCGGCGAAGGCGCCGACGTCGACGAAGAGGTCGTCGGTCGCGGCGATCGCGCTGAACGAATGCCCCGAGCCGACCACCTTCACCTTGCGACGCTCGGCCACACCCCGGCCCACGATCGCCGTGAGTTCGGCTTCGGATCGGGGCCGCAGGACGTCGACAGGGATGGGTGTGCTGGTTGCCGCCCCAGTTGATCCAGTGGTGATCGTGCATCGGGGCGGAGAGTACCGTCGGTCGATGGACGACGGGCGCGACGGCTGGATCGCCGGCTTCAACGCAACAACGGCTGCTACATCGCCGCCTTGATGCCCAGGGAGGCGAAGTCCTTCTTCTCGTAGTTGGCCCGGAACATGTCGCGGAGCTTCGCGGCCTGCTCGTCGTAGGCCTGCGGGTCGTCCCAGGTGTCGCGCGGGTTGAGGACCTCGTCGGGGACCTCGGCGCAGGTGGTGGGCATGCGCAGGCCCAGCGTGGGCTCGGTCATGAGGTCCTGGTCGTCGAACTCACCGTCGAGGGCGGCGTCGAGCAGGGCTCGCGTGTGCTTGAGCGACATGCGCTCGCCCTTGCCGTACGGACCGCCGGTCCAGCCGGTGTTCAACAGGATGCAGCGGGTCTCGTGGTCGGCCATGCGCTTGGCCAGCAGTTCGGCGTACACGTGCGCCTTCTGCGACATGAACGGACCACCGAAGCAGGCCGAGAACGTCGCCTCGGGCTCGGTGATGCCCACCTCGGTGCCGGCCAGCTTCGAGGTGAAGCCGGTGACGAAGTGGTACATCACCTCGTGCGGCTCGAGGATCGACACCGGAGGCAGCACGCCGAACGCATCGGCGGTCAGCAGCACGATGGTGTCGGGATGGGGGCCGCGGGCACCCTCGGCGACGCCCGGGTTGCAGTCGAGCGGGTACGCGAACCGGGTGTTCTCGGTGATCGAGCCGTCCGTCAGGTCGAACTCCTGCGGATCGGTCTCCTCGATCGCCTTGCCGGCCAGCGGCGGCACGTTCTCGATCAGCGTGCCCTTCATGCTCATCGC
This sequence comes from Acidimicrobiales bacterium, assembly GCA_965262315.1. Lineage (GTDB taxonomy): Bacteria > Actinomycetota > Acidimicrobiia > Acidimicrobiales > UBA8592 > JBCCFK01. Next base: position 1,174 of record CBDHFJ010000154.1, read on the forward strand.
GGCGGCGATGACCGGCTCGGCCTCCTTGTTGAGGTCGATCAGCTTGGCGTAGCAACCGTCCTCGAAGTTGGCGACGCCGGCGTCGGTCCACACGTGCTCGTCGTCGCCGATCAGCAGGCGGTCGGGGTCGGCCGACAGCGTGGTCTTGCCGGTGCCGGAGAGGCCGAAGAGGATGGCCGAGGTGCCGTCGTCGCCGACGTTGGCCGAGCAGTGCATCGACAGCTGGCCCTTGGCGGGCAGCACGTAGTTCATCGCGGTGAACATCGTCTTCTTGTTCACGCCGCAGTAGTCGGCCCGACCCGCCACCAGGGCGACCCGGTTGACGATGTCCATGATCACGCAGCGCTCGGACTTGGTGCCGTCGCGCTCGGGGTCGCAGTGGAACGACGGGACGTTGATGATGGTCCAGCCGGTCTCCGGCCGATCGGAGTCCTCGCGAACGCCCTTCGGGAACATGATGTTGCAGAAGTAGGCGTGCGTCGCGTACTCGCCGACGAAGCGGTAGGGCTCGGCGAACTCGGGATCCCAGCCGCAGAACACGTCGGTGACGTAGAGCTCGGCGTTGCGCTCGTTCAGGTGCTGGATCACCCGCGGCAGCAGCGCGTCGAACTTGTCGGGGTCGAACTGGCTGAAGCCGTCCTTCCACCAGACGGTGTCGATCACCTCGGGCCGAGCGACGGCGTAGGTGTCGTTGACCGGCCGGCCGGTGCAGCTGGGGTCGGAGTAGTAGACGAGGGGCCCGTTCACCCCCAGCGCCGTGGGGAAGGACTTCTGCTCGTCGTCGGGACCGTCGGGGCGCACTCGCCCGCGGTCGTTGGCGATGGCCGCGTGGAAGAGCTCGTCCTGGCTCAGTCCGTAGTGGAGGGTGACCGTGTCGAGCCCGAATTGGGTCTGCAACTGGGCGGCCAGGTCAGTGGGGGTGGTCATGGGTGCTCTCCGACGTCGTTGTCGTTCGCTGTGTCGTTTGTCCCCGAATCGGCCCCGAAGGGCGGGCGATCAACGCAGGAAGTCGGGCGTGCCCATGTCCACTTCGGAACCGAGGCGGAGCGCGGTTGCCTGACCATCGGTGGTCAGGTCGAACACGACCCGCTGTCCCTGGCGGAGCATGCGGAAGACCGAACCCTCGAGGGCGTCGGCGGCCAGGTCGTACTCGGTGAAGTCCCGCTCGGACATCACGACACCGTCACGGGTGGCGGGGTCGTACGACTTGATGACGCCTTGCACTGGGGTGGTCTCCTTGCCCGACGACCCCGATGGCCGCCGCTCGTTGGGTAGACCCGACCACGATAACCACCCCGGGGAGTCCGATCTAACCATCCCGGGTGGAACTCCTCACCTGCGGGTCGTGCAACGGGTCGGGAGGCCCCGCCGCCGCCGTGTCGCGCCGAGCCGATGTCGTCAGCGTCGGCGACCCACCATTACCCTTTCAGGCCATGACCACGCTGGAGCGACTCGACGTCGCCGCCGTCGAGCGGACGCTGGTTGCGTTCCGGGACGCCCTCGTGTCCCACCGAGAGGCCATCAACGCGCTCAACGTGTATCCCGTGCCCGACGGCGACACCGGGACCAACATGTCGCTGACGCTGCGGTCGGTGGTCGACGAGATCGAAGGGGCCGAGGGGCCCGAGGCCAAGTGGAAGGCCATCAACCACGGCTCGCTGATGGGTGCGCGTGGCAACTCGGGTGTGATCCTGTCGCAGATCCTGCGGGCGTTGTCCGATTCGCTGGCCGCTGCCGAGGCCATCGACGCGTCCGCGGTCGCGGCCGCGCTCGGCTCCGCCGCGGAGTCGGCGTACGGCGCCGTGCCCCGTCCGGTCGAAGGCACGATCCTCACCGTGGTCCGCGAGAGCGCGGAAGCGGCCACCAGCGTCGCCGCGGAGGGCGTGGCGCTGGTCGAGCTGGTCGAGCGCACCGCGGCGGCCGGCAAGGTGTCGTTGGAAGGCACGCCGGAGTTGCTGCCGGTGCTCAAGGACGCCGGCGTCGTCGACGCCGGCGGCGCCGGCTTCCTGCTGCTGCTCGACGCCCTGCTCCACGTCCTCGACGGACGCGAGCTGCCGCCTCCGCCGGTCGTCGACCGCGTCGTGGCCGAGGCGCCGAGCGCACGTCCCGACGATCACGGCGAGTCGGTCGCCGACCTGCGCTACGAGGTCATGTTCTTCCTCGAAGCGGCTGACGAACGCATCGAGGAGTTCAAGCAGGCCTGGACCGAGGTCGGCGACTCCATCGTGGTGGTCGGCGGAGACGGGCTGTGGAACTGCCACATCCACTCCAACGACATCGGCGCCTGCATCGAGGCCGGGATCGACGTGGGCCGCCCCAAGCAGATCCGGGTCACGGATCTCTTCGAGGAGATGGAACACGTCGAGGAGATGCTGTCGCCCGACGGCGACGGGGACACCACGGTCACCATCACCAACCCCGAGCCCGCCACCACTGCCGTGGTCGCGGTGGCGGTCGGCCACGGGGTCCAGCAGATCTTCGAGTCACTCGGTGTGCACGCCGTGATTCGTGGCGGCCAGTCGATGAACCCCTCGACCCGCCAGCTCGTGCAGGCCGTCGAGCAGGTCGACGCCGACCAGGTCGTGATCCTGCCGAACAACAAGAACATCATCCCCGTGGCCGAACAGGTCGACGGCGAGGTCGCCAAGACCGTCGTCGTCGTGGGCACCCGCGGCATCGCCGAGGGCTTCGCCTCGTTGCTGGCCTACGACCCGGGTGCAGATGCCACCACCAATCAGGCCGGCATGGCCGAGGCGGCCGAGGCCGTGGTGGCGGGAGAGGTCACGTGCGCGGTCCGGGAGTCCGACACCGACGCGGGTCGGGTGGCGCCCGGCGACTGGATCGGCCTCGATCGGGGCGGGGTGAAGACCAAGGGCGACTCGATCGCCGCGGCGGCGACCGCACTGCTCGACCTGCTCGTCACCGACGACCACGAGCTCGTGACCGTGATCGCCGGCGAGGACGCCACCGATGACACCAACGATGCCATCGAAGCGTGGCTCGGGGAGCATCGCCCCGACGTCGAGGTCGAGGTCCACGCCGGCGGCCAGCCGCTCTACCCCTACTACTTCGGCATCGAGTAGCCGCGACCACCTCTGTCGGGTCCCCGGTCCGGGAGCCCGGCCTCGTGTCGGGGCCGGCGGACGTCGGTCAATCCTCCGCCGCTCGCTTCAGCGCGGCGAGGGTGTCGCGCATCATGGTCTCGGTGTAGGCCACACGCGCCGCGAACTGCTCGGGGGTTGCGGCCTCCATCGCCGGCGTCTTGTTCACCACCCACCAGCGCTCCGTGACCCTGGTGGCACCATCGGCAGTGGGGGCGAACTCGTAGCTCCACCACGTGCAGTTCCGGTCGACGCCGAGGACGACGAAGGTGAAGTCACGTCCGCGGTCCGCCGCGGCCACCTCACACGCACGCTCCCAGCTGCGGTCCGTCGTCTCGTTCTCGCCCATGAACCAGTCGCCCACCCGACCGGTACCGCCGTCGAGCCATCGGCCTCCCGTGCTCTCTGGGGACCACTCACCCATGCGGGTGATGTCGCTCACCATGTCGAAGAGGAGCTCCGGTGACGCATCGATGACGACGTCGACGGCATGCGAGGCGATGGCAGCGGATGGTGGACGCACACCGAAGGCTTAGCAGTTGCTCGTCTCAGAGTGCCCGAGTCATCCGCAGCTCGCCGTTGCAGGGGTCACCGGGGCGGGCGATGAAGTCCGGTGTGTGGCTGAAGCCGCACCGCTCGTAGAGCGCGATGGCGTGGTCGTTGCCCTGGACCACCCACAGCCCCACGCTCGGCGCGCCGATCTCGCGCCCCCAGTCGACGACGGCGTCGACGAGCGCGGCACCGGCGCCTGTGCCGCGCCCTTGGGGAGCGACCCACATCGCCACCAGTTCGAGCTGTGGGTCGTCGGGTTCGGGATGCATACCCGTCACCATGCCCACCCAGTCGCCGTCGCGCTCGGCGATGAAGGTGGCCAGCACGTCGCCGCTGGCGTTGGTCTCCGCCCGCTCGACCCAGAACGCGACCGGCTCGTCCACCATGTCTTCGTGCCTCGTGGTGAAGGCGTACGGAGCGTCGGCGAGCGCGGCGAGCCGGAGTTCTCGGAGCGGCAACGCCTCGTCGGCGCGGATGCGACGGACAGTGAGGGGAACCATGGACGGACAGTAGGGCCGCTCGGTCCCGTCGTCGTGGGGATTTCGGTGTCGCTCCCCGTCAACGTCACCGCACGGCGCTAGACAGAAGCCCATGGCGGTCGACGACGCTCCGCTCACCCTGGCCGATCTGGACCAGATTCCGGTCACCCGCCTCAAGGGCGTGGGGGAGAAGAAGGCGGCTGGGCTCGCGCACGCAGACATCGCCACGGTCCTCGATCTGTTGACGCACTACCCCCGCCGCTACATCGACCGCACGCGTGAGGCCAGCATCGGCAGCCTGGCCGAAGGCGACGAGGGCATGGTGCTCGCCGAGATCGAACGGGTCGACAGCCGCCGCACCCGCAACCGCCGGACCATGGTCACGGTCCGGGTCACCGACGGCACCGGCACGATGACGCTCACGTTCTTCAACCAGCCGTGGCGCGAGCGTCAGTTGCGCATCGGGATGCAGGCGGTGGTCTTCGGCAAGATGGAGACGTATCGGGGCGGTCGCCAGATGACGAACCCGATCGTCGACCTGGTCGGGGACCGCACCGGCCGCATCGTGCCGGTGTACCCGCAGTCCGAGAAGGCCGGCATCCACACCTGGGAGTTCGGGGGATGGGCTGCCGACGCGCTCGCCAAGGCCGCGCCCCGCGGCTTCGCCGAGCCGTTGCCCGAGCCGGTGCGGCGCCGGTTCGATCTGGCGGGGCGGGCCGCCTCGTTCGCCGGCATCCACGCCCCCGAGTCGATGGCCGACGTGGCCAACGCCCGCCGCCGCCTGGTGTTCGACGAGCTGCTGCGCATCCAGCTGCTGCTCGTCCTGCGCAAGCGAGCGTTGGAGGCCTCCACCCACGGCGTGGCCCACGACACGAGCGGCGTGCTCTTCGATGAGCTCATGGCATCGCTGCCGTTCGACCTGACCGGGGCCCAGGCGCGGGCGGTTGCCGAGATCCGCCACGACCTCGGCGGCGACGCGCCCATGCACCGTCTGCTGCAAGGCGATGTCGGTGCCGGCAAGACGCTCGTCGCCGTCTCTGCATTGCTGACCGCCGTCGAGGGCGGCCACCAGGGCGCGTTGATGGCGCCCACCGAGGTCTTGGCCGAGCAGCACCATCTGGGCATCGGGCAGTTCCTCGAGGGCTTCACCGTGCCCGATCCCACCACGCTGCTGGGCGAGCGCGAGCTGCGGGTCGCCCTGCTCACCAACCGGGTGGGTGCGGCCGACCGGCGCCGCATCCAGGCCGAGCTGACAGCAGGCCAGATCGACATCGCCGTCGGCACCCATGCCCTGATCCAGGAGGGCATCGAGTTCCACAGCCTCGGCGTCGTGGTGATCGACGAGCAGCATCGGTTCGGCGTCGACCAGCGCGCGGCCCTGCGCGACAAGGGTGCAGGAGCGGCGGTCCCCGACGTGCTCGTCATGACCGCCACGCCGATTCCGCGCACGGCGGCCATGACGGTCTACGGCGACCTCGACGTGTCGGTGCTCGACGAGCTGCCGCCGGGACGCACCCCAATCGTCACGGAGTGGCGTACGTCCGAACACGCCGACGAGGAGGGTGAGGGGAGCGTCTGGGACGAGGTGCGGTCCCAGGTTGCGGCCGGGCACCAGGCCTACGTCGTGTGTCCGCTGATCGGTGAGAGCGACAAGCTCGAGGTGGCCTCGGCACAGGAGACCTACGACCGGCTGACCGCCGAGGATCTCGACGGCCTCAAGGTCGGGCTGCTCCACGGTCGGCTCTCCTCCGCCGAGAAGGAGCAGGTCATGGGCTTGTTCCGCAGCGGCGCCCTCGACGTGCTCGTCGCCACCACCGTGATCGAGGTCGGCGTGGACGTGCCCAACGCCACGGTGATGGTGATCCTCGACGCCGACCGGTTCGGCATCGCGCAGCTCCACCAGCTCCGTGGTCGCGTCGGCCGTGGGGCCGCCGAGTCGTACTGCTACCTGGTCGGCGAGGGCGCCACGCCAGACGCCGAGGAGCGGCTCTCGGCGTTGGTGCGCACCACCGACGGCTTCGAGCTGGCCGAGGTCGACCTCGAGCTCCGCGGCGAGGGCACGATCATGGGCGACCGCCAGAAGGGCAGGAACGATCTGAAGCTGGCGTCGTTGCGACGGGACAAGGAGTGGGTGGCCCACGCCCGCGAGGTCGCCATCGAGTTGGTCGACGCATCGCCGGGCCTCGCCGATCATCCGCAGTTGCGGGCCGAGATCGACCTGCTGCTCGACGAGGACGAGGCCGAGTACCTTCTCAAGTCGTGAGCAGCTCCGAGCCGTCCCGGGTCAGCGCCGACGATCAGTTCGCCGACATCCTGGCCGACGCCTTCGCCGACGACCCGTTCATGGCGTGGATCTTCGGCGACCGTGCGGCTCGGGACGCGGCCTTGCCGGTCTGGTGGCGGTTCATCGGTGCCAACACACCGGACGACGCCGAGCTGTGGCGCATCGGGGGCGAGGCAGCATCGCTGTGGCACCCGCCCCGTCACACCCAGGAGCCGGAGGCCGAGCCCGACGAGTCCGAGGACGACGAGCCCAATCCGTTCGTGGAGATGATGCTGCCGTTCGTCGGTGCCCGCCTCCCCGAGATCGTGGACATGCTCGGCCGGGGTCGCAATGCCCGGCCGGAGGAGCCCCACTGGTACCTCCTGGCCCTCGGTACCAGGGCCGCCAGTCAGGGCCACGGTCTGGGCGCTCGCATCGTGCGGCCGGTCATCGAGCGTTGTGACGCCGAGGGGATCGGCACCTATCTGGAGTCGAGCAACCCCCGCAACATCCCCTTCTACCATCGCCTGGGCTACGAGATCGTCAACGAGACCTGGACCCCCGACGACACCACCGTGGTGACGGGCATGTGGCGCGCCGCCCGCTGACCCGATCGGACGTCAGCTGAGCAGGGGAGCGGTGTCGACGTACTCGTCGACTCGGGTGATCAGCCCGTCGGCATCGACGCGGATGACCACGCACGCCGGCAGATCGACGTCGCGCCCGTCGGGTGTGGTCGACACCACGTGGTGTTCTTCGACCACGACCTGATCCCCGGTGACCCGACGCACCTCGGTGTAGTGGTGGTCGCCGAGGACGTCGCGGAACCCGGCGATCATCGGTCGGGCCACGGCCCACGTCATCTGCACGCCGTTCTGCACGATCAGCGCGTCGGGTGCGAACAGCGACCCAGCGGTGTCGAGGTCGTGGGCGACAAAGGCATCGAACAGGCGGCCAGCAACAGCTTCCAGTGCATCGGCGTCCATGCCGCCGGACGCTAGTTCGTCAGCGTCGAGACGCGGTGGGAAGACCGGGTACTCGAGCGTGGGTGCGTGTCGGGCGGGGAACGCCTCGGCCAGTTCGAGCGCCGCTGCGAGCTCCAGGCCGATGTCGCGCATCTCTCACCCGTAGGTGCGGAGCTCGACCCGGTGACCGTCCGGGTCACGGAGATAGACGCCATCGCCCTGTCCCCGCGCACCGAACAGCGACTTCGGACCCATCTCGATCAGATCGCCGTGGGCGGCCACGAACGCATCGAAGCTCGCCCGGTCGGTGACGAGGGCGACGTGGTCCATGTTCGTGCCGGTGATCGGCGCCTCGAACAGGTCGACCAGGATCGTGTCCGACACCCGGAGCGACACGAACGGCGCCTCACCCGCGCGCCACTGCTCCAGGCGCTCGGCCCTGAGGCCGAACACCTCCCGGTACCAAGCGACCGACGCCTCGGCGTCGGCGACGTTCAACACGATGTGGTCGATACCGGTCACGTTCACCAGTCGGGCCTTCCGTCGTCGGCGTCGGGGAGCACGATGTCCCAGCGGTCGAGGCAGTCCTCACATCGGTAGAAGACGATGTCGCCGGGCTGCCAACCGTCCTCTGGCTCGTAGCCGCCCAAGTGGCAGCGGCCACCGCAGTCGACGCAGGTGATGTTCCGGGGGACCTCCACGCCTGCGACTGTACGCCGAGGTCCGGTCGGCCGAGTGGCCCGATACCGTTTCGCCGATGCGAATCGTGGCCGGCACCGCCGGTGGCCGGCTCCTGGTCACCCCCGAGGGCGACGACGTCCGTCCCACCAAGGACCGGGTCCGGGAGGCCGTCTTCAACTCGCTGCACAGCCACGGACTGGTCGAGGACTGCACGTTCCTGGACCTGTTCGCAGGCTCCGGGGCTCTCGGGCTCGAAGCCCTCTCGCGGGGCGCCGCGGCCTGCACGTTCGTCGACTCGGACCGTCGCAGCATCGCCGTCGTGCGTCGGAACGTCGAGGACCTCGGCTTCGAGCACCGATCCACCATCCGCCAGGCCGACGGCCCCGCGCTCGCCGCCTCGGCCGAGGCCCATGACGTCGCCTTGCTGGATCCGCCCTATGGATTCGACGGGTGGGAGGACCTGCTGGACACCGTTCCCGCGGACGTCCTGGTGATCGAATCCGACCGCTCGGTCGCTCCCGGCGCCGGGTGGCAGATTCTCAAGGAGAAGCGGTACGCGGGTAGCGTTGTCGTGATCGCTCGACGGGGACCCGCACCCGCCCCGGGCGATCAGGAGGTCCCCAGCGCATGACCCGAGCGATGTACCCAGGCTCGTTCGACCCGGTCCATCTCGGCCACCTCGACGTCGTGGAGGCCGTGGCCCCGCTGTTCGACGACGTGGTCGTGGTGGCGATGTACAACCCGGACAAGATGACGGGCTTCTTCTCGCTCGAACAGCGTGAGGATCTCCTGACGGCGTCGTTCGCGCACCTGCCGAACGTCAAGACGGCCAATGCTGCCGGTCTCGTGGTCCACGCGGCCCGGGAGCTGGGCGCCGACGTGATCGTGAAGGGCATTCGGACCACCACTGATCTCGACGTCGAGATGCAGATGGCGCAGACGAACAAGAAGGTCAGCGGCGTGCAGACCATGTTCGTCCCTTGCGAGCCGGCGAACTCCTACGTGTCGAGTCGCTTCATTCGCGAGATCTCCGCGCGGGGTGAGGACGTGACGATGATGGTGCCGCCGCCCGTGGCCGCAGCACTGGCCGACCGGAGGGCGCAGTCATGAGCGACGAGTTCGCGAGGAGCGTGGCCCGCCCGGCCCGTCGCGTCAGCGACAGGAGGGCGCAACGATGAGCGACGAGTTCGCGAGGAGCGTGGCCCGCCCGGCCCGTCGCGTCAGCGACAGGAGGGCGCAACGATGAGCGACGAGTTCGCGAGGAGCGTGGCCCGCCCGGCCCGTCGCGTCAGCGACAGGAGGGCGCAACGATGAGCGACGAGTTCGCGACGCCGCCGGCTGATCCGGGGCGCCCGTCGCCGTACGAGGCGCCCTGAGGTCGAGCGCCTGCTCCGCCAGCTCACCGACCTGATCGAGGCGGCCCGCCCGGTCCCGTTGTCGGCCTCGTCGATGATCAACAAGGACGAGGTGCTCGAACTGCTCTACGAGTGCACGAACCGCCTGCCCGACGAGCTGCGCGCCGCCCGGTGGCTCCTCAAGGAGCGCGAGGATTTCCTCGCCCGCGTGCGCCGCGAGGGGGACGAGCTGATGGACATGGCTCGGGCTCGCGCCGAGCGGATGGTGCAGCGCACCGAGGTGGTCAAGGCCGCCGAGACCCGCGCCCGCCAGGTGGTGGAGGCAGCGGAGACCGAGTCCCGTCGGATCCGGATGGAGACCGAGGACTACTGCGATCAGAAACTCGGCAGCTTCGAGGCCGTCCTCGAACGGACGATGAAGACCGTGGCCGACGGCCGAGCCCGGCTCCAGGGCGATCCCCTCGCGAACCTGGCCGGCGAAGAGGCCGCCGCACCCGCCGAGCCGGAGGGTCCCGAGGCGGGGTTCTACGACCAGGACAACGGTGGCCACCCCGTCTGAGCAGTCGGCAGACCCCGCCGGTGAGGTCACGCTGGTCATCGACACCGTTGCGCTCCTGCGCATTCCGGGGACCCGGCGCGACGTCGACGTCGACCTGTCGCCCCGGGATGTCGCCACCAGCGTGGTGTCGGTGCAGCGGGTCCACGGCACGCTCGTCGTCGAGTCGATGGCGGACTCGCTCACCGTGACCGGCAGCCTCACTGCGGACTGGGAAGGCACGTGCCGGCGGTGCCTCGAACCCACCGAGGGTGCGACCGAGGTCGACATCCAGGAGATCTACGAGCGGCGCCCGGTCGAGGGCGAGACCTACGAGCTGGGGCACGACGCGGTCGATCTGGCGCCGATGCTGCTCGAGCAGGTGGTGTTGGCGCTGCCGTTGGCGCCGCTGTGTGCCGAGGATTGTGCGGGGCCGGCGCCCGATGCGTTTCCGGCGGTGGTCGAAGCCGATGTCGACCTGACCGACGAACCCGTCGGCGACCCCCGGTGGGCGGCACTCGACGCCCTGAAGTTCGACGACGACTGAGCCGGTTGTCGAGGGCGCTCCGGAGTAGGGAGTCCGGGTCCGGTCCCGGTAGGATGTTGCGCTTGTGTACGGCGGCCGGTCGGCCGCCGTCAGTCACTGGACCACGGATCGCATCATGGCAGTTCCCAAGAAGAAGACCTCCAAGGCCAAGAGCCGCAGTCGCCGCAATTCGGCGTGGAAGCTGCACGCCCCGTCCACCAGCCGGTGCCCCCGTTGTGGCGCCGCTCGGCGCCCGCATCACGTCTGTGGGTCCTGCGGCTGGTACGACGGCCGCGAGGCCATCGACCTCGACTGATCCGCGCCGGATGAGCACACCCTCGCTGCCTGTCGCCGTCGATGCGATGGGTGGGGACAACGCTCCCGGTGACATCGTCGCCGGCGCCAGGCTGGCCGTGGATGCCGGCGTCCCCGTGGTGCTCGTCGGTCGTCCCGATGAGCTCGGCGATGTCGGCGACATCCCGGTGATCGCCGCGTCTGAGGTGATCGCCATGGACGCGGATCCTGGCAGCAGTGTGCGCACGATGAAGGATTCGTCCATGGTTCGCGCCGCCGAGGCCGTTCGCGACGGCGCCGCGTGCGCCATGGTGGGTGCGGGCAACACCGGCGCCACGATGGCCTCGGCGCTCCTGCGGATGGGCCGGATCAAGGGCGTGGCCCGTCCCGCCATCGCCACACCGCTGCCGGTTCCCGGCGCGAGCAAGCCGAACGTGCTGCTCGACTCGGGAGCCAATGCCGAGTGTTCCGCCGACATGCTCCTGGACTTCGCCGAGATGGGGGCGATCTACGCCCGCGACCGTTTCGGCGTCGAGGCGCCCCGGGTCGGCCTGCTCTCGATCGGTGAAGAGGCCGGCAAGGGCACGCCGCTGGTCAAAGAGGCGTTCGAGCTGATGAACGCGCCGGAGTGGCAGGCCCGTTCCGGGGCGGTGTTCGTCGGCAACGTCGAGGGCCGTGACCTGCTGGGCGATGACGCCGACGTCATCGTCACCGATGGCTTCACCGGCAACGTGGCGCTCAAGACCGCCGAGGGGACCGCTCGTCGCATCGTGAGTGCCCTGCTCGGGGCGTTCGACGCCGACGACGACGCCCGCCAGGGCGCCAAGCTGCTCGCTCCGGCATTGCTTCCGTTGTACGAGACGCTGGACCCGGAGTCCGTGGGTGGCGCGGTGCTGTTGGGCATCAAGGGCGTGTGCGTCATCAGCCACGGCTCCTCCGGGCCCAAGGCGATTCACAACGCCATCCAGGTGGCGGCTGATCTGGCCGTCACCGACCACGTCGGGCACCTGGCCGACGCGGTTGCCTCACGCTGAGTGGTCGTTCACGGTCGTTCCGGCCCGGAGTGTGGGTGATTGGTGGTGTGGGCTGGTGCACAAACGCACAATCTCGCGACCGCGCTACACTGCGCCGCCGAACGCAGCGGACTCCGGTTCGGACGCCGTCCGAACCGCGGACACGCCGCCGCCCCCATCACCCCGCAGGAGACACCGTGCCCGCAGAAACCCACGTCGAACAGGGGCCGCTCGACCGTGCCGCCATCCTCGACCTCGTGCGTGAACGCCTGGCCGAGATCCTCGAGATCGAGCCCGCCAGCATCAACGAAGGCGACTCGTTCGTCGACGATCTCGACGCCGACTCCCTGGCGTTGATCGAGCTGGTCGAAGCCATCGAGGAGGAGCTCGGTGAGCGCTCCGTGGGCTTCCGCATCGACGACGAGGACCTCGAGGACCTCAAGTCGGTCCGAGACGCCGTCGACTACGTCCACGCACGGCTGGGTTGATGCTCTCTGGCTGACCAGTCCGCTTCCGACGTCCTCTGTGACCGCCTCGGCTACCGGTTCCGCGACCGCGAGCTGCTCTCCGAGGCGCTGACGCACCGCAGCTGGTGCGCGGAGAACGACGGGTCGGAGCCGAACGAGCGACTGGAGTTCCTCGGTGACTCCGTCCTGGGACTGGTCGTGACCAAGCACATCTTCGTGGCCTACCCCGAGCTGGCCGAGGGCAAGCTCGCCAAGCTGCGTGCGCAGGTGGTCAGCTCCGTGTGCCTGGCCGACGTCGCTCGAGATCTGGACCTCGGCGCGGCGCTGCGCCTCGGCAAGGGCGAGGAGGCCTCGGGGGGACGAGACAAGTCGTCGATCCTGGCGGACTCGCTCGAGGCCGTACTCGGGGCCGTGTATCTCGACGGCGGGTGGGAGCCCTGCGAGCGGCTGATCCTGGAGCTGTTCGCAGCCCCGATCGCCGCAGCGGCGCACCGGCCGGGAACCGAAGACTTCAAGACCCGGCTCCAGGAGCTGGTGGCGCGGTCCTACGACTCGCTGCCCGCCTACCTGGTGCGGGGCGAAGGGCCCGATCACGAGAAGCACTTCTACGCGACGGTCAGCGTCGATGGACGTGTCGTCGGGTCGGGCGAAGGGCGAAGCAAGAAGGAAGCCGAACAGGCCGCTGCTGGGGTGGCCTGGGGCGAGCTGGCCGACGAACTGCGCCCCGGCGCAGTGACCGTGCCGGCTCAGGCGGACGTACGCGACACCCCAGCTGAGGCGATGCCATGATCGAGTTGCCCGAGATCGAGACCATCCGACGAGACCTCGAACGCGAGTGCGCCGGCAAGAAGGTCAAGGACGTCGACGTCCTGATCGCCCGTGCGGTGGGAGGCTCGCCGGCGAAGACGAAGCTGGTCAAGGCGCTCGACAAGGCCAAGATCCTCGGTGTCACCCGGATGGGCATGTTCATCCGCATCGACCTCGACAGCGAGCAGTCGCTCATGATCGATCTGGGCACCGGCGGCCAGCTGCTGCGCACGGCCAACAAGGACGAGGTGCACAAGCGCACGGCCCTCATCATCGGCTTCACCCAGCACGGCCAGCTCCGACTGGTGGACATGGAGGCCGACGCCAGCGTGGCCTTGCACCGGACCGAGGACATCGTCGACGAGATGCCCGAGCTCACCAAGCTCGGCATCGACCCGATCGAGGAGCCCATGTCCTGGACGGACTTCGGCCGGCACCTGCACGCCCACGAGACCAAGCTGCGGACGCTGATCATGGACGAGTCGTTCCTGATCGGGATCGGCTCGATGTACGCCGACGAGATCCTGTTCCACGCCGGCCTGCGATACGACCGGCTCTCGAACTCGCTGACCACCCAGGAGATGCGGCGGCTCTACCGCGCCCTGGTCGAGACGCTGCACGACGCGGTCAAGTACCGCGGCTCGAGTGTCGAGGGCAGCCACTACCTCGACGTCTTCGGCCAGCCCGGCTCGTACCAGGACCACCACGCTGTGTACCAGAAGGAGGGCGAGCTCAGCCCTCGCTCGCGGCGCCCGATCGTCCGTTCCAAGTTCAACAAGGAATGGACCTACTACTGCGACCAGAGTCAGGTCTAGTCCGAGAACCGGCCGGACAAAGGTGAATCACAAGGATGTAATTCCGGCGCGCGTCCACTAGGTTCGCGACGGTGTTCTTGAAGTCGTTGACCCTCAAGGGGTTCAAGTCGTTCGCCGACTCGACCGTGCTCGACATGGAGCCCGGTGTGACCGTCGTCGTTGGCCCCAACGGCAGCGGCAAGTCCAACGTGGTCGATGCCATCGCCTGGGTGCTGGGCGCCCAGGCGCCCTCGGCGGTGCGGTCCCAGAAGATGGACGACGTCATCTTCGCGGGCACCGCGAAGCGGCAGGCGCTCGGTCGTGCCGAGGTCTCGCTGACCATTGACAATTCCGCGGGTCTGCTGCCGCTCGACTTCGAGGAAGTCACGATCACCCGCATCCTGTTCCGCGACGGTGATTCCGAGTACTCGATGAACGGCGTGCCGTGCCGACTGCTCGACATCCAGGAGCTGCTGTCGGACTCGGGCGTGGGCCGCCAGCAGCACGTCATCGTGTCGCAGGGCCAGATCGATGCCGTCCTCAACGCCCGGGCCGAGGATCGGCGATCCGTCATCGAGGAGGCCGCCGGCGTCCTCAAGTATCGGCGCCGCCGCGAGAAGGCCGAGCGTCGGCTCAGCGCCACCGAGGACAACCTCACACGCGTGCAGGATCTGCTGCGCGAGGTGCGGCGCCAGGTCCGGCCGCTGGAACGTCAGGCCGAGGCGGCGCGGCGCCACGGTGATCTGCTCGCAGAGCTCACCACCCTCCAGATCCATCTGGCCGGTCGCGAGATCGACGCCCTGCGCGGCCGTCGCCAGGTGGTGCGGACGCAGCGGCAGGAGATCGACCAGCAGGTTGTGACTGATTGAAGCAAATAATCCGTGAAAGTCTCTTTCTAACTTAATGTAAAAAATTAGAAAAATTGATAGACCAGAGATAAAAGTCCACTGAAGAGCGGTTTGCGCCTTCGCGTTGACCAAAATTACACCATATAATTGTATTGAATGACCTCTGGCGGCAGGATCAGGACATAAGTCACGAGCGCCCAGAGATGATCACTCCGCAGACTGCCCGTAACCGCCTCTTCCGACTTGTCCGTGACCGGCAAGGCAACTCAGCAATTGAGTTCGGTCTTATTGCATTGCCCTTTTTCATTTTGGCCTTTGGTATTCTGGAGGTCGGACTGATCTTCTGGGGTAATTACGAACTTGATAATCTGACTAAGAGCGCGGCCCGTCTGGTCCGGACAGGCCAGGCTCAACAGGGAAATTTAACGCAAGCCCAAATGGTCGCGGGCGTCTGCGACAAGGCGATCGTACTGACCAAATGCGCAACCAAATTGCGGCTGAGCGTGCAATCCTTTGCCAATTTTTCTTCAGTCAAAGCCCCAACGCCAACGAACAAGAAAGGCAATCTGCGAAAAAATTTCCCGTATCAGGCGGCCGGACCATCGCAGGTCGTGCTGGTCACGGCCTTTTATGAATGGTCTCTGATCGGCCCCAGCTCCTTTGCTCTGTTGAGCAACCTTGCCAATGGCAACTATCTCGTACAGTCCGCGGCTGTTTTTGAAACCGAACCATTTCCATAAGGCGAACACAGAGCATCTCATGAAACTGGTCACAGACAATAAAGGCTCAGTCCTGATCGAGGCCGCGCTCGCCATGCCGGTCATCGTGATGCTTCTGCTAGCTACCGTCGAATTCGGTCAGGCGTTTACCGCGAAGCGCAAGATGGGCCAGGTTGCCAGCACAGCGGCGGACCTCGTAGCACGCGCAGGCTGTGTGACCCGGTCGCAGCTGCAGGATATTTCCGCGATCGGCAAAACAATTCTAAGCCCCTATCCGTCCGCTTTGCTTGGGCTTCGAATTACCAGCGTGAGCGCGAAATCGACGGTGCAATGGAGCTTTGCGTCAGGAACGCTTTCGCCCGCCCCAACCGGCGCGGCCTTCGCACTGCCGAAGAGCCTCGCCGGGCAGGGCAAACCGATCGTTGTTGCGGAGGCGAGTTATAAATTCACGCCAACCATCGGGAAGTTCCTGATTGGCGGCGTGACTTTTTCCAAGGCGTCCTACAATTTCTCACGACTGGCTGGCGCTGTGGCGCTGCAGGCGTCCTGTTGAAACGCTGTCGGGCGAAAATGTGATTCAGGAGCCGACATAAGAGTGGCCGGCGTTCTTCTGCCAAAGTGATCAACGATAAATGTAGATCGGGCTGGTCCAGGCGCGTGTTCCGTCTTCGAGAGAGACACGGATGTAAAGCGGATTGTCGCCGGACGATTTCAGCTCAACGCTCCGTGAGAACTTTATAGATGTATGCGGATTCTTATCCGGCATCCAGACGACGCGAATAAAGCGGGGAAGAATACCGCTATTGTCGAAAATGCGGTCCTCATAGCCAATCTCCGCTAGCGGAATATCGCATTCGATCAGTGGTGTTGTCAGTTTCAGGCTGCCTTGCGTTCCATTGTCGAGGATTGCTTCAAACCCGCCGATGTTACCCGTCGTCAAGGCCTGCCATTTCAATTTATGTGCGTCAATCTGCTCCAAAGTCTTGTCGCGGTTGAGGAAATTGATCGGGCGGGCCTCGCGGATCGATGCACCGCTGAACTCGGCGGCGCCGTCCCAGATGACCTGCCGGAAGCGTCCGCGATATTCGGCGCCCTCCCAAATCACACGGATACGGCTTCCGAGATCGTCTTTGCCGTAAGGGCGGATCGTCTCAATCAGATCGAGACCGTTGAAGACGTCGATCCGCTCGATTGGAGCCGCGGCAACGATCTCGGCGCTGAGCTCGACGCCGCCTTCGGGCAAATGCACGATGTCGCCCATGAGCGCCGTGCTGGCCGGCGTTGGTTTCGGCGGAAACAGGGCGGGATCGTCGTGGAAGAGCTGGCCCTCCGTGTCAAGATCCGCTTGCAGATTGATGATCATACGCCCGGTCGGACCGCCGGTCGTTCCGTAATGGCGGCGCTTGCGCAGACAGTCGAGCAGGGCAGGGCGGCTCAGCTCCGGCATCAGATAGCAGGTGAGCCCGCCAATTGCGCCGAACTTCCCCGCGCCGGGATAGCTCGCGCCGGGACGCCCTTTATGGCCGTCGGAATTGGCGACGATGCCGACCCGGTAGCCCATTTCGAAAGCGTCTTGCACCAGCCATTCGAAGGTGCCCCAGGAGGAGTGCACCTCGACGGAGCGTTCGAACCGTCCGTCATGGGCGAGCTTGATATCGGCATAGCGTCCGCCGCAATGGGCAAAGCAGACCACGTCCCATTCCTCATTTGCGGCAAAGGCCTCGAAGAGCTTGCCCGCGGTGACGCAGTCGGTCTCGATATCGGAATGATCCTCGATCAAAGCATGGGACGAGCGGCGGATGGTGCGGCCTTCATTGGGAAAGTAGACGTTGCGGTCGCCGCCGAGCGCTGTATTGCCGGACCATTCATAGCCGGGCAGAGCGACGAAGCGGCCCGGCTCGTCAAATTCGGACGTAAGGCGATTGAGCTCATCCCAGAATTCGCCGGTAATTTGAAAATCATTCCCCTGATGGCCGGTTGCATCGACGAATGCCAGATCGCGGGCAAAGGCGAAATATTGCCGGGCGCTGCCGGTGCCGATGGTCTCCTCCGATTGCCCGTGCAGGTCGCCCCAATAATGCAGGAAAGGCGTTTCACGGACGATTCTCAGCGGATTGCTCTTTGCAACGGTTTGCCCGTCGCTATCAATAAGTTCGATCTCAAAGTCGCCCTCGGCTTCTGCCGATAGACCGTCAACCGTAAACGCACGCTGTCCAGGCGCGAATGTAAAGTTTTCAGGCAGCCCGGCAATCGGTGTGCTTGCACGCAGGGTGAAGGTCTGGTCGCAGCGGTCGGACGGATTGCCCCAGCGGTCCTCGCCTTTGAGCTTCAAAGAAAACGGCTCGCCGACGCGCCGCAATGTCGGAAGCACCGCCACATAGCGCTCCGGCTTGCCCGGAACGAGCGCGATTTTCGGCTGGTCGGGCACGGGCTGAAAATTGAAGGTCGCAATCGGATCGACCAACACACGGAATTCATAGGTGTCCTCGCAAAAGGTTTGCAGCCGCATGCCGGGCGATCCGTCTTCGGTCACGCCAAAGCGCACCACGATCCGGTCGCCTTCGCTGAGATAGCCTTTAACGACTTTGATATAGAGTGTGCGGTCCCACGGGCGGATATTGGCTTTCGGGTCGAAACGATAATCGAGCACGGCGCCGTTGGAGGCCTCAACAGTGCAGTAGTTTGGTGCTTTGGGGTCGGTAAATTGCGGATTGGATTGGTCGGAGGCGAAGCGGAAACAGATGCGCAGTGCGCCGGAATCGTCGATGCCGTAGACGCCCGCCGTGTAAATCAATGTGAAGGACGCATATGATCCGGCTTCGAATGCGCCGGACGGTGTCAGCTCAGCAGAACCAAGCAACTCCGGCGCTATCGCGTGTTTGATAGCGCCACTATCGATGGCCTCCCAAGGCCGTCCCTCAGACATTCGCTGTTCCTTCTCTACCTTGTCGCCCCGGAGTTAATCCAGTGCCCACTCGTACCCCCAACCCAAATTTTGCTCGTTGGAATAGGAATGGATGCCTGATCAGGCCTATGGCGTTTCCGGGATGACAGCCCTGTTATTCCAATTTGAAACCACAACGACGCACATAGGCGCCCCAATCGGCGCGTTCTTCGCCGGCATATTGGCGCGCCTTGTCTTCCGACCATGTATAGCGTTCTACTTCGCCGAAACGGTCTACGGCGCGTTGTTTCGTCATCGGCTGAACAGCGTGACGGCGCATATCATAGGCGTCGACTGCCTCCCGGATACCGTCCTCGCTGAAGCGGTTGCGATGGACTGTGGCCGAGAGAGGCAGACGCATGGCGATGCGTGGCTCTGGAAATTTCGGCCAGCCGAGACCAAGACCGCACATCGGGAAGATATGGTTTGGCAAATCCATCAGCTGGCTGATGTCCTCGGCATGGTTGCGGACCGCGCTGATTGGCGTACAGCCGAGGCCGCATGCTTCGGCAGCAAGGACAAAAGCTGTCATCGCTATGCCTGCATCGACCGCCGCATTGAAGAAAGCGTCGAGATGGTCGTTGGCGAAAGGCTTGCCGCGCCAGTCGTGGATCTGACGCTGCCGGCGGTTATTGCCGCAGAAGATAAGCATGGCGGGCGCGCCGGCGATCCAGTCCTGAGCCAGCGGACCGCTGGTCAGCATTGCGTCGAGCTGACTCCGGAGCGTGGGATCGTCTACGATGATGATGTCGCGCTGCTGAAGGTCGCTCTTGGTCGGTGAGGCAAGCGCCAGCGCGCAAAGCGTCTCGATCAGCTCCGGAGCAACGGGCTCGTCGCGAAAGTGGCGGCAAGACCCGCGCGCCGCGAGCTTTGTCCAGAATTGGGGCGTCTCGCCATCAATGTCCGTGAAGAGACGATCTACGTTATCGCCAAAACGGTAAAGCAGGTCGCCGCGCAGCTTGTCTCCCGTTTGGCTCACAAGACTTCATCCTTGCGGTCGTCGGTTTCGCCAAAGCGATGCAGCGCTGGTGGTTTCAGTCCCTCATAAAGTTTGTCCAATCTTTCATTGACTGTATCACCATGATCAGCCAGCAGGGAATTGCCCTTTAGGTCACTGTCCACGATGAACGGACCGAAATTCTCCACTTCGAAAAGCCACATGGCCTGCGCGATTCCGAGCTCGTCGAGCCAGTGAACGGCCTGTACATCCTTCACGCCGCGTCCAAGCAATGCGCCAGTCCCGTAGCCGACCGTAGTCAGATAAATTGCGCCGCGAGGAGCGAGAACGGTCTTGTAATCCTCGCGCGACATGCCGCCTTTGCCAATTATGATCTTCGTATCTGTTAGATCCAGCCACTTCGCCATCCATTTCGAAAAGCGGAAGCTGGCTGTGGCCGTCACACCGCCAATATTGTAACCGCCATCGGGCTTTGGCG
>CBDHFJ010000155.1:0-14053 GCA_965262315.1 Acidimicrobiales bacterium
CGTGGTCTCGGGTCGTCGAACGCCTGGAGGGCTCCAAGCAGTACTGGATGGCCACGACCCGGCCCGACGGTCGCCCCCACGTGGTGCCCCGGTGGGGTGCATGGCTCGACGGCCGGCTGTTCTACGACGGGTCCCCGGACACGGTCCACGTCCGGAACATCGTCGCCAACCCCGCGTGTGTGCTGCACCTCGAGGGACGGCTGGCAGAGTGTGATCGTCGAGGGTCGAGCCGCTCCGGCCGATCCACCGGGTTTGGAGCTCGGTGAGCGAATCGCCGCGGCGATCGGCGGCAAGTACGGCGCCGACGGCTACGAGCCGACGCCCGACTCGTGGGAGGGTGAGGACTCCGGCGGCCTCGTCGTGTTCACACCAACGAAGGCCATGGCGTGGTTCGACTTCCCGAACGACGTCACCCGGTTCACGTTCTGAGGCGGATCAGCCCCGCACCTGCGGGGCGACCTCTTCGATGAAGCGGGCCGCAGCGTCAGCGGCTTCGGGGTCTCGGCTGCCGAAGGACGCGCCGGCCACCGAGAACTTGTCGAGGCCCAGCTCGGTCAGGTGCCCGAGTCGGTCGACGCAGTGGTCGACCGACCCCATGACGGCGAAGGTGTCGAGGAAGTCGTCGGGGATCACGCTGGCCTGGCTGCCGGTGTCGCGGGCGTGGTGGTTCATGTCGTAGTTCTGGTGCACGGTCTCGAAGACGTCGCGTTGGGAGTCGTCGGCGGGGCCGTTCACCGTGCCGTGCATGGCCGAGAACCGGATGAACAGGCTGGCCGACCCCCGGCCGATCGCGCGGGCTCTCGCCGGATCGTCGTGGGCGACGACGTTGACGTACGCGCCGAAGCTCAGCGTCGAGGGGTCCCGGCCTGCCTCCTCGGCTGCAGCCTTCGCCGTCTCCACGCCCCAGGCAACGCGCTCGGGTTGGGCGCCGAGGGCGAACATGACCCGGTCGGCGTGCCGTGCGGTGGCGCCGATGACCTTCTTGCCCGTGGCCGCCACCTCGACCGGGACCGGCTGGACTCGGCCCGAGGCCCAACGGATTCGGCTGGCATCGGGTTGGTCGGCGAGGTTGAGGTCGTCGACCGACGGAGCGATGTGGTCGGGGAGGGGTGGGATCGACTCGAACGTGACGTCCTCGCCGCGGCAGTAGCCGCACACGGCGGCCAGGTACTGCTCGAACCACGCCAACCGGGCGGGCGACCGGCCCACGTGCGCGAGGGCCGAGTCGCCACGTCCGATGCCGAGGGTGAACCGGCCCTCGGACACCGCCTGGAGCGTGAACGCAGAGCTGGCGGTGACGGCAGGGTGGCGAGTCACCACGTTGGTCACACCCGTCATCAGCTGCAGGCGGTCGGTCGCGGTCGCGGCGAGCGCCAGGAAGACGTAGGGGTCGGGCGCGAGGTTCTGCGAGTCGACCATGCCCAGTGAGTCCCAACCGGCTGCCTCGAGCCGTCGGGCCATGTCGACCACCTGCGGCAGCGGCGTCGCCGGAACCGTCGTCGAGAACTCCACTGCCATCCCTGTACCCCCAGAGTGCGAGAAACCGAACCGACCCTATGGTTCACTTCCTCTGGGCGCCAGCCTCAGCTGAACGCGAGGCCGAACGAGCCGAGGTTGCCGAAGTCGAAGTGGAACTCGTCGCCGGGGCGGATGTCGATCGGGCGGGTGAAGGAGCCGGCGAGGATGGTCTGGCCCGCCTCGAGGGTGAGGCCCTGCTCGGCGTACCGCCGGGCGAGCCACACGATGCCGGCTGCCGGATGGTCGAGCACCCCGGCGGCAACGCCGGTCTCCTCGATCGTGCCGTTGCGGTAGCCGAGGGCGCCGACCCACCGGAGGTCGACCTCCCGCGGTGCGACCTGGCGCCCACCGCAGATGATCCCCGCGTCTGCTGCGTTGTCGGCGATGGTGTCGATCACCGTGCGAGTCCGGCCGGTCTCGGGGTCCTTCCGGAACGAGCGGGCGGCGATGAGTTCAATGGCGGGGGAGACGTGGTCGGTGGCGTCGAGCACGTCGTCGACCGTGAGGTCGGCGCCGGCGAGATCGGTGGCCAGCACGAACGCCAGCTCGATCTCCAGCTTCGGGTCGCAGAAGCGCGCGGCATCCAGCGTGGAGTCGGGCTCGAACACCATGTCTCTGGTGAGGAAGCCCGAGTCGGGAGTGGTGATGTTCATCGCCGCCTGCATGGCGCGGGAGGTCAGCCCGATCTTGTGGCCGACGAGTTCCTCGCCCCGGGCGAGCTTGCGGTCGAGCCACGCCGCTTGCACCCGGTAGGCGTCGTCCATCGTCATGTCGGCGTGCACCGACGTGCTCTGGCGGATCTGGGTGGCGGTGGCCTCGGCGTCGTCGAGCAGTGCAGCCTCCGCTGCGACGTCGTCGTCGGACAAGCTCATCGGGATGCCTCCTTCGGTGCGCTCTCGAGGTCGAGCGCGGCGAGGTCGTGGAGTTCGTCGAGCAGTCGAGCGAGCCGAGCCGCGCCGAAGGCGGTCTCGATCGCGGCGTAGCGCTGCTCGGATTCGGGGGCGATCGCCCGCACCTGTGCAGCGCCGGCCGCGCTCAGCGCGATCAGGGACCGGCGCTGGTCATCGGGGTCGACCGCTCGAACGATCAGGTCGCGGTCCTCGAGGTTGGCGAGAATGCGCGAGAGGCTCGGGGCCAGGAGGAAGGTGCGGGCGGCCAGCTCGCCCGCGTCGACCGGGGCCTTGGTGGCGGTGAGGGCTCGGAGCACCCGCCACTGCTGTTCGGTCAGGTCGTGCTCGGCGAGCAGTGGTCGGAACAACCGCATGGCGGACTCTCGTGCCTGGAGGAGCGCCATCGGGAGTGAGGCGTCGAAGGGCCGCATGGCCGGCGGCGTCATTGCGGCTCCGGCGGGGTCAGTGTGGCCTCGGCCGTGCCGGGCTCGAACTCGTCGGCGATGGTGTTCCGCAGGGTCCCGATCTCGGGGACGGTCACCTCGACCACGTCGCCCGGCTCCAGCCAGATCGGCGGATCGAACCGGGCGCCGGCCCCGGTGGGCGTCCCGGTGAAGATGATGTCGCCGGGTCGGAGCTCGGTGAACGTCGACAGGTAGTGGATCTGGTACGGGATCGAGTACTTCATCGTCGCCGGCGTGTCGTCCTGGCGCAGCTCGCCGTTGACCCTCGTTGTCAGGTGGAGCTGCTCCAGATCGCCGAACTCGTCGATCGGGACGAGCCACGGCCCGATGGCCCCCGACGACAGCCAGTTCTTGCCCTGGGTCACGTTGAACTTGGCGTGGCGGACCCAGTCGCGGATCGTGCCCTCGTTGCCGAGCGTCAAGGCGGCGATGTGGTTCCGGGCGTCTGTGAGCGGGATGCGCCTGCCCCCGCGTCCGATCACCACGACGATCTCGCCCTCGTAGTCGAGTTGCGGGCTCTCGGGTGGGCGGACGAGGTCCTGATCGTGCGCCGTGAACGAGTCGGGAAAGCGTGGGAAGACCGAGGGGTACGCAGCGTCGGTCTTGTCGGCGTACTCGGCGGCGCGGCCGCCGTAGTTCACGCCGATGCAGAAGATCTTGCGTGGCCAGGAGAGTGGGCGTTCGAAGGTGATGGTGTCGAGTGCATGGTCGGCGGGCTCGCCCTCGTAGTCGCGGGCAGCTGTCAGGCCGGGACCTTCGAGCAGTGCCTGCATGTCGGCCACGTGGGGCATGCGCTCGCCCAGGTCGATGACGCCCGAGTCATCGAAGGCCATGACGCCGAAGTGGGCGTCGCCATCGATCGAATAGGAGAGGAGGCGGGTCATCGATGCTCCGTGGGTGGCTCCATGATGGTGAACATGTTAAACATATCTCGTGCCGCACATCACGATCGAGTACTCCGCCAACGTCGGTGAGCACCACGACATCGACGCGCTCGTGGGCACGGTCCACGCGGCTGCATTGGCCCACGGCCTACCGGACGTGACCGGCCTGCGGACCCGAGCCGCCGAGCGCGCGCACTACCGGGCGATGACCGGCGACCCGTCCTTCGCCTTCGTCGCCATCCACTGCCGCATCGGCCCGGGCCGGGCACAGGCGGACAAACGCTCGTTCATCGAGCAGGTCCTCGACGCGGCCGAGGCCGAGCTGGCCGACACGCCGCTGGCGATCGCCTGGTCGATCGAACTCACCGAGCTCGACCCCGAGCTCCGCATCAATCGCAATCACGTCCGCTCGGCCATGGAGGCCGACGATCGAGACAGCTCGGCCATGGAGGCCGCCCACGAGGGAGACAGCTGATGGCCGGATCCAGCCACACCTACGAGGAGAACCTGGCGGCTGCCGACCAGCACCTCGCCCGGTTCGCCGCCGAGCCGCTCCCGAACCTGATCGCGGGCGAGATGGTGCCGTCTCGGTCCGGAGCGACCTTCGAGAACACCTCGCCCATCGACGGCTCCCGCCTGGGCGACGTGGCATCGGGCGATGCCGCCGACATCGACGCCGCCGCGAACGCCGCCGCCGAGGCCTTCGGCGCGTGGGGTGCCATGCCCGGCACCGAACGCAAGCGGATCCTGCATCGCGTCGCCGACCTCATCGAGGAGAAGGCCCACCAGATCGCGGTCACCGAGTGCGTCGACACCGGCCAGACGATGCGGTTCATGTCCGCCGCTGCGCTTCGCGGCGCCGCCAACTTCCGGTTCTTCGCCGACCAGGCACCGTCGGCGGCCGACGGGCTGTCGCTGCCGTCCGCCGACCACGTGAACTACACCACCCGCCACCCGATCGGCCCGGTCGGGGTGATCACGCCGTGGAACACCCCGTTCATGCTGTCCACCTGGAAGATCGCGCCGGCGCTCGCCGCGGGATGCACCGTTGTGCACAAGCCGGCCGAGTGGAGCCCGCTGACCGCACAGTTGCTCGCCGAGACCGCACTCGAGGCGGGCCTGCCGCCCGGCGTCCTCAACGTCGTCCACGGCATGGGCGAGTCGGCCGGCAAGAGCCTCACCGAACACCCCGCCATCAAGGCCATCGCCTTCGTGGGTGAGTCGTCGACCGGCTCGATGATCCAGGCGCAGGGCGCCCCCACGCTCAAGCGCGTGCACTTCGAGCTCGGCGGCAAGAACCCGGTGATCGTCTTCGACGACGCCGACCTGGAGCGCGCCGTCGATGCCGTGGTCTTCATGATCTACAGCCTCAACGGCGAGCGGTGCACCAGCAGCTCGCGGGTGCTCATCCAAGACTCGATCTACGACGAGGTCGTCGAGCGGGTCGCCGAGAAGATGCGCAATGTGCCGGTTGGCCATCCGCTCGATCCGTCGGCGGTCATCGGCCCGTTGATCCATCCCCGCCATCACGAGAAGGTGTGCAGCTACCTCGACATCGCTCGTGAGGACGGCGCCACCGTGATCGAGGGAACCGCCTGGGCCGACGCTCCCGCCGGCGGCACCTGGGTGGCGCCGACCCTGTTCACCAACGCCCGTTCGGACATGCGCATCGCGCAGGAGGAGATCTTCGGCCCGGTCCTCACCGCGATTCCGTTCACCGACGAGGCCGATGCGATCAAGATCGCCAACGACGTCGACTACGGCCTCGCCGGCTACCTCTGGACCAAGGACGTCGGTCGAGCGCACCGGGTCGCCCACGCCCTCGAGGCGGGCATGATCTGGGTGAACTCCCAGAACGTGCGCCACCTGCCCACCCCGTTCGGTGGTACCAAGGCATCGGGCATCGGCCGTGACGGCGGCGACTGGAGCTTCGACTTCTACATGGAGACGAAGAACATCGCCGTCGCCCTCGACACCCACTCCATCCCCAAGCTCGGAGGCTGACATGCGTGACCAGTTGTTGATCGGCGGGTCTTGGACCGACGGCGCGGATGGCGAGCGCATCTCGGTGCTCGACCCGGCCACGGGCGAGGAGCTGACCACGGTGGCGGCCGGCACGCCCGCGGATGCGACCGCTGCGGTCGACGCCGCGGCCGCGGCGCAGGCCGGCTGGGCGGCGACGGCACCACGGGAGCGGGCCGAGATCCTGCGGGCCTGCTGGGCCACCCTGGTCGACCACACCGACGAGCTCGGCGAGCTCATCACGCGCGAGCACGGCAAGCCGTTGGCCGACGCCAAGGGTGAGATCACGTACGCCGCCGAGTTCTTCCGGTGGAACAGCGAAGAGGCCGTGCGCCTCCACGGCTCGATCGGCACCGCGCCCTCGGGTACCAACAAGATCATCGTTCACCACCCGCCGGTCGGCGTCGTGGTCATGGTGACGCCGTGGAACTTCCCGGCGGCGATGATCACCCGCAAGGTCGCGCCCGCGCTGGCTGCCGGCAACGCGGTCGTGATCAAGCCGCCCAAGGAGACCCCGCTGACCGCGCTGCGTGTCGCCGATCTCCTCCAGGAGGCCGGCGTCCCGGACGGCGTGGTCAACGTCGTGCCCACCCAGAACTCCGGGTCCTGGTTCGACGCGGCCACCGAGCACCGGGCCACTCGCATGGTGTCGTTCACCGGCTCCACCGAGGTGGGCCGAGTGCTGCTGCGGCGCTGTGCCGATCGGGTGCTGAAGGTGGCGATGGAGCTCGGCGGCAACGCTCCCTTCATCGTCTTCGACGACGCGGACCTCGACGCTGCGGTCGAGGGCGCGATGGTGGCCAAGATGCGCCACTCGGCCGAGACCTGCACGGCTGCCAATCGCTTCTTCGCCGAGGCCGGCATCGCCCCTGCGTTCACCGAGGCGCTCGCTCAGGCGATGGGCGCCGTGAAGGTGGGCAACGGCCTCGACGAGGGCGTCTCGTGCGGTCCGATGATCAACCCGGCCGCCATCGAGTCGATCGGCTCGCTGGTGGGTGCCGCTGTCGGGGCCGGCGCCTCGGTCGCGACTGGCGGCTCGGCCATCGACGGCCCCGGCTTCTTCTACGAGCCGACCGTGCTCGGCGGCGTCGACCCGCTGTCGCCGATCACCCGCGAGGAGATCTTCGGCCCGGTCGCCCCGGTCATCCCGTTCACCGACCACGACGCGATGGTGGCCCACGCCAACGACACCGAGATGGGGCTCGCCGCCTACGTCTTCACGCAGGACCTCGCCAAGGGCATGCGCACCGCCGAGCGCCTCGAGTCCGGCATGGTCGGCCTCAACCGCGGTGCGATGTCGGACCCGGCGGCCCCGTTCGGTGGCATGAAGCAGTCGGGCCTCGGCCGCGAAGGTGCCAGCGAAGGCATCTACGAGTTCTGCGAGACCCAGTACATCGCCACGTCATGGTGAGGGGCTGATGTCGGTTGTCGGGTCTCGATCGGACGTGTCGAGGACGAGATGGTGAGGTTTGGCCGCGGGGCGTACCGGGATCTCGACCGGGAGTGTCGAGGACGAGGTGGTGAGGGGCTGATGTCGGTTGTCGGGTCTCGATCGGACGTGTCGAGGACAATGGGTGAGAGGGGGCTGGCGCCGTGTCGCTCTACTACGTGCAGAAGTTCCTCTATGAGCTGAACCGCACGCCCGCGCTGCAGGAGCAGTACCGGGCCGACCGGCACGCGGTCCTCGAGCCGTACGAGCTCACCGACGAAGAGACCGCGGCGCTGACCGAGCCCGACATCGGCCTGCTCTTCCACCTAGGCGTCAACGGCCAGATCCTGATGCACTTCGCCGCGTTCCATCAGATCGAGTGGGCCGACTACCTCCAGCGCATGCGCGACGGTATCGAAGCCCACGGCCCGGTTCGCGAGGGCGTGTACGCGATGACCGGCTACGAAGGCGTCGACGCCCGTGCCGAGAGCCTCAGTCACTCGTCCAACCCCGCCGACGGCAGCGGGAACGAAGGAGCGACGTGACGGCCGCCAGCGCCGACCTGACCGCGTGTACCAGGCTCGTGCCTGGCACCGGGGTAGTACACCGAGGCGCGCCGTGACGGCCACCAACGCCGACCCGGCCGGCTGGTTGGTGTCACCTTTGGTGCCTGGCACGGGGGTGGTACACCGAAACGAAGGAGCCGGTGGTTGGTGTCACCTTTGGTGCCTGGCACCGGGGTGGTACACCGAAACGACGGAGGGAGCCAGCTGATGCCACTCGTCTATGCCGGTGTGTGTAGCCACGCCCCGGGGATCACTGGGCGTGCCGATCAGGCCGACCCCGAGGTGCGCGACGCGTTCTATGAGGCGTTCCACCAGATGCGGGCCGACATCGTTGCGTCGGGCGCCGAGGCGATCATCGTCATCGCCGCCGAACACTTCGCCAACTTCTTCATGAACAACATGCCGAGCTTCGCCATCGGCATGGCCGACTTCTACGAGGGCCCGATCGAAGACCCGGGCTGGCTCGGGATCGAGAAGTTCCGAGCGCCCGGCAACCGGGATCTGTCGCAGCGCTTGATCACCGAGGTGATGCAGACGGTCGACGTCTCCTATGCGGAGGAGTGGATGTTCGACCACGGCATCGCGGTCCCCCTCCACTTCCTCACCCCCGACTTCGACCTCCCGGTCATCCCGGCGAACATCAACTGCCAGGGCCCGCCACTCGCCCCGCTGCCCCGAGCGTGGGCGTTCGGCGAGGCGTTGCGACGGGCCGCGGACTCCGTTCCCGAGAAGATCGCACTCGTCGGCACGGGCGGGATCTCACACTGGCCTGCCACGCCCGACTCGGGGAAGATCAACGAGGCCTGGGACCGCGACTTCATGGATCGCTGGTGTCGCAACGACCGCGAGGCCCTGCTCGACTACGACGATCTCACGGTCTATGCCGATGCCGGCCAGGGCGGTTTCGAGATCCGCACATTCCTGGCCGTCAGTGCGGCGGCCGGCGGCGCCACCGGCACCGTGCACTTCTGCGAGCCGATTCCGATCTTCGCCGTCAGCTGCACCATCGCCAGCTACGCCCTGACTTGAACCTGGTGTGAGCGCAGGCTTTGCTCTGACACCGAGTCGGAGCGAAGGAGCCCCCATGCCGAAGATGCGCGAGCTACGCAAGGTCGGTGCCGAGTACCTGGACCAGGCTCCGGTCCACGAAGTGCTGACCCAGGACATCGCGGTGAGCGCCGACGCGACGTTCCGTGCCCTCGAGGACGCTGAGTCATGGCCCGAGTTCATCGGTCCCATCACCGAGGTGATCTGGACCAGTCCTCAGCCGTTCGGTGTCGGCACGACCCGGACCATCAAGGGTCGGGGCACGGCGATCGACGAGGAGTTCTGGGGTTGGGAGAACGGCCGAGCGATGGGCTTCTGCTTCACCGCCGCGAGCGTGCCCGTGTTCGGAGCCTTCGCCGAGGAGTGGCGAGTCGAACCCACCGCTGACGACTCCTGCCGGCTGACCTGGCGCTACGCGTGGGAGACCGCCGGTTTCGCTCGTGTGCTCCAGCCGATGCTCGCCTTCGGCTTCAAGCGGCAGGGTGTCGGCAGCCTGAAGACCCTCGCCGCCTACATGCTGGCCAACAAGATCAAGTACGACGGCTGAATGCCTGGCACGCGCCCTCGCGTTCTGTGACATGTTTCGGCGCGTCGAAACATGTCACAGAACCCAGGGACGTCCGGCGCGACCGTGGGCGATACGTCTCACAGAACCAGGGGACGCCTGGCCGATGTCAGTCGCGCGTGAGCGAATACCTGATCGGCAGGGTCTTGTGGCCACCGACGAAGGTCGTCTTCATGGTCGCCGGGTCACCCGCGACCTCGATCGACTCGAAGCGGGGCAGGATCGTCCCGAACAGCCGGCGCAGCTCGTTGCGGGCCAGCTGCGCTCCGAGGCAGTAGTGCACGCCGAACCCGAAGCTCACGTTGCGGTCGGCGTTCTCGCGCTCGACGTCGAACACGAGTGGGTTCTCGAAGACCTTCGGGTCGAGGTTGGCCGCCTTGTACGACAGGTACAGCCAGTCGCCCTTCTTGATCTCCTGGCCCAGGACTTCGGTGTCCTCGGTGGCGGTACGCATGAAGTGCCGCACCGGCGCCGTCCAGCGGATCATCTCCTCGACCGCGTTGTTGACGAGGTCGGGGTTCGCCTGGATCTTGCGGAGCTGATCGGGGTTCTCGAGCAGCGCGTGCATGCCACCGGCCATGGCCGACGACGTTGTGTCGTGGCCCGCCGTGGCGACGATCACGTAGTAGCCCATCGTCTCCAGGTCGGGCATGGGGGCGTCGTCGATCTGGCCGTTGGCGATCACGGTGGCGAGGTCTTCGCCAGGGTCGGCGCGGCGCTCGGCGGTGAGCGCCATGAAGTAGTTGTAGAAGTCGCCGATGACCTCGGCCATGACCTCCGGTGACGGCTCGTCTCGCTGGAGGTCGGGGTCTTCGCTCCCGAACAGCTCCTGGGTGAGCTGGAGCATGCGGGGGAAGTCGTCCTCGGGCAGGCCCAGGATCTTGAGGATCACCTGGAGCGGGAACGGCAGGGCGATGTCGACCGCGAAGTCGCACTCGCCGTCGAAGGACTCGAGCTTCGCGAGCGCCTCGTCGCTGAGCTGCTGGAGTCGATCGTTCAGACGCTTGATGCTGGCCGGCTTGAACCACTCGTTGGTCAGCTTTCGATACTTGGTGTGATCGGGCGCGTCCATGTGGATCAGCGTCTTGATCTCCATGCCGCGGTTCTCATGGGCCTCGATGTTGGTCAGCACCGGGATCGGCCCGTTGGTGAACAGCTCGGGCTGGCGCTCGATGTCGAGCACCGCCGCATGGTCGATCACCGCCCAGAACGGTGTGAACCCGTCGCGCTCGATGCGATGGATCCCGCCCTGTTCGTGCAGTGCGAGTGCGGTTCGGTTCCACTCGTCCAGGTCGCCCCACCGGTGGTTGTCGGTGAAGATGTCGTGTGGTGCCGGTGCGCCGATGCTCACGGTTCCCCCAGTGGTTGCGATGCTTCGACGAACGGTAGCAAAACCACAATCCGGGTTCGGAAGTCGGCCTCGACCCTGGCGCGATCGGCCGTCGACCGCTTCAATGGACGCCGACCCAGGGCAACGGAGAGAGACCAGATCGTGGAACGAAGCCGATGGATCTCGGACCTCCATTGGGTGCGCGCGGGACAACAGACCCGAAGCCAACGCACCCAGCAGGCGCTGCTGGACGCCGCCGAAGAGCTCTTCGCCAAACACGGCGTCGACGCCACCTCGGTGGTCGACATCGCCTCGAAGGCCGGCTGCAGCGTCGGCGCGGTCTACCACCACTTCAGCGACAAGAAGGCGGTGCTGTACGCCCTGTTCGATCGCTTGGCCGAGGAGTTCGAAGCCACTACGCGCGATGCGGTCGACCCCGAGCGGTGGGACGGGGCAACGGTGGGCGACATCCTCTACGGCTACGTGGAGTTCGCGCTGGAGAACTCGGGTCGTCGACCGGGCTTCAAGACCACTGCCCTCGAGGCGGCTCGTGAGGACCCGGCGTTGACCGGGCAGTATCGCAAGCTCCAGGCCAACCTCGACGACGGCCTGTACGACCTGCTGATCGATCGGCGTGACGAGATCGCCCATCCCGATCCCGAGCTGGCGTGTCGGTACGCCTTGGAGCAGGTCGGGGCGGTCCTCCACATGCGGCTGAAAGGCGAGACCATCGAGTCCCGCTTCAAGAAGCAGAAGGACGAGGTCTTCCTGGCCGAGACCCTCCGATCGGTCTGTGGCTACCTCGGCGTCGACCTCCCCGAGCAGCTGCGCTGAGCTTCAGAAGCTCGGGCCTCGGGGGACGTAGGGCTCCTCCAGTGCCGCGATCTCGTCGTCGTCCAGGGTGACGTCGACCGCGGCCACAGCGTCGGTGAGGTGGTGCATCTTCGTGGCGCCGATGATCGGCGACGTGACGTAGGGCTTGGACAACATCCAGGCCAGGGCGACCTGCGCCCGGGAGATCCCGCGGTTGTCGGCGATCTCGGCGACCTTCTGCACGATGGCTCGGTCGGGGTCGTCGCCGCTGTAGCGCCGCGTGAGGTTGGGGTCGCTGTCGCTGCGCGTCGTGGTCTCGTCCCAGTCGCGGGTCAGCAGCCCTCGGGCCATCGGGCTCCACGGGATGACGCCGATGCCCTGGTCCTCGCACAGCGGCATCATCTCCCGCTCCTCTTCGCGCTGGAGCAGGTTGTAGTGGTTCTGCATCGA
This sequence comes from Acidimicrobiales bacterium, assembly GCA_965262315.1. Classification (GTDB taxonomy): domain Bacteria; phylum Actinomycetota; class Acidimicrobiia; order Acidimicrobiales; family UBA8592; genus JBCCFK01. The sequence continues at coordinate 11,979 of CBDHFJ010000155.1, forward strand.
CACGAACTTGGTCCAGCCGCGCATCTCGGAGGTGTAGAGCGCCTTGGAGAACTGCCAGGCGAACATCGACGAGGCGCCGATGTAGCGGACCTTGCCGGAGGCCACGACGTCGTGGAGCGCGCCCATCGTCTCCTCGATCGGTGTGCGATCGTCCCAGCGGTGGATCTGGTAGAGGTCGATGTAGTCGGTGCCGAGGCGACGCAGGCTGTGGTCGACCTCCTGCATGATCGCCTTGCGGGAGAGGCCGAGCGAGTTGCGGGCCCGGCCCCGCATCGGGAAGTACACCTTGGTGGCGATCACGATCTCGTCGCGGTCGGCCATCTCGTTGAGGGCCTTGCCGACGATCTCCTCGCTGGTGCCGATCGAGTAGGCGTTGGCGGTGTCGAAGAAGTTGATGCCCGCCTCGAGCGCCTGCTCGATGAAGGGCCGCGCCTCGGCCTCGGGGAGTGCCCAGTCCTGCACGCCTGGACTGTCGTTGCCGTAGCTCATGCAGCCGAGGCAGATTCGGGAGACGTCGAGGCCGGTGTTGCCGAGTCGCGTGTACTTCATGTTCACTCCCGTGGTCTTCGTTCGAGGATCTACAGTAACCCGAATCGTGGTTCGGCTTGTCGGGCCACGTCGTCGCGGAGCCGATAGTGACCGACCTGGAACCCCTGATCAGCAGCCACCCCTTCGCCGCCACCCGGCCGACGGCTGATGCCTTGCGCTACCTGGTCCGTGTCGACGAGCCGATCTGCGCGTGGGGGAGTGAGCGGCACTTCCTGATGGGTGGTGTCGGGTTCGGCGCCTGCATCGACGCGCTGGAGCACGCGACCGGTCTGCCGACGATCTTCGCTTCGGCACAGTTCATCTCATTCGCCTCGGTGGGCGAGATCGTGGAGCTCGCCGTCGAGCTGCCTGCCCAGGGTCGGACGATCACCCAGGGGCGAGTCGTCGCCAGCGTGGGAGACCGAGACGTCCTGCGCGTCACCGCTGCCCTCGGCGGTCGCGACGCCGAGCTCGACCGCAGCTGGGGCGACATGCCCGACGTCCCGCCACCCCTGGACTGCGCCCTGCGACCCGTCGACCACCCTGGTGTCACCAGCATCCACTCGGCGCTCGAGGACCGGACCGTCCCGTCCCCGGCGGCGGGGGAGACGGGCACCAGCTGCAAGTGGATGCGCGTTCCCGGACACCGCGAGATCACGGCTTCGCTGCTCGCGTTCTACGCCGACTTCCTCCCTCGGGCCTCGGCCATCGCCACCGGTGAGGACTTCAGCCGCAACAGCCTCGACAACGTCCTGCGCATCCACCACGTGGTCCCCACCGAGTGGGTGATGATCGAGACGTCCATCTCGATGGTGGCCCGCGGCACGTTCCACGGCAGCTCGCGCCTCTTCGCCGAAGATGGCACGCTGCTCGCCACCGCCAACCAAAGCGGCATCGCCCGAACCCGCTATCGCCCGCACTCGCTAGTTTTCGGTCGGAATGGAGGTTGCGAGTACGCAGCGGACGACCGAGAAGGGGTGTTCGAGCATCGCAAACGTTTCCTGATACGGCACTAGTTTCGGACCACACCTCAGGGGGAGCACACATGGACATCAACGGACTCCGAGCCATCCTCATCGGCGGCGCCTCGGGCATGGCCCGGGCCACCGCCGAGCGCATCGTGGCCGGCGGCGGGTCGGTCGCCATCCTCGACCGTGAACAGTCAGCCGGCGCTGAGGTGGCCGCCGAACTCGGCGGGTCGTGGCACCCGTGCAACGTGCTCGACTTCGACGGGATCGAGGTCGTCATCGAGGAGGCGGTCGACGCGCTGGGCGGACTCGACGCCGCGGTCAACACCGCCGGTGGCGGCAAGGCCGGCCGCACCTTGAGCAAGGCTGGCCCCTACAGCCTCGACGACTTCCGGGCCGTCATCGACCTCAACCTGATCGGCACGTTCAACACCAACCGCCTGTGCGCCATGCACATGGCCAAGAACGACCCCAACGAGGACGAGGAGCGCGGCGTGATGATCAACACCGCATCCATCGCGGCGTTCGAGGGCCAGATCGGCCAGGTGTCCTACACCGCGGCCAAGGCAGGCATCGCCG
>CBDHFJ010000156.1:0-11011 GCA_965262315.1 Acidimicrobiales bacterium
CCTGGAGCGACCTCACGGCCGCCGAGCCGGACCGTATCCCTGCCGACCTCGCCGCGGTCGTCAAAGCCAGCTACATCGACGACACCCTCACCTGGCTCGATCGCATGGCGGCCCGGCCCTGGACGCTGACCCACATCGACTACGAGCTCGACAACGTGCTGTTCACCGACGAGGGCCCCGTCATCATCGATTGGCAGAGCCCCATGCGCGGGTTTCCCGGCATGGACCTCGGCTGGCTGCTCGCCGCCTCGCACAACGACGAGACCCTCGAGGCGGAGCCCGAGCTGCTCGACCTGTACCGGCGCGAACTGGCAAGCGCCGGCGGGCCCGACTGGACGGCGGCCGAGCTCGAGGAGGACCTCGCGATCGGCATGCTCCAGTTCACCGGCGGTGCCCCGATCCCGTACCTCCAGGACACCAGCACCTTCGGTGACACCGGCGACCGCATGCACGCCCGCTTCGAGAAGTTCCTCCAGGGCTGCATCGACGCGAGTATCCGCTGGAACCTGGTCGACCACGTCGGCCGACACCTGTAGGCCCCCACCCCCACCGAGGAGTCGAGCAATGGAGCTCGTCATCGTCCGGCACGCGCGACCGCGCCGCGAGGAACGCGAAGACCACGAAGGCCCGGCCGATCCACCGTTGTCCGACCACGGGCACGTGCAGGCCCGCCGGGTCGCGGAGTTCCTGCATCCCGAGGGCATCGATCACGTCGTGGCCAGCTCGATGGTCCGGGCCCATCAGACCGCACAGCCGCTCGCCGAGCTGCTGGGTCTCGAGATCGAGCTGCGCGACGACCTCCGCGAGGTCGATCAGCATCGCAGCGTCTACATCCCACAGGAGGAGATGACGCCCGACGACCCGTTCGTCCAGGAGATGATGAACGACCCGTCGGCGATCTTCGACGGCGACTACGAGGGGTTCCGCGACCGGGTCGTGGCGGGGTTCGACGAGATCATCACCGGCAACCGTGGCAAGACGGTGGCCGTGTTCTGCCACGGCATGGTGATGGCGGTCTACCTCCAGACGTTGTGGTCACTGCAGGACCCGTGGCACAACCAGCCCGCGTACACGGGCATCCACCGCGTGACCGCCTCGTCGTCCAACGGCATGCGGTCGATCCGCAGCATCAACGAGACCGGACACGTCCGCGACCTCCTGCGCTGAGGCCCCCGGGCAGGGGGTCAGCCTGCGGTGAACCGCAGTTCGAGACCGTCGGGGCCCGACAGCGTCAGGTGGTTCCCCTCGATCTCGAAGGTGGGGCCGCCGGTCAGCACGGCGGACACCTGCATCGCCTGCCGGGTGACGTCCTCGCTGCATCCCCGCGTGGTGGAGCGGAGGGCGCCGGTGCGGATGGTGTCGCCGTCGATCTCGTAGCCGCCGGCGAGGGTGTTGCACCCGTCGAAGGCGACGAGTTCGGTTTCGGTCAACTCCAGCCGGGGGTTGGTGTCGGCCAGGATCGAGCTGGCGGCATCGCCGCTGATGACGGTGTCGAGGGTCCAGTCGGTGCCGATCAGCTCGGCATCCGCCGGCGGCGTGATCTCGTCGAATCGGAGCTCGACGCCGTCGCCGGCCAGCACCAGCTGGCCGCCGTCGCGCTCGGCGGTGGTCGTGCGTCCGAGCGCGGTGAGGAACGCGGACTCGAGATCCAGCGTCTCGGGCGGGTCACACGCCATCTCGGTGACGCCGAACCCCTCGAAGAGGGTGTCGCCCTCGATCAGGGTGCCGAAGTAGGAGTTGCAGGCTGCGGTGCCACCCACGGCGCCGGCATCGTCGACCAGCAGGGTGACCGGGTGGGACTCGAGGAGCGCGAGCGTCTCGCCGTCCACGGTGGCCGAGGCCAGCATCCACTCGACCGTGCCGAACGGGTCAGCCGCGTCGGCCGGCTCCTCCCGGTCCGGGTCGCCGCCCGTCACGGCGCCGTCGGCCGTGTTGTCGGCGCCGTCGTCGCCGGCAACCACGCCCTCGTCGTCGTCATCGCCGCCGCAGGCGGCGAGGATCAGCGTCAGGACGATCGCGAGAGCGACCAGCAGTCGGGGGGATCGAGGGAAGCGGGTTCGGTTGCGCATGTCCATGTGACGATCCTCCTGCGCCCCCGGTTCCCGAAGGCGGGTGATCACCAAAGTACCGGGTGACGACCGACCACGGCGCGGTGGGAGGGGTGCCGGTTCCAGACCGATACCGTTCCGCGTATGGCCACCAGGGCAGATCTCCGCAATGTGGCCATCGTGGCCCACGTCGACCATGGCAAGACCACGCTGGTCGACGGCATGCTCCACCAATCCGGCGCGTTCGGTGCACATCAGGACATCGACGAGCGTGTCATGGATTCGATGGACCTCGAACGCGAGAAGGGCATCACCATCCTCGCCAAGAACACCGCGGTCCGGGTCGGGGACACCAAGATCAACATCCTCGACACGCCGGGTCACGCCGACTTCGGCGGCGAGGTCGAGCGGGCGTTGACGATGGTCGACGGCGTGTTGCTGCTGGTCGACGCCAGCGAGGGCCCGCTGCCCCAGACCCGCTTCGTGCTCCGCAAGGCCATGGCACTGGACCTGCCGGTCGTGCTGGTGATCAACAAGATCGACCGGCCCGACGCCCGCATCGACGAGGTGGTCGACGAGGTCTACGAGCTGTTCCTGGACCTGGACGCGGCCGATCATCAGATCGACTTCCCGATCGTCTACACCAACGCCCGCGAGGGCACGGCCACCACCGATCTCGCCGAGCCCGGCACCGACCTGCAGCCGCTGTTCGAGGTCCTGCTCGACACCATGCCGGCGCCGACCCACGACCCCGAGCATCCCCTCCAGGCGTGGGTGACCAACCTCGACGCCTCGCCCTACGTCGGGCGGATCGCCATCGGTCGAGTCCAGCACGGGACCATCAAGCGGGGCGCGCCCCTGGCGTGGTGCCGGGCCGACGGCTCGATCCAGTCCGCCCGTGTCGGCAGCCTGTATGTGACCGAGAACCTGGACCGGGTCGAGGTCGAAGAAGCCGGCCCGGGCGAGATCATCGCCGTGTCCGGCATCGAGGACGTCACCATCGGCGAGACCCTCGCCGACCCCGAGGACCCCCGGCCCATGCCGGTCATCGCCGTGGACGAGCCGACCCTGTCGGTCACCATCGGCGTCAACACCTCGCCGCTCGCCGGCGACGACGGCGACAAGCTCACCGCCCGCCAGGTGCTCGCCCGCCTCGACAAGGAGTTGGTCGGCAACGTCTCGCTCCGCGTCAACCCCACCGACCGCCCCGATGCCTGGGAGGTCCAGGGTCGTGGCGAGCTCCAGCTGGCGATCCTGGTCGAGATGATGCGCCGCGAGGGTTTCGAGCTCACCGTGGGCAAGCCCGAGGTCGTCACGCGCGAGATCGACGGCACCCTCCACGAGCCCACCGAGCGCCTGACCATCGACGTCCCCGAAGAGCACGTCGGCGCCGTCACCCAGCTCCTCGGCGAGCGCAAGGCCCGCATGGAGAACATGTCGAACCACGGCACCGGCTGGGTCCGCCTCGACTACATCGTCGCCGCTCGCGGGCTCATCGGGTTCCGCACCGAGTTCCTCACCGAGACGCGGGGGACCGGCCTGTTGCACCACGTGTTCGAGGGCTACGAGCCCTGGATGGGCGAGCTCCGAACCCGCACCACCGGATCGGTCGTCGCCGACCGTCGCGGTCCCACGACGGCGTACGCCATCACCAGCATCCAGGAGCGCACCAGCCTGTTCGTGGGCCCTGGCGTCGAGGTCTACGAGGGCATGATCGTGGGCGAGAACCCTCGCAACGAGGACATGGACGTCAACATCTGCCGTGAGAAGAAGCTCACCAACGTCCGTGCCGCCGCATCGGACGACACCGTGCGTCTGACGCCGCCGAAGAAGCTGTCGCTCGAGCAGGCGTTGGAGTTCATCGCCGCCGACGAGTGCGTCGAGGTCACCCCGTCGAACGTCCGGCTCCGCAAGACCGAGCTCGACGCCGGTGAACGCGCGAGGACGCTCAAGCGGCTCAAGCACGAGCGCGTCTGAGATCGCCCGGCCGGCCGGCCCTCAGCGGCGGCGGTGGGGCTCCAGGGACGTCATGTAGTCGGTGAGGCGCCCTGCGATCTCGAAGGCCAGCTCCTCGTCCTCGAGGTCGGGTTCGATCCAGGCCTCCGACACCCGCCGCCAGTCGTCGGCACCGAAGAACGGGGCGGCCTCGGCCTCGGCTCCCAGGTGCTTGCGCCAGCGCTTCTCGGCGCCGAGCAGCGCGTCGAAGGCTGCCTCGTTCTCCGCGGGATCGCGGTACTCGGCGTGCCAGCCGATCTCGAGCGCCATGCCCTCGGTACCGTCGACGTGGCGGCGAGCGAGGAGCTGTGCTTCGTAGTGCTCGCGAGGTGCCTGGTCGGTGTCGAACCAGACCTTCACCCCTCGCCGGTGGGTCCGGGACTCGATGCGTCCGAGTTCGTCCGGCACGAGCGCGCGAACGAGATCGTCGACCTGGTCGAACAGCGAGAGCTGCATCCGGCCAGCCTGACAGGTCTCGCACGGCACTGCGAGCGAGGTGGGGCCGGCGTCGCCGCGCCCTCGGGCGTTGCCACCCGGTGGGATGAGGGCACGGCGACGCCGAGGTTGCCCCCGGCCAACTTAGTGCAGTGTCCACGCCATCCCGACCCCGGAACGCGATCTAGTCTCGCGTCATGTGCAGGAACATCACCACGCTGCGGGGGCTCGAGCCGGTCGCGACGTCTGAGGAGATCGAGGCCGCCGCGTTGCAGTACGTCCGGAAGGTGGCCGGCATCGCCAAGGTCAGCGCCGCCACCGAGGACGCGGTCCGGGCCGCAGTGGCGGAGATCGCGGCCACGACCGAGCGCCTCATCGCCGATCTTCCGCCCAGGAAGGTCCCGCCGAAGACCGAGCCGCCCCTGCGTCGGCTCGACCGCCAATAGGCTCAGCGGCATGCGCATCGGGGTCTCGCTCGCTTCTGCCCACGCTGTCGACGATCCGCGCGAGGGTGCTCGCTGGATGATCGAACGGGCCCGCGCCGCCGAGCGAGCCCAGCTCGACTCGCTCACGCTCGGCGACCACCACGCAACGCCCGCCCCGTACTGGCAGAACACGCCGATGCTCGGGCGGCTGCTCGCCGAGTGGGGCCGCCGCCCGGCCGGCTGCCTCTTCCTGCTGCCGCTGTGGAACCCGCTGGTCGTCGCCGAGCACGTCGGGACCCTTGCATCCCTCACCGACGCCACCTTCATCGTCCAGACCGGGATCGGCGGCGGCGATGCGCAGTTCTCCGCGCTCAACGCGGACCTCAAGAGTCGGGGGCGCGTCCTGGAGGAGAGCGTGCGCGTGATCAAGGCGCTACTGGCGGGCGAAACCGTCGAGAGTCCGCTGATGGGCGGTCCGGCGTCCGTCGCGCTGCGGCCCGCCGAGCCCGTGGAGTGGTGGGTCGGCGGTGGTCCGGCACCCGCAGCCCTCGATCGCGCGGCTCGGATCGGCGACGCGTGGTACGCCGGGCCGGGGGTCACCACCGAGACGGCTCCGCCCCAACTCGCGGTCTATCGAGAGGCGTGTGCGGCGGCAGGCGCGACACCACGAGCGATCCTCCGCAAGGACGTGATCGTGTCGGCGGAGCCCGGCCTGGCTCGGTCGACGGCGGCCGACCTGGTCGAGCGCGGCTACCGGGGCATGGGCCTCGACGCCGTGGTGGCCGGTACCCCCGCCGAGGTGGCCGAACAGCTCGCACCGTTCGCAGCGCTCGGCTTCTCCGACGTCATCTGCCGCTGCATGAACGTGGAGCAGGCGCTGGCGGTCGAGACCGTCGAGCTGCTCGGAGAGGTCCGAGCGCTGCTGGGGTGACGGTCAGAACTCGTCGGGGCGCAGCACTTTCAAGCGTCCACGGCTGAGCTGGACCAGGCCCTCGTCCTGCATGGCCCGAACGATGCCGTTCGCGGTCGGACGGGTGGTTCCAGCCAGCGACGCGACCACCTCCTGCGACAGGGGGATCTCGGTGCCGAAGTGGTCGCAGAGCTGGCGCACGGTCCGCCGCACCCGATCGTCCACCGGACGGTGGCGGGCGTCCAGCAAGAGTTCGCTGAGGTTGCGCAGCCGCTGGTCGAGCAGGGAGATCAGGAGGCCGTCGAATGCCGGCGTGGTCTGGCGGAGCTCGTCGAAGGCCGATCGGGCGAGCACCCGTAGCTCGGTGGCCTCGACCGCTCGCGCCGTGGCACCGCGTGGGTCGTCTGACAAGAGCGCCTGCTCACCGATGAGCTCGCCACCTCCGACGATGGCCACGGCGACCACATCGCCGTCCTCGGTGGTCCGTTCGACGATGAGGTTGCCGGTGTCGATCACGAACGCCGCGTCGCCCGGCTCGCCCTCCCAGAACAGGACATCGCCTCGGCGCAGCCGACGCGAGCGCATCGAGGACAACAGCCGGGTGCGCTCGGATTGGTCGAGGGATTCGAGAAGGGCGTCGAACACGGGCGAGATCCTATGGGCTCAATGGCGCCAACCCGAGATCCGGCGTTGTCCCGCGGTGTGCCAGCTCGGTCCGGCTGGGTGGCCGCGGCTAGCGTGCACGCACGACCAGTCGCTGCAGAGGGGGATTTGCCGTGAAGGTGCCGCTGACGATCAACGATTTCCTCGCCCGAGGAGTCAACGTCTTCCCGGACCGCGTGGCCATCGTCGACGAGCCCGACCAGCCCGCGTCCAGCCTCGGGGAGATCACGTTCCGAGAGCTCGGCGACATCCAGCGCCAGATCGGTGTGGCCATGGACGAGATGGGCCTCGAGATGGGCGACCGGGTGGCGATGGTCAGCCACAACGCCGGTCGCCTCCTGACCATGTTCTACGGCGTCAGCGGCAACGGCCGGGTGTTCGTGCCCATCAACTTCCGGCTCAGCCGCGACGAGGTGGCCTACATCGTCGAGCATTCCGGCGCCCGTGCGCTGCTGGTCGATCCCGAGATCGCCGACGTGATGGCCGACATCCCCTGCGAGCACAAGTGGGTCATCGGCGAGGAGTCCGACGCCGCCTGGTACGGCCGCGAAGGTGAGCCGCAGGTCTGGACGCCCGACGAGGACGCCACCGCGTCCATCAACTACACCTCCGGCACCACGGCCCGCCCCAAGGGCGTGGAGCAGACGCATCGGGCCCGTTGGACCAACGCCGTCACCTTCGGCTGGCACGTGGGCGTGAACGACCGCGACGTCTACCTGCACACGCTGCCGATGTTCCACTGCGACGGCTGGGGGATGCTCTACACGGTGATGGCGATGGGTGTGAAGAACGTCGTCCTGCGCAAGGTCGACGGTGCCGAGATCCTCCGCCGCATCGACCAGCACGGGGTCACCCTGATGTGCGGCGCTCCGGCCGTTTGTGCCGCGGTGCTCGACGCCGCCGCCGATTGGGAAGGCGAGATCCCGGGCAAGGGTCGGGTGCGCATGGTGGTGGCCGGTGCACCGCCGCCCACGTCGACCATCGAGCGCATGGAGACCGAGCTCGGCTGGGAGTTCATCCAGATCTACGGCCTCACCGAGACCGCTCCGCTGCTCACCATCAACCGGTCTCCCCAGGAGTGGGACGAGCTCGATCCGGCCGAGCGCGCCGCCCGCCTCGGCCGGGCCGGTGTGCCCGCGGTGGGCATCGACATGAAGATCTCTGCCTCCGGCGAGCTGTTGGCCCGCGGCAACCACATCCTCAAGTCGTACTGGGAGCAGCCCGACGCCTCCGCCCAGGCCCTGGAGGGCGGCTGGTTCCACACCGGCGACGGCGGCACCATCGGTGACGACGCCTACATCACCATCACCGACCGCAAGAAGGACGTCATCATCTCCGGCGGTGAGAACGTCAGCTCCATCGAGGTGGAAGACGCGCTGTTCAGCCACCCCGACGTGAACGAGGTCGCCGTCATCGGCGTCCCCAGCGAGAAGTGGGGCGAGACCGTCAAGGCCTTGGTCGTGGTGGCCCCCGGCTCCGACCTCACCGAGCAGGCCCTCATCGACTACTGCCGCGACAAGCTCGCCCACTACAAGTGCCCCACCTCCATCGAGTTCCGCGACGAACTCGCCCGCACCGCCACCGGCAAACTCCAGAAGTACAAGCTCCGCGCCCCGTACTGGGAAGGCATGGAGAAGCAGGTGAACTGAGTGCGCCCGTGGCCCGGTACGACCCCCGTTACGACGGAGGTGCTGCCACGCGTTTCACCCAACCCGACACCATCGTGCCCAACCCCGCCGTGCCGCAGGATCTGAACCGCTATTCGTACGTGGTGAACAACCCTGTCAAGTACGTCGATCCCAGCGGGCACTGTTACGGGCTATCCGACGGAGATGCGACAGCCCGCTGCGTCAGGGCGTATGCAGCGGCAGAGGTGGCTACCGCCAGGGCAGCAGTGCCGTCCCCTGGGGCGCCGGGTCCGGTGCCCGGTGGTACATCGATTGGATTGTTGCCGGGCCTGATCCCTGCGGGGGTGTCGGCAACTGGAGTTGAACTTGCCCATGTTGGCGACCTCTGGGCGGAGCCGGCGTCGTAGCCCAGGGTGCAGGCCTTGGAGCACGGGGAGCAGGCACAGGTTTGGTGGGTGTGGGCGACGACCTCGAAATCGGCCGGGGCCGGCCTTGGGGCGCGCAGCGGTGATGTCGCAGCAGTTGTGTCTGGAGTCGACCAACGTCTCAGCCCGGTCCTCCCGCGTCGGTCAGGTCCCGCTACTTGGCCCCTTCCTTGCGAGCCGATCAGGGGCGGCCGCCGGCGCAGCGGCGGTCAACGACCACTAACATGGCTGGACGCGTGGTCACTGCCTCAGGCAACCGCCTGAGCGGCAGCTGGCCACGCTTTGGTTCGCTTCGGGGACCTCATCGATCCGGGTTGGTCAGAATCTGAGTGCGGCTTCGTACTAGCACCGGGGCTGACACGCTGAAGTCTGCATCGATCGGAGCCGTGTCCGGTGAACGGGGCACGGGGCTATCGCCGTGGACCTGTTGAGGGCAAGTTCGAGCAGAAGCCGGTCCGCCATGTCGACCTCTGGCAGGTTCGCCTGTGGTTCAGGCTCTACAGAACTCGGAATCTACGGTACATCTGCGCCCCTTCCCTGCTATGGATGGCGGAGCCACATCGCGGCATGGGCCGCCGCTGGGTTTGATGGGATGCAATCGACCCTGCCGTCGAGGCGGCGAGACCGAGTGGATCACCGTCGACATTCATCGTGATGTCGCTTGATGGTCGCGTGATCTGAACTCAGCAACTCGTGCGATCGCGTGGAGGTCCGGATACGCCACCGAGACGAAGGCCACGTTGTCTATCAGCGTGATCGACGTTCGGCCCAATGATGTGTGGCTCATCCGGGCACACGACGGGTGGAGACCCAAGAGCTACCGCCGTGGCAAGAATTGGATCGAGAGTGGGTAGCGCTGTCGGAGTACTGGCTGGGCGGGCCGATCGCTAAAACGCGCCCGCATCGCCGGACGTGTCGATCCGGAGACTGCTTGGATTCCGCCGCGATAAGAGCAGCGTGCTTTCCGGCTGACCCTAGATGGCGTGCGACACCCGCTACTACGATCCCGTCGTGGGGCGTTTCACCCAACCCGACACCATCGGGCCTGACGGGGCGAATCCGCAAGACCTCAACCGCTACACCTACGTCCGCAACAACCTCATCCGCTAGCAGGAGCGTCAGCAGCTGTTCCCAAGGGGATAGAGATGCGCGTGCGAGGCATTGCTGTTGAGCCGAGTTGCGGGGCGCATGGGGTCAGGCCCCGTAGTGAGCGACCCGCTAAGACTTCGCCGTGCGGGGCATTGAGCTAGGTGGTCGTGGTGAAGAGCTTCTGGTCCGACGTCGACAGTGGTACCGCCATGCGAGCAGGCGTCGGCGCAGTCTCTCTCACCCTGGCCGGGATTGTGGCCTTGGTCCGAGCGGACGAGTCGAGCAATGCGCTACTCGCTTTGGCTTCGTTCGTTAGTGGAGTCATCCTGGCATGGGTGGCGGTGCGCAACTGGCAGAGCTACCGCAGATCCGGCCAAGAAGGTCGGAGGACATAGGTCCCGGCTACGACGAGCGCTACTACGACCGGCGCGTTTCGCCCAACCCGACACCTTGCTCGGGCGGATTGGCGCGTCTCCACGGCGCTTCGCTCGCTGGGCGTCACCGACCGTGGCCGAGGGCTGCTCGGCGTAGCTCGTCGGTCACCTGGTCTGTCGCCTCCCGTCCGCTCCCTCAGCCGAGTCCGTCGGCGATGAGGCGACGGAGCTCGCGGGCCGCCGCGTCGTGCCGGTCGTCGCGGGTGGGCGCGTCGGGACCCAGCTCCTCTCCTCCACTCATGCTGCTTGTTCGTGGCGGTTGTGGTGGCAGGGGCGCAGCGGAGTTTAAGCTCGTCGACCACGGTGTGGCCGGTCACCTCGTAGGCGGGGTCGTGGTCGTACTCGAGGAGATGCGGGCTGCCGCAGTCGACGCATGCCCTGTCTCGCTCCTTGACGACGCGCTTTTGTCGGGTCGAGGGGTGGCGGCGACGGGCGGACGCGTTGATTGGCCGCCCGCCGGCGTCGTGGATCAAAACGCGAAGGAACGAGTCGGGGGCGATGCGTTCGATCACCGTTTCGGGGATGGGGGTGCCGTCGTCGGTGGTGCAGCCGTCGCCTCGGACGTGGAGCACCAGTTCGGTCTGCACTGCGCCGATGCCGTCGGTGAGGGCGGTTTCGAGGGCGTCGGCGTGTTGTTGGGCCAAGCTGGGCCACTCGCCGGACGCGTCCGCCCGTGGTTTCGACCGCATGACGAGGGTGGTGAGGAGGCTGATGAGGGTGGCGGCGATGTGGGGTGGGAGGCGGAGGGTGAACACGACCATGCCGTCGGCTTCGGTGCGCCACGTGACCGAACGATGCCGCCGCTGGTGGGCTTCGAGCTGCTCCGGCGTCGAGTTGCGGGCGACCCACAGCGCCAACGCGCGGTTGAGTTGGCCTGCGGGGTGGCGGAGCGCCAGGTCGAGGAGTTCGGTCTCGTTGGCGGCGGTGGCGAAGCGGGTGAGGGCGCGGGCTTTGGCGTA
>CBDHFJ010000157.1:0-7599 GCA_965262315.1 Acidimicrobiales bacterium
TGATCGCGGGGGTCACCGAGGACCCGCAGTTCGGGCCCACGCTGATGTTCGGCGTCGGCGGCATCTTCGCCGAAGTGTTGGCGGACGTCGTCTTCCGCCTGCTCCCCGCCTCGACCGCCGACATCGAGTCGATGCTCGACGACCTGGCCAACCCCCACATCCTGGACGAGTTCCGCGGCGAGCCGGCCGTCGACCGCGGCGAGCTGGTCGCGGCGCTCGCCGGCCTGTCCGAATGTGCGATCTCACGAGATGACATCGAGTCGATCGACGTGAACCCGCTGATCGTCTCCGGTGGCAGACCGGTCGCGGTCGACGCCCTGGTGGTCCTGCGATGAGCCGACTCGACCTCCGTCCCCTGTTCGAACCCGAGGGCATCGTGGTGGCAGGCGCCTCCACCCACCCGGGCAAATTCGGGTTCGTCGCCCTGCACAACATCCTGGCGGCCGGCTACGAAGGCCGGGTCTTCGCCACCAACCCCGAGCGCCCCGAGGTCCTCGGCCTCACCTGCGAGGCCGCGATCGCCGACATCCCCGACGGCGCCGCCGACATGGTGATGATCTGCACCCCGGGCCGCATCATCCCCGACGTCCTCCGGGAGTCCGCGGCCAAAGGCATCCGAGCCGGTTTCATCGTCTCCGGCGGCTTCCGCGAAGCAGGAGAGGAAGGCGCCCGCCTCGAGCAGGAGGTCATGGCCCTCGCCGACGAGCTCGGCATGGTCGTCGCGGGACCCAACGGCCAGGGGCTCGTGTCCACGCCGTCCAAGTTGTGGTCCCAGATCGTGGCGCCGTACCCGCCGGCCGGCCACATCGGGATCGCCAGTCAGTCCGGCAACCTGGTCTCGACCATCATGAACCTGGCGCGACAGGGCAACATCGGCATCAGTCGGGCCGTCAGCGCCGGCAACCAGGGCCAGATCGAGATCGCCGACTACCTCGAGTACATGGGCGACGACGACGAGACCCGGGTCATCGTGGCCTATGTCGAGGGTGTGCCGGACGGGCGGCGTTTCTACGAGGCCCTCCGGGCAACGACCGCCAAGAAGCCGGTGATCGTCGTCAAGGGTGGCGTCTCCGAGGACGGGGCCCGCGCCGCGGCGAGCCACACCGGCTCGCTGGCCACCAACGACCGGGTGTTCGACGGGATGCTGCGCCAGGCCGGAGCCATCCGTGCCCGCGGCATCGACGAGGCCTACACCCTGGCGTCGGCGTTCGCCGCCATGCCGACGGCGCCTGGCCCGCGCACAGTGGTGCTGACCACCGTCGGCGGCTGGGGTGTCCTCACCAGCGACGCGATCGCCCAGTCCTCGCTCGACCTCATCGGGCTGCCGCAGGACCTGTTCGATGCCATCGGCGAACTCGTGCCGCCGCGCTGGTCCCGCAACAACCCGATCGACCTCGCCGGTGGCGAGACGCGGGACACGATCCCGAAGGTGCTCGACCTGGTGGCGTCGCATCCCGAGGTCGATGCCGTCATCTATCTGGGGCTCGGCATCCAGGGCAACGTCGCACGTGCGTACCGTGAGAGCCCGTACCTCGACGAGGGCATGGAGCGGATCGCGTCGTTCCACGAACGCCAGGAAGTGCTCTACGCGACCTCGGCGGTGGAGGCGAGCCGCAAGTCCGGCAAGCCGGTCATCGTGGCTTCCGAGCTGGGCATCGGCGACCCGGACAACCCGGGAGTGCGGACGCTTCGCGAGCTGGGGTGGCCGTGCTTCGCCTCGCCCCAGGCCGGCGTGGGCGCACTCGACGCCATGTGGAGGAGTCGGTCCCGCGGCGACTGACACGGGACTCGGCAGGGCCTGATTCTCCCGCACTGCGCGCGGTGGTTACCATGTCCCGGTGCTCGCGGTCCTCCAGCGCCTCGTCGTCCCGGTCATCCTGCTGGCGGCGGTGATCGGCGCCACGATCGCCAACGACCGGTTCGGCAACGATCCCATCCCCGAGACATCGACCACCGTCGACGTCTCGTCGCCGGACACGCCCGTGTTCTCCGTCCGGCGGGCGCCCGAGCTGTTGACCTCGGAGCGTGCCACCGAAGAGCTGAACGCGTCGCTCGACAACTGGGTTGCCACGCTGCCGCCCAACAGCTGCTTCGTGGTGTCCGCCGGCGCCGACGTCATCTACGAGCACCAGACCGAGCTGCCGCTCGTCCCCGCCTCGAACATGAAGCTGCTCACGGCGGTGGCCGCACTCCAGGCGCTGGGCGTCGACCACACCTTCGAGACGCGTGTCGCGGCCCTCCAGCGCCCCGACGAGAACGGCTTCCTCTCCGGCGACCTCTACATCGTCGGCGGCGGTGACCCGCTCCTGCGCAGCGATGCGTTCCTGCGTCTGTTGCCCGAGGGCTTCAGCGACGTGCACACCAGCATCGAGCAGATCGCGGACCAGACCGTCGCCACCAACATCGCCGACATCTCCGGCGGGGTGCGGGTGGACGAGAGCCGCTACGACATCGAGCGGGCACCCACCAGCGTGGGCGAGGGCCTGCTCGACGCCGCGCTGCTCGGCTCGCTGTCCGCCGCCATGATCGACGCCGGATTCCTGGGCCTCCAGGACGGCTACGCGAACCAGGCGGTCGAGCTGCCCGAGCCGGGAGCCACCGACGAGAACGGGGATCCGCTGCCGATCCCCACGCCACCACCGCTCGATCGGGCCGACGAACCGGCCCGCGAGTTCGCCGCTCGCTTCGACGACCTCCTCGAGGCTCGCAACGTCCGCATCTCGGGCCGCGCCGACATCTCCCTCGACACCCCGACCGACCAGCTCGTCGACCTCTTCACGGTGCAGTCGCCGCCCCTCGCCCAGATCGTCGAGCAGATGCTCACGAACTCGGACAACACCACCGCCGAGATGCTGGTGAAGGAGCTCGGGTTCTCGGCTTCCGAGAACGGCACGACCACGGCGGGCACGTTGGCGCTGACCGAGATCCTGCGCGGTGCCGGCCTCAACGACACGGGTCTGTTCGCCCTCGACGGATCCGGCCTCAGCGACGGCAACCGGGCCACGTGCGCCGGGCTGAACGACGCCCTGAACTCGGTGCACCGGGACACGCTCCGTGCGGCGTTGCCCGTCGCCGGCGAGAGCGGCACCCTCATCGACGACTTCGTCGGTACGGTCGGCGAGGGCCGCATCATCGCCAAGACGGGCTTCCTGGCGCAGGCCTCGGCGCTGTCGGGCTACTTCACCACCGACCGCGGCGTCGAGGTCACCTTCGCACTCATCATCAACGCTGCCGAGGGCGAGACCATCACCGAAGATCAGGTCGCCGGTTGGCAGCGGCCGCTCCCGGGGCTGCTCGCCCCCTACCCGTCGGGACCGGGCATCGACGAACTGGGCCCGATCGGCGTCACCCTCGAGGGTGGCTGACCGCCCATGAGCACCTACCGGCTGCCGATGTTCCCCCTGGGCTCGGTGCTGTTTCCCACGATGGTGCTCCCACTCCACATCTTCGAGCCGCGTTATCGGGCCCTGGTGGCCGACTGCCTGGCGGGGGAGCGAGAGTTCGGGGTGTGCCTGATCGAGCGGGGCTTCGAGGTCGGCGGTGACGACGAACGCACGGCCGTCGGCACGGTGGCCCAGATCGTGGACGCCCAGGAGTACCCGGACGGCCGCTGGGCGCTCGCTGCCGTCGGCACCCGCCGGATCCGGGTGGTCTCGTGGCTGCCCGACGATCCCTACCCGATCGCCGAGGTCGAGGACTGGATCGACGAGCCGCCCGCGGAGAGCCTCGCCGGCGAGCGCAACGCCCTCGTGGAGGACCTGCGTCGGTTGCTCCTCAAGCAGGCCGAGCTGGGCGAGCCCGCGCCGGCGGTCGACACCGAGATCGACGCCGACCCCACGCTGACCAGCTATCAGGTGGCCACGCTGTCTCCACTCGGCCCCTTCGACCGCCAACAGGTGTTGTCGGTGGCGTCCACGGCCGAACGCATCGCCCTGCTCCGCTCCCTGCTCGGCGACGCCGGCGAGGTGCTCGAGGCTCGCCTGCGCATGCGATGAGCGGCAGCGCCCGCATGTGCGAGTGACCGTTGCCGCCCGTTAAGGTGTGCCGGACCTGGCGGGACCATCGAGTGAGGGGCACATCCGTTCGTGGCTGACAACAACTCCGACAAGTCGCCGGCCGAGACGTTCGGCGAGCTCCGGACCATGGTCACCGACTACGCCCGCCAGGAGACCGTCGAGCCCATCAAGGTGCTGGGCAAGTGGATCGGCTTCGGCGTCGCCGGCGCCCTCATGGTGGGCATCGGCTTGTCCTACCTGGCGTTCGCCCTGCTGCGCGGCCTGCAGTCCATCGACTGGTTCCAGCCCGACACCCGGAACTGGCTGCCGTACCTCATCGCGTTCGGCGGCCTCCTCGTCTGCGTCGGCCTGGCCGCGTGGGCGATGACCCGCAAGTTCTCCGACGACGACTGAACGAGGCACACCGTGAGCGCGCTCGACGACACCCCGAAGATCTCGCCCGAGGATCTGCAGCACAAGTTCAACGAGCTGCAGGCGAACCTCGACAACGCCGCCAGCTCCGCCATGGACGCCGGCAAGAAGATCGGCATCATCGCCGCGGTCGTGCTGATCATCCTGGTGTTCATGATCGGCCGTCGCCGCGGCGCCGCCAATCGCACCGTCGTCGAGATCCGGCGCGTCTGACCCGCCGTGCGCAACTTCCTTCGATTCCTCCGCCCGATGGCATACCTGCGCCGACGGGCGATCTATGCCGGCGTGCTCGGCGGCCAGCGCAAGTGGCTGGTGTGGGGCGGCGCCGCGTGGGTCTTCCACTGGCTGAGCCGGATCTTCGGGGGAGGCGAACCGACCGCTCGCTACACCCAGGAGCTCAAGGCCGGCGAGCGCGCGTTCGTGGTGCACGAGCCCATGGGCGCGGTCACGGCGAAGAAGACGGCCAAGAAGGCGGCCCGCAAGGCACGCAAGGCCGAGCGCCGCGCCGGTTGAGCCGCGTGAGCACAGCCCATTCCCGGCGGTCCGACCGCACCAGGCACCGTCGATGAGCGCCGGCCCGCTCCAGCCGGGCGAACTCGTGCTGCTGGTCGACCGCAAGGACCGGCGCTACCTGTTCGCGCTGAAGGACGGCGGCGAGTTCCACTCGCACTCGGGCATCGTCGCGCACGAC
This sequence comes from Acidimicrobiales bacterium, assembly GCA_965262315.1. Taxonomy (GTDB): domain Bacteria; phylum Actinomycetota; class Acidimicrobiia; order Acidimicrobiales; family UBA8592; genus JBCCFK01. The sequence goes on from CBDHFJ010000157.1 coordinate 5,119, forward strand.
GATCTCATCGACGGCCCCGCCGGCATCGAGGTCAAGTCGAGCGGAGGCGCCACCTACCTCGTCATCCGGCCGACCCTTTCCGACTTCGTGCTGAAGATGCCGCGCGGCGCGCAGATCATCTACCCGAAGGACATCGGCCCCATCATGATGCTGGCCGACATCTTCCCGGGTGCCCGGGTGTTCGAGTCCGGCATCGGTTCGGGGGCACTGTCGACGGCGCTGCTGCGATCCGGCGCCGAGGTGTACGGCTACGAGCTCCGCGAGGACTTCGCCTCCCGGGCCCAGAAGAACGTCGAGGCGTTCCTGGGAGCGGCGGCGCTCGAGCACTACCACGTGGAGATCCGGAGCTCCTACGACGGCATCGACCTCGATGCGGTGGACCGGGCGATCCTCGATCTGCCCGAACCATGGCAGGTCATCCCCCATCTCACGCCGGTCCTGGAGCCTGGTGGGGTGGTGGTCGCCTACACCCCGAGCATCATCCAGGCCACCCGCGTGCGCGAGGCGCTCGACGATGGGCCCTACGCCATGATCGCCACCACCGAGGTCCTCAACCGGGGCTGGCACATCGACGGCCACGCGGTGCGACCGGACCACCGCATGGTGGCCCACACCGGTTTCCTCACCTCGGCCCGACGCGTCGAGTCCGTCGACGACTGACACCCACCTCGACCCACGCCCAGGCCGTCGACGACTGACACCCACCTCGACCCACGCCCAGGCCGTCGACGACTGACACCCACCTCGACCCACGCCCAGGCCGTCGACGACTGACACCCACCTCGACCCACGCCCAGGCCGTCGACGACTGACACCCACCTCGACCCACGCCCAGGCCGTCGACGACTGACACCCACCTCGACCCCGCCGCTGGCCGTCACCTCGGCCCGCCGAGCCCACTCCTCGACCCACGCCCAGGCCGTCGACGACTGAGACCGCTGCCCACCCGTTGCGCGGTCAGCAGGGGGGCGGGGGCAGTTCCAGGAAGACAGTGGTGTTCGGCTCGACCACCGTGCCGGGCGCGATGCTCTGGCCCAACACGATCGGCTGGCAGTGGTCGGGCCACTCGATCCGCAGCGCGACCAAGATGTCGACGAGCGCGATCGACTGATCGAGCGTCAGACCCACGAAGTCGGGGACCACGCAGGGGTCGAAGACCACCTCGACCACCGCTCCTTCGGCCAACCGCGTGCCGCCGGCGGGCAAGGAGCCGGACGCGAACGCGAAGCAGTGGGTCGCCACGACCGGGACGAAGCCCGCATTGGTCAGCAGCGAGCTCGCCTGGAACTCGTCGAGTCCGGCCACCTCGGGCACGAGCGCGAGATCGGCGGCCTGGGTCGGCGTGGCACGCGGGCGCTCCGTCGGTGTGGGCCGGTCGTCGGGCTCCGCCGTGGGCCGGTCGTCGGGTTCCGCCGTGGGCCGATCGGTGGTGATCCTGGGGTCGGGGTCGTCGTCGGACCGGGTCATCGCGAACACCACCACCCCCACGACGACGAGCAGACCGACCACCGCCAGTGCGACCAGTGGCGCCTGCGAGCGCTGGGGCTGCTGCGACCGGGGCGGTGCCGGTGGAGCGAGCGATGAAGGCACGGCCGGGGCGGTGCTCGCCGCCGGCGGGGCGGCTGCCGTGGGGGACGGTGCCGCCTGCACGGCGGCGAGCCGCTCGCGGAACGCCTGCATCGACGGGGGACGCCCCGCCGGGTCCTTCGCCATGGCGTCGTAGAGGAGCTGACGGAGTCCGGGCACGACGTCGGCGCGATCGACGGCCGGGACCGGCGAGACCGCGACCTCACGGAGCACCTGCATGGCCGACGCGTCCACGGTGGCGGTGTAGGGCGGACCGCCCATCAGCAGGGCGTACATGGTGGCAGCCAGGCCGTAGACGTCTGCAGCAGGCGTTGGCTCCTGACCGTCAAAGATCTCCGGCGCGGCGTACGCGGGCGTACCGCTGATGGTGCTCGTGGCCCGCTCGTCGCCCGCCAGCGCCGCGATGCCGAAGTCGACCAGCTTCGGACGTCCGAAGGCCGAGTAGAGGACGTTGGCGGGCTTGACGTCCAGGTGCGTGACCCCGGACCGATGGGCCAGATCGAGCGCCTCCGCCAGCGCCAGACCGATCTCCACGACCTCGGTGGCGGGCAACGGTCCGGCCGCGAGCCGATCCTCGAGCGAGCCACCGGAGAGGTACTCCATGACGATGTAGGCCTCACCGGCCGCCGTGAACCCGGACGTGTGGACCACACCGATGTTCGGATGGCCCGACAGCGTGCCCATCGCCCGGCGCTCCCGGTCGAAGCGACGGCGGGCGCTGTCGTCGAGCCGGCCCGTCAGGATCTTGACGGCGACCTGGCGGCCGTGGCTCTCGTCCTGGGCCAGGTAGACGGCCCCGAACCCGCCCCGACCGAGTTCATCACCGAGTGTCAGGCCGTCGATCCCGCTGCTCACTGACCGGCACCTCCCGCCGCCGGATCGTAGCCGTGGCGC
>CBDHFJ010000158.1:0-8430 GCA_965262315.1 Acidimicrobiales bacterium
GCAGGCCCGATCAGCAGTGTGCGTACGGCGGCTGGCATGTCCCTCGACACCCACAACGACGATGGCCGATTCGACGTTCGTGTCGAGCCGATGGAAGCGGCACTCGAACACGAGATCCGCGCCATCGCGGACGTTCGTCTCCGGGTCGGCCCCGACGGACGCATCAGCCAGGCGTCCCTGGCGCGCCCCGCCGACCTGCTCGAGGATCCCGAGCACCACGCCATCGGCCACGATGTGCGAGCGCTGCTGGAACCGCTCGTGCCCGAGATCGCATCCCTGATCGACAGCGCGCTGACCACGGGCGACTCCGTCACGTTCTCGTTCCCCTCCGCCGACCGCACCCGGTGGCTGAGCGGACGGCTCGCCGCGAGCCCGACGGGCGACGTGCTGGTGGCCGCTCGGGACGTCACCCCCGAATACACCCTCCAGCGCCAGCTCGAACACCAGGCATTTCACGACCCGCTCACCAGCCTGCCGAACCGCCCGGGCTTCCACCGGGAACTCGAGGTCGCGCTCGAACGCCGACCCCTCCAGGGCGCCGTGCTGCTGATCGATCTGGACGACTTCAAGCTGGTGAACGACGTCGCCGGGCACGCAGCAGGTGACGAGCTGCTGGAGAAGATCGGCGACCGCCTCGGCAACCACATCCGACACGCGGACTTCGCGGCACGGCTCGGCGGCGACGAGTTCGCCGTCCTCCTCGCCGGCGTGCACACCCGCGCCGACTGTCTCGCAGCCGCCCAGAACCTCCACGCGGTGCTCCGCCAGCCCCTGACCATCGGTGACGAGCTGTCGGTTCAGCGCTGCAGCATCGGCGTGACGCAACTCCATCTCGACGACACGCCCACCGAGGTGATGCGCCGAGCCGACGTCGCCCTCTATGCGGCGAAGAGCCAGGGCAAGAACACGGTGGCCAGCTTCGACCACGACCTCTTCGAGACGATGAAGGAGCGCCACGGCCTGGTCCGTGATCTCGAGGCCGCCATCCAGGGCGGGGCGGTGGGTGTCGCCTACCAGCCGATCGTCGAGCTCGACACCGGCCTGGTGCACTCGGTCGAGGTCCTGGCGCGCTGGACGTCGCCCGACGGCCGGGCCGTGTCGCCTGCGGTGTTCGTCCGGGCCGCCGAGGAGCACGGCCTCATCGCCGCGTTGTTCGACCACACGCTGCGGGAGGCGCTGCGCGATGCCCGCCCCTGGATCGCCCGCATGCCGTGGCTGCGCATCCACGTGAACCTCTCGCCCCTGCAGCTTCGCGACGCATCGTTGGCCGACGTCGTCATGACCCACCTGGAACTGGCACAGGTTGCGGCGAGCAACCTCTCGGTCGAGATCACCGAGTCCGTCCTGGCACTGGACTTCCCTGCGGTCCGGGCCAATCTCGACCGCCTGGCCGAGCAGGGCGTGTCGATCTGCCTGGACGACTTCGGCACCGGTTACTCCTCGCTGGCGTACCTCCAGGAGTTCGCACCCTCGATGCTCAAGCTGGACCGGTCGTTCGTGGCGAAGATGTCCCAGTCGGGCGACGCCCGCCTGCCGCGGGCGATCCTCGGGCTGGCCAACGAACTCGAGATCGACGCCGTGGCCGAGGGCATCGAGACCGACGAGGAGTGGAACCAACTCCGCTCGCTCGGTTGGCGTCTCGGGCAGGGGTACCTGATGTCGCGGCCGATCCCCGCCGACGAGCTCGAACCGTTGCTGACCACTCGGCTCCTCCCCGGATCGCCCGGCTGACGGGCTTCCGGGTCCCGGACTCGGGCGCGACGGCGCTCGACTCCCCGGCCGGCATGCGGCATCATCACCTGATCCAGCACTCCACTTCCCGACCGGGAAAGGACCTCACGTGACGCAGAACGTCGGCCAATTCCTCACCAAGCGCGCCTACCGAGATCCGGCGCAGGAGGCGATCTACGAACCCGCCAACGGCCGGCGGTTCTCGTATGCCGAGCTCAACGCCCGCTCGAACCAGGTCGCGAACGCGTTGTCCGGCCTCGGCGTGGGCAAGGGCGACCGCGTGGGGCTCCTGTTGATGAACGGCACCGAGTTCGTCGAGGCCTTCTTCGGCGCCGGCAAGATCGGCGCGGTCAACGTGCCGCTGAACTGGCGTCTGGTGGCGGACGAGCTCGAGTTCATCCTCTCGGACTCCGGGTGCACGGTGCTGCTGCTGAGCGGTGAGTTCGCCGAGCTGGCGGCCGAGCTCCGCACTCGGGGAACGACGCCGGTCGAGCACTGGATCATGGTGGGCGAAGGCGGCGACGGCGTCCTGTCCTACGACGAGTGGCTGTCGTCGGCAAGCGCCGACGAGCCCTCGGCCACCGCCTCGGGCGACGACATGCTGTTCATCATGTACACCTCGGGAACCACGGGCCTTCCCAAGGGCGTCATCCACACCCACGACACGGTGATGTGGGCGATCATGACCATCGCCGCCACCTCCGACTTCCGCAAGCGGGATCGGTTCCTCAACAGCCTCCCGCTGTTCCACGTCGGCGCCCTGGGCCCGGTCATCGCCTGCATCTTCGCCGGCGTGTCGCTGACGATCATGAAGGCGTTCGACCCCACGGCGTCGTGGGAGCTGATCCGCGACGAGAAGATCACCACCACGCTGATGGTGCCGGCGATGCTCCAGTTCATGCTGCTCACGCACAACGCCGAGGAGCACGACGTGTCGACCCTGCGCTGGATCATGTCGGGCGCGGCTCCGGTGCCGGTGTCGCTGATCGAGGCCTACCAGGCCCTCGGTGTCAACATCGAGCAGGTCTACGGCCTGACCGAGACCTGCGGCCCGGCGTGTCTGATCACCGCCGAGGACGCCGTCGAGCGCGCCGGCTCCACCGGCAAGGCGTTCTACTTCACCCAGGTGAAGGTGGTCGACGAGGACGGCAACGAGTGCGCCCCCGGTCAGGCCGGCGAGGTCCTGGTGGCCGGGCCCCACATCATGAAGGGCTACTGGAACCGCCCCGACGCCACCGCCGAGACCATCGTCGACGGCTGGCTGCACACGGGCGACGTCGCCACGATGGATGCCGACGGCTTCGTCACCATCGTCGACCGGGTGAAGGACATGCTGATCTCGGGCGGCGAAAACGTCTATCCGGCCGAGATCGAGAACGTGCTCCTCCAGCACGACAAGATCAACGACGCCGGCGTGATCGGCATCCCGTCGTCCAAGTGGGGCGAGTCCCCGCTGGCGATCGTCGTCCGGGCCGACGACTCGGTCGACGAGAAGGACGTCATGACCTGGACGCACGGCAAGCTCGCCCCGTTCAAGACGGTGAAGGCCGTCGAGTTCGTCGACGAGATCCCCCGCAATCCCAGCGGCAAGATCCTCAAGCGCGAACTGCGCGAGCAGTTCAGCTACGACGCCCCGGAGTAGCCGACCTGCCGACAGGTCAGTCGAGCGGCTGCCTCGGACAGGTCGAGGCAACGCACCCCACCAGAGACCACCGACGAGCGCCGGGCCGGCCGTCGGCCACCGACCGTCGCCGATGGCCAGCCAAACCTGCAACGGTCTCTGAGGCCGTTGCAGGTTCGCGCGCCGACTGTGGCCGACTCCACCGCGTCCGAGGTCGGTGAACAGGCGCCGGAGGAGGCACACGCCGTCGGTTCCCCCCACCCGGCGTGACCGACCTGTAACGGTCTCTGAGACCGTTACAGGTCGCCACACACCGTGGTGGAGCCTGTCGTGGCCCGTGACACCGTGACGGGTTCGGGGCAACGGCCGGGGTTCAGGCGAGCACGGCGTCGGCGAGGTCGAGGAGAAGCGGGATCTTGTCCGCGACGAACTCCATCCGCGGGTCGGTACTGGCACCGACCTTCCAGCGGTGATGGAGCTGTTGCACCACGGTGGCCGTCTTCCAGAGCGCGAACGCCTCGTACCAGCCGATGGCACCGAGATCGAGGCCCGACGACGCGGCGTAGCGGTCGACCAGCTCTGCCCGCGACGGCAGGCCCATGCGGTCCATGCCGGCGTGACTGGCGCGCATCGTCTCGGCGGTGTCGGACGGGTCCGGCCAGTACCCGAGCAGGGTGCCCAGGTCGATCAACGGATCGCCGAGGGTGGTCATGTCCCAGTCGAAGATCGCGACCACCCGGTCGGGATCCGACGGGTCGAGCATGCAATTGTCGAGCTTCAGGTCGTTGTGGACGAACGACACCCGCTGGCTCTCAGGCATCGCTGCTTCGAGTGCTGCGTGGACGGCCTGCATGCGGTCGTCCCAGCGATCGTCCGCCACCAGGTCCCATCGCTTCTTCCAGCCGCCGACCTGACGGGCCACGAATCCCTCCGGTCGCCCCAGGTCGGCCAGGCCGCAGGCTTCGGGGTCCAGCATGTGGAACCGGGCCATGGCATCGGCGAGTGCCAGCCCCACCCGCCGTCCGACATCGGCGTGATGGCGCATCGACGGTGGGACCACCCCGCGGATCACCTCGCCCCGACGGCGTTCCATGACGAAGAAGTCCGCCCCGCCGACCTCGGGCCCCTCGGAGAACAGGTAGGCCCGGGGCGCGAGATCGAAGTGCTGCCACAGCCGGGACAGGACCTTGTATTCGCGGCTCATGTCGTGGGCCCCCGGAGCCAGCGTCCCGAAGGGTGGTCGCCGGAGCACCAGCTCGGTGTCGCCGAAGGCGATGAGGTACGTCAGGTTCGCCGCACCGTTGGGGAACTGCCGGACCTCGAACGCGCCGCCGAGGTCCAGATCGGCCGGGAGCTCGTCTCGCAGGAACGTCTCGATCGCGTCCCAGGCGAGATCCTCGCCCTCCCGGACCACCGCGGTCTCGGGTGGCGCCTCGGCCGCGAAGGGGTCGACGATCGGTTGCTCGGGCACGAGCGGGCATCGTAGACGGGCTCGCTCGGCCGGTACGGAGGGGCGGCGGTACCGGTACCGTCGGACCATGACCTCTGCGACGCTGGACATCGTCGACCTCGGCGATCTCGTCTTCGACAACCGGTTCACCGACGAACTCCCCGCCGACCCGTCCGGGGAGGTACGACCCCGGCAGGTCCACCACGCCGCGTACTCGCGGGTGCAGCCGACGCCCACCGAGGAGCCCCGCCTGATCGCGTACAGCCGCGAGATGGCCGAGCTGCTCGGCTTCGACGATGCGACCGTCCACTCGGACGCGTTCGCCGCCGTGTTCTCGGGCAATGCGCTCACGGCGGGCATGGACCCGTACGCGATGGCCTACGCGGGACATCAGTTCGGCAACTGGGCCGGTCAGCTCGGCGACGGCCGAGCCATCGCGCTCGGCGAGATGATCGGCGCCGACGGCAACCACCACATGCTCCAGCTCAAGGGCGCCGGCCCCACGCCCTACAGCAGGTCGGCGGACGGGCGGGCCGTGCTCCGCTCCTCCATCCGGGAGTTCCTCTGCTCCGAGGCCATGCACCATCTGGGTGTGCCCACCACCCGAGCACTCTCGCTGTGCACCACCGGCGACCAGATCCTGCGCGACATGTTCTACGACGGCCGACCCCAGTGGGAGCAGGGCGCCGTCGTCTGCCGGGTCGCCCCTTCGTTCATCCGCTTCGGCAACTTCGAGCTGTTCGCCTCGCGAGAAGAGACCGACGAGCTCCGACAACTCCTCGATCACACGATCCGCCACCACTTCCCGCACCTGTTGCGCGGTGGCGATCCCGGACCCGACGAGTACGTCGCCATGCTCCGCGAGGTCATCGACACCACCGTCGAGATGATCGTGCACTGGCAACGAGTCGGGTTCGTCCACGGCGTGATGAACACCGACAACATGTCGATCCACGGGCTGACGATCGACTACGGGCCGTACGGCTGGCTCGAGGACTACGACCCCGACTGGACGCCGAACACCACCGACGCCGGGGGCAAGCGGTATCGCTACGGCTACCAGCCGCCGATCGCCCAGTGGAACCTGCTGCGATTGGCCAACGCGTTGTTCCCGGTCATCGGGGAGACCGAACCGCTCCAAGAGGCGATGGACACGTTCTCGCCGCTGTTCGAGGAGCGGTGGCACGCCATGCTCGCCGCCAAGATGGGCCTGCCGGCGCTGGTGCCGACCGACGACGAGGGCTTCGTCCGACAGCTCTTCACCATCCTCCAGTCCACCGAGACCGACATGACGATCTGGTACCGGGGCCTCGCCGACGTGGCCGTGACCGAGGCCCGCGACCCCAGCGACGACGACCTGCTCGCGCCCCTGCTGCCCGCCTACTACCAGCCCGCCGAGCTGGTCGACGAGGTGCGCGCCGGTGTCCTGGCGTGGCTGCGCGACTGGAGTACTCGGGTCGCGGCCTCGGGCGTGTCCGACGCCGACCGCAGGATCGCGATGAACGCGGTCAACCCCAAGTACGTGCTCCGCAACTACCTGGCCCAGACCGCCATCGACGCGTCCGAGGTCGGCGACCACACCGTGGTCAACACGCTCCTCGACGTCCTGCGCAATCCCTACGACGAACAGCCGGAGATGGAGCGGTTCGCCGAGAAGCGCCCCGATTGGGCCCGTACCCGTCCAGGCTGTTCCATGCTCAGCTGTTCGAGCTGAGCGCCGCCAGACGTTCGGGGCTGACCGCGCCGGTGAGCAATCGCTCCTTGCGGTTCTCCATCATGCGGGCCGTCCAGTCGACGAATCCGCCGTCGCCCACTTCGACGATCTCGTCGTCGAGCGCCACGTCGATCTTGAAGCACAACGTCTGGTAGTAGGCCCGTCCGGCCGTTCGCTCGGACCAGGGCTCGACAGCCACCGTCGCCGATGCCAGCGCGTCGGTCAACCGGTCGATCACGTCGCCGCGGCCTTCGAGGTCGGTCAGCCGCAGGCGGACGGGAACGCCCGTCGTCGCAGCGGCCCATTGGCACAACGGCCCAAGCAGCTCGACCGCGGCCTCGGCCTCCATGGTCCGACCTGGGCCGGCCCGTCCGGCGATCACGGCAGCCACGAGCTCGAAGTGCGCGAACGATCTCGGCCCATCGAACTGCTGCGCTCGCGTGATCCGTTGCGAGGCCGCCAGGCGCACGCTGAGGTTCGAGCGCGGGGCCACCGCCAACAGATTCCGGCGCCGGTGGACCGCCTCGAGCGCGAGCCCGACGGTCGGGTCGGCGGCCAGCTCCAGGCCACGGACGGCTGAAACCACGTTGGTCTGGTCGACACCGCCCAACGCGGCGTGGGTGCCGAGCGGCACCACGGGCGCGAGCTCGACCGGTTCGAAACCGTCCAGCGACGCGAACCCCGCCGAGCGCAGCGCCGCCAGCTGGTCGGCGGGAACCCGCGACGGAACCGTGAAGCGCCCGGTGGACCGTGAGACGACATCGGCAGGCTCGACCGACGCCGTGCGCCGGTCGAAGACGTGCAGCAGCACCGTCGTGAGATCCTGCGCGTTCAGGTCGACCAGCCGGTCGACTCCTCGCGAGAGGTCGGTGTCGTCGAGGATCCGTCGCAGGCTGGGGTGGTCGGCGGCCATCACCGAACGGTACGCAACGTCGCCGGCGAGCCCGGCGGAATTCTCGAGGGCGGTCAGCCGCGCTCGTCGATGGTGACGCGGAGCACGGCGATCAGCCCGTCCCTGAACTCGTACTCGTCGGTCCCGCGCACCGGACCGGGGAACGCGGTGGATCGGCACTCCCAGGTCGACACGGCTCGCTGGCCGGTGACCTCGACAGACAGGACGTCGAGCTCCAGCTCCGGCAGAGGTACCTCCCAGCTCGACCGGAGGCGCTCGCGCACAGCGTCGATGCCGACCGCCGGCTCGGGCTCGCCGCTGAACGGTTCGTCGTAGATCGCGTCGTCGGTGAACAGCGCGAGCATGTCGGCCTCGGCTTCACCTCCGCGCCGCATCGCAGCGAAGTAGGCCTGCACGACGTCCTGGCCGTCCCCGTCACTCATGTCCCCGTCCTCCGGTACGTTCTGCGCCATGACCGACAAGGCCAGCCACGCCGTCCACCGCCTGGTCCACGCGGTCCGTGCCACCCCCACCGACCTCCCGCTCCGCGAGATCGCTGCCGTCCACAACTCTGGTCAGGACGTCCGCATCGACGCAACCGACGAGCGAGTGATCGCCGTCGTGCGGCCCCGCCGTCATCGCAGCTTCGACGACCTGACGCCCCGGGAACAGCAGGTTGCCACGGTGGTCGCCGCCGGCTCCACCAACCAGCAGATCGCAGTGGCGCTGTCGATCTCGCTCGCGACGGTGAAGGATCACGTCCACTCGATCCTGACCAAGACGGGGTTCGAGACCCGCAGCCAACTCATCGCCGCCTGGTACGGCGGGCTCGGCTGACGCTCAGATCCCCGTCGACCACAGCGGCGTCGCCATCGTCACCTCGGGCTCGGTGGCGAGGAGCGGCATGACCGCTTGCATGTAGGCCGCGAACCAGTCAGCGCCGGCGTTCGCACCCAAGGCGTCAGCGTCGCGGTACACCTCGAACAGCACGAACACGTCCGGGTCCTGCTGGTCGGCACACC
>CBDHFJ010000159.1:0-80162 GCA_965262315.1 Acidimicrobiales bacterium
AGCCCGGCGCGGCATTGGCATTGTCAGTGTGACGCCGCTCAGAAGTGATACCCCGTCCTTCGTCAACGCCGACTGGTGGGCGCTCCGTCCCAACACCGATGTTGCACTGATGCTGGGGCTGGCGCACACGCTCGTCACCGAACGCCTGCACGACGAAGCGTTTCTGGCGCGCCACACGGTTGGGTTTGAGAAGTTCCGCGCATACCTGATGGGCGAAGCTGATGGCCTGGCCAAGTCGGCAGACTGGGCGTCGGCGATTTGTGAAATCGATGCCAATCGTATTCGAGACCTTGCCCGACGGATGGCTGCCAAGCGCACGATGATTGCCACGAGCTACTCGTTGCAGCGCGGCGATCACGGCGAGCAGACATTCTGGATGACGATGACGCTTGCTGCCATGCTTGGCCAGATCGGACAGCCGGGCGGAGGGTTCGGGTTCGGCTACGGCAGTATGCACGGTCAGGGTAATCCGGTGAGTGCCGCGCTGCCGGTTTCGCATTCCGCCGGTGACAATCCGACCGGCAGCTTCATTCCCGTTGCCCGTGTCACGGATCTGCTGCTCAGACCTGGTGAAAGCTATGATTTCGACGGCGAGCGGCGGCGCTACCCGGACACCAAAATCATCTACTGGTGCGGTGGAAATCCATTTCATCACCATCAGGATCTGAGCCGTCTGGCGGAAGGTTGGCGGCGGCCGGACACGGTGATTGTCAACGAGCCGTTCTGGACTCCGACAGCAAAATTTGCCGATATTGTTCTGCCGGCAACCACCACATTGGAACGCAATGACATCGGCGCCAGTTCGCGCGGACCGCTACGTTATGGCGATGAAGCAGGCCGTCGCGCCTCAGGGGGAAGCGCGTAACGACTTCGATATCTTTCGCGGACTAGCGCAACGTGTCGGCATAGACGATGCGTTTGCGATGGGCCGTGATGAAATGGATTGGCTCAGAACGCTCTATGAAACGGCACGGCAGAAGGTGGGGGATGCCGGAGGCGAGATCCCGGATTTTGATACGTTCTGGGAGAGGGGGTTTGTCGAAACGATGGAGCCAAAGACATTTTACAATGTCTATCAGGAAATCCGCGGCGCTCCGACAGACAATGCATTGCCGACGCCGTCGGGCAAGTTCGAGATCTACTGCGATAAAATAGCGAGCTTCGGCTACGATGATTGCCCCGGGCATCCGGTCTGGATTGAACCGGCGGAATGGCTTGGTTCTGATCAGGCGGAGCGCTACCCGCTGCATCTGATTTCCAATCAGCCTGTTACGAAACTGCACTCGCAGCTGGACTTTGCAGGTATCAGCCGTGAGGCCAAGGTCGACGGTCGCGAAATCGCAACCCTTTCTGCTGGCGATGCCACGGCGCGCGGGATCGAGGCCGGAGACCTCGTCCGTCTCTTCAACGATCGCGGCAGCTGTCTGGCGGTTGCTGCGATTTCGGACGATGTGCGCAGCGGCGTCATCTTGTTACCGACCGGTGCGTGGTTCGATCCGGTTGATCCCAAGATGGATACAGCCAATGACAAGCACGGCAACCCGAATGTGCTGACACTCGACAAGGGCACGTCAAAGCTGGGCCAGGGGCCGATCGCACACACGACACTCGTCAATGTGGAGAAATTTGACGGAACACCGCCACCCGTTACCGCCTTCGCCCTGCCGGAGATTGTACCGCAATCATCATCGTCTTGAATTGTCGCGGCGGGACACAGACAAGGTCGGTCAGCGCTTTCTCGCGGTGTCCGTTCGTGAGACAGTGGAGATTATGAACTTCGATATGGACCTGAGCTCATGACCAAGCTTGCGAATGACACGTTGCCGGAAAACCTGGACCGGGAGATGGGCTTTGCAGCTCCGCACGATGTTCCGGTGCCCTACATGTATCGCACGCGAACATACTATCAGGCGCTGGGTTATGAGCGGCCCTACCGTTGGGCGCAATATGTCGACGTGCCTTCACGCCGCTTGCAAAGCCACTGAGCGAAAGTTGCGTGGCTATGCTGACCACGGCGGCGCCCTACCAGGAGGGCAGAGGTGACCAGGGTCCCGGCGCGCCATACAACTCGGCGGCCAAGTTCTACAACGTCTATTCACTGCCAACCGACACAGAGCCGGATTTGCGAATTTCTCATGTCGGCATTGACCGCAACCACACAACCGCAACCGACATGAATTCGTGGATTCCGTTGCGCCAGCTTCATCGCCTCGCACGGCAGGAGCGCATCGGTGCGGTCGCGGCGCGGCTCCATGGCGTGCCGACCAATCGAAGTCATAAGACAACGCTGGCACAGGACTGTCCTGAGATCCTGAACCGCGTCCGGGAGGATCAGGCCGATGTCGCTGTCCTGCTGGCCAATTGCCCGGTATGTCATCAGTCCATTTCACTGACGGCGCGCTACCTGGAGGAGAACGGCATTGCGACCGTCGTTATGGGCTGCGCGAAGGATATCGTCGAACACGTTGGCGTGCCGCGTTTCTTGTTCAGTGATTTCCCGCTTGGTAATCCGGCCGGCAAACCTCATGATGAGGCCTCGCAGGCCGAGACTATCGAAGCAGCCCTCACGGTGCTCGAAGGTGCTGCCGGCCCACGCACGACACGGCAATCGCCTATCCGCTGGTCGGACGATCCGGATTGGAAGCTCGACTATTCCAACGTTGAGCGTCTTGATCCGGAAGAGCCTTGAGCGCCGCCGCCAGGAATTCAATCGCCAGAAGATATCGCCAAGGCCAAGCTAGCAGAGGACAACGCGAAGGCTGCGGCAAATCCAGAGGCGGCGGAATGACGAAGCCGTTCGATGGCATTCGCGTCCTTGACTTCACGCAGGTCTTTGCCGGCCCTTTCGGAACCTATCAGTTGCGCCCTGCTGGGTGCAGACGTCATCAAGGTCGAGCGCAAGGGTGGGGAGCATATGCGCTTTTCGCCGGGCTCGCAGGAATGGGCCGATCGCGCCTACGCACCAACCTGGGCCGCGGTCAACGCCAACAAGCGCAACATCGAGCTGGACCTCAAGGATCCAAAGGCCATCGAGATCGTCAAGCGGCTTGCCAAAAAGGCCGATGTTGTGGCCGAGAATTTCCGTCCTGGCGTGATGGATCGCCTGGGTATCGGCTACGAGGCGCTCTGCGAGATGAACCCGCGCCTGATTTACTGCTGTGTTTCGGGCTTCGGCCGCGAGGCCCATATAAGAACACGCCATCCTATGATGGACGCATCCAGGCGATCATCGGGTATCATGTCAATCACCGGGCATGAGGACAGCGTGCCGACACGCGCGGGCTTTGCCGTCTGCGATGCCCTCAGCGGGATGACATCTGCTTTTGCCGTCGCAAGCGCGATCTACCAGCGCACGCACACCGGAAAGGGCCAGTTGGTGGATGTTGCGATGCTGGATGCAACATTGACTTTCCTGTCGCCAACCGTCTGCGAATACACGATTGCCGGTCTCAAGCAGGGGCGCTTCGGCAATCAGGCGGTAAGCCGCATTCCGACAGCGAACCTGTTCAAGGTGAAGGACGGCCATATCCTGCTGGCCGTCAACAACGAGGCGCAGTTTCTCAATCTCCTGAAATGCATCGGCCGCGAGGACATTCTCGATGATCCGCGCTTTGTCGACTGGCCGACGCGGATTGAGAACGAACCCGCGTTACGCGACGTCATCGAGACAGCTTTTGCCGAAGCCGATGCGGAGACGTGGGAGGAGCGGCTCGCAGAGGCCGGTGCTCCGGCATCGCGGATCAATTCCCTCGCCGATGCCGTCAGTCACCCGCAGCTTGAGCACCGCGATGTTATTCAGGAGATTGATGGCCCATACGGTCCGCTAAAGCTGATCGGTTCCGGTTTCACACTTGCGCATGGCGGGGGCTCGGTTGAGCGAGCACCGGCGACGCTCGGCCAGCACGCTGATGAGATCCTGACCGAAGCCAGTTACTCCGCTGATGAGATCGAGGACATGCGGTCGGCCGGCGTGATTTAAAACGGAGCGCTGCGTCATGTTCGCAGATGGCCTGCACTTGGTGGTCAAGAAGGACTGCCCGACGTGTGCTTTGATCGAACCGGTGGCCCGGACGTTAGCCGAGGGCGACCAAATCAAGATCTATGTGCAGGACGATCCAACGTTCCTTGGCGATCTTGCTGGGCAATCAGATGACACGTCACTTGAGCAGTCCTTCCACTGAAGGTCGACGCTGTCCCGACGTTGTTGTCGTTTCGAGACGGCAGGGAAGTTTCTCGCGCTATCGGTTGGAACCGTGAACAGTGGTGTGAGGTCTCCGGGCGCAAATCACTTGGTGTGGACTTGCCGGAACGTCGGCCAGGTTGCGGTTCGCTGTCCGTTCAGCCGGGCGTCGCGGAAGCGCTACAGGCGCGGTTTGGTGAAACGGGTATCGTTTCGCGAACCCTCTCTCCGGCGGCGTTCGAAGATGAGCATGAGCTTTGTTACGACCGCGGCTGGAGTGATGGCTTTCCCGTGGTGCCGCCGACACCTGAACGCATACTGCGGATGCTCGACGGCACGCCGCGCGACCCGCAGGAGGTGATCGGCCACATCCCGCCGAACCTCGCGCCTTGCACGATTGAAAAGATAGCAATCAATGCCGTCCTTGCCGGCTGTAGGCCTGAGTATCTGCCGCTAGTCATCGCCTGTGTCGAAACGGCTCTGGAACCTCAGGCGACACTGCACGCGTTTTGTGCAGCACGTGCCCTGCAGTCCGATCATTGTCGTCAACGGACCGGTGGCGAAGCGCATCGGCATGAACACCGGCATCAACGTGCTCGGATCGGACAATCGAGCGAATGCAACTGTAGGGCGGGCACTGAACTGGTCGTGCGCATGTCGGCGGGGGCATTCCCGGCGGCATTGATCGTGCCACGCTGGGCGGTCCCGGCAAGATCAGCTTTTGTTTTGCGGAGGACGAGAGCGACGCGACGTGGATGCCGTTACATGTCGCGCGGGGATGTGCGCCCGGTTCGAACGCCGTCACCATTTTTCAAGGTGCGGGCATGCAGGACTTTATCGACATGCGCTCCCGCACGCCGCAGGAGCTGGCGATATCACTGGCAACATCGCTGATGGTGGTCGGCCACCAAAAGCTGGCGGAGTACTGCAATGCCATTCTCGTGCTCTCGCCCGAGCACTATGCCATATTCCGTGGGGGCGGTTGGCGAAGGGACGATATCGAAGCGGCGCTCTATGAGGCGTTGCGCCGTCCGGGCAAGGATCTCATCAGGGGTGCCGGTGGGATCGGTGAGGGCATCGATCCGGCACGCGGAGCCGACACGGTCGACAAATTCTGGCCCGGTCATGGGCTCCTCATCGTTCTGGCCGGCGGCCGGCAGGACTACACTCTGCTATCCTATCCGGTTGGCCCGGTGGCCGCGCGCGCGAACAATCACAGCCCATCACACGGGAGATCGACGTATGACGCTCTTGCTTCACGATCCAACAGCCGAACTGTCGCCGACGCGGCGCCCGCGGCTCACGCCGCCGAAGAGCCTTGATGGAAAAGTTGTGGCGTTGTTTGACATCGGCAAGACGCGCAGTGATGAGTTCCTGGACGGCATGGACGAATTGCTGACGGCGCGCGGTGTCAAAACGGCGCGCTATGCCAAGCCGACAAATGTCAGAACCGCGCCGGTCGAAACGCTCCAGGCTATTGCGACGAGTGCTGACGTCGTCGTCGCGGCGCTGTCTGATTGAGGGTCATGTACGTCGTGCGGTCTGCATGACATCAAGGACCTCGATGATCGCGGCGTTGCCGGTTGCTTCATTGTGACAACGGAATTCATGGATGCGGCCGCAACCCAGTCACAGGCACTTGGCTTTGAGCCGGCCATTGTCTGGGCGCCACATCCGATCCAGAACCGCACCGGCGATGAGCTAAGGCAAATTGCGGCTGATCTCGTTGACGATGTTCTGGCCAAGTTGATCAGCGACTAGCCGGCCGGTTCAAGCCGCCTGCGGCCGGCCTTCGTCAACTAGCGTCACACGATGCATGATGCGCTGGACCGTTGCGTTATCGAACGGCTCGACAGCATGCATCGTGCAACGGTTGTCCCACATGATGATGTCGTCGTGGTCGTGCACAACGGTGAGGCCTTGGATGTGCTCTTTCGTCGAGGCGCCCAAGGCGTCGTAGGCCGCATACATGTTGGCGAATAGTGTGTTGCCGCCGTGAATGACATAGATGTCGTGTATGGCTATCTGACCGGGGGCGCAGTTCGAGATCGGTTGCGGTTGCCACGTCGATGTGAGCACTGGCGGAGCTTCTCCGGCCTGAAGCCAGGGTTGTCAGCGATCGGCTTATCGAGGACGGCTCGCGGGTGATCAACGCGGTCGGATGGGAGTTCGAACGCCGGGATGACATAGCCGTCGATCTCGTACTGTTGGCGTTCTTCCGCCGTTAGCCCTGCCATTGCTTAACCCTCCCGAAAACAGCCTTCAGAAGGAGGTACGGATTGCCGCTGGTGCAAAAGTAAGCTGGCAATCCTTGAGTGATTTGCAGCGGGCCGGCAACAAGACATGCTTGCGCCGGCCGGCAAAAGCGCGTCGGTTGACAACTCTACTGTGCTTGCGAAACAAAAATCTTGCTTCGATGCCAATCAGCCCGAGCCGTCAGTGATTTTGTGAGCCAGCTACGAGACTGCAGGCTGTAAATCGTCGCGGCGGTGAGTCATGGTCGGCGCATCTTCAGCTTTGTTGTTGCGACGAGGCTGCGGTATGACGAAGGCATCCCATCGATTAAGCGTCGCCTCATCGAGAACGAGGCGGAAAGTCGTGCCGCTGGCGTCCGTCTTCGGAAGTTGCAACGATGCGCCGATCTGAACTGCGAGTGCATTGACGATAATCAGACCGATACCGCTGGAGCCGGTTGTCTGGGTAACTCCGTCATGTTCCGGCGCGTGGGCCGGCATATCAAACAGGCCCGGACCGTCGTCCATGACATCAATAACAACGGAGCCGTCACGCAGCCTTGCTGCAACACGGACCGTACCGCCGCCCGTCGCATTCAGTGCCTGCACCGCATTCGTGGAGAGGTTTGCGATGATACGGAACAACGTCGTCGACATCTTCGCGCAATGCAGGTCGACGCTCATGTCACTCGTAACGCGGGTTTGGGCTCCTGCGTGGCACGTCGCAATTTCGATGGCGTCAGTCACTATCGAGCGCAGCGTTTTTCTTACTCTGCCACCGGAGCTGAGCTGCTTCTCGTGGTCAGTCGGTGTACAGACGTCGGTTATGCGGTGAATGATGCGCCACATTCTCTCGCCCAGGAGCTTGGCACGAGGGGTACGCATCGCTGTCACTTCTTCGGCGATCAGTCCAAGTCCTGCGATGACGCTGCGCACTTCGTGAGAGCGAAGTGGCCAGTCGTCGTTGGTTTTTCCGTTGCCAGATGTACCCAACGAAAAGTCGAGCCGCGTCGAGGCGAGCGCCTTGGGGTTCAGCTTGTTTGGCTGGCGATCAGGTTGGTTCATTGGCATTGCGGCAATCTCCTACCCAGTAATGATTGCGTGCGGTTGCCGGACAGAACCGCAACGATTGATTTCGTGAGTTGCGATGTGGAGCTCTTTCAGAGGATCCGACATTTTTCATCATTGCAGAGACTTATTCTATGATCTTTCAGAAACAGGCCGCTTTATCATTTCTTGCGGCGCGGCCGTCTGAAGCCCGCTGCCGTGGTGAGGCAATTGGTTAAGATAACCCTGCTGGACTTGTGGATGAGAGTTGCGCAAGTTCCCTTCTGATCGCTCGTGAGAGCCACAAGAATAAGAGGGAAAGCATGACGCTGAAATTGGCCGTGATTGGCCCGGGTGGGATCGCAGAACGGAAACTGTTGCCAGCATTACAAGCTGCGGACGGGGCGGAACTTTGGAGCGTTATGAGCCGAGACAAGTCGCGCGCGGAGTCTGCAGCGGAGCGGTTTGGTGCCGGTTCACCGAATGCCGCTCACGACAACATTGAGAGCCTACTCTCCGATCCTGAACTTGACGCAGTCTTGATTGCAACGCCCGACAAGCTCCATGCGGAACAGGCGATCGCTGCTGCAAAGGCCGGAAAGCATGTGCTGTGTGAAAAGCCAATGGCCACATCGCCAGAAGAGGCCCGCGCGATGATTGCAGCCTGCAAAGATGCGGGAGTGAAACTAGGCGTCGCCTACCATCTTAGATGGCATGGTGCGCAGCGCGCCTTGTTCGAGGACGTCAAAGCCGGAAAGCTCGGAGATCTCCGCCATATCCGTGTGCAGTGGAGTTCGCTGGCTGCCGACGACAGTAACTGGCGCGCGCGCACGGACGTTGGCAAATGGTGGGCCCTGGCCGGCGTCGGCACGCATTTGCTGGATCAGGTGCTCTGGTACATGACGCCGACATGCGGTGACGTCGTCGAGGTGAAGAGCGTTATCAGTCACGGCGTCTGGGGCAGTCCCAACGATGAAACTGCGGTGCTTGCCATGCAGTTCGCCAATGGCGCGACAGCCGAACTCTGCGCCTCTATCGTGTTTGCCGGCCCGACCCGGTTCGAACTCTATGGTACCAAGGATTACGCCGTCTCCGACAACACGATGGCCGTCACCGGAGAAGGCACGATGTTTACGAGCGGCGGACCCTACAACTACGATTACGTCGATTGTTACCGCGCCGAAATCGAGGATTTTGCTGCTGCTGTCCGCGAGAACCGTGCGCCGGAAGTGGACGGTGAAATGGGAGCGCGGAACGTTGAGATACTCTGCCAGGCGACGGGCTGAGGTGTGGGATGGCTGGGCCGGAACGAACAAATGCAGCAAGCGTTACAGGGGACGGCCGCAAGCCGCGGCTCGTTGCGCCTCCGAAGGCATGTGAAACGCATTCGCACGTCTATGGTACGCCTGAGGAGTACCGGCACTGGCCTGGCCGCAAGCCCCACGTTGAAGCAACGCTGGGCGCCTATGAGACGTTGCTTGCCCGCCTCGGTTTTGAACGTGGCGTGATCGTGCAGCCCTCACTCTACGGCTCCGACAACAGTTGTACACTGAGCGCGATCAAAGCGATGGGGCTGGACCGTGCTCGCGGCGTTGCCGTAACCCGCAAGGACGTCACGCGCTCAGAACTCGACGATCTGCATGCGCAGGGCATTCGCGGGCTGCGCTTCTATCTCATTGTCGATGATTTTTCAGTCAACGATATCCTGCCGATGGCAGCCAAGGTTGCACCACTCGGTTGGCACATCCAAGTTCAGAACGATGGTGACTGGCTTGTCGATCTGATGCCTACACTGGCTCAGTCGCCGGTAGATGTTGTGATCGATCACATCGGGCGGACGCCGGCGGCGGGCGGCATAAATGATCCAAACTTTGTCGCGCTACTGCGCTTCCTGGAAACCGGCAAGCTCTGGGTGAAGATATCCGCACCCTACCTGCAGACGACCGATGGTCCGCCGTTCTATCGTGATGTTGGTGAAAAGGTCCGGGCTCTCGCGGCGGTGCGACCCGACCGTCTCGTCTGGGCGGCAAACTGGCCCCATCCCAACTTTGAGCCCGGCAAGAAACCTGAAGAGGCCGATTGCCTCGATCCGCTGCTTGAGTGGCTGCCGGATGACGGCATTCGCGATGCCATTCTCGCTGACAATCCCGCATGTCTCTATGATTTCAAGTGTTAGGAACGTGCGGCGCTGGACAAATCAGTTTCATCGTGGCTGATGCCGTCCTGTCTGTTCCGCTTTTTCACGGTGCACACATGACCAATCCGGGAGTTCCGGCCCACCATGCGTGAAACTCTGCGCGCGCTATATCGCGGCTCCACACCTGAAGCGCGCTTGTTCCGCTATGCGATATTGGCCTTCGATGTGGTCACGGTCCTGTTCTTCATCGGCTCATCATTGGTGCGCGATCAGACCTGGATCTATGTCGTTGATGCTGTGATTGCGCTGGTCATTGTAGCGGATCTCGGCGCGCGCTATTGGATTGCCGAGCGCCGTTCGCGATTCTTGATGGAAACGACCACTTGGGCGGACATTGTCGTCATCATAACGTTATTGCTGCCGGCTTTCCTTGAGAGCTTCCTGTTCCTGCGTGTTGCCCGAGCCCTGCGCTTATTGCGCTCTTACCGCATGCTCAAGGACCTGCGCGACGAGTTCGCCTTCTTCCGCCGCAACGAGGAAACGATCCAGAGCGGCATCAATCTGGGCGTCTTTGTTTTCGTGATGACAGCGCTGGTCTACGTGCTTCAGGTCAATATCAACCCTCAGATCACCAATTATGTTGATGCACTATATTTCACGGTGACTGCGCTGACCACGACCGGTTTCGGCGACATTACGCTGACTGACACGACCGGACGCATACTGTCGGTCATCATCATGGTCTTTGGTGTGGCGCTGTTTCTGCGTCTTATACAGACGATCTTTCGTCCGACGCGGGTTGCCTATGATTGCCCCGACTGCGGATTGAACCGGCACGATGCAGATGCCGTGCACTGCAAGCACTGCGGCCGTGTGATCAATATCTCAACAGAGGGTGTCGACGGATAGCGCCAACCTGGGCGCGCCGCACAAAGCTCGCTTAACGCGCCGTTTGCCTTCACAGGTTGGAGACGCATTCGCGCCTTTATTTCCGCCGGTTCCGCACTTATATTGGAAAGGTCGGATTCGTCCGACTATGGCGATAAATGGCCGTCGTAATAAGCTCATCGGACCCGGGGGCAGTACCCGGCGCCTCCACCAAAGTCCACTGAATGTGTTCTGCACGTGCGCATATCAGTGAACTTCGGCGGGGGCGAAATAGGATCGACGAGGGTGTAAAGGGCGTGTTTTTGCTCGGCATGATACCGCCGTTATCGGGTCACTTTAATAGTTGCAAACGACAACTATGCTGAGCCACAAGCACTCGCTGCCTAAGGCGGGTTCTACGGTTCAAATCAAGCCCCTAGGAACTAAGCACTCCTAGGGCGGGGTTCGGCTGGCACCTGGCAACAGAAGCCAGCCATTCAAGATGCGCTGGCAGCGTTGTTTGGTTTTTGAGCGCGTCTGCATGGTGTGCATGGCCGTATGCTAGAGGCTTGTGATTCCCCCCACTTACCGCGTATTGTGTGAACGACGCTTAGAGTAGCGCGCGTAGCGCGTTGTGGTGAGCTTGCAATTTGGTGTATTGCAGGCCATCAGAGCGTAGGCGGTGATAAGCGGACATTTCTCTGGACGACCCTGAAAGATCGGGATGCATGTCGAGCGACACGACAATCGATTATGACGCGATGACTCAGGACGCCATGCGCGGCGTGGTGAAACGTGTACTTGAGGAGACGGCCGGTCGCGGGCTGCCGGGCGATCACCACTTTTACGTTTCTTTCGATACATTGGCGCCGGGCGTTGTCCTCTCCAAGCGCTTGCGCGACAAGTACGCCGAGGAGATGACAATCGTCCTGCAGCACCGCTTCTGGGACCTTTCTGTCAGCGAAGACCGCTTCGAGGTGAAATTGACGTTCGACGGCATTCCCGAGCGTTTGGTCATCCCTTTCAATTCGATCAAAGTGTTTTTTGACCCAAGCGTGCGTTATGGCGTCCAGTTCGAGGCAGCCGAATTCGTGCAGGAAGACCGGTCACATCCGGTCATCATTGATCGCGGCGATCATCAAATTGGTGACCGATTGTCCGCTCATGAACGCGAACCTGATCACCCGACGCCCGACCGACTGGACCCGCAGCCAGGCATAGCGGCCAATGTCGCTGATCCGGACACTGTACAACCATCACCGAAGATCGTTGCGGCCGCTGATGCTCAGACAGCCGCGTCAGGTGAGTCGGAAGCCAGCAGCGACGGTGATGAAAACGAAAATGAATCCGGCGGCGCGGAAATTGTCAGCCTCGACGCATTCCGTAAAAAGTAGACTTGCGAAAGCCGGACGCGCTGTCCGGCTGGGTATCCGACATCAAGCTTGTAAGTGCGTGTTGTCAAGATTCGCTGGAGCAGCTCATGATCTATGAACTACGCATCTACAGATGCGCGCCTGGCCGACTGCCAGCGTTACTCAACCGGTTTGACACCATCACACTTAAGATCTGGGAACGGTTTGGTATCCGCCAGGCGGGTTTCTGGACAACCGTCGTCGGTGAATCAAATCAGGAACTGATTTATCTGCTGCAGTGGGAATCGATGGCTGAACGCGAAGAGAAGTGGAATGCGTTTCAGGCAGATCCGGAGTGGCAGGCCAAACGAGCTGAAACCGAAAAGGATGCGCCGATCGTTGCCAACGTTTCGAGCCAGCTCCTTGCGCCCACGTCCTTCTCAAGCGTGCAGTAAGCGGTCAACGACTGAACCAATCTGCTGGCGTTGTGGCCAGCAGCCCGTCCTGTGAGCTCAATGCACGCGACGGCATCGTCACTGAAGCAGTCAAAACCGGTCGCGCCAAATCCAAGTCCGGAGAGATGGCCGGTGGCGGTGTTGCCGAGCAGTGTGAGTAGCTGCGAAGCCAAGCGATATTAGCCGGCCGCGGGCTTTGACGGCTGCGTTTGGGCCTTGGGCACTGTGCGATTGCCCATGGCTTCGAATTTCAATTCAAGCACGCCATCACTGAGTGCTGCACATTCAACATATCGGACGAACGGATCGCTTGCTTCAATGTCAGCTGCCTTGATGCAGCTCTTTGGGTCATCAAACTGGCGGACATGGACATTGTTTTCGCCGGCGCCGGGCAGCGCCAGCATCGTAATCATAACGATGACTTTGGGTTCCATTTCGCGATCTTTCGCTCGGTTGCGCGGCCCCACTCGACAGGGCAGTGCCGAGTGGGGCGACGACGCTCTTAATTCAGACTCTTACGCTCAGAGAGCACTCAGAGGTAGCGAGGAATGAACGCGTCGAGACGACGTACGGAAACGCAACACAACGAATCACTGCAATTTGTCGAGTTAAGTTGTCTGTGGAAAACGGCAGCAATTTGAATTTGTTAGACTCACCTTGATGACAACGAAAAGAATGCTGGGCCCGTTGCCGACTGGAGGTCGGCACGCCTGCGTGCTAACTCCTGTCGCCGCAGACGAATAATCGAGCATGAGGACGATGATGAGCGCGACCCGGACGGAATCCGATACCTTTGGCCCGATTGAGGTGGCTGCCGACCGCTATTGGGGCGCGCAGGCGCAACGCTCGCTCGGCAACTTCAAGATCGGCTGGGAAACGCAGCCTTTACCCGTGGTCCGCGCACTTGGTGTCGTCAAGCGCGCTTGCGCCGAATCGAACATGGAACTCGGCCGGCTGGATCTGGAACTTGGCAAGGCCATCGTCTCTGCCGCGCAGGAGGTGATCGAGGGCAAGCTCGATTCCCATTTTCCGCTGGTCGTCTGGCAAACCGGTTCGGGCACCCAGTCCAACATGAATGCCAATGAAGTGATCTCAAATCGCGCCATTGAGATGCTTGGCGGCGAGATGGGCTCAAAGTCGCCGGTCCATCCAAACGACCACGTCAATATGAGCCAGTCGTCGGAATGACACGTACCCAACCGCCATGCATATAGCCTGCGCGGTTGAAATCCATTCGAACTTGCTCCCGGCGCTGACAAAGCTTCGCAACGCATTGAATGACAAGGCGCAGGCCTGGGCGGATATCATCAAGATCGGCCGGACGCACACGCAGGACGCGACTCCGTTGACGCTGGGGCAGGAATTTTCCGGCTACACGCAGCAACTCGATATGGGAATCGCACGCATCAAGAGCACGCTGCCGGCCCTGATGGAGCTGGCCCAGGGCGGCACGGCGGTTGGCACCGGCCTGAATGCGCCTGTTGGTTTTGCGGAGAAAGTAGCAGAGAAGGTCAGTGCTATCACCGGGCTGACGTTCACGACAGCGCCGAACAAATTCGAAGCTCTGGCAGCGCATGATGCCATGGTCTTTTCGCATGGTGCGATAAATACGGTCGCCGCCTCGCTGTTCAAAATCGCAAATGACATACGATTTCTGGGATCGGGGCCGCGCTCGGGACTAGGAGAACTTTCGCTGCCCGAAAACGAGCCGGGCTCGTCGATTATGCCGGGCAAGGTCAATCCCACCCAGTGCGAAGCGACGACCCAGGTCTGCGTGCAGATTTTCGGCAACCACGCCGCGCTGAGTTTTGCCGGCAGTCAGGGCCACTTCGAACTCAATGTGTTCAATCCCGTCATGGCCTACAATTTCCTGCAGTCCGTCCGGTTGATGTCGGACGCGGCTATTTCGTTCACGGACAACTGTGTGGTCGGGATCGAGCCGCGCAAGGACAATATCAAGGCCGGTCTCGAACGTTCGCTGATGCTGGTGACGGCGCTTGCGCCCAAGATCGGTTACGACAATGCCGCCAAGATCGCTAAGACCGCACATGCGAACGGGACGACGTTACGGGAGGAGGCTGTCGGTGGCGGCTATGTCACCGAGGCAGAGTTCGATGAGGTCGTTCGACCGGAGAATATGATCGCGCCGTCCTGACATCGAGCGCTTAGAGTTGCGGTCCTATGAGCGGAAACGTGATCAACCTGCGCACAGCACGAAAGCAACGTGCGCGTTCACAGAAGGCGGCCCAGGCGGAAGCGAACCGGCAGAAGTTCGGCCGAACCAAGGATGCCAGGCTCAACGAGCGCCGGGAGCGCGAGAAGTTTGAGCATTCGGTCGACGGCCACCGGCTCGACGATCCGGGCGACGACGGCAATGGAAAGCGATGACTTCGGCTGGCGAGGAGACGCGCATTCCGCCATCCCGGCCCGTAAAGCGTTCGTTCTCGATCGCGGGGCATCGTACTTCGATTTCGCTGGAGAGCGCCTTCTGGGAGGCGCTGAGGGAGATCGCCGCGGCTGAAGGGCGACCGCTCGCACAGCTAGTGGCTGAGATCGATCGCGATCGCGGCGATGCGGGGCTGTCCGGCGCAGTGCGCGTATGGGTGCTCGATTATTTCCGGTCGGGCGGGCCGGCCGCTGCTCAATCGGATGCTATATCCCAATCCGTGCGATGTGACCCAGAAAATCAAACGATAAAGTGCTCGAACTGCTTGGCCAACCACTCTTCATCGCTCTGCGATTTGACTTTGATGGGGCCTTTCTTTTGCAACGCCGAACAAATTGCCGTTGCGGCCGCGCACGTAAGGCAAGATGATCTCGCAGTCGCGCGTAGGCTTCGTCGTAGGTGATGCGTGGCGCCTTGCGCAGTGCCTGGTAAGATAGCACCGTCAGATAAAGCGCGTAGTTGCTGTTGACGCTGTGGGCCGCCTGGGCGCGCCGCAGAAGCCTGACCAAGAACCATAATACTTTCAACGCAAGCCCGGCGAGCCAGCTCCGCGTGCCGAATGCAGCACGGTTTGTCTCTTGCCTCGGTTGCTTCGCTCCCGACTTTTTGTCGGCTTCGTCCTTCGGATTCCAAAGTGGTGTGAAGAAGTACATACGCCACCGCGAGAAAGCCGGGCGCCGCTTGAGATGCCATTCGCGGCCGACATGGCGGTAGGTCATCGGTGCCAAGGTCAGAAGTGTTACGAGATCGAGCGTAGCTGAAACGCGGATCGTGCGTTGTTTGAGCTTCAAGGTCTCGTCGTATTCGACCTGAAAGTCCTTGCCACCGACCATCGGCGCGCCAAATGCCACCACGGCACCGATCTCGTAGGGAAGGTTTGGTGATTTCTCGAAATGGTGAGCGGCAATGATCGCCAGGGCACCGCCCAGGGAGTGACCGGAAAATATGAGGCGTGCCGCTTTGCGATGCTGAAACACGCTCTTTGCCCAAGTTTCGATTTCGGCCGCGTACATGACCCCAGGCGATTGCGAAGCCGGTATGCCGTCCTGGTTCGCGCGGCCCGATCAAGTCCTGCTCGGTGCTGTATCGATCCTGAGGCAATCCGGTCGTCAGTTTCGTGTCGAAATCCGTCGCCCAGTCGGCGAGCGTAAAGAACTCGGTCCCGCGGAAAATGACGTAGGCTGCGCCGTCGAGGACGAACGCGAAGGCCTGCGTGTCGCCATTTGTGTTGCGCGAGTTAAAGAATGCGTAGTCGCTGATGCCGGCGGGGTGCTCGTTGAGCAGGTTTTCGCGGATCCGCGTGTCGCCGTAGTATGCCAGAGCTGTCTTATAGGCGAGAAACTCGCAAAGATTCAGGGGAAAGTCGCCGCTGTTCCAATCGTGCTTTGGGTCGAAGATTGCAAATGCCGGTCCGTAGCGAGCGGGATGGGCCTCGAGAAATTTAACATACGTTGCCACGCGGTCAGGAACCAGAAAGTGCGGCGGATGCGGCTTGGATGCGACAGCGTCCAATGGCGTTCGGGCATGCGCACCGTTCAGTGGTCCGATCAGTTTGATCTTGGAAAGAAGATCGTCGGATTGTTCATTGATTGCCGGTGAACGAGGCGAACCAACGAAGGAGCCCGACGTCTCCGTAGGGCCTTCCAAGGCTGCAAGATATCGATCGGCACTGGGCATAGCTGGGCTGCGGCTCTCGTAATTCGGCCGTGACCGCGAGACCGTAAATTGGCTTCAAACTATAAACACCGTCGGAAACATGAACAAGTTAACGGTTATGGAGCATCGAACCGCAACTCGGAATCGTACTGATTCCGAGTTGTGGTTCGATGATCTCGTTCGGCTTCCGCCTATTTCCGTCGTATAGACTGACGGTATGAAATGGCATGGCGAGCGCCGCGGACGACGCGGTTACCATCACGGCAATCTGCGCGAAGCGCTTGTCGAGGCAGCTCTTTCGCTAATTGCGGAGAAGGGCCCCGGCGGCTTTACATTTGCAGAGGCGGCCCGCGCAGCCGGCGTATCGGCAGCTGCGCCCTATCGCCATTTTCGTGATCGCGATGCGCTGTTGGCGGATGTCGCAAAGCTTGGCTTTGAGACGTTCAAAGCCAAGCTGGACGAGTCGTGGAACGACGGCACACCCAATGTTGACGCCGCCTTCCGTCGACTGGGTCAGGCTTACCTCGCGTTTGCAAGGGAGGAGCCGGCGCTCTTTGCAGCCATGTTTGAATCGGGCCTGTCGCACGCTGATTATCCGGAGCTGCGCGAGGCGGGCGATCAGGCTTTTGGCGTCCTGCGTGAGGCCTGCGAGGCGGTGGTCGAGACGTTGCCCGGCGCGCGCAAACCGCCGGCGATGATGATGGCACTGCATATCTGGTCATTGTCGCATGGCATTGCGTCGCTTTTCGCGCGTGGTGACCGGGCCCGCCGCCCTATACCAATGGAGCCGGAGCAACTACTTGAAGCGGCAACATTGATCTATCTGGATGGATTGAAGCCCTGATCAGTTTGCCGGGCAAATCCTCCGCCGTAGTGCGGTCCAAGAGGCTCTCCGCAGTTGACGCCGCAATGAACGATAGTCCAACATCCGGCAAGGCTTTCTAACGAAACTCTCACAGTGCTGAGGATGTGGGCGGGTGACCACTGCAAAAGTGGCGGCGACCGCGTAAAGGGAGGTATGCGAATGGCTCAGGTGACGATGGAAGTGAACGGCAAGTCGGTAACGGCTGATGTTGCGCCGAACACATTGCTTGTTGATTTTCTGCGAGAAGATCAACGCCTGACCGGCACACACGTCGGGTGTGATACGAGCCAGTGCGGCGCTTGCGTCGTGCATGTGAATGGCAGTTCGGCGAAAAGCTGCACGATGCTGGCGATGCAGGCGGATGGCGCCAAAGTGACCACCATCGAAGGTCTTGCCGATGGTGATAATCTGCATCCGATGCAGGCGGCGTTCCGCGAGGCGCATGGCCTGCAATGTGGATTTTGCACGCCCGGCATGGTGATGTCTGCTGTTGACCTGCTTCAGACCAATCCGAACCCGAGCGAAGCGGAAATTCGATCCTGGCTTAAGGGCAACATCTGTCGCTGTACCGGTTATCACAACATCGTTAAAGCTATTCAGCTCGCTGCACAGAGAATGAGTGCTCCGCAGGCCGCCGAGTGATTTAACGATCGCGGGTTGTTCACTCGTTTCGACCAGCGCGAAAAACTTTAGCTGCGCGACCCCCTACCAATGGAGATGCTCGCGCCCCGATAATCGATCACCTCAAGGAAATTCCGAATGTCAGAAGCTGGAATTGGCGCCCGCGTCGAACGCAAAGAAGACAAGCGGTTTATTACTGGAAAGGGTCGCTACACTGATGATTTCCAGATGCAGGGCATGCATCATGTTGTATTCGTCAGAAGCGAATCTGCTCACGCCGCCATCAAGAGTATCGACAAGACGTCTGCTGAGGGCATGCCAGGCGTCATTGCCGTACTTGATGGCAAGCAGCTGACGGCGGATGGCGTCGGCAATCTGATTTGCGGTTGGATGATCCACTCGAAAGACGGTTCGCCCATGAATATGGGTGCCTGGTCAGCCCTGGCGACGGACAAGGTGCGCTATGTCGGCGACGCCGTAGTCGCCGTTGTGGCCGAAACAAAGGAGCAGGCGAAGAACGCGGCTGAAGCTGTCACTGTCGAGTATGACGACTTGCCGGTTGTCGTTGATGCGGTCAAGGCGCTCGAAGCGGGTGCGCCGCAGATTCACGAGAATGCTCCCGGTAACCTGATTTATGACTGGGAGATCGGTGAGGCTGCAGCTGCTGACACCGCCATCGCAAATGCGGCGCATGTCACAACGCTGGAGCTGACCAACAACCGACTGGTTCCCAACGCCATGGAGCCGCGCGCCGCGTTGGCGTCGTACGACGAGGCTGAAGAACACTACACGCTCTACACAACGAGCCAGAACCCGCATGTCGCGCGTCTCGTGCTGTCGGCATTCTATCAGATCGCACCCGAGCACAAGCTGCGCGTGATTGCGCCTGACGTGGGTGGCGGTTTCGGTTCGAAAATCTACATCTATCCGGAAGAAATCGTATGTCTTTGGGCGTCAAAGCGGACCGGGGTGCCTGTCAAATGGGTCGCAGACCGGGTTGAATCATTCCTGACTGATGCTCACGGCCGAGATCATGTCACGACGGCGAAGCTGGCGTTTGACGCAGACAACAAGATTACGGCCTTCAAGGTCGATACCGTCGCCAACTTCGGCGGGTACATGTCGTTGTTCTCGTCATGCGTGCCGACCTACCTCTATGCGACGTTGCTTTCAGGCCAGTACAACATTCCGACGATCCACTGCAATGTTAAGGCGGTCTACACGAACACGACACCGGTGGATGCCTATCGTGGTGCGGGGCGACCGGAAGCGACTTACCTGGTTGAGCGTATTGTCGAGACGGCGGCGCGCGAACTCGGGGTCGACCCGGCAGAGTTGCGCCGAAAGAACTTTATCACTGAGTTCCCGCATCAGACGCCGGTGATCATGAACTATGACATCGGCGACTATCACGCGACGCTGGATGCGGCCTTGCAAGCCGCCGATTATGCCAGCATCGGTCAACGTAAAGCGGAGGCTGCCAGCCGCGGCAAGCTCCGTGGTGTCGGCATCTCCTGCTACATCGAAGCATGCGGCATCGCACCATCGCAGGCCGTTGGATCACTCGGTGCCGGCGTCGGTCTCTGGGAAAGTGCCGAAGTGCGCGTCAATCC
The DNA here is from genome assembly GCA_965262315.1 of Acidimicrobiales bacterium. Lineage (GTDB taxonomy): Bacteria > Actinomycetota > Acidimicrobiia > Acidimicrobiales > UBA8592 > JBCCFK01. Next base: position 19,474 of record CBDHFJ010000159.1, read on the forward strand.
CGTTGGAACGATCGAGGTCCTGACCGGTTCTCACAGTCATGGACAGGGCCACGAGTGGCCGCTACGGTCAACGACAATCCGGGTGCCGTAGGCTTTGTGGGCTATGCCTTTCAACGTGGGGCCAAGCCTGTGACGCTGGTCAACCGCTGCGGCATTGCCATGACCCCGGACGCCTTTTCGGCAAAAACGGGTGAATACGCCCTGCAATCGCGCCTTTATCTCTACAATCGTGCAGATATGGAAGACGAGCGCGCAAAACAGTTCCTGGATTACGCAACCTCGGATGCGGCCGACGTGATGATCTCGAAAGCGGGCTTCATCAACTTCGAGATCGGGTCCCGCGAACAAACCTCGGACACACCCCGCGCCCGCATGCTGCAAAGCGACGGCTTCGATGCCTTTGAACGTGAGCTGGCTGACGGCATGCTGGATGAGATGGCCGCGTACGACCGTCTTTCGACGACGTTCCGCTTCCGCACAGGCTCATCGCGCCTTGATGCCCGCGGGCGGCTGGACATGCAGCGCCTGATCCAATTCCTTGAGACGCAAGGTACGGATACAGAGATCATGATGGTCGGTTTCACCGATGACGTTGGCGCCTTTTCGGCCAACCTCGACATCTCGAAAGGCCGCGCAAAGGACATGGCGAACCTGTTCACTGAGGCCGCTGCGGAAACACTTGGTCAGATCAAAGTGCGCTCCACCGGCTTTGGCGAATTGGCCCCCTCGGCCTGCAATGCGACGGATAGCGGTCGAGCGATCAACCGCCGCGTAGAAGTCTGGATCAAGCGGGCCTCCTGAGCGGGCCCGCATCTACCTCTCACGGAAAACCAAAGGACGAAGGTATGTTACCCTATAAGACACGACACGTTTTGGGTGGACTGGCGAAATGCACGCTCCTCGCTGCGACCCTCACATTCAGCGCAGGGAACGCCGAAGCTCAGACCAAGAAACTCTGGGCGGATATCGGCGCCTCCGAACGCATCGACTATTCCGGCCGCCTCCACATGCTCTCGCAGCGCATCGCCGCATCAACATGCAACATGGAAGCCGGCAAGGAAGACCTGATCAGCAAGGGCATTCTGGCCGGTTCCGCAGACGAGCTTGACCGCATCCTGAATGCCGTGCGCTACGGCAACGCACGGATGAAGATCATCGGCGAGGAAAAGAACCCGCGCGTTCTGGCCGTTCTGGGCGATATCGAAGATCAGTGGAAACCAATTCGGGCCAATATCCGCGTGATCATGGATCATGGCGCGCAAAACGGCAGCTTCGCGCTTTATGACCTGTGGAACGAACCCTTCCGCGAAGCGTCAAACCTGCTGGTCTCTGAAATCGCTGCGGAATACTCCGACCCGGCTGACCTGCTTCAGCGTGACGCGATCCTGGTGGACCTCGCTGGGCGCCAGCGCATGCGGACACAGAAGATCCTGAAAGAGGCCTGCCATATCTGGAAGGATGAGGCGACGGATGAAGAGAAGGTGAAACTGCACACGACGCTTCATGTCTTCGACAAAACCATGAACGCGCTGCGGTTCGGCGCATTGGGTGGCTTCCGCCCTGCGCAGTCCGAGACGATCTCTGAAGCCTTGGATACGATGTCGGCCTACTGGTACGGGGTGCGCCCGTCATTGTTGCGCGTGGCAGATGGTGAACCCGTTGAAGATGCACAGATCACCGACATCTATTTGCATCTGAACGAGCTTCTGATCCAAAGCGATCGTATCGTGACGCTGTACACGCGCTACGCCAAGCACAGCTTCTAGAGCGAAATCGGTTGGACCCGGGACAGGCCCTATCACTTAACGCGCGCAAAACCTTTTACGTCAGGCCGCGTTAAGTGATCCGGGTTTACGGGTCCCTGCTCTATGGACCCCATTTGCGAATTCGGGACCGGGCCAAAGTGCCCGGTCTTTGTGTTGTGTCTTGGCGCTTCGAGCTAAACTTGAAGCAGACATCGGTAAATCTGAACCGCTCAACGCTGCCTGAAATCAGTAGTTTCAAGGCGTTAAAGCAGTTTTCGACAAACCTGAATCATCTAACGCTGCCTGAAATCAAGGATTTCAACGCGTTAGATGCTCCTGGGTGTATCAAGTTAAATCGAAAACGCTCTAAGTGATAAGGCTTTTTGCAGGCTAAACCGATTTCGCTTTAGGCCCGTTTGTCGCGATCTTTCCGGTTGGTCGAATGCAAAAAGTGACACGCCTTGTCGCGCCTGAGACGCGAAGTGTCTTAACTGGCCTCTGAACAGCAGCACCCCCGTCAAGCATCTGGTTTATAGAGCGAAATTTTTTGCGCCACGCTTTAGATGCCTCACAGAGCGCTATGAGCTGCTAACCAAGAATCGCGTAACGCCAAGCGGTTTCACACTATTTTCAGCGAATCGCCTAACCATAGCGGGTGGTTGGGAGAGGGATACTTTTATTGGCAGCGTTTACCGGTCGTTTACCACGACTATGGCGCTGAGATGGGCGCGTAGGCGAATTCAGTGAAGTCCGCCGTGATCCCCTGTCCGGACGTATCAAAGGCAGAAACGCCTATAAAATTGCCTGTAAAGCTTGCATGCTCTCCGCGTCCACCTTCGTCCGACAAAACGCCTGCGTCCAGTTTTGGGCCCAAAGGTTGCCAATCTCCGCCAGTCTGCCGCCAGTAAAAGTGTTGATCCGCAAGGTGTGCCTCGACGGCCAGATCAACAGGCCCATCCTCTATCGGAACAACCTTGCCTGGAAAGGTCAGCTTGCGTTCAGGCCAATCGCCGGGGCAGGACATCAGCATCAAAACCCGCGCTCCGTCGAGCACCGTAACACAAGCGAAATGGAACTTGTGGCTGTTGTAATACGTCACCAACCCCGCCGCTTGCTGATAGGTGTTTGGGGTAAAGTCTGTCATGCGGGCCTCAACCCGATAAGACAAATGCTCCTGCCTGCGCGCCACAAGGCTTTGTTCGAACTGGCTGCCAATGCTCTCGCGTCCGATCAGCTGCAAGGACTGGCCGGTCATGCGGAAGATGCGATCCGGTTCAGGCGTACGCAGCCATTGGAACTCTGGCGGCAGTGTGTCGGTAAACCTGTGAGACATGGCCCCAACAGGCTTTCGCTGCCCGGTCTGCGGGGCGGCAACCTGAAGCGGCGGCACAACGCTCTCCGTCGCATAGAGCCATTCATCCGCCCGCCATTCGCAGGCAGCAATACCTGTTTCACGCCCCAAAGGCGAACGCCGCCCTGGCAAAGGCCGAGAGCAGAGAAACGTATGGAACACCTCTCCGTCAGGGGTTTCGACGATCTGACCGTGCCCTGCCCGTTGCAACGGTGCCTCAGGCGCGTCTTTCGCTGTAATGACATGTGTCTCAGGATGCAGGGCGTATGGTCCCCAGATGTCGCGCGACCGGGCCATCGTGACCGCATGCCCATAGCCGGTCCCGCCCTCCGCCAAGGTCAGGTAATACCAGCCTTTGCGCTTCATCAAATGTGGCGCCTCCGTGATTCCGTGCGCACTGCCAGCAAAAATGTTCTTCACCGGCCCGATCAGGCCGCGCTCAGGGTCCCATTCCTGAAGCAGGATTCCATCAAAGGCCGGATGCTTTGGGTGGCCGCCAAAGCTTGCATCCAGATGCGACCATTGCATGTTCACGAACCACTTGCGCCCATCCTCGTCATGGAAGAGCGAGGGGTCGAAACCAGAGGAATTCACATAGACCGGATCGCTCCAGGGTCCTTCGATCGCAGGCGCTGTCACGATGTAGTTGTGCGCGTCCTTGAAGTTCCCGTCCAGGCGCTTCACATCCGTATATACCAGCCAGAACAGGCCATCAGCATGGCTCAGGCACGGAGCCCACACGCCGCCGCTATCCGGGTTGCCACGCATATCCAGTTGGCTGGCCCGGTTCAGGGGCCTGCAAACCAATTCCCAGTTTACCAAGTCCTCTGACGCGTGGATTTGCACGCCCGGAAACCACTCGAACGTGGACGTCGCGATGTAGTACGTCTTGCCCACCCGACAAATTGACGGGTCCGGGTTGAACCCAGGCAAGATCGGGTTGCGGATTACAGACTCGTTCACGCCAGCAAGTCCCGCGCCGCATCCGGGCCAAGCGCTTCCGGGCGTGCGCAAGTCGTGCCAATCTCGATCACGCGCTTCTCTTCGCCCGCGATAAGGATCGATGTCATCACGTCCACCACATGCAGCGCGAAATCAAGCGAACAGCGATGCGCCCGCCCCCCCATGATGGCCTGTGCCATATCCGCAAGCCCCGCCGCGCGGTAATTTGCCCGACCGCCATCATTGGCCACGCTGAACGGGTGATGCCAAGCTGTGCCAAGCGAGGTGAACTGATCGCGCGCCGTCATGCGCACCTCACCGCCAAAGAAATTCGGATCGGGCACATGCAGGGTGCCTTCCAGACCGTAAAGCTCCATGTTGGCATGGCCATGCTGCCACACATCCCAACTCGCGCACATAGGTGATCTGCGCGCCCGACTGCGAATTGCATCACCGCATGCACTCGTTGGTGGGCGTTTCCACTTTGATCTTTTCCCCATGGCGCGGCTCTGAGGTGATCAGTGCGTTCGTCCCGAACGCGCATGGACGACATCGCCGTCACCCGTGCGACCGGGCCCAAAAGTTGCACCAGGTTTGAGATGTAATAGGGTCCCAAATCCAAGGATCGGGCCGCCGCCAGGCTTAAAGAAAAAGTCTGGGTTGGGATGCCACATTTCCATACCTGGGCTTTGCACGAAAGCACGTGCCCGAGGTGATACTTGCCCAACCGCGTCTGGCATCCACCAAATGCCGCGCGAAGCTGATGCGCACCGCCCAAAAACGTGTCTGGGGCAGACCCCACACGCAAACCAGCCGCGGCCGCGCGCTGTTTCAAATGCCTGGCCTTCCGCAGAGGTTCAGCACAAAAGGTTTTTCCGAATAGACATGCTTGCCAGCGGCCAGCAAATTTGTTTGGAGACCTGCAAAATGCGCATTGGGAACCGTCAGGTTCACAACGATGTCAATGTCGTCAGCCGCCCAACAAATCTTCGACCGACTTTCGGCGCGCAGGCCAAATTCTTCAGCACGCGCGCTTGGCCGCGCTCCGTGATCAAGATCCGCGCAGGCGCGCATCTCGATCCCGTTGAACAATCGGTGCAAGGCGCATGTATGCGGCTGAGAAATGTTGCCGCAACCGATCACGCCGATCCCTAAAGTGTCACCCATGATACTGATCCTTAATACGTTGGGTGAACGCCGCGATGGACCGCTGCGCAAAGCGTGTCGCATCCGATGGCTTGTCATGTTCCATCACAAACAAATCCACGTTCCTGCGCCGCGCAAGGCTGCCGTCAGACCTTATCGCAGGCCAATCCAAAGTGCCTTGGCCCACATCGGCCCAACCGTCTTCATCTTCGCACAGTCACCGTCTGGCGCGATGTCCTTGACATGGGCGGTCGTCATTCGGCTTCCTATGTCGGGCTTGATCCAATCCAGCGGGTCTGCCTCCGCCTTTGCACGATCCAGGCGATATCCAGCCTCCCACTCAATTGATGGCGCATGTTCCAAGATCAGCTCCATGGCGATCTCTCCGCCGAGGCAGGAGTGGCATGAACTCCCAATGGTGGTTGTGCCAGCCAAAGCGCAGGCCCGCGTCTTGCACGCGCTTGGCAACCGCCTCCATCCGCTGCGCCAGCGCGATCCAGTCGGCCGCATCGCCCCCATTGCGCAGGTCATCTTCCGGGGCTGGGCAGTACAGGCGCTCCATCCCCAATGTGCGCGCCGCTTGCAGAGAGCTGTCGAAATCCCCCTCCAGCGCCCCAAGCGGGAAGAAATGCCCCGAGGGCATGCTCAGCCCGGTTTCATCCAACAGCGCCCTGGTTGCGCCGACGTCTTCGTAAACACCGCCGAAACCTTCGACTTGCGTGTAGCCTGTCTGAGCGAGCATCCGGAACGTGTCAGCCCAGGGGCCGCCATCACGCGAAGAATAGAGTTGATAAGAGACGTCCATAAGCGAAATCCTCGTGTCAGGCGCTAAATCCGCGCTTCGCTGCTTTTGTCAAAAAGGTTCACAAGGGCTGCATCAAAGCCAATCAGCAAGGCGTCTCCGTTGGAGACATCCGCCTGCCCGTCCATGCGAATCCAAAGGTTGCGCCCCATTGCAGTTACCCGGACCAGTGTGTCCGAGCCCAAGGGTTCCACGAAGGCCACCTGCGCCTGCAAGCGGATCTGGCGTGTGGAGGCTTCCGGTCCGTAAGAAATATGCTCAGGTCGGATCCCCAACCATGCGGGACCGTTGGTTGCTGCACCTTGCCATGAATAGCCTTCCATATCGAACGCCGCATCGCCCGTTTGGAAGCGGTTTCCATCAATCTCGCCCTCAAAGAAGTTCATCGTCGGCGAGCCGATGAATTCGGCCACATACTTGTTTGCCGGGCGGTTGTAGATCTCTTTGGGGCTGGCCAATTGCAGGATGTTTCCGCCCTTCATGATCGCAATGCGGTCGGCAAGCGTCATCGCCTCAATCTGGTCATGGGTCACGTAGATCATCGTGTTGCCAAGGGTCTGGTGCAGTTCCTTGATCTCAACCCGCAAGTCGGCCCGAAGCTTGGCATCAAGGTTTGAAAGCGGCTCTCAAACAGGAACACATCCACGTCCCGCACCAAGGCCCGCCCGATGGCCACGCGCTGGCGCTGCCCCCCGGACAACGCAGCTGGTTTGCGCTTGAGCAGGGGTTCGATCTGGAGCGTTTTGGCCGCACGCGCCACACGATCCGCGATCTCAGCCTTGGGCAGCCCTGCATTTTTGAGACCAAACGACAGGTTCCCCTCAACGCTCATCTGTGGGTAAAGCGCGTAGGACTGAAAGACCATCCCGATGCCGCGATCCGACGGTTCTTCCCAGGTCACATTGCGCCCACCGATAAAGATCTGCCCATCGGTGATGTCCAAAAGCCCTGCGATACAATTGAGCAGCGTGGACTTGCCGCAACCCGATGAGCCCAGAAGGACCAGAAACTCACCCTGCGCGATGTCCAGATTGAGGTCACGCAAGACCTCGACCGCGCCGAAACTCAGCTTTAGATCACGGATGGAGATGCTTGTCTCTGACATCGCGGCCTCTGTTATCTCGTGATGCTGCATGTTGCGCGCCCCCCGCTTGCCACACCGCCATCGCGCCCCGGCCCCTGTGCCGGGGCCTCCCCGCTGGACCACCGAAGCGCAGGGCTGAACATCGCACGTCGCTGCAGGAACGTTGCCTCTTGCTGCAGAAAAACGCGCCTCATCCCTTGACCGCCCCCGCTGCAATCCCGCGCACGAAAAGCTTGCCCGAGACGAAATAGATCACCAGCGGCACCAGCCCTGTCAGCAGGGTTGCGGCCATGTTGACGTTGTATTCCTTCACGCCCTGCACCGAGTTGACGATGTTATTGAGCTGGACGGTCATGGGGTAGGTTTCGGGTTTCGTGTAGATCACGCCGAAAAGGAAATCGTTCCAGATGCCGGTGACCTGCAGGATCAGGGCGACGACGAAAATGGGCAGGGACATGGGCACCATGATCTTGAAGAAAGATGCCCCAGAACCCGGCACCATCGACGCGGGCGGCCTTGAAAAGCTCTTCGGGGACGGAGGTGAAGTAGTTGCCGAACAAAGCAGGGTCAGGATGGGCATGCCAAAGATCGTATGGACGATGACGAGGCCCCAGATTGATGCCCATGAGGCTGAATGCCAATGACCTCTGGCCCACTTCGCGCAGGATGATGACGATGGGGTAGATCATCACCTGATAGGGGATGAAGGCGCCGAAGATAAGGATCGTGAAAAAAGTCTCGGACCCTTTGAAGCGCCAGTTGGCAAGGGCATAGCCAGAGATTGAGGCAATCGCGATGGAAACCGCGACGCTTGGGCATCGAGGATCTGCGATCGAATTCCAGAAACCGCGCGCTCAGGCCGTCGCAGTTGATACCGGTGCAAGCTTCGGCCCAGGCCTTGACCCAAGGTTGGAAGGTGACTCTCGACGGGTGGGGCGAAAAGACGTTGCCCGAGACGGATTTCCGGCATTCCCTTCAGGGAGGTCACGATCATCACGTAAAGCGGCAGCAGGTAGTAGATCGAGACCAGCAAATAGCGTGCCGTAAAGCATGATATTCGTGGGCGAGAGGCGGCGGCTTGGGTTTGGGCCCGCGCGGGCCAGAGGCCGCGCTGCGCAAAGTGAATTCGGGGATCGGTGGCTGTCTTGCGATGTGTTACCCACGGCGCTTGCCTCCGAATTCGAGGTAGGCCCATGGGAATGAGAACCACGAGGACCGAGATCAGCATCATTGTGGATGCTGCAAAGCCCTGCCCCAAGGTTCTGGGCCTGGAACATTTTTTCGATCACATATTTGGCAGGGACCTCGGTCGCGATTCCGGGGCCGCCGGAGGTTTGAGCGACAACAAGGTCGTAGACCTTGATGATGCCGCTGGCGATGAGGACCAAAGCGCAGTGACAAAGACGGGGGCGCATCATTGGGATGATGATGAAGATATAGGTTTTCCAGGTGGGGATGCCGTCGACCCGGGCAGCTTTCCAGATTTCCTCGTCAATGCCGCGCAGGCCGGCGAGCATGATCACCATGATGAAGCCCGAGCCCTGCCAGAGGCCGGCGATCAGGATGCCGTATATGGCGATCTGCTGACGTGTTCAAGTGGGTCGAAGGCGAAGCCTCTCCCAGCCCAAGGGATTGCACAACGGACTGGATGCCGAAATCCGGGTTCAGGATCCATTGCCAGGCCAGACCCGTGACGATGAAGCTGAGTGCAAACGGGTAGAGGAAGATCGTGCGAAAGACGTCCTCCCCCCGGATCTTGCGGTCCAGAAGCGTGGCCAGAAAGAAGCCGATCACAAGGCTCAGGACCAGCGAACACAGGCCGTAGATGGCAAGGTTCTCGATTGAGACCAGCCAGCGCCGTGTGCCCCAAAGCCGTTCGTATTGATCCAGCCCTACCCACTTGTCAGGCGCAGGCAAGAGCCGGGATTTGGTGAAAGAATGGTAGATCGTCCAGATCGTGCAGCCCACGAAGATGACCACGGCCGTCGCGATCATCGGGATCATCGCGATCTTGGCCGTCAGGTTCCGGAACAGGCCCAAGGGGCGCTTGGCCACAGGTAACCTGTCCGTGCTCTCGCTCGTGATTGTCATGAACCCACCCCTGGATCAGGGGTTTGGCCAGGTCGCCCCAGCCAAACCCTCAGGACGCTTTAGTCCGCGTCCGCGATGATTTCGGCGTACCGCGCTTGCGCGTCTTCGGCCGAATAGGACGGATCATTCCAGAACTCGACCATCAGATCTTCAATCTGGCTTTGCGTGTCCGGCGAAAGGGTCTGGTTCCCATCTGGCAGAATTGAACCGGATGCGAGGATCTCAAGCCCCTGCTTCATGCAGTCATTCGCAGCAGCAAGATCAACATCCCCACGCACAGGCAAAGACCCCTTCTTGAGATTGAAGGCCACCTGCACTTCCGGGCTCAGCAGCAAGGCGGCAAGTTCCTTTTGAGCCTTTTCGATTTCAGGATCATCCTGTTTGGGGAAATAGAAGGCATCACCCCCGGTTGAGATGATCTTGTTCACGCCCAGGCCCGGCAAGCAGGAATAGTCTTGGCCCGCAACTTGACCCGCAACCTGGAATTCCCCCTGCGCCCAGTCACCCATGATCTGTCCACCGGCTTTGCCTGTGATGACCATGTTTGTCGCCTGGTTCCAATCCTGCACGTTCGACTTGGCTGCAAAGGCCCGCGCATCGGCTGCTGCCTGGAACACTTTGGCGTATTCCGGCCCACCCGCCACTTCGGGGTTCTTCTCGATCGTCACTGCCGACCAGGCATCGATGCCCGCAATCGCAATCGCCATCACGCCAAAGGCGCCGTTTGACTGCCAGGGCTGCTGCCCCATCGCCAACGGGATCTTGCCCGCCTCTTCCAGCTTGGGTGCTGCCGACAATGTTGCTGGAGAGGTGCGGTTTTACGACGGCTGAGACGCGCCAGAAGTCGAGATCATCAGAACTCTTTATCAAACAACCGCGCGAAATAGCGATTTGTTCAGCAGAGAAGAGCGTGCGCTATCAATTTGTACTTATGGACCGACGGCGCAGTTAAGCCGCCGTCGCATCCACCATCTCAACTGCGGTCTCCAGATCAACTGACACCAGCTGACTGACGCCTGGCTCCACCATAGTCACGCCGAACAGGCGGTCCATTCGGCTCATGGACACCGCATGGTGAGTGATAATCAGAAAGCGCGTCTTGGTCCGGCGGGTCATCTCGTCGAGAAGATCGCAGAAACGGCCGACATTGGCGTCGTCGAGCGGGGCGTCGACCTCGTCGAGCACGCAGATCGGGGCCGGGTTGACCATGAACACCGCGAAGATCAGCGCCATCGCCGACAGGGTCTGCTCGCCGCCGGACAGGAGCGACAGCGAGGACAGGCGCTTGCCTGGAGGTTCACAGAAGATATCAAGCCCAGCCTCAAGGGGATCATCCGACTCGATCAGCCCAAGCCGCGCCGTGCCGCCGCGGAAGAGCCGGCTGAACAGCAGTTCGAAATTCCGGTTGACCTCTTCGAAGGCGGCCATCAGCCGCTCACGGCCTTCCTTATTCAGCGCCGCTACACCCTGGCGGAGCTTCGCGATCGCAGTGGAGAGGTCGTCCCGCTCCTGGGCGAGGCCTTCGCGCTCGCCGGACACTTCCTGGAGCTCTTGATCCGCACGCAGGTTCACCGCGCCAAGCGCGTCCCGCTTGCGCTTAAGTTCGCCGATGGAGCGCTCCAGATCCTTGACCGTCGGCAGATGCTCCGGGTCGATCTTGAAATTCTCAAGAAACTGATCTGGCGCGCAGCCCGCGACTTCCTGCAAACTCGGCCGAAAGCTCTTTGGCGCGGATTTCGGACGCTTCCGCCCGCGCCTCCAACCGAGCCCGACCTTCACGCGCCTCGGCAAGCAGGGTTGCGGCCGCTTTTTCGGCCTGAGAGACCTCTTTCAGCTCGGCTTCGACCTTCGCCAACGCGTCTACAGCGCCAGCCAAGCGGTTCTGCGCCTCTTCGGCCTGTTGCCCCAGCTCGGCGCGGCGCTCTTCGATCTCCAGCGGAGCGGCCTCGGCCGACTCCAGCTCCATTGCCGCTTCTTCCTGGCGCTCCGCCAAGGCTTCGACTTGTTCCGCCGCGGCGTCCAGCCGACGTTGCCAATCCGCCTGATCACGCTCCAGCGCAGTCTTACGCTCGGCCTGGGCGACACGGCGACGCTCCAGACCTTCACGGGCGCTCTTTGCGGCGATCAATGCGGAGCGCGCTTGCTCCACAGCGGAGCGCGCGGCGTTCAGCGCGCCTTCGGCGTCATCGCCCTGGGCCGCAGCCGCTTCGAACACCTCGAGCTCGGCTGCGGCTTCGGCGCGGGCTGTCTCGGCGGCGGCGGCGTCGCGCTTACGGGCGGCCAGCAGATCTTCCGCGGATTGAATGCGCCCGGCCAACGCGGCGGCTTCGGCGCTCGACTTGCCGGAAGCGGTCTCAGCTTCGGTCGCTCGCCGATCAGCAGCCTTGCGCGCCTGTTCCGCCGCCTCATGCCGGCGACGCGTCTCCTCCGCCTGTGCGGCGGCGGCGTCATAGCGCGCTTTCACCTGCTCGGCGGCGGCTGCGGCGTGCTCCAACCGCGTGCGCGCCTCGTCGAGCGCATTCAGACGCTCCAAACGCAGAGCCGCGCCGCTGGGGGCCGCGCCGGCGGCGGCGGCGTAACCGTCCCAGCGCCACAGATCACCCTCGCGGCTCACCAGGCGTTGCCCTGGCTGGAGATGCGACTGAAGGCGCGGTCCCATCAGCCGATCGACCAAGCCAGTTTGGCTCAACCGCCGCGCCAGGGCGGGCGGGGCCTCGACGAATTGCGAGAGCGGCTCCGCGCCCATAGGCAATGCCGGCGCATGTTCATATTCGGGGAGCGGCGTCCACCCGACGACGCCGTCGTCAAGCTCATTATTCGCCAGCTCGCCCGCTTCCAGATCGTCGCCGATCGCCGCGCCGAGAGCCGTCTCAACGCCGGCGGCCGCGCGCACACGGTCGATCACCGCATTCGCGGCGACGCGCAGTTCGCTGGAGAAGCGCTCCAGCCCGGACACTTCAGCCCGCAAAGCGCCCGCGGCGCCTTCCACCTCGGCCAACTCCGAGCGCAGCGCCTGCGCTGTTTCCTCCACGTGCCACAGCCGGTCGGGGGGCGCCGTGACCGCCACCACCGGGGTGCACGGGGCGACATCGCCCGTGTCATCCACGACGGCCTCGATGACCTTGGTCTGGGTGGCCACCAGGACCTTGGGGTGCAGCCGTTGGTCCAGCCAGCCGGCGATCCGGGGATCGGCGGCTCGGAGGGCGGCGAGGTCCACCCTCGGCGCCCGCCACCGCTTCTTCGCCACGCGGAAGTCCGCGGTGCCCCACCGGTCGTGGAGGGTGTCGATCATGCCGACGGTGAGCAGACGAGGGTCGGCCGAGGGCGCGGGGTCGTCACGGAGGTGCGCGGTCATGGCGTAGTACTCGTCGCGGAATCCGGCGGTCGCCGTGGCGATGTCGGCGATGCGGCCCCGGACCAGCGGCGACACCGCAGGTGCACCCACGAACTCGGCCACCACGGGCGCCCAGGTGGCGGCGGTCGGCGCTGCGACCGATGTGGTCGGCGCCAGCTCCGGCCCGGACCAACGTCGGACCTCTGTCGGTGTCGGGCCGGACGACCTCCCGTCTGCGCGCCGCAGCACCGGTGCGCAGACCGCCACGTCGGCCGCGAACACCCCCGTGCCTCCCCACCACACGCCGTCGAGGACGGCTCCGTCGCCCAACGCCCGTCGGATCGGCTCCACGTCCGCGGCAGCGAGCACCGACTGCGGCTGGACGAGGACGATGCGACCATCCGGCGCCGCCAGTTCCAGACCGGCGAGCAGGAACCACGCCGCGGTGTCCGCATACGGCCCGGCGCGCACGCCCCACCGCTCGCGGAGGTCGGCACCGACGCCCGCCGACCTGGCCGTTCCCCGTCCGAGCTGGTTCTGGAACGGCGGGTTGCCCACCACCGCGTCGAAGGCCTCGACCCCGGTGTCGGCGAACGCGTGGACGCCGACGTCCAGGGTGTCGGCGGCGATCAGATGGCCCGCCCCCGGCCTGGCCGCCGCGCCGCGTTCGGCAGCCCACCGGGCGAGTGCCTCATTGGCGACCACCACTGCGGTCGGGTCGATGTCGATCCCGAAGAGCCGCTCCTCCACCACTTCCGCCGGATCGACCCCGAGGTCGGTCAGATGGTCCGCTGCAGCGAGCAGGAACGACCCGCCGCCCACCGACGGGTCACAGACCCGGGCATTCGCATCGTCTCCGATGGCCAACGCCACGAGCCGTCGGGCGACCGCGCCAGGGGTGTAGTGCACACCGTCACGGTGACGTCGCTCGTGATCCAACGCCCGCTCGTGGATCCAGCCCAGTTCGGCGGCCGTGCAGGACAGGGGCGGCGACCCGACAGCAGCATCCGGCCCGCTCCGCCGGGGGAGGCCCCCGACGACCGCGGCCACGATGTCGCCCGGGGGGTGCCCGGCGGCGACCGCCTCGTCGACCCAGACCGCCAGCTCGTCTCGAAGGCCGCTCAGCGCGCCACCTCGGCTGCCGGAACGTCGATTGCGAGCGAGCGCGCGACCTCGGGCCGCCGCAGCTTCCAGATCACGCCGTCGTAGAGGATGTGGAGGCCGCCCATCCCGAAGAAGACCACCCCGTACACCGTGAGGGGCGCGAGGAACTGGGCGGCCAGCACCACCGCGGCGCCCGCCACCGACGTGGCGGTGATGAACCCGACGGCAGTGCGTCGGGTGACGCTGGCTCGGTCCAGGACCGACGGCGACGCGGTCTCCACCGGGCGCCGGGCGAGGGTCTCGTCGACGATCAGGAAATACTCGACCGCATGGGACCCGACCCAGGCCAGCAGCCCGGCGATCGGGTGCACGGCCGCCACGGCGAAGAGCGCCGCCGTGGCTCCCACGTAGGTGTACACGCCTGCGCCGCCGCGGAAGCCCCGGGCGCGCTCGTTGCCGATCCACCGCCAGGTCGACCAGGCAGCCATGCCGGCGGCGGCCACCACGAGCACCGTGGCGAACGGCCGGATGTCGACGAGGAGCTGGAGACTGCGCTGGTTGGCGGTGCCCAGTCCCAACGTCTCGATGTGGTCGGGCGTGCTCGGGTCCCGCACCGCCCAGGCCAACACCAGGAACAGCCAGGACACCAGGAGCCACAGGTCGAGCGAGCCAGGCGTGTCGTCACCGGCTCGCCTCCGGTGGATGCGCACCAAGCCGTAGCGCTGCATCAGCGTGTGCTCGGTGTTCCACAGGCCCCCGATGGCCGCGACCAGCATGAAGCTGATCGACAGGCCCACCAGGATCGCGACGCACAGCACCACGGGCGCCCACAGGAACAAGCGCGGCCGGGCGCGCCGCTTCTCGGGATCGGCATAGACGAGGCCCAGGGTCACCGGCTGATGCGCCAACGACAGCAGCAACACCGCCAGTGCGAACCACCGGATGGCCCCGTCGGGCAACAGCACGGCCACCGCAGCGAACGGGGCCCAGGCCCACGCCAGCATCTGGTCCCGGCCTCGGAGCGAAGCGGCGGCGCTGACGGCGGTCACGCCGCGAGGGTACCCCGCGGCGCTCGACGTCTCGGACGCACGCCCCTGGTCAGACCTCGGTGGGGTCCCATCCGGCGAGATCCTCGAGCCGCGGGTCATTCGAGAACATCTCGACCATCGGCAGGTCGAGGCCGATCCGCTTCTGGATGCGCTTGACCTCGAGCTCCTCGTTCCACAGCGCGAGCGTCACGACGAGACCGTCGGTGCCGGCACGGGCGGTGCGGCCAGACCGATGCAGGTAGGTCTTGTGCTCGGGCGGCGGATCGAAGTGGACGACCACCTGCACGTCGTCGACGTGAATGCCGCGGGCCGCCACGTCAGTGGCCACCAGGACCGGGAGCCGCCCGTCGGCGAACCGCTCGAGGGCCCGCTCGCGCATGTTCTGGCGCAGGTCGCCGTGAATCGCCTGGGCGCGTACGCCCTCGTCGCCCAGCTTGCGAACGAGGCGATCACAGCCGGCCTTGGTGTTCGAGAACATCAGCACCTTGTCGGCGGAGCGGGCGATGGCGGCCGCCACCTTCACCTTGTCCATCTGATGGACGTGGAGGAAGCGATGCACCATGTTCTCGACAGTGATCTCCTCGGACTCGACCTCGTGCATCACCGGGTCGGTCTGATAGCGCTGGATCAGGCTGTTGACGACGCCGTCGAGCGTGGCCGAGAAGAGCAGGGTCTGGTGCGTGCCCTCGGCCTTGCGCAGGATCCACTCGACCTGGGGCAGGAACCCCATGTCGGCCATGCGGTCGGCCTCGTCGATCACGACCATCTGGAGGTCGCGGACATCGGCCTCGCCCCGCTCGAGCAGGTCGATCATGCGGCCGGGTGTGGCGACCACGATGTCGACACCGCGCTTGAGGGCCTCGATCTGCTTGTCCATGTTGGCGCCGCCGTAGATGGCGAGCATCGTCTGGCCACGGGCCTCTGCCAGCGGCGTCAACTCCTCACAGACCTGCACACACAGCTCTCGGGTGGGCACGAGGGCCAACGCCAGGGTGGTGTGCTTGTCGGGATCGGCAGGCAGGCGCTGCACCATCGGAATGCCGAAGGCGAACGTCTTGCCGGAGCCCGTCTTGGCCTTGCCGCACACGTCGGCGCCCCCGAGGGCATCGGGGATGGTGAGCTCTTGGACAGGGAAGGGAGCGGTGATACCTCGACTGACGAGGTTCTCGACGAGATCGTCGTCGACACCGAGTTGGGACCAGGTTGCGGGGGAAGAAGTCACGAATCTCGCTGCGGATCAGGGCGCACGGGAAGGTCGCCGGCTGGGGGGGTTCAGAGGCACCGGGCGACGCGCCGGACACAAGGATAGTGGTTGAAAGGCGTTGTCCTTCTCATTGCCAGCTCATTGCCAGCTCATTGCCGCCTCATCGCCGGCTCGTCGACTCGCACAGCGAAGCGCACCGCGCGTGCTCGTCCCGCCGTTCATGGCCCTCGGCGCTCCACGATCGAAGGACCGGTGGCCGGCTCCGGGCCCGGTCACCGCATGCGGACGCGACCGTCGGCCACGTCCACGCCCTCGGCCCGCAGGCGCCGCGCGTGGTCGACCTCGAGGCCCGGGACCAGCCGGCCGTTCGAGGCCACGACCCGCCACCAGCAGAAGCCGCTCGTCCGGCGGAGAAAGGAGCCGACGGCGCGGGCCGCTCCGGGGTAGCCCGCTTCGGACGCGACCTCGCCGTAGGTCACGATGTCGCCTTCGCCGAGGCGGTCGAGCACCTCGGCCACCGCCCGATCGAAGTCGGTGGAGACGCCCCGGTCGTCGTCGACGCTCACCGGCTCACAGCGAGTCGCGGCTGTCGAGGCGCACCAGTTCGACCGGATCGGCGAATCCCTGCACCTCCTGGGCACCGATCGACGTGGCGACGGTGTTCACCATGAGCGTGGAGATCATCGCCTTCGGGGCGATGACCTCGCCCGGGTCGGCCAGGCTGCAGAGCCGAGCGGCCAGGTTCACCGCCCGACCGATGTAGTCGTCCCCCTCGAACAGGATCACCGGCCCGGAGGACAGGCCGGCTCGCAACGCCAGGGGCTGATCCTCGAACGCGTGCTCCATGTCGACGATCGCCTCCGTCAACGGCTCGGCCTCGACGGCGACCAGCATGGCTCCGTCGCCCAGCCACTTGGCGATGCGGACGCCCCGACGGGCGGCGATCTCGCGGACCCGCTGGCGGAACTCCATGAGGACGCCGACGGCTGCGTCGTCGCCCTCGGAGTCGGTGAACCGGGTGAACCCGCTCAGGTCGATGAACGCGAACGACCGGAGGACCCGATGCTGGTAGGCGCTGCCCGAGGGTTCCACATCCACGGGCTTCGACGGTACAGGCACCGGGAGCGCCGATGCCGAACGGAGCCCTACTCGGCCTCCGCGGGCTCGTCGGCCGCGAGGTCGATCGCCGCGTCCTCGTCGGGACCCGCGTCCTCGTCGACCTCGGTGTCGTCCTCCACCTCGGTGTCGTCGTCGAGCTCGGAGGTGGCGTCGGCGAGGTCGTCGAAGGTGTCGACGTCACCGTCGCGGCGCCGCAGGCGCAGCACCATGACCACGCTGCCGATCAGCAACAGACCGAACACCCACAGGTTGACCCTCAGCCCGGCGATCTCGCTGGCGGTGTCGATCCGGATGGCCTCGATCCACAGGCGCCCGACGCTGTACCCCGCCAGGTACGTGAAGAACAGCCCCCAGGGACGGAGTCGACGGAGGACGTCGAGACGCAGGAGCACCACGACCAACAGCAGGTTCCAGATCGACTCGTACAGGAACGTGGGATGGAACGTCTCGTCGCCGAGGTACTCGGCCGGCCGATGCTCGGCATCGATCTCGAGCGCCCAGGGCAGGTCGGTGGGGCGGCCGAACAGTTCCTGATTGAACCAGTTGCCCCAACGCCCGATCGCCTGGGCCAGCGGGAGCGCGGGAGCCACGATGTCGAACCCCGTCCCCACGTCGATGTTGTGCCGACGGAAGTAGGCATAGCCGGCGAACGCTCCCGCGATGACCCCGCCGAGGATGCCGAGACCGCCTTCCCAGATCTTGAACGCGTCGCCCCAGCGGCCCTCGAACGACCGCCAGTCCGTGATCACGTGGTACAGCCGAGCACCGACGAGGCCCGCCGGTACGGCCCACATCGCGAGCCCGGTCGCGTGGTCCGGGTTGAGTCCGCGCTGGCCGAACCGCTTCCCCGCCAGCCAGACCGCGGCCAACACACCCAGGGCGATCATGAGGCCGTAGGCACGGAAGGTCAGCGGCCCCAGTTCGATCGAACCGCCGCCGGGGCTCGGAATCGACCCGAGCGTTGCGAGCACTGGTGAAGGCATTGCCAGGAAACCCCTTGCGGCATCAGGCGATTCCGTTTCGACCGCCGCTCACGATCCTAACGATCACCTGGGCCGGACAGCAGTCGATGCCCATACGCCTTTGCGGTCCCGCGCCGATGCCGTACCGTTCGAGGTCGGTGCCACCTGCGCACCGGACCCGGCACCGGCCGGGCCACAACTGAAGACATTCCTCGGGAGTTGGGTGGAAGTCCCAACCGGCGGCAATGCGACACGGACCCGTTCCGATGTCGACGAGCCCGCGAGCTCGGCAGGTCCTCGGACCCGCCCTGCTGACCTGGTGAGAATCCAGGGCCGACGGTCACAGTCCGGATGGGAGAGGAATCGACCGCCACGGTCGGATCGCACGCGGGCTCGCCCGCGCCGGTCCTGCTTCGCCGTTCCCGGAGAACGGCCCGACCGTGGTGCCCGACGCCGCGCGTCCGCTCCCGAGCCAATCCACCGGAGAGGACCAACGTGTTCACGGGCATCATCGAAGAACTGGGCCGGATCAGATCCGTCGACCCCAGCGGCGGAAGCGCCATCCGCATCGTCACCGAGGCGGACACCGTGCTCGGCGATGTCGCGCGCGGCGCATCCATCGCGGTCAACGGCTGCTGCCTGACCGTGGTCGACCACGGCGACGGCTGGTGGGCCGCCGACGCCGTACCCGAGACCATCGAGCGCACCGCACTCGGCCGCCTCGGAGTCGGGGACCGCGTGAACCTCGAGCGCCCGCTGCGTGTCGACGGTCGCCTCGGCGGCCACATGGTGCAGGGTCACGTGGACGCGACGTCCCGCCTTCTCGACCGGGCCCCCGAACCGGACGGGTCCCAACGACTGCGATTCGAACTCGACGCCGATGCCGAGCGGTACGTCTGTCTGAAGGGATCGATCGCCGTGGACGGCATCAGCCTCACGGTCGCCGACGTCGACCCCGGGAGCTTCACGATCGCGGTCATCCCCCACACCCTGGCCGTCACCACGCTCGGGACACTCGACCCCGGCGCTCCCGTGAACCTCGAGCTCGACGTGATCGCCAAGTACGTCGAACGTCAGGCGCAAGCCGCGATCGCCGACGGAGGTGCCCGATGAACCTCCACAGCGAGCCGGAACACATCGAGCTGGACCCCATCGAGGACGCGATCGAGGCGATCGCCCGCGGCGGGTTCGTCGTGGTGGTCGACGACGAGAACCGGGAGAACGAGGGCGACCTCATCATCGCTGCCGATGCCATCACCACCGAACAGATGGCGTTCCTGGTGCGGCACAGCAGCGGGGTGGTCTGTTGCGCGATCACCGGCGAGCGCGCGGATGCGCTCGCCCTGCCTCCGATGGTGGAGGCGAACGGGGATGCCATGGGGACGGCGTTCACCGTGACCGTCGACGCGGTCGCCGGCACCACGACCGGCATCTCGGCGGCCGACCGCACCACCACCTGCCGCCTGCTCGCGGCAGCCGAGACGACCGCCGCTGAGCTCGCTCGCCCAGGCCACGTCTTCCCACTGCGCGCACGCGACGGTGGGGTGCTCGAACGCCCCGGTCACACCGAAGCCGCCGTCGACCTGGCCCATGTCGCCGGCAGGGCTCCGGCGGGGATCCTCTGCGAGATCGTCGACGACGACGGCTCGATGGCCCGACTCCCCCGCCTGCGGGCCTTCGCGACCGACCACGGCCTGCCACTGGTGAGCATCGCGGACCTCGCCGACCACCTCCGACGCACGGGCGCGGACCGGGTCACCCACGGCGGCGCGGGGCGCATCCCCACCACGCACGGCGAGTTCGTCGCCCACGCGTACCGAGACCGTCTGAGCAGCGTCGACCACGTCGCCTACGTCCTCGGCGACCCGACCCAGGGCACCCCGCTGGTCCGGGTGCATTCCGAGTGCCTGACCGGCGACGTGCTGGGGTCGACCCGCTGCGACTGCGGCAGCCAGCTCCACCGATCCCTCGAGGCGATCGGTGAGCGCGGCCGCGGCGTGCTGTTGTATCTCCGCGACCACGAGGGACGCGGCATCGGCCTGGACCGTAAGCTTCGTGCCTACGCACTCCAGGACGACGGGCTCGACACGGTCGACGCGAACCTGGCACAGGGCCTGCCCGCCGACGCTCGTGACTACGGCGCCGCGGCGGCGATGCTCGCCCACCTCGGCATCGCCCGCATCCACCTCCTGACCAACAACCCCGCCAAGCGCGCCGCGCTCACGGAGGCGGGCGTGGACGTCGTCAGCGACGTACCACTGCTCGGCGCCGTCACCGCCGAGAACGCGGACTACCTCGCCACCAAACGCGACCGCATGGACCACACCTTCGACCCCAGCGCACTCACCCCGCAGAGCCATCAACTGGAGACCGCATGAACGAACACCACACCCCCCTCGACGGAACCGGCATGCACATCGCGATCGTCGCGGGCCGCTTCAACGACATGATCAGCCGCGCGCTGATCGACGGTGCCCGCGAGCGCCTGCTCCGCCTGGGCGTGGCGGACGATGCCATCGACCTGGTCTGGGTCCCCGGCGCCTACGAGATCCCAGCCGCCTGCGCAGCGGTCGCGGCGACCGGTCGAGTGGACGCCGTGATCGCCCTCGGTGCGGTCATCCGTGGTGCGACCCCCCACTTCGACCATGTCGCCGGCCAGTGCGCAGCGGGCCTCCAGCGAGTCGGCCTGGACACGGGCATCCCAGCCATCTTCGGCGTCCTCACCACCGACACCATCGAGCAGGCCATCGAACGATCCGGCACCAAGGCCGGCAACAAGGGCGCCGACGCGGCCGAGGCCGCCATCGAGATGGTCCATGTCGTCCGGATGCCGCTCGGCGAAACCACCCCATCACGGGCCGGACACACTGCGGAAACAGTCCCGGCCTAGCGTGCGCCGCCATGGCCGATTTCGAGCTGTCCCCGACCGTCACGGCGGCGCTGTCCGCCGCTCCGGGAGCGGCCGTCTCGCTGCCGGCCTCACCCGACACCTGCTACTGGGGCTACCTCGATGCGGCGGAGCCCCCGGTGTTGACCGTCCCCTCGGGCACCGTCATCGACATCGAAGCGGTCACCCACCACTCGGGCGATGCCCCGGACCTGATGATGGACGACGGTGTCAGGGCGATCTGGGACGCCATCGACCCGGCCGACCGAACCCCGGGTGTGCACATCATGACCGGGCCCATCCATGTCGAGGGCGCCACGGTCGGCGGGTCGCTCCTGGTCCGCATCCTCGACATGCAGCCCCGATTCCGGCACGGCTCCAACTGCGCCGCCAACTGGGGCCTGCTGTACGACACCATGGGCAAGGAGCGCATCACGATCTACGAGCTCGACGGCCCCGCCGACGCCGGGTTCGGATCCACCGCGTCACCGGTGTACGCCTACGACTTCACCGAGCGGGAGCTGTACGACATCCCGGGCGTGGTCTCGAATCCGGCGGCGGACGACCGGGCGCCGTTCACGGTCCCGGTGTCGGTGCCGGTTCGCCCCCACTTCGGGGTGATGGGGGTGGCGCCGCCGGGGGACGAGCGTCTCAGCTCGATCCCGCCGGGTGTGTTCGGCGGCAACGTCGACAACTGGCGGTTGGGGCCGGGCGCGGCGATGGCCTACCCGGTGTTCGCCGAGGGCGGCGGGCTCTACGTCGGCGATCCACACTTCGCCCAGGGTGACGGGGAGATCTGCGGGACGGCGATCGAGGCATCGATCAACGCCAGGATCCAGGTCTTCGCGGTCCCCGATCTCGGGGTGACCTCGCCGGTGATGGTCCACGGCACGAGCTGGATCGCCCACGGGTTCGGCGACACCCTGGACCAGGCGATGCGCATGTCGGCCGAGCAGATGTTGTGGATGCTGACCGACCGGATCGGCCTGAGCACCGACGACGCCTACTCGCTGTGTTCGGTGGCCGTCGACTTCGGCGTCACCCAGGTCGTGGACGGCACCGTGGGGTGCCACGCGATACTCGACACCTCGATCTTCGACTGACGGGACCGCCGAGGAACGCCGATGCAACTCAGCCCGCACGAACAGGACCGCCTGCTGGTCCACGTGGCCGCCGACGTGGCCCAACGCCGCCGCGACCGGGGTCTGCGGCTCAACCACCCCGAGGCGGTCGCCATCCTGACCGCGTGGGTGTACGAGGGCGCCCGCGACGGCCGGACCGTGGTCGATCTCATGGAGGCGGGCCGCGCCGTCCTGACCCGGGAGGACGTGATGGATGGTGTCCCCGAACTCATCGAGGCCATCCAGATCGAGGCCACGTTCCCGGACGGCACGAAGCTGGTGACCCTGCACCAGCCGATTCCATGAACTCGAACCACACCGAAGCAGGAGGGCCCGTGCCAACTGCAAGCGATCGGACCGATCGACCATGATCCCCGGCGACGTGACCGGGCCCGACGACATCCTGGTGCTCAACGCCGGTCGCCCGGTCCTGACGCTGCGCGTCGAGAACACCGGCGATCGACCCGTCCAGGTCGGCTCGCACTACCACTTCGCCGAATGCAACCCTGCGCTCGCCTTCGATCGGGCAGCCGCCCACGGCCATCGCCTCGACATCCCGGCGGGCACTGCAGTTCGGTTCGAGCCGGGCATCTCGGCCGACGTGGACCTGGTGCCCTTCGGTGGCAACCGGGTGATCCCCGGGCTCAGAGGACAGGTGGGAGGCCCACTCGATGGCTGAGATCCCCCGTTCCCGCTACCGGGCGCTCTACGGACCCACCGCAGGCGATCGCATCCGCCTCGCCGACACCGACCTGTTGATCGAGGTCGAACGCGACGACTGCTTCGGTGGCGACGAGGCCGTCTTCGGCGGCGGCAAGGTCATCCGCGAGTCGATGGGTCAGTCCGTCGCCACTCGGGCCCAGGGCACCCCCGACCTGGTGATCACCGGGGCGGTGATCCTCGACCACTGGGGCATCGTCAAGGCCGACATCGGTGTGCGAGACGGCCGCATCGTCGCCATTGGTCGGGCGGGCAACCCCGACACCACCGACGGCGTCCATCCCGATCTGGTGATCGGGCCCAGCACCGAGATCATGGCCGGCAACGGCAAGATCCTGACGGCGGGCGCGATCGACTGCCACGTCCACCTCATCTGCCCCCAGCTCATCGAGACCGCGCTGGCGACCGGCATCACCACCATTCTCGGCGGGGGCACCGGGCCGTCCGAGGGCTCCAAGGCCACGACGGTCACCGCCGGCGCCTGGAACCTGGCCCGGATGCTGGAGGCCACCGATCACTGGCCCGTCAACATCGCGCTGCTGGCCAAGGGGAACACCGCCTCGGAGGAGGCGCTGTGGGAGCAGCTCCGCGGCGGGGCGGCGGGCTTCAAGCTCCACGAGGACTGGGGCACGACCCCGGCGGCCATCGACACCTGCCTGCGGGTGGCGGATGCGTCCGGCGTCCAGGTGGCCATCCACACCGACACGTTGAACGAGGCCGGGTTCGTGGAGAGCACCCTCGCCGCGATCGCCGGCCGCTCGATCCACACCTTCCACACCGAAGGCGCGGGCGGCGGCCATGCCCCCGACATCATGACCGTGGCCTCGCATCCGAACGTGTTGCCCTCGTCGACCAACCCCACTCGGCCACACACCGTCAACACCGTGGCCGAACACGTCGACATGCTGATGGTCTGCCATCACCTCAACCCAGCGGTGCCCGAGGACCTGGCATTCGCCGAGAGCCGGATCCGACCGTCGACCATCGCGGCCGAGGACGTCCTCCACGACATGGGTGCCATCTCGATGATCGGCTCGGACTCCCAGGCGATGGGCCGCATCGGCGAGGTGGTGATGCGGACGTGGCAGACCGCGCACGTCATGAAACGTCGCCGCGGCGCGCTGGAGGGCGACGGCGCGGCCGACAACAACCGGGCCCGCCGGTACGTGGCGAAGTACACGATCTGCCCCGCCATCGCCCACGGCATGGCGGCCGATGTGGGCTCGGTCGAGCCCGGCAAGCTCGCCGACCTGGTGTTGTGGGACCCGCGGTTCTTCGGTGTTCGGCCTCACGCGGTCATCAAGGGCGGGATGATCGCGTGGGCACAGATGGGCGACGCCAACGCGTCCATCCCCACGCCCCAGCCGGTGCTGCCCCGCCCCATGTTCGGGGCTGCCCCGACGGTGGCGGCTCAGACGAGCATCGCCTGGGTGGCCGAGGCTGCGCTCGAGGCGGGCATCGACGCGCGCGTGGAGCGTCAACTGGTCCCGGTCGGCAACACCCGCAGCGTCGGCAAGGTGGACATGGTGGAGAACACCGCCACGCCCGACATCCGGATCGACCCGGACACGTTCACGGTGACAATCGATGGTGAGGTCATGGAAGAGGCCCCCGCCGACGAACTCCCCATGGCCCAGCGCTACTTCCTGTTCTGATGGCGAGCGTCGATCTCGCCGTGGCGGCGGCGCTCGCCGACGGCCGGTTCCCGTCGGGCGGCCACGCCCACTCCGCCGGGTTCGAGGCTGCCACCGCGCTGGCCGACCTGACCGACGCCGGCGTCTTCGACGCCTTCGTCCGGGGTCGCCTCGCCACCACCGGCTCCACCGAGGCGTCGCTCGTGGCCGCTGTCGGTGTGCGGATCGCCGACGGGTCGATCGACTGGGCGGAGGCCGACGCGGAGATCGAGGCCCGGATCGTCAGCCCGGCCCTGCGCCACGTGTCGCGCATGCTGGGGCGGCAGTGGATCCGCGCGGCACGCCGGATCTGGCCCGGCCCGGCGGTGGAGGCCGCCGCTTCGTCCCACACGGATGGGCCCCATCTGGTGTGTGCGGTCGCGGCCACGTTCCACAGCGCCGGGCTCGACGTCGAATCGGGCCTCGCGCTCCACCTCCATCACCTGGTGGCGACCGTGACCACCGCGGCCGTTCGGCTCCACGGGCTCGACCCCTACGAGGCCCAGCGCCGGCAGCTGGCCACCGCCCCCCAGCGCGCCGACATCGTCCGCACCGCAATGGCCTCAGCGTCGGCGCCGTGGGCGGCGCAGCCCGCCTGGTCCGGGCCACTCACCGAGATCGCCGCCGAGGAGCACGCGCTCGCCGACGGCCGCCTCTTCCAGTCCTGACCGCCCGTTCCTGACACCGATCCGACGAAGGGAGGCTCCGATGGGAGCCGGACACCATCACCACGACCACGAGGAAGCACCGGCTCCCGGCGCACCCGGCACCAGGCCGCTGCGGATCGGCATCGGGGGTCCCGTCGGCAGCGGCAAGACGTCCCTCGTGGCTGCGCTGTGCCGCGAGCTGGGCGGCGAACTCTCCTTGGCAGTGATCACCAACGACATCTTCACCAGCGAGGACGCCGAGGCACTGCGAGCCCAGGGCGTCCTGCCGACCGAGCGCATCGTGGCCGTGGAGACCGGCTGCTGCCCGCACACCGCCATCCGGGACGACATCGCGGCCAACCTCGACGCCGTCGAGACGCTGGAAGCTCGGCTCGGCCACGTCGACGTGACCATCGTCGAGAGCGGTGGCGACAACCTCACCGCGATCTTCAGTCGCGGGCTCGTCGACCATCAGATCTTCGTGATCGACACGGCGGGCGGCGACGACATTCCCCGCAAGGGCGGCCCCGGCGTGGCCACCGCCGACCTGCTCGTCATCAACAAGACCGACCTGGCGCCATACGTCGGTGCCGACGTGGATCGGATGATCGCCGATGCGACCGAGCGCCGCCACGGACCGGTGATCGCCACCGCGGTCACCTCGACCGGCGGGGTCGACGGCATCGCGGGTTGGCTTCGCTCCCGGCTCGCCGGCTGGACCCAGCACGCGGCCTGACCCGATGCGAGCGCATGCAGTCGTCGTGGCGTCGCCCGGCCTCCGGCCGGGCGAGGTCCGCTACGACGTCCTGCGTTCGGACCCGCCCTTGTTGCTGCGCCCCACCCCCGCCGGGCTCCACCTCGTCGGGGGTGCCGCAGGGCCACTCGGAGGCGACGAACTCGACCTGGAGATCCACCTCCGGGCGGGAGCCCAGCTGCGCGTTCGGAGCGCCGCCGCCACGGTGGTGTTGCCGGGCGCCGACCCCTCCGATCTCCAGGTCCGTGCAACGGTCGCCGCGGGTGCCGACCTCCATTGGGCACCCGAGCCCACCGTTTCGGTCCGCGGCAGCAGGCATCGTCAACGCGTCGAGGTCTCGCTCGCATGCGGGGCCACCGCCCACTGGACCGAGACCCTCGTGTTGGGGCGGACGAAGGAAGCGGGTGGCCGTATCGATGCCACGCTGCGGGTCACCCGCGATGGCCGGCCGATCATCCACCAACAGCTCGGATGCGGCGAGCGCTTCCCGGGTTGGGACGGACCGGCGGGCCTGGGCGGCCACCGGGTCGTGTACACCGTCGCGTCGGTTGGCTGCGCCGCCGGGTCGTCGGTCACCCACGTCGACCGATCGACCGGTGCTCGCGGCATGACCGTGCCGCTGGCGCCCGACGTGGCCCTGACCCAGATCGTCGCGAACGAACTGCCGGATGCAGCATCGGTGGCGGCGACGCTGGCGGCCCTCGGCATGGACTGAGCACGGCGCCGACGGGCGGCACGTGCGTGTGCCGTGCTGCGCTCGGGCCCCCGGTCGGCGGCCCCGGAGGCGCCGGCTGGCCAACCTGCTAGGCTGACGCCGACATGGTTTCGATTCGCTACCGACCCCCCGGCGACAACCCGGTCGCCCTGGCGCACGTGCACGCGGTCGGACGCGCTCGCATCCCCACCGAACAGGGGGAGTTCACCGCCACGGCCTATGTGGACGCGGACGGACTGGAGCACATGGCGTACGTCGCCGCGACCCCCGCTGGCCCGGTCCCCCTCGTCCGCCTCCACTCCGAGTGCCTCACCGGCGACGTGCTGGGTTCGCTGCGCTGCGACTGCGGCAGCCAGCTGCAACGTGCGCTCCAGATCACGAGCCAGCACGGCGGCATGGTGCTGTACATCCGTGGCCACGAGGGCCGCGGCATCGGCTTGGGGCAGAAGATGCTGGCCTACGAGCTCCAGGACACCGGCCTCGACACCGTCGAGGCCAACCACGCGCTCGGCCACCCGGCCGACGCCCGGAGCTACGACGTTGCCGCCGCCATGCTCCACGATCTGGGCATCACCAGCATCCGGCTGCTCTCGAACAACCCCGCCAAGGTCGACGGCCTCGCCGAACTGGGCATCGACGTCGTCGAGCAGGTCCCGCTCACGGGCGACGTCACGCCCGAGAACCTCCGCTACCTCGAGACCAAGCGCCAGCGCATGGACCATGGCCTCGGGGTGATCGGCGAAGAGACCGCGTGACCGACCCGACGACGGTCATCCGAGGCACCGTCGTCACCATGAACTCGGCCCGCGCCGTGATCGGCGATGGCGCGGTGGCGATCTCCGGCGATGCCATCGTCGACGTCGGCAAGCTGGCCGACGTGCGCAGCCGACATCCCCAGGCCCAGGCGGTCGGCCGCGCGGACGACCTGATCCTGCCCGGCTACGTCAATGCGCACCAGCACCTCACCGGCGACCGGCTCGTGCAGTCGGCCATCCCGGACGACCTGGGGCCTGGGGAGGCGATCTTCTCGTGGTCGGTTCCGGTCCACGCCCACCACCGGCCTGAAGACGATCTCCTCACGGCCACGCTGACGCTCGTGGAATCCGTGTGCAACGGCATCACCACCACGGTCGAGGCAGGGACGGTCGCCCATCCACGGCAGGTCGCCGAGGGCGCCCGTCGGGTGGGTGCTCGGATCACGCTGGGGACCTGGGGGTGGGACATCGAGGACGGCCCGTTCACGGGCTCGGTCGACGAGGTCATCGGCTGGCAGCGCGACGTGCTCGACACAGACCACGGTCCACTGGTGACCCCATGGGTGACGCTGGTCGGCCACGACCTGATGTCGGACGAGCTCGTGCAGGCGGCATCGGCCTTGGCCCGCGAGGCCGAGACCGGGCTGACCTTCCATCTCTCGCCCAGCACCAGCGACCCCGAGCAGTACCTCGCCAAGACGGGCCGACGGCCGGTGGAGCACCTGGCCACGCTCGGCGTGCTCGGCCCAGAGCTGCTGATCGCGCACGGCGTCCACGTGGACGACAGCGAAGTCGACCTGCTCGTCGACTCGCAGACCGCCGTCGCCGCGTGCCCGTGGGCGTACCTCCGACTGGGCCAAGGCACCAGCCGCGAGTTCCGCCATCTCGACCTGTGGAAGCGGGGCGGCCGGGTGGCACTCGGTTGCGACGCCGAGAACGCGGGCGACTCGGTGGACGGGCTGAAGACCGCGGCGTTGTTCGCCGGGCTGGCCAAAGACGTCCCGGTTGATCCCACGGCGTTCGGGGTACACGACGCCCTCGAGCTGTTGACGATCAAGGGTGCCGAGGCCATCGGCATGGCCGACCGCATCGGCTCCATCGAAGTGGGCAAGCAGGCCGACATCGTCGTTCATGACCGCACCGGCCCGTCGTGGCCACCGCTGGCCGACGACGTCGTGCAGCAACTGGTCTGGGGCAGCGACGGCCGCAGCGTCCGCGACGTCTGGATCGCCGGCGCCCACGTGGTGGCCGACGGCCGCCCCACTCGGGTCGACCTCGACGCCCTCGCTGCGGAGGCCCACGAGGCGTCCGCTGGGATTCTCCAACGCTCGGGCGTCCAACCCGCCCCCCGCTGGCCACAGATCTGAACCGGCGCTCGCCGCTGCGAACCCACCGCATCAACCTGCAACCACCTCAGAGGACGTTGCAGGTTCCGACCACCCTGCGCGGTCAACCAGCAACCAGCCCGGACGCAACAGCGGGGTTCCGCTCGGTCGCTGTCTTCATACCAACCAGCCACCCCGAGACCTGTAACGGTCTCTGAGACCGTTACAGGTCTCGCCACGGTCAGCGGTCGACCTGCACCGACCTCTGAGAACGTCGCCGTTGGGGGCGGCGGGGTTCGGCGGTCTGACCATCAGACCGTTTGCTAGGGTCCAGGCACACGATGCCGACACTCCTGGGGGATCCGTCATGAGCGAGCCGTATCCGAACATTCTCGTGTTCGTCGACTTCCCCGTCGACGACGTCGAGGCCGCCACCACGTTCTACGAGAACGTGATGGGCTGGGAGATCGAGACCCGGATCCCGGGCGTGTTCAACCGCATCGTGCCGGGCCAGAACTTCAAGGTCGACGACGGGTCGCAGGGACCCACCGGCAACCTCCACATGGGCATCTCGCTGGCCGGCGATGCCCGCCCCGATCCTCGCAGCGATGCTGACCGGAACACCCCGAAGCGGCAGATGCACGACGGCGGCCGTACCACCCGGGCGTGGATCCTGGTGTCGGACGACGACGACATCGAGGCGATCATGGATCGCGCCGTCGCCAATGGCGGCACCGAGCTGTGGCGGAAGCACTTCTGGAAGGAATTCGGCGGGGCCAACGCGTCGTTCCTCGACCCGTGGGGCAACCAGATCATGTTGTGGCTGCACCTCGAGGGCATCGAGCAGGACGAGGAGACCCACGAACTCGTCGGCGACGCCACCCTCCCCGAGGGCTACACCATCGAGTAGTCAGAGCCGTCGAGCCTCGCCTCGCACCGTGCGCGCGCCATCTCGGCTGGCCACCTTCTGCGTCGCGGCGGTCCTGGCTGCATGCGGCGGCCAGGAGAGTGCAGCACCGGACCCGACGCCCGAGCCTGACGGCCTCTCCGCTGCGTGTCAGAACGCCGTCGACGAGACGCTCGTCGAGGTCGACGCGACACTCGCAGCCGCAGCGGCCGAGGACCTGAACCAAGACGAGCCGCTTCCCGAATTCGGCGCATCGCTCGAGGCGCAGTGCTCGTCGGACGAGTACGTCGACATGTGGGGCGAGCTCATCATCGGCACCTGGATCGACGACCTCGAGGACGACCCATCCGATCTCCGAGTCATCGCGCGGGTGACCCTGGTCCAGCAGATGTGTGAGCTCGCAGGCAACGGCAGCCGCCTTCGACCCGGCGCACAGATCGCGTGCGGCTTCGCCGAGGTCGCCGGTGTCGAGCCCTGGTACGCGCCATTGGTCGACGACTGACCCGGCCCTCGTACCTGCCGCTGACTCAGGGCGGTGGCGGGACGAGCCGACCCGCCTGGTCAGTTCAGGCCGGCCATGGACTTGGCGGTGATCCACTCGCCTGCAACGACCGGTTCGTAGTGCAGGGGGTGCTCGTCGTCGACGGTGGTCGGGATGGTCTCGATCACCGCCCCGAACGACGGCTGGAAGAAGTAGGGCACCGACACGCGGTCCTTGGACGCCTCCTCGCCCTCGGGCACCACCACTCGGTGCAGGGTCGACACCCAACGGTCGTTGGTCCAGCGGGCCATGAGATCCCCCAGGTTCACCACGAACGCCCCCGGCAGGAGGGGCACGTCGTGCCAGACACCGTCCACCGAGATCTGGAGGCCGGGAATCTGCTCGACGGCGATCACCGTGAACGCCCCGTAGTCGGTGTGTCCACCGCGGCGGAGTTGGCCCGGCGCAACCTCACCGTCCACTGGCGGATACCAGTTCGCCAGGAGCAGGCTCGTGTGATCGGCGATCTTGTCGTCGAACCAGTCGACCGACAGGTCCAGGGCGGCAGCGAAGACCGGCAGCATCGACCGACACAGGCCCTCGAGTGCCGCCTGGTAGGCCTCGAACGCCCTGCGGAGATCAGCAGGCTGTTCGGGCCACAGGTTCTCCCGGAAGATCGCCTCGTAGCCCTCGACCGTGGCGCGCCGGCGGACCTCGGGGTCGTCGAAGCCGCTCACGTTGTACGACTCGCAGAGGTCGGGCGGGGTCTCGTCGCCCAATGTGGCCGCCAACGACGTCGTGTCCATCCCCAGGTAGCCGCGGAAGTCGAACTCGCTCGGCGGAGCGACGCGATCCTTCTCGGCGCGATCGAGCCGGAAGAAGGCCCGCGCCGTCGCCACGACGGCCTCGGTCAGCCCAGGATCGACCCCGTGTCCGCTGACGGCGAAGAAGCCGATGTCGCGGCACGCGCGGTCGACCGCAGCTGCCGCTGCGGCGAGGGCATGGGCATCGCCGGTGAGCGCACCGGAAAGATCGATGACGGGGACGTCGATGGTGGGCATCACGGGCTCCTGATCTGATCGATGACGGCAGCGAAGCCGTCGATGGTTTCGCGCAGGCCGGTGGCCATGTCGGCCCGCATGACCGCAGCGAGGTTGAGGCTGGCCGAGGTGAACCCGAGGTCGGCGATCGCCGCCATCTGTTCGACCACCTCGGCGGGCGTGCCGACGACGGCGTAGTTGGTGATCCACTCGTCGGGCACGAGGTCGACCAGGGCCGGGTCGTCGTGGCGGTCGAGGTCGAAGTACCAGCCCGTGCTGCGGGCCAGCGCCGCCTCGATCTCGGTCAGGCGGGCCGGGTCGAGCTCGGCCGGCCGGATGATGGCGAGATAGTGGGCCACGTACCGGACGACGCTGGCCCGAGCGAGGGCGGCATCCTCGGACACACACAGCGTGAGCCGAGGCGCGACCTCGACCTCGGCGGGATCCCGGCCGACCCTGGCCGCGCCCTCGGCCAGCCACCCTCGGTACTGGGCCGCCATCGCCGGCGTGAAATGACGAGCGCCCACCAGCGCGATGTCGGCCAGCTCGCCTGTCAGCTGCATGACCTGGCGGCTGCGAGTCCCCACCGAGATCGGCACGGGAACCTCGGGCGGGCGGATCAGCGACGCGCCCCGGATCGGAAACAGCTCGCCGTCGAGTTCGACCTCCTCGCCGGCCAGGAGGCCACGGATCCCGACGATGGCCTCACGCAGCGCCCGAACCGGCCGGGCGTACTCGACAGCGAGATCCTCGAGGCCGGCACCCACACCGATGCCCAGGAACATCCGACCGTTACTGTGCTCCTGCAGGGTCGACAGCATCCCGGCGAGCACCGCTGGGTGCCGGGTGTAGGGGTTGGTGACCATGGCCCCGATGTGTACGCGGTCGGTGGCCTCGGCGATCAGTGCCTGGAGCACGAAGCAGTCGGGCCAGAACACCACGTCGGAGATGCCCAGCCGGTCGAAGCCGACCTCCTCCACGCGTCGGGCCAACGACACCGCCTCGGCGGTCGACATGCCCGGGGAGATCTCGGCTTCGAGCGTGTGCAGCATCGCCGCCGCCTACCAGACCGGGTACTTGGCCTTGTCGGGCAGGCCGGACCTCGCGGTGATGGCCTCACCGGCGCGCTGGGCGGCGGCGTACATCGCTTCCTCGTCGATGGTGGTCATCTTCCCGTCTTCGACGACCACCGCCCCGTCGCACACGACGGTGTGGACGCCGCGGCCGTCGGCCGACCAGACCAGCTGATTCATCACGTTCAGCAGTGGTCGCCACTCGGGTCGGTCGGTGTCGTGCAGGACCACGTCGGCCTTCTTGCCCACCTCGAGCGAGCCGATCTGGTCGCCCATCTGCATCGCCTCGGCCCCGCCGATGGTGGCCATCTCGTACGCTTTCTCGGCGGGGAACATCTGCGGGTCCTGGCGGGCGTCCTTGAAGAGACCCGCCACCAGGTAGGTGGCCCGCATCAGGTCGGAGTAGTTGGAGGCGTTGTTGCCGTCGGTGCCGATGCCGACGTTGATGCCCGACATCACCATCTCCGGGAACTTGCCGACCTGGGTGACGCCGTAGCTGACCTTGAGCGCCGTGGTCGGGCAGTGCGACACGTGGGTGCCGGTCTCGGCCATGATCGCCAGCTCCTGATCGTCCACCTGCACGCAGTGCGTCATGGTGACGTCGGGGCCGAGGATGCCGAGCTCGGCCAGGTGGATCATCGGCCGGTGCCCGAACTCCTCGACGAAGCCTTCGGGGTCGAGCTTTGCGGGCGACATGTGGAAGCTCATGCCCACACCGTGCTCGGTGGCCAGCTCTCGTGCGCCTTTCCACAGCGGATCGGACGCCGTGGTGTGGCCGACCAGGATCGAGGTGGCGCCGATCCGGTCGTCGGCGGTGGCCGGGAAAGCTTCGAGCTGGCGCTGCAGGAACGCAAGAGACTGGTCGGTGTCCTGCTTGTAGACGTCGGGCTCGGGTGGGAGATCCCAGACCCACTTGCCCACCCGGCCGCGGATCCCTGCCTCCTGCAACCCGTCGACGACGTCGTCGAGGAACCGGATGGTGCCGGCCTCGAGGAACGTGGTGGTGCCCGACTTCAGCATCTCGGCTGCCGCCAGCTGGCCCGACAGCCGCTCCTCCTCGGCCGTGTAGACCGAGTAGAGCGGGCACAGCCACATGAACACGTTCTCCTCGAACGGCGTGTCGTCGGGGACGTACCCCCTGGTCAGCGGCTCGCCGGTGATGTGGATGTGTGTGTTGACCAGGCCAGGGGTGACCACGAAGCGATCGCCGCCGAGGGTGCGAGCCGCCTCGTATCTGGCCGCGAGATCCGAGGCCTTGCCGACCTCGACGATCTCGTTGCCCCGGATCGCGACCGCGCCATCACGGATGATGTCGCGGGCCTCGTTCATGGTGACCACGTACCAGCCCTTGATCAGCAGATCGATCGGCTCAGTTCCCACGTCGTTGCTCCTCTCTTCCCTTCTGCCAGCGTGGAGTCATGCCATGGCATGACGCCACGCTGGCAGAACGGGTTACCGGGCTGCTCCCGGCTCGGTTCTCGGTTTGGTGGCCACGAACGTCTGCTGGAAACCGATGGGCTCGACGAGGCGGAGGGCCACGAAACCCGCCTCGGTGAGCCACTCGGAGAAGTCCTTGTGGGTGAAGGTGAAACCCTTCACGGTGCTGGCCATCATCGTCGTGCCCATCAGCACGGCGTGCGGGTTGAACTTCCGCTCCATGTCGGGGAAGTAGTCCGCCAGGAGGAGACGCCCCTCGGGCTTCAGTGCCCGGAAGGCCCGGTCGATGAGATGACGCGCGCCCTCGACCCCCTCGGTCCGGCACACGTGGCCGAGGACCACGATGTCGTAGTGGTCCGGCTCGATGTCGATCGTGTGGAAGTCGCCTGGCCGGAACTCGCAGCGGTCGGCCACCCCGTGTTCGGCCGTCTTGGCCTGTGCGACGCCGATGGACACCCGGCAGGTCGTTCACCACGGCCGTGCCCTCGGGGCAGCCGTTGAGGATGGCGATCGCCCACGGGGCGCCGCCGGCGCCGAGGTCGAGGACCCGCGGCGCCGGCTGGGCCGAGTACCTGATCTTGAGGTCGGCTCGGGTCGCACACCGGAACATCGTCGTGAACGTGCCCTCGACCAGCGGCACGTAGAAGGCGGCTCGGGCTCGTCCTCGATGGGCGTCGCCGGCCTGCCCTGCTTCACCGTCTCGGCCAGCCGGGTCCAGTTCTCGTGAGGTCCGGGAGCGACCGGGATGAGCGATGCCATCGACGGCGGGCCCGTCGGTGACCAGATAGCGCTTGGCGGTGTCGTTGAGCTCGTAGATGTCGACGAACTGGTCGAGCAGGCCCTGGGCCACCACGCCATCGAGCAGCGACCGGAGGTGGTCGACGGGACAGTCCAGCTCGCCAGCCAGCACCTCGATGGTGGTGGGCCCGGTCCGCTGGAGGGTGTCGAAGACGCCGAGCTCGATCGCCGCGAGCAGGATGTAGTACCGGCCAAGCCCCTCGATCGCGGCCCACACCGGGGCGGCCGCCGGTGGCTTGTAGTCGGTCCACGGACGCCCTTTGTGCGCCATCGTGTGCGACTTCTTCAACTCCGGATAGGGAGGGTCGCGCGGTTCCGACATCACGCTCCCCGGCAGTGGTCGGTCGGCCAGGTCCCCCCGTTCGCCCGCTTTCGTGAAGGGTTTCGGGGCCCCGAAACCCTTCACAAAACCGAGGACGCTCGGGTTGCAGCGTCCCGGTTCGGCGTGAGCGGGAGCGGTCATGGCTTGAGGATGATCTTCCCGAAGAAGTCGCTGGCGAGCATCTTGTTCTGCGCGTCGGCAGCATCGGCGAGGGCGAACTCGGAGTCGATCACGACGTCGAAACCGCCGGAGCAGAACATCTCCCACACCGGCCCGAACTCCTCGGGCCGGTACGGGTCGGAGCCCATGATCTTGATGCCCGAGTGGAACACGTAGCCGAGGCTGGGGATCGTGGCCTCGTCGCCGGACGAGTTGCCGCAGTTCACCAGACGGCCATGGATCCCGAGGGCGAACAGCGATGGGCCGAACAGCGCCGTGCCCACGTGGTCGAAGACCATGTTCACGCCGGCGCCCTGGGTCACCTCGCGGGCCCCAGGCGGCGACATCGCCGGTGCGGTTGTTCAACACGTGGTCGGCGCCGATCTCGAGTGCTCGTTCGCACTTCTCGTCGGTGCCGGCGGTGGCGAAGACCGTGGCGCCGGCCTGCTTGGCCAGCTGGATGCCGGCGGTGGACACGCCCGAGCCGGCCGCGTGGATCATCACCGACTCCCCCGCTTGGAGGCCGCCGACGTCGAACAGCGCGTGGGCCGCCGTGAGGTAACACGTGGGGAACGTGGCGGCGTGCTCGATCGGCATGTCGTCAGGAACGGCGTACACGTGGCTGGCGGGCACAAGGCACTTCTCGGCGTACCCGCCGTCGACCGTGCCGCCGATGATGCCGAGGTCGCCGAACAGGTCGCCCATCCCGGCGAGCTTGGAGTTGTCGGCGACACCGGCGAGCGAGGGGTCGACCACGACACGATCGCCCACGCTCACGCCCTCGACCTCGCCGCCGACGGCGCCCACCGTGCCCGCGACATCCATGCCCGCGATGTGCGGGTACTTGAAGCCAGGCATCTGGAACCAACCGTTGCGCTGCACGACGTCGAGCCGGTTCAGCGACGTGGCACCGACGTCGATGACGACATCGCCCGCGCCGGGGTCGGGGTCGGGCACGTCGACGTACTGCAGGACGTCGGGGCCGCCGGCCTCGTGGTAGAGCGTGGCCTTCATCGGCGTCTCCTTCTCGGGTGGGGTGCGAGTGCGGGTGGGGTCCAGCCGGTGTCGGCCGGGTTGAGATCGACGCCGGGGGCCACGATGGCGTCGATGGCATCGAGCGTGTCGTCGTCGAGGCAAACGTCGGCGGCACCGAGCAGGTCGGCGAGTTGGTCCTCGGTGCGGGGTCCGATCAGTGCCGCGGTGACGGCCGGGTGTTCGACGTTCCAGGCCAGGGCCATGTGGGTCAGTGACAAGCCGGCCTCTTCAGCCACGGACGCGAGCGCCTCGACCGCATCGAACTTGGCATCGTTGCCACCGTCGAAGTGGTCGGGGTTGGTGTCACCCCGGCTCCCGGCCGGCGCCGGCTCGGTTGCGGGTGTACTTGCCCGTCAGCCAGCCGCCGCTGAGGGGACTCCAGGTGAGCACGCCCATACCGTGCGACTGCGCGGTCGGCAGGACTGCGGCCTCGATCCCACGGCAGAGGATCGAGTACGGAGGCTGCTCGCTGTGGGGACCGATCAGGCCGCCACGATCAGCGGCCCAGTGGGCGGCCACCAGGTCCTCGGCGGGGAACGTCGACGTGCCCCAGGCGCGGATCTTGCCGGCCCGCACCAGGTCGGTCAGCGCGCCAACGGTCTCGTCCAGCGACACCGTGGGGTCCGGCCGGTGCGCCTGGTAGAGGTCGATGTGGTCGACGCCGAGGCGTCGCAGGCTGTCCTCGACTGCCCGCATGATCCAGCGTCGGGAGTTCCCCCGCCGGTTGGGGTCGTCGTGGTCGCCCACCGGGTGGTGGAACTTGGTGCAGAGAACGACGTCGTCGCGCCGTCCCCCGATCGCCCGGCCGACGATCTCCTCGTTCTGGCCATCGGCGTACATGTCGGCCGTGTCGACCAGGTTGATCCCGGCGTCGAGCGCGCCGTTGATGATGCGCTGGCACTCCCCGAGATCGGTGTTGCCCCACGCGCCCAGGACCATGGCCCCCAGCCCGAATCGGCTCACGTGCATGCCGGTACGGCCGAGCGGGCGCGTCTCCATCGCTACTTGAGCCCCCGGATGAACGGCTGGGCAAGCGCCGCAGGCGGTCGCACCCGGGTGGCGAAGATCGCCATGCCAAAGATCGTGAACAGGAACGGGAGTGACGTAAGCAGCTCGTTGTTGAGGTCATAGCCGAGAACTGGGAGGGAGAGCCGGAAGGACAACACCGTGCCGAACAGCAGGCAGCCCGCCAGCGTCCCACGCAGCGTCCAGCCGCCGAAGATCACCGCGGCGATCGCAATGAAGCCACGACCACCGACGATCGAGTCCTCGAACGCTCCGACTTGCGCCAGCACCAGGTACGCACCACCGAGCCCCGACGTAAACCCAGCGATGTAGATGCTCTGCCGCCGACGACGGTTGACGTGGATACCCGAGACGTCTGCGGACTGGGGATTCTCCCCGACCGACCTGACCTCGAGCCCCCACCGGGTTCGGTACATCAACCACCACCCAGCCGGGATGAGCGGATAGACGAGGTACAACAGCCACGACTGGCCGAAGAACGCCTGACCGATCAGCGGGATGTCCGACAGGATCGGAATCTCCACCGCCGTTGCGCGACGGGTGGATGGCTTGAGCTCACCATCGAGAAAGCCGGTCAATCCCAGCACCAAGATATTGAGCGCCAGACCGACGACGAATTGGTCTGCTGGAAGGCGATGGCTCATCTCCGCCTGAACCGATGCCACCGCGAGGCCGGCTGCCGCCCCGAACAAGACCCCGACGACCAGGCTGCCAGAAAGGTCGAATCCGACCGCCGCAGAGAACGCACCCCCGAGCAGCATCCCTTCGACGGAGATGTTGAGAGTGCCGGACTTCTCTGCAACCCACTCCCCCGTGCCAGCGAACGCCAAGAGCGCAGCAAACGCAACCGCCGAGATGTAGGAGGACTCGCTGGTCAGCACATCGCCCAGGCCTCTGAAGAAGTCGCCCACGTCAGGTCCTGGCCCTGGTCGCAGCGGCGGCCCGTCTGCGGGTACGAACGAACAGCACAGCCGGCGGTATCAACAACGCGAGAACCAACAACGCCTGCACGACATCCGTGATCCGACGCTCGACGCCAGTCGCTGCAAGAAATCCCGACCCTGTCCGAAGCGCCGCGAAAACGAACGCAATCACGACGGCAACCAGCGCGCGCTCGCGAGCGACGAGCGCCACGAGCAGACCGGTCCAGCCGATGTTCACTGCGAAACCCGGTGAGAACCGGTACGCCCCGAAGTCCCCGCCGGTGAGCATGAAGGCGCCGGCGAGACCGGCGAACCCGCCAGACACGAGCATCGCCATGGTTCCCATGCGTGTCTCCGACACACCCGAACGGCGGGCCGCTCTCGGGTTGCGCCCGAGCATCCGGAGGCGAAACCCCCAGATCGCCCGCGCGAGGACGAACGCGACGAGCACGGCCAGACCCACTGCGACCATTGCGGACACGGGTAACTCGTTGCCGAACCAGGTGACCCGTTTCAGACGGGCACCCTCTGGTACCTGCATCGTCTGCTGCACTTGGGTGGCCTGACCTTCCGGCAATGGCTCGAGCAGCAACGACTCGTGCCGAAACGCCCAACCGACAACCTGTGCTGCAACGCTTACGAGTAGGAGCGTGGTGAGCACTTCTGGCACGTTGCGCCAATAGCGAAGGCCAGCTGCGATGCCGGCCCACAACGCCCCACCCAGGACGCCTGCCGCCACCAACGCAACAAGCACGACGCTGCCGGGCGCGTCCAGATGGACCGCAACGTAGGCCGCGAAAGCGCCACCCATCAGCAACTGTCCCTCCTGACCGATGTTGACGAGCCCGGCCTTGCCATTGATGATCGTTCCGAGCGCCACCAAGAGGAGTGGTGTGGCGGTCCCGACCGTCGTCCCCCACCGCCCCGGGTTTCGGACACTGCCGTCCAGCAGGGCCGAAAGGACCGTCTGCCACGACCCTCCCGTCACCTCCACCAACACCGCGGAGAGCAGCACCGCCCCGAAGATGCTCGCGGCATAGAGCCCGAGCACTTCGCCGAGGCCCAACACCCGAGATCTCGATGGGCCGAGGCTGACATCGTCCACTTCGACCTGGCGCACGGGCACGGTCTCGCTCATGCGGCGTGGCCCCCGAGCAGGAGCCCGAGACGTTCCCGGTCAACGCGGTCTCGGGCCATCTCACCGATGACGGACCCGCCGGAGAGCACCACGATGCGGCGTGACAGATCCAGGATCTCCTCGAGCTCGCTCGAGATCAACAGGACGCCGACGCCGTTCTCGGCGGCGAGACGCAGGCGCTCACCCATGTACTCGATGGCGCCGACGTCGAGGCCACGGGTCGGCTGAGCGGCGACGAGGACTTTCGGGTTTGCGTCGAGCTCGCGAGCGAGGACGACGCGTTGTTGATTGCCACCCGACAGCGACCACATCGGCGCGTCGGGCCCCCAGCACTGGATGTCGAACTCGTCGATCAGGCGCTCGGCGTGCGCACGCATCCGGCCGGGCTGCATGACTTGATACCGCGCCACGGTCGCAGGATTAACGAGCGCCAAGTTCTCGGCGACGCTCATATCGAGGACGATCGCCGAGTCGTGACGGTCGGCGGGGATGACGGCGACGCCGGCCTTCGCCATAGCCCCCGGCTTCCCCGCTGGGACGGGTCGGCCGTCGACGATCACGCGTCCCGACCTCACGGGCGACAAGCTCGAGAGCAGATCTACCAGTCCGTCCTGGCCGTTGCCCTCCACTCCAGCCACGCCCAGGACCTCGCCGGCGCGGACCTCGAGCTTCAGATCGTCGAGAATCGGTCTCCCTCGGCGACCCCCCACCACGACATGGTCGACGTCCAGCAACACATCGCGATCATCGGGAAGCTCCGATGGCACGTGCGTGCCATCGATGCCCTCGTCCACGACGCCCAAGGCCGCTCGCTCGGAGCGGAGCGAGACGGGCCGCCCCACCATCGCCCGG
This sequence comes from Acidimicrobiales bacterium, assembly GCA_965262315.1. Taxonomy (GTDB): domain Bacteria; phylum Actinomycetota; class Acidimicrobiia; order Acidimicrobiales; family UBA8592; genus JBCCFK01. The sequence continues at coordinate 59,195 of CBDHFJ010000159.1, forward strand.
GCCAGGGATGCGGCATCTGCATCGGCCGTCGTCATTCGATCGACGACGCGCCCCCGCCGCATGATCGTGACCTCGTCGGTCGCTTGGAGGATCTCGTCGAGCTTGTGACTCACGAGGGCGACCGCACGGCCCTCACCGGTGACGACGCGTCGGAGTGACGCAAACAGTTGCGCCGACTCATCCGGAGTCAGCACCGAGGTCGGCTCGTCGAAGATCAAGATTTCGGGGTCTCGGCGAAGGCACTTGATGATCTCGACCCGTTGGCGCAACCCAGCGGGGAGGTCGCCGACGACCGCGTCCGGATCGACCTCCAGCCCGTAGAGGTCGGCGATGGACTCGATTCTCGCCCGCACTGCTTGTGCATCGAGCCGGCCCTCGTCGCCAAGTGCGACGTTCTCCCAGACCGTCAGGGCGTCGACGAGGCTGAAGTGCTGATGCACCATCCCGATGCCGTGCGCGGCAGCTGCCGGTGGATCGGGGATCTGCGTGGCCCGACCGTTGACGATGATCTCTCCGCTGTCGGCTGGAACCAGGCCGATCAGGATCTTCATCAGCGTTGACTTGCCGGCTCCGTTCTCTCCGAGAACGCCGTGAATGCGACCGCGTTCGAGTACGAGGTCCACCTCGTCGCAAGCGGTCACCGCTCCGAATCGTTTCGTGATGCCGGCAAGGCGCACTGCGGGGGACGACGCCGATGCATCGGCCCCCGCAGACACTTCGGTTCCGTTCACGACTCAGCCGCCGGCGAATGCCTCAGCCTTGATGGCCCCGATCGCCTCGTCGAGGTCGCCACTGGCAACGGTCGCATAGGCCTCGTCCAAGGCTGCCTGGAGGTCGGGCGAGTCGCACAGCTCGGCACCGACCACATCAGGGTCGGTTCCGGCAGTGAAGACACGGACCGAACCTTCGGGGAAGTTCCCCGCCACGATGTCGGGGAACACGAGCGACACGTAGTCACCACCGTCGAACCGGATGGTCAGGTCATAGCCGATGTCCCCCCCGCACGCCGTGGACGATCCTGGGTTCCCAACGATCAAGCCGGCGTCGGTGGCGAGCTGTGCGATGGGCTCGAGGGCGCCACCGAGGAATGGGTAGATGGCGTCAGCACCTTCGGCCACAGCGGCATCGAACGCCGCCGTCGCATTGGCGACGTTGTCGAAGTCGAACGGGAAGTCGCCCGTCGGGGTGTACGTCAGCGTGAAGCTCTGGTCGACCGCCTTCAGCCCGAGCTCAGTGGCAAGCACGACCTCCTTCTCGAACGGCAGGTCACAGCACCCGAGGATGGCGAGACTGTCACCACCAGCCTCCTGGAGCAGCAGCCCGAAGGCAACGCCAGCCGTGTAGTGGATACCGGCACCCTCGTCCTGAGTTTGTGCGTACAAGTCGGACTCGACAAACCCCGCACCGCAGTTGCAGTACCAGTAGATGTCCGGGTACTGGACTGCGAGGTCGGGCAGAGGACCGGCCACACCGCTGGCCCCGACCAGGATGATGTCAACGGGCTGATTTGCCAGATTGTCGAGTTCGGTCGCCGCCTCCTCGAACGTGATGTTGTCTACGACGATGACGTCGCCGAAACCGTTCTCCTGAGAGAGCACCTCGGCTTGGTCGATCAAAGCCTGGTAGTAGCCGCCGTCGTCGCGAGGCCCCTGGGCAGCGATGCCGATTCGCACCTCGCCGTCCCCGTTGGCATCGAGTGGGTTGGCCACCGGCTCGTCCTCAGCCGCTGGCTCCTCATCCATCGGCTCGTCCTCGGCCGCTGGCTCCTCGTCCATGGGCTCGTCCGCTGGTTCCTCGGCGGGTTCCTCCGCCGGTTCCTCGGCGGGCTCCTCCGAGGGTTCCTCGGCCGGCTCGCTGCTGCTCGCCGACCCACCTTCGTCGTCGTCGTCGCCACCGCATGCCGCGGCGATCAGGGCGAATGCGAACAGCACCGCCAACAACCTCATCATCTTCGTGGACATCTGTCCCCCTCCTCGTTGTGGACTGATGGTCTTACCAGCACCGGGCCAACCTATGGTTCGCCTGTTGCCGGTCCGAGTCAGTGAAGTCACCGTCACGTGACGCCATCCTGACGCGATTCTTGCGAGCGCGGGTTCATTCCCCCACCGCCCGGAGCTCGGGGCGCCGTCCCTCGCCGGGCCAACCGGCGCGGTAGCGCTGGACGAGCCAGCGATTGAACTGCACGTGGCTCTCTTCCTGCCACGAGTACCGGCCACGCGGCGCGAACCGGGACCGCAGCCCCTGCTGCACCTTGGTGGTCGCGTCCTGATCCTGTTCGACGAAGACCTGCACGCCGGCGTCGGACAGGGCGAGCTTGGCCTCGAACAGCGGGTCATCGAGCGCCGACGGATGGAAGATGTAGCCGATCTCGACGTCGATGGTCTCGGGCCCGGTCGGGCGGACCAGGAAGAAGAAGCACTGGTCGGGTGCGGTGCCGAAGCAGAGCATCGGCGGCACGAGCGCGAACGTCGAACGACTCCGCTCCTCCTCGGTGAGGTTCGGGAACACGTCCATGATCACCCGGTGAGTGGCGTTGAACCCACCGTCCATGTGCGTGTAGCCGGCCGTCCGGAACACCACGTTGGAGGCGTCGTCCCAGGGCTCGGGGAACGCCGACATGTTGGACGGGCAGAAGTCCTGCACGAACTGGTGCAGCCGATTGGCGTGGTAGCCGTCGTTGAAGTTCTCGAACATGACCTTCCAGTTCCACGGCATGCCTTCGAGGGTGAAGGTGCCGGGGCACACGGCATTGGCCAGGTCGTAGTTGGCGATGTAGGGCTCGTAGCGGCTCAGCGTGGGCGCGAGCGGCGCTGCGTCCGGATCGAAGTTGACGAAGACGAAGCCCTGCCACTCCTCCACCGCCAAGGTCGGAAGGCCGTAGTCGGCCTTGTCGAAGTCCTGGGTCTTCTCCATTGCTGGTGCACCGAGCAGGCGGCCGTCCTGGCCGTAGATCCAGTGGTGATACGGGCACTTGAAGGTGGTGTCGTTGCCCTCGCCCTCGCAGACCGCCATGGCGCGGTGCTGACAGACCGCGCTCATCGCCCGGACGTCGCCCTCCTTGGAGCGCAGCACGATGATGGGCTCGCCGAGCAGCTCGACGGTGAACCAGTCACCGGGATTGGGGATGCGTTCGGCGCGGCCGACCGCAAGCCACTCCTGCATGAACACGGCCTCGCGCTCGAAGTGCAACGCTTCGGGTGAGGTGTACAGCTCGGGCGGCAGCGTCACCGCGTGAGCCACGTCGGCGACCGACGCGTCGAGCTCGGCCAGCAGATCGTCATCGAACATCGTCATCGCTCAGCCTCCAGGGAGGATGTGGTCACGTCGGTCAGGTCCATCAGGTCACGCATCGACTGCGTCCTTCAGCACGAATTTGCGGATCTTGCCCACGCTGGTGCGGGGCAGCTCGTCCAGGAAGGTGATGTCCCGTGGCACCTTCGGTTTGCCGAGTCGTTCCGCACACCAGCTCAGCAGCTCGTCGACCGATGGTGGTGTCACCGGATCGGCCGGCACGACGAAGGCCACCGGCACCTCGTCCCGAATGGGATCGGGTGCGCCGACGACCGACGCCTCCAGCACGGCGGGGTGTGCGCTCAGCACACTCTCGACCTCGACCGTCGACACGTTCTCGCCGGCGACCTTGAGGACGTCGGATCGGCGACCGTCGAAGAAGAATCGGCCTGTCTGATCCCGAGTCGCCCGGTCGCCGGTGAGGAACCAGTCCCCGCGGAAGCTGGCGGCGGTGATCTCAGGATCATCCAAGTATCCGGCGAACAGGGTGATGCCCGGTTCGCCCCGGACGACGATCTCGCCGACGGCGTCGGGCCCGACGGTGTCCCCGTCGGCATCGTGGACCTCGACCTCGCAGCCGCTGGTGACGTACCCCATGGAGTACGGCAGCGGGGCCGTCGCCTCGTCGGTGAGCACGGCCGGGATGGTCTCGGTCATGCCGTAGAGCTGGCGGGGCCGACAGCCGAGCCACGCAGCGATGGTCTCGTACTGGTCGTCGGCGATGTTCTGGGCGTACCAGCAGTGCCGAAGCGCCACGCCCTCGGTGGCCTGACCGCGAGCGAGGATCATTCTGATCGGTGCCGCGAAGAGGCTGGCGGCGGTGGCGCCGTGACGGGCGCACTGGGGCAGGAAGCCGCTGGCGCTGAACGTGTGCATCAGGGCCACGCTGGCACCCACCCAGATCGCGGACGCGAACGAGTAGTACTGGGCGTTGGCGTGGAAGAGCGGCAGCACCACGATCTGGCGGTCGGCAGCGGTGAGCCCGGCCGCCTCGGCCATGGTCTTGCCGGCGAAGGCGTAGTTGGCCTGGGTGATCTCGACGCCCTTGGGGCGGCCGGTGGTCCCACTGGTGAACATCACCGCGGCGCGATCGGTCAGCCGCGGCGCGGCCCAGTCGGCGAACTCGGCCGCCGGCAGCCAGGCGAAGCCGACATCGGCCTCGTCGATCTGGACCACGGGCCGGTCGCCGACCGCCGGGAGGTACGCGTCGGCTCGGTCCTCGGAACAGAAGCCGACCGTCGGGGCGGTGCGCTCGATGTGGTCCTGGAGCTCAGGCGTCCGACCCATCGGGTCCGACGGCACGATCCAGGCGCCGAGGCGGTTGGCGGCGAGCCAGACCGCGACGAACGTCGGGCTGTTGGTCAGCGCCAGATGGACCGAGTGGCCCTCTCGGACGCCGTGGCTCGCCAGCCGGCCCGCCATGCGCCCGACGATCTCGTCGAACTCGGCGTAGGTCCACTCGGCGACATGGCCGTCGGGACCCTCGAAGATCAGGAAGGTCTGGTGATCGTGTTCCGCGACGGCGCGCGACCACGCATGCGCGAAGGTCGTCGCATCCCCCCAACCCGCCATGGCTACGCGTCGCCCTCGGGCTCGCCGTAGCCGCCGCCGCCCGGCAGATCGAGGCGCACGATGTCCTCACCGGACAGTGTGATGCGGGCCTGGGTCTCGACCTTGTCGCCGTTCACCATGAAGGCTCCGGCCTCGCCGGCTTGGCCCCCGAAGAGGCCCTGGGGAGCGTCGTCGAGACGGCTGGTGACCGCGTTGAGCTGCCACGGCTTCTCGGTGTCGACCGAGAACTCGATGGTCTGGCCGCGCCCGCCCTGCTGGGCGCCCCTGCCGCCGGAGTCCATGCGCAGCGACTTCTGGTGGAACCGGATCGGCGCCGAGGCCTCCACGACCTCGATGGGGACCGCGGAGACACCGGTGGGATAGGAACAGGCGTCGAGGCCGGGCTTCGTTGCCCGGGCGCCGACGCCGCCCGCGTACGTGAACATGGCGGTGATGAACGGGCTCCCGTCGGGGTGGTTGCCGTTGACCTGCATGGTCCACACCGCGCCGGACCCTTCGGCCATCGCCTGGTCGGGCTTCACCTGCGCCAACGCCTTGAGCAGCGCGTTGGGCAGGAACATGCCCACGACGTGGCGGGCCGTGCCCGGCTGGGGCGCGACGGCGTTGACGATCGAGCCCTCGGGCGCCTCGACCTTGATGGGCCCCAGGCTGCCGTGATTGTTGGGAATGTCGGGGTTGAGGACCGACCGCACGGTGAAGGTGGTGTAGGCGTGGGTGTAGTTCTTGACCACGTTGATGCCCCACGGGCTGGCCTCGGACGTGCCGTCGTAGTCGACGGTGATCTCGCCGGCGTCGGGGTCGACGGTGATCGCGCAGACGATGTCGATCTTGGAGCCGTCGGCCAGGTCGAGCACGGCGCTCGACTCGTACGTCCCACCCGGGAGCTCCTTGATGCTGTCTCGGGTGGCGGCCTCGGACCTGGTGATGATCTCGTCGGCGAGGCCCTCGATGTCGTCGAGGCCGAACGAGTCGCAGAGCGTGGTGAGCCGCTGCGCCCCGACCTCGCCCGATGCCATCTGGGCGTGCAGGTCGCCGGCCATGTGGTCGGGCTGGCGGACGTTGGACAGGATGAACCGCCACACGTCCTCGTTGCGCTCGGGCGTCCCGTCCTTGCCCTTCATCAGCTTGCAGATCGGGATCCACAGGCCTTCTTCGAACACATCCCGACCGCCGGCGCCGATGCCGTAGCCACCGACGTCGGTGTGGTGGATCGTCGACCCGAAGAAGGCGATGACCCGGCCGTTGCGCCACGCCGGCACCAACACGGTGACGTCGAGGAGCTGACCCGCCGTCTTGTAGGGGTCGTTCGTGATCAGGATGTCGCCCGGCTCGAGCTCGTCGACCGGATACACGTCGAGCATGTTGGCGGCGCCGATGGCCAACGAGTTGATGTGGCCGGGCGTGCCGGTGACCGCCTGGGCCACCATGCGGCCCCGGCGATCGAAGACCGCGTTGGCCAGGTCCCCGGCCTCACGGACGATCGGTGAGAAGGCGGCGCGCTGCAGCGCCCGCGCCTGCTCGTTGACCGTCGAGATCAGGGACTGCCACAGGATCTCGAGCTCGACCGGATCGAAGTCGGGGGAGGCAGTTGGCGTGTCGGTTGCCGTCATGAGGCACTCCTCGTTGCGATCATCGAACCGTCGGAGGCGACCTCGACTGTCCAGCCGGGGCGGATCACGCTGGTGGTCTCGCGCTCCTCGACCACCGCGGGCCCCTCGAAGCTGGCGCCGGCGCCGAGATCGGCCCGCTTGTAGACCGGGGTGTCGACGGCGTCACTCCCCCGGGCGAACACCATCGGACGGCTGCCGGCGGCGACGGCCTCGCCGCCGCGGACCGCCACGTCGGGTTCGACGTCGGCGGCCGGCGCATACGCGGAGAGCCGCCAGGTGACGGCCTCGACCGGCACGTCGGGAATGGCCATGCCGTAGATGCGCCGGTACTCCTCTTCGAAGCGCTCGTGCACCTGCTCGGCGGTGGCGGGCCAGGCATCGCCCTCGCCCACCCACACGGTGATCTCGTTGCCCTGCCCGGCGTAGCGAGCATCGACGCCGTAGCGGAAGATGACGGCGTCCTCGGCCACACCGGCCGCGAGCAGGACCCTCCGGCCCTCGTCGCGCAGGTCGTCGAGCAACGCGTCTCGCTCGGCCGGGTCGACCTCGGCGATCAGCCGCGGCAGCGACCGGGCGAGGTCGATGCGGACGGGCGAGACCAGGGTGCCGAACGCCGACAGCACGCTGGCGTTGACCGGGAAGATCACTCGATCGGACTCCAACAGGTCGGCCACGCCGCAGGCGTGTACCGGGCCGGCGCCACCGAACGCGATGACGGTCACACCCCGCAGGTCGACACCCATCTCGACGCCGTGCATCCGTGCCGCGGCGGCCATGTTCTGATTGACGACCTCGTGCACCCCGGCCGCGGTGTCGACGACCGACAGGTCGAGCGACTCGGCCACCGGGCCCATCGCCGAGTCCGCCGCAGCGGCGTCGAGCGGCATGTCACCGCCGAGAAAGGCCTGGGCGTCGAGGAGACCGAGCAACAGGTCGGCGTCGGTGACCGCGGGCGTGGCCCCACCCCGGCCGTAGCTGGCGGGACCGGGGTCGGCGCCGGCCGAGTCCGGACCGACCTTGAGCAGGCCGAACTGGTCCTTGCGCGCCAAGCTGCCGCCGCCGGCGCCGATCTCGACCAGGTCGACCGACGGCACCGAGCACGGGAAGCCCGAGCCCTTCTTGAACCGGTAGGCGCGAGCGACCTCGAAGGTGTTGGTGAGCTCGGGCTCGCCGTGGTCGATCAGACACGCCTTGGCCGTGGTGCCGCCCATGTCGAAGCAGAGCAGCCGATCCTCACCCATGCGGTTGGCGAACCAGCTGCCGGCGAGCGCCCCGGCGGCCGGGCCCGACTCGACGAGGCGAATGGGGCCACGAGCGGCGTCGTCGGCGGAGACCACACCGCCGTTGGAGAGCATCATCAACACCGAACCGCCGAAGCCCTCCGACGACAGCCACTTCTGCAGCTCGTCGAGGTAGGGCCCGATCACGGGCATCGTGGCCGCATTGCACGCGGCGGTGACCATGCGCGGGTACTCGCGGATCTGCGGTGAGATCTCGGCCGAGACACAGACCGGCACGCCGAGCTCGCGGCGCAGATGGTCGGCGACGGCCAGCTCGTTGGCGGCGTTGACGTACGAGTTCAGCAGGCAGACGGCGACGGACTCGACCTCGGCGGCACGAAGACCTTCGGTGACCTCCGCCAGGCTCTCGCCCGTCGGCTCGCGCAACACCGCACCCTCGGCGCCGACCCGTTCGTCGAGTTCGAACGTCAGCTCGCGCGGAATCGGCGGCGCCGGGAACTCGATCTGCAGGTCGTACATGTCATAGCGATGCTCGTCACGAATGAGCAGCGTGTCGCCGAACCCCTTGGTGGTGACCAGGCCGGCGCGTCCGGTCTTGCCCTCGATCAACGCATTCGTGACCAGCGTCGTGGCGTGCACGATGGGCTTGGTGATGTCGCCGGGCGCGACACCGGCCTTGGCCAACAGCTGGGTGACGCCGGTGCGCACCCCGTCCAGCGGGGCCGAGGGCGTGGTCAGGGTCTTGTCCACCACCACTCGGCCCGACTCGGCGTCGAGCAGCACCACGTCGGTGAAGGTGCCGCCGATGTCGACGGCGAGGCGCCAGTCCGCCATCAGCCGTTCCTCAGGTCGTCGCGGGGCGGGCTGAACACGTCGAGGATCCAGCACTCGTCGTACTCGTCGTCACCGATGAACACGCTGTCGCCGTGCCACACCCCGGTGTTGGCCAGGTAGCACTCGTTCTCGCCCAACACCATGCGGTCGGTGGTGTCCTGGGCACCGATCCGGAAGTCGAGCTTGCCGCGGGCGATGATGCCCAGCTGTTCGTGCTCGTCGTGCTTGTGCATGAACGAGCCTTCGGCGCCGCCCGCGATGCGCCAGAAGCACAGCTGCAGGTTGTCGCCGGTGATGACGCGACGACGAAACCCCGGACGATCGGTCTCCTTGAACTCGTCCTCGTCGTAGAAGTGACAGAACTGATTGCTCAGGTTCACACGGACCCCCATGGACTGATGGTCTGACCATAGCAGTCGTGACCGGCCTGAGTGCCCGACGGGTCAGGTCCGCGTCATGCGCCGTCGGACTCGACCAACTCGAGGAAGCGGCGGCGCCACTCGACCGAGGGCTTGTCGGACTGCACGCTGACCAGGTCGGTCCGGCCCAACGGAAGCGAGCCCGGCACCTGTTCGAGCATCGCCTTGTCCTCGGCGCCGATCGCTCGATCGAACGACACGACCTCCTGCGGGTCCACCGAGAAGTCGTCGTTCCGCCACACGACGAACGTGAAGTACGACGTGACGTCGTCGATCGGCGTGGAGCACAGCAACAGGATGTGCTCCAACCCGTCGGCGTAGCGGATGGTGCTGCGAACCGTGAGCGGCAACACGAACCCGCTGCTCATCCACCGGTGCACGACCTCTGCCTCGGAGCCCGACGTGGCCGCGGCCTCGTCGGGGTTGTTGGCATCGACCTCGTACGCGTAGCCGTACCAGCCGTTGTCGAGTTCCTCCAGGTCGATCTTGGGGACCTCGGTGGCCTGGCCCGCCCCGAACGTGCCGGTGTGCACCCAGGGGAAGTGGCTGATGTCGAGGAAGTTGTCGACCATGCGAGTGGCCGATGCAGCCCAGACCTCGACCCCGGTGTTGATCCGCCGGAAGGCCGGGTCGTCGTCGTGGGGGATCACCGGGACGTCGCCGTCGGGCTGGTCGAGCGCGATCCACACCAGGCCGTAGCGCTCGCGCACGTGGACACACGGCAGGTGGGCGGCCGGGGGCACGGTGGCACCGGCTCCTGACGACGGCACCGACACGCAGGCACCGTCCTCGCCGAACCCCCATCCGTGGTAGGCGCAGAGGAGTTGGTCCCCCTCGACCCGACCGAGCGACAGGGGCGCCTCCCGGTGCGGGCACCGGTCGGGTGCGGCGACGATCGCACCGCCCGACCGGTAGAGCACGAGGTCCTCGCCGAGGAGCGTGACCTTGACCGGGCCGGGGTCGACGTCGTCGATCTCGGCGACCGGATACCAGTGGTGCCGCAGCGCGGGAGCGTGGACGAACTGCACGGTTGGGGGACCTCCATCTGGGCGGGGCGTCGCGGGCGTTCCCCGTGCCACAGTGGGCCCATGACCGACGCAGCGTCAAGCCCCTCCGAGGTCGTGGCCTCCTATCTGGCCGCCTTCGACACCCGCGACCCCGAGGCGATCGCGGCCCACGTGAGCGACGACTTCGCCAACCGCCACACGGCCGCCCTCGGCAGCTCGTGCGACGGCCGCGAGGCCTACCTCGAGCGCCTCCCGGGCTTCCTCGCGAGCATGCCCGGCCTGCACTTCGAGGTCGAGCAACTGGTCGCCGACGGCCCCGACGTCGCGGCCTTCTACACGATGAGTGGCCGCTGGCAGGGCGACGCCGAGTTCTCGGTCCGCGGCATCCAGCACCTGCGGGTCCGAAACGGCCTGATCACCCACCGCACCGACTACTGGGACAGCGCTGTGTTCCTCGCCCAGGTCGACGATGGGGCGGCCGCCACGCTGGCCGAGCTCGGCCTGGCCTGACCGGCCACGGGGTCCCTGCGGAGTGAGCCCCGAGTCGAATGTGGTCCGGTCAGACCACTCAGAGACTCAACTCGCGTCTGCTCGGGCTCGACGCAACAGCTCGGTGAGCCCTACCGCACCCGCGACCCGTTCGAGATAGTCCCAGTCCAGTCCGTCGCTGAGGCTGAGAATGCGCTCGACATCGCGCCATTGCCGATCCGACACCCCGCCTCCCTGCCGGAACCAGTCGAGCTTCCTGAGCACCTGGTCCTCAGGTGCCGTGACCCACAGTCGCACCGGCGGGTCGATGGGCACCTCGACCATGATCCTCCGGTCCCGCTGCCCGCGATCAAGGGGTGCGTCACCCAGGAGGAAGACATCGATCTTGTATGCGGTGTCGTCCAACACGTTGAAGGAACCGCCGTCAGCGAGTGCACGACGCGCCGAGACGAGCGGCACGTAGTAGCCGGCCGCGACGATTGCATCCAGAAGGTCATCGCCGACGTCCTGACCGAGATGAACCGCAACATCCACGTCGACCGTGCTCCGTGGCTCGCCAACCAGCGAGCTCGCCAGGGAACCGCCGAGAACCGCAGTGCCGCCGACGTTCTCCACCAGCTGCATGAACCTCGCCGCGAGATGAAGCGGGCTGCTGCTCACGCCGGCCTGAATGCAGCGCAGAGCTCGCTCTCGGCGAACTCGCGCCCGTACCGCCTCACAATGAGCTGGTAGGTCCTCTCGGCGGCGGTCGAGCCAGGGTGGTCTCGGGCGATACCGGCGAGCGCCAATGGCGGTCGTCGCTGCGCACAGCTCGCCGATCATCTGGGCTCGCTCGGCCACGGAGAGTCGACGAAGCCGAGCGTCGAGTTCCTCGCCGACTGCCGACCCGGTGTCCACGCTGGTTCTGGCGTTCACGCCGACAGCGTACCGGCGACCACCGACGCCGACCGGGGTCGACACGCACAGGCCTCCATCTCGAGTTCCAGCGTGCTCGCGGGTTGGGCGGGCCACTCTGTCGAGCCTTCACGTCACGACGAGAATCGCGCCACGACCGCTTGCTCACCACGCAAGGGGGCCCGACAACGGCTCGTGGACGAGCGCTCGCAGGAACTCTGCGTGCGAGCGTGGTCGCGTGCGGTCGACGACGTGCGTTGAGCCGTCCGGCGAAGTCGATGCGCAAGACCGACGTGGTGTCGACGGCGCCGGGCCCCTGAGCTGTCGGCGTTCACACCAGGTCGTCGACCATGGACTGTTCGACCGAGCCGACGTGGCCGCTGGCGGCGTCCTCGATGGCGGCGACGTCGCCTGACGTGAGCGCGGCCGAGATCGCTCGGTGAGCGGCACAGGAGTCGGCGATGATGCGGCGCACCGACGGGCGGTTGGCCTCGTCGCCGAGCAGCGCATCGAACTCGTGGCTGCGGAAGAGCTGGTCGAGGACCTTGCCGTAGAGCTCGATCAGCAGCGGGTTGCCGCAGGCCGCAGCGATCGTGGTGTGGAACTCGCGGTCGAGCGCTCGGAACGATGCGATGTCGAGGTCGTCGTGGAACTTCGCAGCCAGACCGGCGACCGCGACGCGCTCGTCGTCGGTGGCCCGTGCGGCCGCGAGCCGAAAGATCGGCACCTCGAGCACGCGGTCGCGTTTCGAAGAGCTGGGTGACGAACCCCTTGCGGTCGTCGGGCACGTCGACGGTGACATCGGGCAGGTGCTCGGCGACGAACGAGCGGTTGCCGCGACGCTCGACGACACCGAGCGACAGCAGGCCCTGCATCGCCTCCCGCACCGAGGTCCGGGCGACGCGGAACTGGTCCGCGAGGTCGCGTTCGGAGGGCATCTGCTGGCCGGGCGCCAGGTCACCGGTGGTGATGCGACGCATCAGCTGCGCCCGGATCTGCGAACTCACGGTCTCGCGCGAGATCGGCTCGAACGTCACGTCGGTGTCGGCCACGGCCCCCTGCTTTCACCCGATCAGCCGGCCCCATTCGGATCGGCTTGGTCCTATGGTCGGACCATTGGCCCGTCACCGTACCATCCGCCGAACGGGGGACGAAGGGCCCGATGGTCTGACCATCGGACCGTGGTAGCGTCACGACCAGCCGGCGGAGACCGGAGATGGCGAGGAGGACGACCGTGAGCGACCAGCCCACCTACGACGTGCACCCCACCGAAGCGCGATGGACCCACATCGCGCTGCGCGTCAACGACATCGATGCCACGATCGACTGGTACACCGAGTTCACCCCCCTCGAGCTCTTGGACCGCCGCGAGGACGACCAGGGCTACGGCGCTTGGCTGGGCATGCCCGACACCTACGAGAAGCCCTTCATCCTGGTCATCGCTCAGTTCTTCCCCGAGACCGACCCGTTCAAGGACGCCCCGAACGCGGTCCTCCAGCCGTTCGCTCATCTCGGCATGGAGCTCCCCACCAAGGAGGCCGTCGACGCGATGGCCGCCAAGGGCGCCGAGGCGGGCTGCCTCGGCATGCCGGCCATGATGATGCCCGCCCCGATCGGCTACATCTGCATGCTCAAGGACCCCGACGGCAACATGGTCGAGTACTCGTGGGACCAGGGCGTCTACGTCACCGCCCAGGACAAGTGGGGGCCCAAGGGCTGACGCCACGTCGTTGCCGTTCGCGCCAGGTCGATCGCGCCCCTGCAGGCACGTCACGGCATCGACGGCGGCAGGCCGGTCGGCTGGACGTTGAACTCGCGCAGCAGCACCTCGCCGTGCAGTTGATCGAGCAACGTCACGGTCGCCAGGTTGACCCACATCCCGAGCATCATCGACGGCTCGCCGCCCAGCGCCCACACCGCCGCCGACTTGATCGGCGTCGCATGGGTGACCACGAGGATGTCGCGGCCGACGGCCTCGGCTGCCAGGTCGGCGCATGCCTCGCTGACCCGATCGTGCATGCTGACCATCGACTCGCCACCGCCGGGCTCGTAGTGCGGGTCGTCGCGCCACCGTTGGTGCAGATCGACGATCACCTCGCCGATCATCCGGTCGTCGAACTCGCCGAAGTCGATCTCCCGCCACCGGTCATCGATCACCACACCATCGCCGCCGAAGCCCGCCAGCCGCGCGGTGTCACGAGTACGCGTCAGCGAGCTGGTGACCACCTGGTCGATCTGGAAGCGTTCACGCAGATACTCGCCCGCCGCGACCGCCTGCGCCTCACCGACCGCGTCGAGCGGTGAGTCGAACCGGCCCTGGACCCGTGCCTGTGCGTTGTTCGGCGTGCGCCCGTGGCGAAGCAGAATCAACACACCCCGAGTGTCGCACAGGCCGACCATGGTGAGCCCGTCCGGGCCGCCACCGTCCGCTGGGTCGAGGTCGGACGGCGGGGTCCGACCCAGTACGGTCAGGAACGTGACCCCACGACGAGTGACGCGATGCTGAGCGAGATCGCCCCCGGCGTGGCCGTCTGGCAAGGCGCTGGCGGCCCCGGCGAGCCGAACGCGTGCGTGCTCATCGACGACGACGGCCTCACGGTGGTCGACGCCCTGATCAGCCCGACCCAGGCGGCGCCGCTGGCGCAGGTCTGCGACGACCTGGGGCTGCCCGTGCGGCGACTGGTGTGCACGTCGAGCCACATCGAGCACATCGGCGGCTCGAGTCGGTTCCCGTTGGCAGCGGTGTACGGCACTCCTCAGATCAGTGCCCACCTGGACCAGCCACCCAACGTCGACGGCTGCCGCCGGCTCTTTCCGACCCACGCCGCGGAGTTCGATGACGAACTCACGACGCGTCCGGTCAGCCACATGGTGAACGAGCCGGCCTGGATCTCTGCGACCGCCGTCGCGGTGCCCCTCGGCGGCGAGCTCGCCCAGAATCTCGCGGTCCAGGTGCCCGAGCAGGGTGTCGTGGTGTGTGGCGCGCTCGCATCGTTCGGCACCACTCCCCTGATGTTCGACGGCGACCCGGCCGCATGGATCGCATCGCTCGACGTGATCGCCGGGTACGGCTCGGTCTTCGTTCCCGGCCACGGCCCCGTCGGCGGACTGGACGAGATCCGAGCGCTCCAGGCCTACCTGCAGGCGTGCATCGATGCTGCCGGGGAGATCGGGAACCTCGGCTCGGGCCCGTGGGACACCTGGGACGGCCGCGACTACGACCCCATCAACGTCGAGCGAGCCGCCATGCTCGCCGCCGGCGACCACGCCCCCCCGCCCTCGATGCTCGCCCGCCTCGGCCTCGGCTGACGAAGCCGACGAACCTGTAACGGTCTCAGAGACCGTTACAGGTTTCCCACGGGTGGTGGGCTGCGGGCTTTGGTCCACCACGTCCGGTGGCTGGAAGGTTGGGCGGTACGTTGGAGGCATGCGAATCGGTGAGTTGGCGCACCAGACGGGGATCTCGACCAAGACGGCGCGGTACTACGAGTCCATCGGCCTGCTCCCCGAGCCTCGGCGCACGCCGTCCGGGTATCGGGACTACGACGGCGCGGCCGTCGACCGTGTTCGCTTCGTCCGCGACGCGCAGGCAACCGGCCTGACGCTGGCCGAGATCGCCTCGGTCCTCGAGCTGAAGGATGCCGGTGCGACCTCGTGTCGCCACACCGGCGAACTCCTGCAGCGCCACCTCGCCGATCTCGATCAGCAGATCGCGCGCCTCCAAGCCGCGCGGGCCGAGCTCGCGGCCATGGCCGATCGAGCCGCCTCGCTCAACCCCTCGGCGTGCACCGACCCCAACCGCTGCCAGGTGATCGGACCCGACGACCACGGCGGGTGACGGCCGCCACGCCTTGACCTTCCAGTCGACTGGAACCCGTACGATGGAGGGGTGAGTAGCCCCGTCGACACGAGCGCGAGCGAGCGCAGCGACCTCGCCATCGAGGGCATGACGTGCGCCGCCTGCGCGAACCGCATCCAACGCGGCCTCGGCAAGCTCGGCGGGGTCACCGACGCCCAGGTGAACTACGCCACGGGCAAGGCCACGATCCGGCACGCACCATCGACCGGAGCAGCGGAGTTCCGCGGCGTCGTCGAGAAGCTCGGCTACCACCTGGTCGACGTCGAGGAACGTCGAAGCCGCCGAGGCCCGCCGCACGCCATCGGATGCTCAGCGATGCGGCTCACCGTGGCCCTCGGCACTCGCGCTGCCCGTGATGCTGATCTCGATGGTCATGCCCCTGCGCTTCACCGGGTGGGAGTGGGTGGTCGGCGCCCTGTCGACCGTCGTCATCTTCTGGTCGGGCTGGCCGTTCCACCGGGCGGCGGCCGTCAACGCTCGCCACGGATCGACCACGATGGACACGCTCGTGTCGATCGGCTCCACCGCGGCATGGCTGTGGTCGACGGTGGTCCTGGTGACCGACATCGACGCCGACGTGTACTTCGAAACCGGCGCGGTGATCGTGGCCCTGATCCTGCTGGGCAAGTGGCTCGAGGCCCGTGCCAAGCGACGCAGTGGTGACGCCATCCGTGCGCTCGCCGGGCTCGGGGCCAAGACCGCCGTGCTGGACGACGGCACCGAGATCCCGATCGGCCAACTCGACGTGGGCATGCGCTTCATGGTCCGACCAGGCGAGAAGGTGGCGACCGATGGCGTGGTGGTCGAGGGTCACTCCGCCGTCGACACCTCCATGGTGACCGGTGAGCCCGTGCCGGTCGACATCGGTCCCGGCGACGAGGTCGTCGGCGCGACCGTCAACACCAGTGGCTCGCTCGTGGTGGAGGCCACCAGGGTCGGTAGCGACACCGCCCTCGCCCAGATCATCCGCCTCGTCGACCAGGCCCAGGGCAGCAGAGCCGACGTCCAGCGACTCGCCGACCGTGTGGCCGCGATCTTCGTGCCGACCGCGATCGTCATCGCCATCGGCACCCTCACCGCATGGCTGCTCGCCGGCGAGGCGACGAGCGACGCGTTCACCGCTGCCGTGGCTGTGCTGATCATCGCCTGCCCGTGCGCGTTGGGGCTGGCGACGCCCCTGGGAATCATGGTGGGCACGGGGCGAGGTGCCCAGCTCGGCGTGATCATCAAGGGCGGCGAGGTCCTCGAGGACACGCGAGCCGTCGACGCCATCGTCGTCGACAAGACCGGGACCGTCACCGAAGGCCGCATGCAGGTCGACCGCATCGATGCGCCGGGCATCGAGCCCGCGGCGATCGTGCCGCTCGCGGCGTCGCTGGAGGCCCGATCGGAGCACCCCATCGCGAGGGCGATCGCCGCCGCGTCGGCCGACCACCGAACGGTGGGCGACTTCGAGAACCACGTCGGCCGCGGCGTCACCGGCACGGTCGACGGCGTCGAGGTCCGAGTCGGCCGGCGAAGCCTCTTCGACGCCGTGCCGGCCGCGGTCGAGGCCGCAGCAGTCGCGGCCGAGGCCACTGGCGCCACCGCCGTACTCGCCGGCCGTCACGGCACCGCCGAGGCGGTGTTCGTCGTGACCGACACCATCCGACCCACCTCGGCGGCCGCGATCGACGCCTTCCACGACCTGGGCATGAGCGTCACCCTGCTCACCGGCGACAACACCACGACGGCTCGCACCGTCGCCGACGCGGTGGGCATCGACCACGTCATGGCCGAGGTCCTGCCCGACGACAAGGCGGCCGAGATCAGACGGCTCCAGGATGCGGGCGCACGGGTCGCCATGGTCGGCGACGGCATCAACGACGCTCCGGCGCTGGCGCAGGCCGATCTGGGCATCGCGATCGGCACGGGCACCGACGTCGCCATCGAGGCGTCCGACCTGACGCTGGTCAGCGGCGACCTCCGAGCCGCGGCCGATGCGATCGCGTTGGCCCGACGAACCTTGTCCACCATCAAGGGCAACCTGTTCTGGGCATTCGCCTACAACGCTGCAGCCATTCCGCTGGCCGCACTGGGCATCCTCAATCCGATGATCGCGGCAGGAGCAATGGGACTGTCGTCGTTGTTCGTGGTGTCCAACAGCCTCCGCCTCCGCCGGTTCCGCGGCTCTCGCCAGTCGCGACATCGGTCAACCCCTGCCCCACGAGGAGCCCCCGCCAATGAGCGATCCGATCGTGTTCTCGGTCCCCGACATGAGCTGCGACCACTGCGTGGCCGCGATCACCGGCGCGGTGAGCCCGCTCGATGGCGTGGCGTCGGTGACGATCGACCTCGAGGCGAAGACCGTCGCCGTGGTCGGGGGCGAGCGCGACGCCATCGTCGCGGCGATCGACGACGCCGGCTACGACGTCGCCTGACCGTTCACTCGCCGGTGAAGACCGGCTTGCGCTTCTCGATGAAGGCCATCATCCCTTCGCGCTGATCCTTGGTGCCCGAGCACGCCTGCACGGCGCGCCGCTCGGCGGCCAGGGCATCGTCGAGCGACGCGTTCCCATGGCCGACCACACAGTCCAGGACCCCAGCCACCGCACGCGGCGGCATGGCTGCCAACTCGTGCGCCAGCGCGTCGGCCGCAGCCTTGAGCTCGGCGAGGGGATGCACCTCCTGCACGAGGCCGATGCTGAGCGCCTCAGGACCGGAGATCTTCTTGGCGCGCAGGATCATGTCGAGCGCACGGTCCCGTCCGACAGCCCGCGTGAGTCGGGCAGTGCCACCCCAGGCGGGCACGGTCCCGAGGTCGAGCTCGGGCAACCCGATCTTCGCCCCTTCGGCGGCGGCGAACCGGAAGTGGCACGCCAGTGGAAGCTCCAGCCCGCCACCCAGGCAGTACCCGAAGAGCGTGGCGATCGACGGCTTGGGCGCGGTCTCGATCATCCGCAGAACTCGGAGCCGCTGATCGAGCACCGCCTCGAACCCGCCGCGCTCCTCCGCGTTCGATGCCAACTGCTTGAGGTCCATCCCCACGGAGAAGTTGTCCTCGCCGGCAGCGGTGAACACCAGCACCCGGACACCAGGATCGCCGACGGCCTGGGCAACGACCTCCTCGACGGCATCCATGTACTCGAGGGTCATGCGGTTGATCGGTGGGTCGTTGTTGATCAGCGTCAACACGCCGCCGTCACGGTGAACGATCAGAGGCTCGGTCTGGCTCATGACCGGAACCGTAGAGGAGCGGGCGCCGATCAACCCGCCGCGGAGTGCAGGTGGGCTCGCTGACCGTCGCGGTCGAAGATCGAGATGATTTCGGCGGGGCCGCCCTCGGCCTCGAACAGGTGCGGCACCATGCAGTCGAACTCGGCCGCCTCTCCCTCGTGGACGAGGATCTGCCGGTCTCCGAGCGTGAGCCGAACACAGCCACTGAGCACGAAGAACCAGTCGTAGCCCGGATGCACCTTCGCCTCACCGGCGGGCCGGCCGGGCTCGATGCGCTGCTTCACCGTCACCATCGAGCCCGTCGGTCGGCTCAGCAACCAGGTCGTCACTCCGGGACGCTGCTGGGGGGTCGGCCGGATCACCACGTCGCCGTCGTCGCTCGGTTCGAGGAGCGCGTCGACACTGACCTCGAGTCCTGCAGCCAGGGCCACGAGCAGATCGAGGCTGATCGTGCGCTTGCCGTTCTCGACCCGGCTGATGGTGGAGGCGCTCAGATGGCTGCGATCGGCGAGATCGTCGAGCGACAGCCCAAGCGAGTGGCGAAGCCCCCGGAGGCGGGATCGCACGAGGCCGCTGACATCGGAGCTCGACATCTCGCCAGCGTACCGAGCCTTGCCAATTCCGCAAGGGAGCTTGCCATTCTCTGCGCAGCTTTCGTAGCGTGCCTCGCATGGAAGACAGCGAAGAACAGACGGCCGAGGAGCGGTGGGACGAGCGCTACCGCAGCGAGGATCGGCTGTGGAGCGGGCACGTGAACGGCTCGCTGCCGGCCGAGGTCGACGGGCTCGATCCGGGCACCGCACTCGACGTGGGCTGTGGCGAAGGCGCCGATGCCCTCTGGCTCGCGGAACAGGACTGGACCGTGACGGCCGTCGACATCAGTGGCGTGGCAATCGAACGCGGCAGGGCCGAGGCAGAGCGCAGGGGGGTCCGGGTCACCTGGATCGCCGGCGACTTCCCCGCCGACACGCCGGGCCGGTTCGACCTGGTGTCGCTGCACTATCCCGCGTTCCCCATCGCCGACCTCGAGTCGGTGGCGAACGGTCTGACCGACGCCGTCGCACCCGGAGGCATCCTCCTGCTCGTCGGCCACGCGCCGCCCGACGATCTCGAGAACGCCCACTTCGACCCCGCCGCCTACGTGCAGCCGTGGGACATCGAGCCGCGGCTCGGCGACGGATGGACGGTCGAGGTCTCCGAGACGCGGGCGCGGCCCGGCGACCACCACCACGGTTCCCGCCACACCGAGGACGTCGTCATCAGGGCGCGCCGAAGCTGACGCCCTCCGCCCGAGCGGAGGGCAGGGGCAGCGCCATCAATACTGGATGACCGCGCGGACGACCTCGCCCGACTTCATGGAGTCGAAGCCCTCGTTGATCTCGTCGAGGCTGATCGTGCGGGACACCATCTCGTCGAGCTTGAGGCGGCCGCTCATGTACATCTCGCACATGTGGGGCATGTCGACCTTGAAGTTGTTCGACCCCATGATCGAACCCTGGAGGCGCTTGGCGTTCAGGAACAGGTCGGCACCGGGGATCTCGAGGTTCACACCCAGCGGGACCATGCCGATGATCGTGGCCAGACCACCCGGCCGGATCATGTGGTAGGCCTGCTCGGCGGTGGCCTTGAGCCCGATGCACTCGAAGGTGTAGTCGGCGCCGCCGCCGGTCAGTTCCTTGACCTGCTCGACGGCATCGCCGTCGGCCGGGTTGACCGTGTGGGTGGCGCCGAGGCTGGTGGCCCACTCCAGCTTCCGGGGCTCGAGGTCGACGGCGATGATCTTGCGGGCTCCGGCCAGGTGCGCGCCCTGGACGGCCGAGATGCCGACGCCGCCGCAGCCGATCACGACGACGGTGGACCCGGGCTCGACCTCGGCACTCTTGAACACGGCTCCGACGCCGGTGGTCACGCCGCAGCCGATCAGGGCCGCACGATCGAGCGGCATGTCGGGACTGATCTTCACCACGCCGTTCTGGTGGACCAGCATCTCCTCGCCGAAGGACCCGAGACCGGTGAACTGGATGACGGGGTTGCCCTCGCTGTCGGTGATGCGCGGCGCCACGTCGGGGGCACGATCGGCCGTCGTCGAGCGGTTGGGACACAGGTAGCTGTGACCGGTGAGGCAGCGCTCACAGTTGCCGCAGTAGATCGAAAGGCAGGAGATCACGTGGTCGCCGGGCTCGATGCCCACCACGTCGTCGCCGACCGCCTGCACCACGCCCGCGGCCTCATGGCCGAGCAGCATCGGGGTAGAAGGCCGGCCAGGTGCCGTCGATGAAGTGCAGGTCGCTGTGGCAGAGGCCCGACGCGACCGTCTGGATCAGGACCTCGTCCCGATGCGGCTTGTCGATGGACACGTCCTCGATGTTGAGCTGTCCGGAGTCGTCACGAAGCAGTGCGGCGCGCATGGGATTCTCCTCGATTTCGGCTACCTGTCGAACACTAGCCGCGCCGACCCGACCGAGAAGAAGGCGCCAACGCCCGGCCCGCCACTCGATCCTCCGGCCTGCGTCGGGGCGAAGCGTTGATGAACCCC
>CBDHFJ010000160.1:0-11245 GCA_965262315.1 Acidimicrobiales bacterium
CGTTCCAGGTGGCGAAGGAGAGCACGAGTCGTTGGCCGACGACCGCCGTGGACGAGATGTACCCCTCGCCGAGGTCGTCAGGCAGGGCGGCCGGCACCGATTGCCAGTCGACCCCGTCGGTGGAGGTCGCCGCCTCGATCGACATCGGACGGCCCGGCGCACCATGGTGGACGATCAGCTCCAGGAAACCGTCGCCCCAGGCGAACAGCAGCGGCTCGCCCGGGAAGTCGTATGGCTCGGGTTCCGGTGGCGCCTGGTCGGGCGCTGCGGTGGGCTCGCTGGCCCCAGCGTCTGCCGCGGCGCTGACGTTCTCGCCGGCCACGTCGGTGTCGGTGACGATCGACTCCTGTGGTGTGTCGTCGTCGGCGGCGAGCCACACGGCTCCGCCGATGCCGACGGCGAGGACGGCGATGATGATGGCGATTCGTGCCTTCACGGGATTCCCCTTTCCCTGGCGGTGGCGGCGTGGCCGCCCTCTCACTTGATCAGACGCCCGGGGTTGGTGTCACGTTCCCTGCCTGGAGCGCGGGCTACGGGCGGTCGGCGGCCAGGTCCTGCGCGTACCCCTGCGCGAGCATGTCGTCGACCCCGGGACCGGCCTCGGCGCCGAGTCCGGCGTGGGCGGCGAGGATCGTCCCGCTGCTGGGTACGTCGGTCTCGCCGCCCCACGACGAGGGGTCCCACAGCCCGGCTCGGCGGACGCACTTGGCGCAATGCAGGAACACCGAGGTGGGTTCGACACAGATAACCGATGCGGGGCGCCGGTAGGCGGGTGTGAAGCGATCGCACAGGTCGTCGTCGACGCTGACCCAGGCGCGGCCGTTGACGCGAAGTGTCTCGCCTCGCTCGGGCACCAGGAACAGCAGCCCGACGTTGGGGTTCTCGATGATGTTGCGGATGGAGTCGAGCCGGTTGTTGCCGTTGAGGTCTGGGATCAGGAGCTGGTTGGGGGCGGCCACGTGGACGAACCCGGCGTCGCCGCCCTTGGGCGAGACGTCGCCTTCGCCGGCGGTGTTGCTGGTGCCGATGAGACAGAAGGTGCTCGCGGCGATGAACGCGGCCGCGACCTCGTCGATGTGTTCGATGTCCTTGTCCAGCACCACCTGGTGCGGGTCCCGGTAGTGATCGCCCAGCTGGGCGACATCGGTCAGAACGTTGGGGAACGGGCTCGCACTCATGGCGCGAGCGTAGTGAAGCCCCTCGGAGCCGTCAGCCCTGGGCCAGCAGTTCGGACAGGCGCCGGTCGACGGTGGCCCGGGCCCCGAGGTTCTCGATGACCCAGGCTGCGACGCGACAGGCGAACTCCGCGGCGTCGATCTCGGAGGCGCCGCGAAGGCGCTTGGCGAGGTAGGCCCCGGCGAAGGAGTCGCCGGCCCCGGTGGCATCGACCAGGTTGTTGGTGGCCGGCGGGACCTTGACCGGGCCGTCGTCGGACAACAGGAGTGCTCCTTCGGCGTCGAGCTTCAGCACGATGCGGGCGCCCGGGTACAGCTCGGCCAGGCGGTGGGCGATGGCCTCGGGCTCGCGCTCGTCGGTCAGGACCGCCCCCTCTTCCTTGTTGGGGAGGAGCAGGTCGATGCCCAGGTCGCTGGTGACGGCGAGGAACTCGTCGACGCCCATCTCGCCGATGAGCTGGAAGGAGCTTGGGTCGAACGAGATCGTGGCCCCGCCGTCCTTGGCGATACGTGCCGCCTCTCGGGCCGCGGCCCGAGGAGGGTCGACGAAGAACGACCAGGCCGTGAGGTGCAGGTGCGGGGTCACCGCCAGGAGGTCGCGTGGTAGCTCCGACGGCAGCAGGAAGTGGTCGGCGCCATGGCCCGAGACCATGGATCGCTCGCCGGTGTGGTCGACGAAGACGCCCACCGAGCCGGTGAGGTGGCTCTCGGTGACGATCATGTGATCGGCCACGCCCTCGTCGGCCAGGTTCTCGTGGGCCATCTCGCCGAGGCGGTCGGTGCCGACCTTGCCGACGAAGTGGGCGTCCAGCCCGCAGCGGGCGGCCCAGACGGCGACGTTGGCGGCACTGCCGCCGGGCAGCAGCATCACTTCGCCGAAGGTGTCGCCGCCGCGCTGGAGTTCGGTGTTCGTGCGGATCAGAACGTCCCAGGCGAAGTCGCCGACGCTCGTCAGTTCGATGGTCACGGCATCACGCTATCGGTGGTCTCGGGGTCAGCTGACTGCGGTGGGAAGGCCGGGCAGACCGTCGATGCTGGTGGCGTTCTTCTCCGCCTGGTACGCAGCGATTTCGTCGGCGCTCTTGTCGGACGCCCAGGCGGTGAGGGTGCGGCGGTCGCCCTTCAGCTCCATCAGCGGCACGCCGAACCCGCACGAGTCCTGGATCCGATCGACGTCGATCCGGATGATCGACCGGACCCCGGGTGCGTCGGGGAACCGGGCGGCCAGGTCGGCGAAGCGGTCGTCAGCGGGGAGGACCGCCTCGCCCGTCCCCGAGAAGCGCACGATGTTCGGCTTGCCGGTGAAGGCACAGAACATGAGGGTGATGCGGCCGTTGTCCCGGAGGTGGGCGATGGTCTCGATCCCGCTGCCGGTGCGGTCGAGATAGGCCACCTCGTGCGGGCCGAGCACCACCACGGGCTCGAGGCCTTTCGGGGACACGTTGACGTGACCGCCCTCGCTCGGCGCGGTGGCCACGAAGAAGACCGGCTGGGATTCGGCGAAGGCCTTGAGATCGTCGGTGATCGACTCATGCATGTTGCCCATGGGTTCATCTTCGCAGCTGGTCGGGGCCGCGGCGGGGGAGTTGCGGCGCCGCTGAACTCGGTTGCGGCAGCGCACGCAGCCCCCGCTACACTCGTCGTTCGCTGTCAGCGGCACCTCGCTGGCCGAGGACAGGCCACGTCGGAGTGGCGGAATTGGCAGACGCGCCAGCTTGAGGGGCTGGTGCCCTTAGGGGCGTGGGGGTTCAAGTCCCCCCTCCGACACGAACAGGTGTTCGATCGAGTGGGCGAATCGGCGGAGCGGGCCGACGGCCCTGCTGGCCGAGCAGATGTGCCGCTATGTGCTGGCGGACAGCGTTTCTTCGATTGCGTCAGCAATCCGTTTCCAGTGAGACCGCATTTGTTCGCGTTCGTCGGCATCGACGAGTCGTTCCGTATGGAATCGCATGGTGCAGCCCGTCTTGGTGGGGGTGAGGGCGATCTGGATCGTCGCGTGGCCCCTTCGACCGGGCGGCTGCCAGGTGAGCCTGACGCGGTCGCGGGAGCGGAGGCTTCGAATCTCTCCCCGAATGTCATCGTCGGTCCGGTACTGCTGGCCGACTTCGAGTGGCGTCGCTACGCCGGGGCCCAGCCAAGCACTGAGCCCCTCCGGCGAGACCAGGTAGTCCCACACCTCGTCGATGTCGGCGTGAACAGTGCGCGATACACCGATCTGCCACCCTGCGTCCTTGGTCCTGCCCACTGGCGATTCGGTCATATCACTCACACTCCCCAGATCATCGGACCGGCCGCCCGGCACTGCGCTTCTTCTGCCGATCCCCACACCAGTCCATTGAGCACCAGCGCCGACGGCCCGGGCGCGAGGCGTCGACCAACAACAGCCCGCAGTCGGCGGCTTCGCATACTCGTATCCGCTCTCGGAGAGGCGATGCGAACAGGTCGATCGCATCGCGAGCCAGGCTCGCGCATGCCGCAGGGGCGTGTCCCAGTGACGCGGTCTGTTCCGCGTCACTGGTGAGTGCTATCTGAAGCGGAGGTTCTGCCGCGGCGGCGTTGATCACCTCGATCGATTCCCGCGGCAAGGGGCTCGTCGTATCGTCGACGATCGTGCGGGCGACGGTGGTGATCGCCCTGCGGAGTCCAAAGATGCGGTCCATGTCTGAGGACGTGGTGCGAGGTGGTTCGCAACTGAGGACGATGCCGAGGTAGCGGGAAGCATCAGTGGGCGTGTGGATGACCTCCCAGCGGGTGAAGGGGCCATCGCCACCGGTATGAGTGAAGTCCAGGCTCGCTCGACCTGTCTGGAAGCGTCTGCGTTCCGCGGGGTCAAGATCCTGCCGCAGCTCCATGGCACTAGTATAACCGGTGCTATGACTGTCATAAAGCACCACAACCCGGACGGGCTGCACCGTCACCCCGCATTCTCCCAGGCCGTCGAGATCCCCAGAGGGGCGAGCCTTGTTCTGATCGGGGGCCAGAACGGCGTCGACGAAACAGGGCAAGTCGTCTCCAACACCACTGCCGGTCAGACTCGCCGGGCCCTCGAGAACGTCCGGATTGCCGTCGAGGCGGCTGGCGGGACCATCGCCGATATCGCGCGATGGCGGGTGTTGCTCACCGATCCAGCTGGAGCGGCCGCCGGCTTCGCCGAGTTCGCCAAGTTCTGGGACGCAGACTCAGCGCCACCGGCCATCACCGTCGAAGTCGTGGCAGGCCTCGCAAACCCAGCGTTTCTCGTCGAGATCGAAGCCACCGCCGCGCTGTCCGGATGAACCGACAGCGGCTCACAGAACCGGCAATACTGAGCGTCGACTGTTCAGGGAAATCAGGCCGCTACCAGCGAGATCCACCGGCTCCCGTGGCGAGGGTTAAGGGTTGTATTCGCCCCTCCGACACGAACAGATGTTCGATTGAGGGCTTTGGAAAGAATCGTGGAATGGCTCGGCGTTGTCAACCTCGGGCCACCGTTGGGAGCTGGCCTGGCGCATCGGGGACTGCGGGGCCCGATGGTGCGTCGGGGTTCCCGGCTCGTCGCGACGTGACGGGGTTGGTAGCTGCGTCGGCGGCGTGAGCCACGCTTGTCAGCTGGCGATGTGGCTGCGGATGCGGCCCTCGAGGTCGGGGTTAATGACGGTGTCGGGGTCGCGGAGGCGGCCGAGTTGGTCGTGGACGCCGACGAGGGCGGCGTAGAGGGGTGGGCAGGTGGGGCAGGTTTCGAGGTGGGTTTCGATGAGGGTGGCGGTGTTGGGGTGGAGGTCGCCGTTGAGGTAGTCGCTGATGTGTTGGCGGGCATCCCAGCACGGCATGGGGACTCCTTTGAGGGCGAGGCGGCGTTGGTGGCCGGTGGCGAGGGCGCTGACGAGGGCCATGCGGCCGCGTCGGAGGCGTTGTTTGGCGGCGGGGAGGGAGATGTCGGCGATGGCGGCGATGTCGGTGACGCGGAGGCCTTCGATGTCGTGGAGGACGACGGCTGAGCGGTAGATGAAGGGGAGGCGTTCGAGGGCGTCGAGGAGTTCTTCTCGGGTGGCGGCGCGTTCGGCGACGGCTGCGGCGTCGACGGTGTAGGTGTCGTCGCGCCAGTCTTGTTCGACGGTGTCGACGGGGATTTCGCGGTTGGTGCGGCGGGCTCGGTCGATGATGAGGTTGTGGGCGATGCGGATGAGCCAGTGGGCGACGGGGGGCGTCGTTGCGGTATTGGTCTTGTCGTTCGATGGCTCGGACGATGGTGTCTTGGACGGTGTCGGCGGCGAGGTCGGGGTCGCGGGTGACGCCGAGGGCGTAGCGGTAGAGGGTGTCGAGCTGGTCGGTGAGCTCCGCGGGGTCGAGTGCCATGGCCCTATTCAAGTCGTTCGATTCAAGTGATTCGTTGAGCGAGGCCGGCGAGGGCCCATCCGAGGAGCACCGCACCGACGGCGATTAGCACAGTGGCGTTGAACACGAGCCCGGCTGCTGTGAGGGCGGCACCGGCGGCGCCCCGCGAGGCCACCAAGGCCATCGGGGTCTGGCTGGTGACCGTGCCGGTGCCGGTTCGGGTGGTGGTGAAGAGGGCTTCGATGGTGTCGGCGGGTTGGGCGCCGGTGAGGCGAGCGACCTCGGTGCCGTCTCGGAGTCCGATGAGGGTGGGGACCGAGCGCACCTCGAGGGTGGCGACGAGGTTGTCGGTGTCGGCGTCGACTTGGAGGTCGACGACGGGTACGCCGGAGGTGGTGGCGGCGTGGTCGATGTGGGGGGCGAGTGCCCGACACGAGCTACACCACGGGGCCCAGGCCTTGACGACCACGGGCCCCTTGGTGAGCTCGGCGGGCAGGCTCGCTGGTGGTGGTGCCACGGTGGGTGTGGTCAGTGGGCGGTGGCGTCGCTGTGGGTCTTGTTGGTTCGGAACCCGAACAGCGAGTAGAGGGGGCACCAGCCGGACAGGCCGGTGAGCAGAGGCACGAAGGCCACGATCCCGACGATGACGCCGGCGGTTCCGTCCATGACGCCGAACCCGACGATCAACAACACAACGCCGAGCACGATCCGGGCGACGCGTTCCCATCCTGCTTCGTTGACCATGACGATTCTCCTTGAACTGGGGTGGTGTTGGACCTGCCTGTCAGGTCCGTCACCACGGAGACGAACGAAGCTGTCGGAGGGATACAGGATTTCTTCGCGGGGGTGCAGGGTTCTCTGCGGGGGGATTCGGTCGGGTGATGCTGCGCGGGCGTGTCGGGTTCAGAGCGCTTCGAACAACAAGACCGCAGCGAACGCGAAGAAGGCGATTGCCGCGCCGCTCGACGACATCGTGGCGATGGTCGGGGTGTTTCGAACGTTCACGCGTGACAACCCTTCGCTGTTCGCTGTCATGTACTCGCGGCCGTTCGCTGATTTCACGCCCACTGCGGAGGAGCAGTCCTTGGGCGACAGCACCCGACGGGCGTTTGTCGCTCGGCTTCGTTGCTGCGTGGAAGCCGGCGTGCTCGATGGCGATCCCGTCGACATGGCCCATGCCGTGCTGGGCCTCGCGATCGGCTTGGCCACCCAAGACGTCGCCGGGTGGCTGGGATCGACCGAGGAGAGCCGCGATCGGCGGTGGGCCAGCGGCGTGGACGCGCTCCTCGCTGGCTACACCGCGCGCTGAGCAGGTCCGCTCCGCGCGAGCCGGCGGGCATGTTCGCGAGGCGCGTCACGGCAGATGGCAGGGCGATCGACTCCTCGGTCAACACACCGATGTTGGGTTGGCACGTCGGCGGCTGACGCGCTCGCCCCGCTGATGAACCTCCGGCCACCGACCGTGACGTGGACAGTCGGGCGGCAGTCAGGCTCGCGCAGGTCTGGGGGTGGTCGGAGGCCCTTCGTCCTCGAGCGAGTCGCCGAGCTGGCTCGAGGTAGTCACGACGCGGCGAGCGTCAGGCTGCGAGCGCGGCCACGTCGGTCAGCTGGTCCGGGCTGAGGCCGGCGAAGGTCCGGTAGGAGGCGACGTTCTCGCGGAGTTGCTCGACGGTCCGGGCACCGAACACCACGCTCGCCAGGTGCGGGTGGGCGAGGGCGAAAGAGAACGCCACGTGCGACGGGGGCACCCCCCATCTTTGCGCGAGATCGACCACCCTGGGCGCCAACGCCTTGCCCTGCGCGGTGCGGGTCAGTTCCTCGTCGACATCGGCGCGGCCGGTGCCGCCCTGCTGGTACTTGCCGGTGAGGGTCCCGCCGGCGAGCGCGTAGCTCGCCACCAGACCGATCGGGCCGTCGGCGAACGCCCGCCGCATCTCCGGGTCGTCGGGGCCAGAGCTGTCAACGAGGTTGTTGGCCATCTGGGCCGCGCACGGGCGGGTGACACCGAGCCGGTCACAGGCCGCTAGCGCCTCGTGGTGTTGGGCCGCAGTCCACATGCCGGTGCCCCAGGCTCGGGCCTGCCCCGCCTCGAGCAGGCCGGCCATCTGTTCGACGAGCGTTTCGATCGAGAGTGTCGCTGGTGGATGGATCGCGTAGATCAGATCGACGTGGTCGAGGCCCATCCGTTCGAGGGATCCGTCGAGTTCGGTCGCGGCGTCTTCGTCGGGCCAGTGCTCCCACCACAGCTTGTTGGCGATGATGACATCGTCACGGTCCCAGCCCGCGGCTCGAAACAACTCCCCGAAGACGACCTCGGAGTACCCGGTGGGGATCGGTGCCTCGCCGGTCTCGTCGTCGTAGCGGGCGTCGTCGAGGAAGTTGATGCCCGCCTCGCGTGCCGCGGTCATGACCTCCACGCCTTGCTCGCGCGGGATCCGCTCAAACGTGCGCCACGAACCGAGCGACATGATCGATACGTCGAACCCCGATGAACCGAGGGGGCGGCGGGGGAGTGGCTGGTCGGCGACTGGCGTGTCCATGGCAGGTCCGTTCTCGGGGTGCGTTCGATCAGGCTGGATGCAGCTGCAAGGGCAGTCTCGCCAGGCCGTGCAGGGTGGTGTTGTTCACCCACTGCGGTTCGCCGGCGAGCTCGAGCGCCTCGACTCGGTCGGCGAGAGCGTTGAGCATGGCGTGGCCTTCCAGGCGAGCGAGGTGGATGCCGACGCACAGGTGCACGCCACGACCGAAGGCCAGCTGGTCGGTGGGGTTGCGGTCGATGTCGAATCGGTCCGGATCGGGGTAGTGGCGCTCGTCGCGGTTCGCGCTGCCGTACAGCACCACCGCTCGGTGGTCGGCGGGCAGCTCGACACCGCCGATCTCGACCGGTTCGGTGATCCATCGCGTGAAGCTGTGGACCGGCGTGTGCAGCCGGAGCGCTTCGGCGAACGCGTGGGGCACGAGCTCGCGATCCGCCCGCAGGCGCTGCCACTGCTGAGGGTGCTGGGCGAGGAGCAAGAGCGCGGCACTCACCCCGTTCACGGTCGTGTCGATACCCGGCCACGTGAAGTTGACGAGCCCTTCGAACGGCATGCCGCCATCGAGGAGACGCCGCCCGACCCCGTCGCTGGTCAGCTCGCTCACCGACGCCCGAGCGTGCTCGCCGAGCTGATGCAGCGCGCCGAACGCCGGCCCGAGTCGCTCGCCGACCGCGCCCATGACGTTGAAGGCCTCCTCGGCGAGGTCGGGAAGCTCTTCGCGGCCCTCCTCGGGGAAGCCGACCAGGTCGCACACCACCTCGAGGCTGAACGGCCGGGCCAGGTCGAGGACCCCGTCCGGAGTGTCCTCGGCGAGGGCAGCGTCGACGAGCCGACCGGCCACATCGGTGATCGCCCCCAGCTCGGGCTTGAGGGCGGCGACGGAGAGGTTCTCCGAGAGTGGGCGGCGCATCGCCTTGTGCTCTTCGCCGTCGCTCATCAACACGTTGGGTCGCAACAGCACATTCGCGTCGTCATCGAGGGCCACTCCCTGGGCAGACGAGAACTGCTTCCAGCTGCTCAGCGCTGTGCGCACCTCTTCGAAGCGGGGGAGCGCAAAGATGCCCTGACGCTCCAGCCACACGACGGGGCCGAGTTCGCGCAGCGCTCGGTAGAGATCGAGTCGTTCCTGGCCGACGACCCCCGACCACAGATCGATGTCGCTGGCCGGGCAGTCCACCTGGGCCGGCTTCGGATGGGTCTCACTCGGCATTGCTACCTCTCACCTGTTGACTTCAGGGCATTCTTCGTTGTGTGGCGCCGACGTGGTGGCCGGGTCAGCGGGCCGCCGGCCAGACGCGGGGGAAGTGGTCCGACCCGTCCAGGTCATCGCCGTCGTTCAACGTCACCAGGTGCCGGAACGGATCCGGCGACGATGGGCGTTGGTAGAACGTGACGCCTTCGCCGGCGAACCGCACCGAGCTGGCTCGGCGGATCCGTTCGGCGGTCGTGTTCCCGGTCGAGCCGTGGAGTGTCATCCAGTGATGCACGATCACATCGCCCGGCCCTGCTTCGTAACGCACGACGTCGTACTCGTCAGGGTTGTCCGCGACCGGCGGGAGATCGGCCAAGTCGTCGTGCACGATGCCGTCCATCCGCATTGCCCCGCCTTCGGTCACGAAGTCGCTGGGTTTGAACGTGGTGCCCCACTTGTGGCTGCCTCGGACGTAGCCCATGGCGCCACTCTCGATCGTCACCTTGTCGACGGGCACCCAGCACACGGCGACCTTGTCGCCCTGCAGGACCCAGAACGGCTTGTCCTGATGCCATGGCGTGCGGACGCTCGAGCCCGGCTCCTTCAGGAACAGCTGGTCGCTGTACAGGTTCACCCGGGCGCTCTGGGTCAACTCCGCCACGAGCTGCGGGAGCGGCCCGGAGATGTAGTGATCTCGCAGCCCGGCGTGCCACGAACACGCCGCCGTCTCGACGATCGACCGGCCGGTGGGTTCACGGCCCTGCTCCACGGCCAACTCGATCTCGTTGTCCGCGTCACGGAGGTTGGAGACGATCTCGACCATGTCCGCCCTGCTGCCATCGTCGCTGGCTCCCGACCTGAGGCCGCCGTCGCCGTGATCCTTGGTGCGGTCGAACACCTCCTGCATCAGGTCTCGAAGCTTGTCGACCCAGGGGAGCGGAAGGACGCCACGCAGCGGTGCGACCCCGTCGCGCTCGTAGGTGGCGATCTCCTCCGCCGTGATCGTCCGCGTCGGCGTGGTCATCTGCGGTCCTCTCAGTCCGGTGTGGAGCGTCTGAAGGAGGAAGGAGCCTCCTCCGACCCAGGGAAACTGAGCGTAGTCAGTCTTGGGTTCCGGGGTCCACTGCATGGCGCCGGTCGGTCCGGCGGCACGCAGCGCATCCCAGG
This sequence comes from Acidimicrobiales bacterium, assembly GCA_965262315.1. Lineage (GTDB taxonomy): Bacteria > Actinomycetota > Acidimicrobiia > Acidimicrobiales > UBA8592 > JBCCFK01. The sequence continues at coordinate 10,386 of CBDHFJ010000160.1, forward strand.
CGGACCGTTCACATGTCGATGGCGTTGCGGGTGCTCTCGATCGCTTCGCCGAACGTGGCCAGCTCGGTCGCGGACAGCACGCCGTAGAAGGGCGCCAGCATCTGCTCGGTGAGCGCTTCCGCCTCGAGGCGCCGGGGCCGGACCTCCTCGGGGTCGCGGAATGGGCCGACGAAGCCCATCTGCTCTGCGTACCCCGGTCCCGTTCGCGGCGGCTTGTTGGTGTTGGCCAGCACGGCTTCCACCGGTGTGAGTCCCGATGCCAAGACCGCCACGAGGTGGGCGGCGCAGCGCATCTCGCGAAGCACATGGGTGGTCAACGCCACGCGGGCGCCGAGTGTGGTCGGCTGGGGCATCGCCCGCCACCCGGCGAACAGGCCGCCGAGCGATGGCGGCGCAGCATCGGCGATCCGCCGCCCGAAGACGTCGATGGCCTCGAGGGGGGCCGCGTCGAAGTCCGCCAGCGCCTCGTCTCCCCATTTCAGGATCCGGGTCGAGTAGTGCTCGGCGACCTGGTAGTGCGTCAAGTCGGCGGGGATGTTGTGCCAGGCGTCGCGGACGGACTCGAACCCGTGAAACCCGATGGCCCCGGCCGCGGCTTCTGCGGTGCAACTCCCGAGGACGCCGGCTCGGCCCACGAGCCAGAAGTCGCGACCGCTGCGCATGCCGATCTCGACCCCGTAGGCGCCCGTCGCCTTGGTCAACATCCAGCCGCGCGTGAACTGCTGGATCGGGCGAAACGTCCGCTCGATCGTCTCCGGTACGGTGGCTGTGGTCATTGGTGTACTCCTGCTGGTGGGGGCGTGGTCAGTTCACGGCGGGGGCGACAGCGTCGAACCACTGGCGCATCAACGCGACTCGTT
>CBDHFJ010000161.1:0-18254 GCA_965262315.1 Acidimicrobiales bacterium
CTGACGCCTCCGCCCTCAAGAGCCTCCTCGACGTCCAGGAGCACGACCGAACGCTGGACGGGCTGCGCCACCAGCGTGAGCATCTTCCGCAGTTCGTCGAGCTGGAACAGCTCGACGCGGAACGGATGGCCGTTGATCAGGAGTCCGCCGAGACCCGCGAGGCTCGACATGAGCTCGAACGGACGCAGAAGCGGTTCGAGGACGAGGTGGCCCTCATCGAGGCTCGGATCAACGAGGAAGACGCGAAGCTGTACGGCGGCGACGTCACCGCCATCAAGGACCTCCAGGCGCTCCAGGACGAGATCGCGTCGTTGAAGGACCGACAGGCCGGCATCGAGGATCAGATCATCGAGGTCATGGAGCAGGCCGAGCCCCTCGACAAGGAGCTCGCAGGCTTCGAGCAGCGGCTGCAGGCGATCGCTGATCGGCGGGCCGCCACCGAGGCCACGGTGGCCCAGGAGCAGGAACGCATCGACGCTGAGATCGGATCCGAGGAGCAGGCACGCGCCGCATTGGTCGACGCGATCGCCGCCGACCTCGTGGCCGAGTACGAGCGGATCCGCCGGCCCGGTGTGGTGGCTGCGGCCCGCCTGGTCGGATCGACCTGCCACGGTTGCCACCTGGACCTGCCCGCCGTCGAGGTCGACCGCCTCAAGAAGCTCCCGCCGGACGAGCTCGTCCACTGCGAGGAGTGCGGCTGCATCCTGGTGCGCTGACCCGATGCTGCTCTGGTTCGCGGGCCTGACGTTCGTCACGGTCGCCTGGGTGTTCGCCAGCCCCGCCATCGACTATCGGCTGGTGATGCTCGGCGCCGTGCTGCCGGTGGTCGAAATGGTGATCGGCGGACCGTGGGCCCTGCACACGCTGCTGGCGCCCGTGGTGGTCATGACGGTGGTGATGTTGGTGTTCCGTGGGCGGCGGTTGGTCCAGCGCAAGTGGTTGGGCCTGTCGATCGGGCTGTTCTTCCATCTCGTCTTCGATGGCGCCTGGGCCCGGACCACGCTGTTCTGGTGGCCGCTGTTCGGAGTCCGCGCCGATGCCGCGGACATCCCGAGTTGGGAGTCCCCGGTGGTCCTGGTCCTGATGGAGCTCGTCGGTGCCGCCGCCCTGGGGTGGGCGATCCGGCGCTACCGCCTCCTCGAGCCTGATCAGCGACGTCTGTTCGTGACGGAGGGACGGCTCGATCGAGCCGTCATGGCTGCACCGCCGGGGACGTGCTGATGGCTGCCCGCACGCTGACGTTGCTCCGCCACGGCCGGACCACCGCCAATGCGGGCGGGCTCCTCCAGGGTCGGATCGACAACCCGTTGGACGATGTGGGACGACGCCAAGCGGCGGCTGCGGCCGCGGCGATCGGGCCGGTGGATCGGGTCGTGGCCAGCCCCCTCGTGCGGGCGCAGCAGACCGCCGCCGCGTTCGGGGCCGAGGTGGAGACCGACGATCGTTGGATCGAGCTCGACTACGGCGAGTGGGACGGTCAGCCCGTGCGCGACGTGCCGGCCGAGGTGTGGTCGCGCTGGCGGAGCGACCTGTCGGTTCGACCACCCGGCGGCGAGACCCTCGTCGAGCTGGGGACTCGGGTGCGGGCGGCGCTCGACGAGGCGGTGGCCACCGGGGAGGGCCACCTGCTCGTGGTCACGCACATGTCTCCGATCAAGGCCGCCGTCGCGTGGGCGCTGGGGGTGGGCGACGAGGTGACGTGGCGAACCAGGCTGACCACCGGCTCGTACTCCCAGGTCGACCTCGGCGGCCCGGCGTTGGTGTCGTTCAACGTCGTACCGGAACTCGACTGAACCCGCGGCCTGTGGCTGGTGGGGCTGGTGAGTTTCCTCAGCGTTTCCCGGACTGTCACCCGACGGACTGCTGCGCGCTGCCCCATCAGCGTACGTTCTGGGGCGTGAAGACGAGGACCCGGTTCGTCGGGCTCGAAGGCTGCGTCAACTTCCGTGACCTGGGTGGCTATGACACCCATGACGGTTTCACCTTGCCGGGAGTGGTGTATCGCAGCGATTCGCTGCACCGGTTGACGGACGAGGACCGGGAGACCGTCGCCTCGCTCGCCATCGACACGGTGATCGACCTCAGGACCGCCGACGAGCGCGATGCGGACCCCCCGGTGGTGCCCGCAGGGGCCACCTACCGGCACATCCCCACCGTCGACTCCACGATGAATGCACCCCTCACCCGCCCCGAGACCACCACGATCGTCGAGGGCTACGAGACGGTGCTGCGAGAGTCGCTCCCGCAGCAGGCCGAGGCCATCGCCGCCGTCGCCGATGCGGCCGGCCCGGTGGTGTTCTTCTGTGCCGCCGGCAAGGACCGGACCGGTCTGCTGGCCGCGCTGCTGCTGGGCCTGGTCGGCGTGGACGACCGTGTCATCGTCGACGACTATGCGCTGAGCGGCGAGGTCATCGATTCGATCAAGGCCCGACTCGCGATCGAGCGCCCCGAGATGGCGGCGCGCTGGGAACAGGCGCCGACCGATGTCATGAGCGCCGACCCGGATTCGATGCGGGAGACGCTGGATCGCCTCCGTTCCCGCTGGGGCGGCTACGCCGGCTACGCCGCAGCAGCAGGCCTGGACGTCGACGCCGTCGATCGTCTGCGCGCCAAGCTCGTCCACAGCCTGTAGCCGGCCTCCTCACCCTGCTCACCGAGTTGCCGCAAGTCGCACCCGGGGAGCCGGGTGCCTACTGGCCGCCTGCGACCACGATGGACTGACCCGTCACCCAGCTGGCGGCGGGGGAGGCGAGCCAGAGGACGGCGGCGCCGATGTCGACGGGGAGCCCGAGGCGGCCGAGCGGGATGCGGCGGGCCATCGCGGGGATGTCCTCGGGGGCGGTGCCGCCGACGGTGGTGGTGGCGCGCGTGGGGACGTTGCCGGGCAGGACCGCGTTGGCGCGGATGCCACGTGGGGCGAGCTCGATGGCCATGGTCTGGGTGAGGTTGTTCATACCGGCTTTGGCTGCGCCGTAGGCGGCGAAGTGCACGGCCGCCCGCAACGAGGCGATCGACGAGACGCCGATGATGCTCGATCCCGGCTCCATCACCTCCATGCAGGCGCGAGCCGCCACGAAGTGCGGTCGGAGGTTGAGCTCGAACTGGGCATCCCAGTGCCACAACGGGAAGTCCTCGAACGCGAAGTTGCCCTGGTGTTCGGACCCGCCGGCGTTGGTGACCCAGGTGTCGAGCCTCCCGTGTTCGGCCATGGTGTGCTCGACGAGCCTGTCGATGGTGGCCGGGTCGGTGATGTCGCCGGGGAGGACCCCGGCGGACCCGCCTCGGGCGGCGATCTCGGAGGCGGCGCCCGTGAGCTCGTCGTGGCTGCGTGACGTCAGGACCACGTGGGCGCCGGCGTCAGCCAGCGCGATCGCGATGCCGCGGCCGATCCCTCGTCCGGCGCCGGTGACCACGGCCACGTGATCGTCGAGCCGGAAGAGATCGAGCACCGGAGGCGGTGGGAGTTCCTCGGTGGTGTCCATGGGGCGAGAGCATTGCACCTCGGCGGACGCCGCGCTGGGCGTCACCGATCACGGCCCCGGCCGCCGGTACCGTCGAGGCGATGTGGCCCCGACGCGCCTCGACACTCGCGCTTGTCTTCGCGCTCCTGGCTGTCGCGTGTTCGGGGACGAGCGGCGACGATGCCGCGCCCACGGCGACCCAGGTCCCCACACCGGAGCCCCGAACGATGGAGGAGACGGGGACGGCGTTCGTGGCCGCGTGGGAGGCCAACGCCTGGGACGACATGGCCGGGCTGGTGTTCGACCCCAGCGCCGACCCGGGACGTGCGCATGCCGAGGTCTGGGCCGAGCTCCGTGTCCTGGCCACCGAGATCGACGTGGATCCGATCGAACCCGACCTGCCGCGGGCGCAGCTTCCGGTCACGGTGACCGTCGACCTCGAGGAGCTGGGGGAGTGGGAGTACCAGACCGTGGTCGGGCTGGTCGAGGTCGGCCGTCAATGGTTCGTCGAGTGGTCGCCGGCCACGATCCACCCGGGCCTGGTCGACCAACGCAGGCTGGAGCGTCGCCGGCTCTGGCCTCAGCGTGGTCGGATCCGAGCGTGGGACGGGACGGCGCTACGCGTCGAACGCCCGGTGGTCCGGGTCGGGATCGAGCCGCAGCGGATCGAGGACCGCAGCACCCTGCTGGACGCACTCGAGTCCGTGCTCGACCTGGATCCGGACGTGATCGGCGCCGCGCTCGACGCGGACGGGGTGCAGCCAGACTGGTTCCTTCCGGTCGCCACACTGCGGGCGGAGGCGTTCCCCGAGGTGGCCGACGCCCTGGAGGCGCTGCCCGGTGTGGTGGTCCGCAACGAGCTCGATCGCCTGGCGCCGACCGATGACTACGCCGTCCACACGCTGGGCACCGTGGGACCGATCACCGCCGAGCTCCTGGCCGAGCTCGGCGAACCCTACGATGCCACGCGCATCGTGGGTCGATCCGGCCTGGAGTTGGTGCACGAGCGCCGGTTGGCGGGCAGTCCCAGCGGCGACGTCCGCCTGGTGGCACCGACCGGCGAGCTGGTGGCGGTGCAGGCGACGTTCCCCGGGGCCGACCCGCAGGACGTGGTGACCACGTTGGATGCAGACATCCAGACCGCTGCCGAGCTCGCGATGGGCGACGTCACCGAACCGGCGGCCCTGGTCGCCATCGACGCCGCCACCGGAGGGATTCGGGCGGTGGTGAGCCGCCCGATCGACGGGTTCCATCGGGCGTTGGGCGGCGCCTACCCGCCGGGCTCGACGTTCAAGACGGTGACCGCAGCCGCCTTCATCGAGGCCGGTGGCTCGGCGGCCAGCACGGTCGACTGTCCCGCCGAGGTCTTCGTGACCGGTCAGCGGTTCACCAACGCCGGCGGGTCGGCGCTGGGGCGGGTGTCGCTCCAGTCCGCCTACGCGGCCTCGTGCAACACCGCGTTCGTCAACGTGAGCACCGGTCTGGACGAAGCGGAGCTGCTGGCCGCCGCGTCGACCTTCGGGTTCGGCGCCGAGTACTCCGTGGGCCTCGACACCGCCGGGGGGTCGATCCCGCCGTCGGTCGACGATGCCGAGCTCGCCGCGTCGTCGATCGGACAGGGCCGGGTGTCGGCCAGCCCGGTGCACATGGCCTCGGTCGCCGCGGCCGTCGCCGGTGGTGCGTGGCGGTCGCCTGCGGTGGTTCTCGACCCGGCCCCGACCGCGAGCGCGTCGACGAGCCTTCTCGACCCGGAGTTGGTGGCAGATCTCCAGGCCATGATGCGGGCCGTGGTCACCAGCGGCACGGGCAGTGCCGTGGCCGGTGCGGGTTCCGACGCGTCGGGCAAGACGGGTTCGGCCGAGTTCGGCAACGACGATCCGCCCCGCACGCACGCCTGGTTCATCGGCTACCGCGACGGGCTGGCGGTGGCGGTGCTGGTCGAGGGTGGCGGCTCGGGTGGTGCGGTGGCGGCGCCGATCGCGGCCCGGTTGTTCGCCGAGCTGGACGCCCTGAACGGTTGACCGGCGTCAGCCGACGATGGCGCTCTGCTGGGCGTTGATCCGGCGCTTGACCCGCGCTCCGAGGACGGCGAACTCCTTGTCGCTGAGCACGCCCGAGTCGTGGAGGGCGCGCAGTCGCTCGAAGTCGGCCTCGGGGCTGGTGTCGGCGACGGTGGGCGGAGCGGGCTCGGGAGCCGCTGCGGCCGCGGGCGGCGCCGCGGGTTCGGAGAACACCGGTGGCGCCGCGGGTTGCGGGGCCGCGGGTGCCGGCAGCGGGTCGGGGGTCAGCGTCGGCTCCTGGAGCGGCGCCGGTGACGCCTGCGCCGCGACCGGAGCGGGCTGCGCGGGCGCCGGTGCGTCGGGCAGCGAGGGCCAGTCGTTGGTCGGCGGCTCCGGGGCGAGCGCAGGCGGCTGGACCGGCGCGGCGGCGGCCGGAGCTTCGGTGCTCTCGGAAGGGTGCCGGCCTTCCCGGGCGAAGGCGTCGAACGTGTCGATCACCCGATCCAGGAATGCGTCGACCTGTGCAGGCATGTAGCCACCCCGGCGGACGGTGGTGAACCGGACGCCGTGGATGTACTCGCCGTTGATGCGCCAGTCGGCGTAGGGCCCGCCTTCGAGCGTCTGGGCGATGACCTCGAGGAACGGATCGACCTGTCCCGGGTCGTAGCCGCCTCGACGGATGAGCTGGAACTTGACGTTTCGGACGTCGGCCGCGGCGACGCGGCCTTCCTGTGTCTGGGACATAGCGGGCTCTAGCTTCGTTCTTCTCGGCCTGTCGGCGCAAGATCGGGTCGATGGCGTGGATGGACCTCCGCCTCGGGGCACACTAGTCCCATGTCGACCGACGTACAGACAAGCCCGCCGGAGACGAAGATCGACGAGGGTGACCACGACCGCTTCAGTCACTACGTGATCGGTGGCGGCGAGGCCATCATGAAGTCGGCGCTGACCGGCGAGCCGGTCACGGCCTTGTGCGGCAAGGTGTGGGTCCCCAGCCGGGATCCCAAGAAGTACCCGGTCTGCCCCGTGTGCGAAGAGGTTCAGGCCCTGCGCGACGACGGCTTGATCGACGACTGACCGACGTGCCGACGATCACAGGCCCGGTGGTGGTTGGGCTGACCGTGCGTGTGCCCGATGGGGCACCCTGGTAGCCGTGGAACGACGCGATCTCATCGTCATCGGCGGCGGGCCGGCCGGCGCGGCGGCCGCCATGCGTGCTGCCCGCGGTGGCGCGTCCGTGCTGGTCTTCGAGAAGGGTCCCCGCGGACGCGACAAGATCTGCGGCGACGGCCTCACTCCTCGGGCGGTGGCCGCCCTGGAGGAACTGAAGATCAGCCTCGACGGCGTCCACCGCATCGACGGGCTGCGGATGATCGCGGCCGGGGTGCGCCGAGAGCTCGACTGGCCGGGAACGGGACGATTCCCGCCGTATGGGGCGGTGTGGACCCGACGTGAGCTGGACGCCCATCTGATCGGTGCCGCCGAGGCGGCCGGAGCCGAGGTCGTGTTCGAGACCGAGGCCCTGCCCTGGATCGACGATGACGGTGTCGTCGTCGGCGTCGAGGCCGGCGGGAAGCGCTGGGCCGCCGACCTGGTGGTGGTCGCGGCCGGCGCCCCTGGCGCGGTGGCGCGCATGGTGGGCACAGAACGGGATCACGACGAGCCGTATGGCCTCGCGATCCGGACCTACGTGGAGAGCCCCCGCCACGCCGATCGACTGCTCGAGGCGTCGTTGGCCATGCGCGACCACGACGGGACCCCCATCCCGGGGTACGGCTGGATGTTCCCGGTGGGCAACGGCACGGTGAACCTCGGTGTCGGTGCGCTGTCGACGATGAAGGGGTTCAAGAAGCTCAACCTCAACAAGCTGGTCGATCTCTACCGGGACCACGTGAAGGACGAGTGGGGCGTGGGGGAGTACCTGGAGCGTCCCCGAGCCTGGCGGCTGCCCATGAGCTCGCAACGCCGCCACGGGCCCGGCTGGGTCGCCATCGGCGATGCGGCCGGCCTGATCAACCCGATGAACGGCGAGGGCATCGACTACGGGCTCGAGTCCGGGATGTTGGCGGCCGACCTGTTTCTTGCCGATCCCGGCACCGCGCCCGCTCGCTACGACCAGCAGGTCGGCGAGCGATTCGACGCCTTCCTGCGGACCGGCCGGCGCTTCTCGTTCCTGATCGGCCACCCGTGGATCCTGCGTCCCGGCCTTCGCATGGCCGTCGGGACCCAGGCCATCGCCAACCTGACGCTGCAGGTCATGGGCAATCTCATCGACGACCGCACCCCGGGTACCGCAGGGCGGGTCATGCGGGTCGCGGACAAGTCGCTCGAACTCGCCGATCCGTTGCTGCGACGCACCCGAGCCGCCGCCTGAGCAACGCCCCCAGCGTCTGCGCTCGGGCGCTACCGGCCGTCTTCGCTCCAGTGCCAGGGCTCGGACCAGAGGTTGTAGAACCCGTAGGTGGCGGCGTGCTGTGCGAGCCACTGGAAGCCCGCGGTGTTGCGGTCCGTGATGGCCGCGCCGTTGGCGGTGAAGTCGACCGCGGTTCCCGCCTCGTGGTTCGACGTCGCCGGGCGGGCGGTCGGTGGCCAGCATTCCTCCGAGGGCGCGTCGAAGATCAGGTAGTCGGTCGTGCCGCAGTTCTGCATGCGGAGCTCGATCTGGCGTTCGGTGGAGCGCCAGCCGAACCCGCCGAGAATGATGCCGTCGGCTTCGGCGTGATTCACGAGGGCGAGCAGTTGGTCGGCGAGCGAGTAGTGGATCTCGATCCCGCGGACGTTGACGATCTCGTCGGGCCGGGCGATCAGGTCCTTGCGGCTGCTGCCGTCTCCGCTGTCCATGTTCTGGAGGGCCTCGGCGATGGCGATGCGCCGCGCGATCTCGGCCTCGCCCCGCCGGATCTCCTCGGAGAGCTCTTCGTCGAGCCGGGCGAGTGATTCGGCTTCGGCCAGCCGGTGGTCGAGGCGTTCCTGGACCTGCCCGAGGACCTCGGCCTGCTGGACCTGGATGGCGACCAGGTCGGCCTGGAGCAGGCTCGCCTGGTCGAGCTCGTCGCGGGCGTCGGCGGCGAGGGTCGCGGCGTCGTCGCGGGAGCGGGTGAGCCGGTCGTCGATCACGCGGAGCTGGTCGCGGGCGTCGGCGATGTCGACGACGACGAGTCGGTACACGCCCTGGCGCAGCGACCAGGAGATCGGATCGTCGGTGGTGAGCACGGTGCCCTGCTCGTTCTCGTGGCCGGCGATGTACTGCTCGACCGCGGTGTCGCGCAGCACGCGCCGGAGTTCGTCGCGGGCGGTCTCCAGGGTGACGATCTCGGCCTCGACGGCGGCGAGCTGGGCCTCGGTGGTGGCGACCTGTTCGTCGGCCACGGCGAGGCGGGCCTCGGCCGCTGACACGGTGATGGCGAGCAGGTCGAGCTTCTCGATCAGGTCATCGGCCTCGTCACCCAGCGCGTCGATGCTGTTGGCGACTCGGGTGGCTTCCTCCCGGACCTGTTCGCGCTCGGACTTGGCCCGATCGACGTCCTCGCGCGTCTGGGCCGCGACCGGGGCGAGCCCGAGGGCGGTGAGCGCGAGGGCGACGATGCCCCAACGGAGCGCGTGACGGATGTCGGGGGGAACGAGACTGGGGGAGATTCGGGGCATGGGCGTGCACAGGCTCCGGTGGTCGACCGGGAATGCCCGCGGAACGCGTCGGTGTCGACGCACGCCTGCCCCGCCGACAGGATAGTCCCGCCACGTGGCTGACGGGGCTCATGTTGCAGGTGGGGGGACCCTGTGCTAGCCGTCGGCCCCGTCGTCGGTGGTCTCGGCGTCCGGCTCCGGCGCGGGTTCAGCACCTGGCTCGGGGGTGGCGTCGGGCTCGTCGAAGCCGAGGATGACGAGGATCTGCGCGTCGTCGAGGTCGTCGACGGGCGGATCGATGGGGATCGGCGCCAGCAGGGACCGGTCGATCTCGAGGAGGTCGGCGACCTCTCGGGCGTTCGCGTCGTAGTCCTCGAGGTGGTACACGGCGTACGGAAGCAGGTTGACGTCACGGTTGACGTTGGCGGGGAACGCGTTGTAGCCGCGGCGTGCGATCAGCAGCTCGGTGGCCGCACCCGCCCGGCCGGGGCGGTCGGTGCCGTTGGCGACCAACACCTTGACCTCCGCCTGGGGCAGCAGGTCGGGGTCGGGGGTGGGCGACGGCGTCGGTGTGGCGGACGGCGTGGGAGTGGGGGTGGCGAACGGGTCGACGGTGGGCGCCGGGGTCGGGGTCAGCGTGGGGGTCGGCTGGGGCCCTTGGGTCGCCTGGTCGGGATCGTCGAAGCCGAGGCCGAGGAGTGCCAGCCCGATGACCAGCGCAGTGGCCACCAACGCACCGGCCCGAAGCGTCTGTTCCCGAGTCATCCGGGCCCAAAGATACTGACCGCCGCGTCCGGAGCGGCGCCGCCGGGCATGGACGACGGGTTCAGGGGTACACGTCCGGCTGGTCCAGGGGCAGGTTGAGCCACTCGACGAGTTGGCGGACCTCCTCATAGGCCGCCAGGCGGGCTTCGTCGGTCCCCTCGGATTCCGCTCGTGCGAAGGGTTCCCGGAGCCGCCGGGCCATACGAGGACCCAGCTCGAGCAGGCCGCCGGACCCTTCCGTCGCCCACTTCGCGAGCACGTAGTGGACGAGCGCCCCCACGGGGACGTCGATGGCCTTGCCGAGGTTGGTCAGCGTGTGAAGCGGATCGAGGTGGCCGTAGGCCGCGATGTCGGCCTTGAAGTTGGCGTCGGGGTCGTCGTCGGCCCAGGGGCCGTTCCAGGGCTCGATGGCGATGGTGGTGGTCATGACCGTTGTCCGGATCCTGTCGTTCGCCCCGAGGGCTGTCCTGATGAGGCCATAGAGTGGGGACGATGGTGGCGGGAGCAACGCAGCGTAGATGGCTGCTGACCCTGTCTGAGAACCGGTCGGCGGCACCATGGGTCCCCGATGGTGCGGCGCTCGTGCTGTGGCTCGAGGTGATCGATCACCACGGGCTGATCGAGCCGAACTGGCAGCAGGTCGCGCTCTTGGAGACCCACCAGCCGCTGGTGTCGGTCCCTGACGACCCGTCGACGTGGACGATCGAGGCCGCGGCGCTCGAGTTGCCGCTGTTGTCGTCGCCACCACCGCTGGACGGTCCCGACAACCGATTCCTGGTGCAACTCTGTGGGACACCGGATCCCGATCTGGTGACCGAGTGGATGACCCGGGCACGCGGTCTCACACTCACCGTGCCGTTCCGCCGCGAGTTGTGGGCCGAGGTCGTCGGGGTGACACCGGCCACCGCAGCCGCGGATTGGGGCGAGGTGCACGTGAGTCGAGTGGGCGATCGCTGGGGTCTCGAGCAGATCTTCACCCACCCCGACTGGGTCGAGGGCCAGCCGCTACTGGACGAGGTGGTCGGGCCGTCCTACCGGATGGTCTGTCGACCGTTGGTGGACAACAGCGACGGTCGGGGACCACTGGACGGCGGCTGAGCCTGGGTCGGGCCCGGCTCAGGCTTCGAGCACCACGGTGACGGCGAGCCCACAGGCGCTCATGCCGATGACGAAGAGCACCGCGAAGACGGCGGGTTTCTCGTTGCTCGACAACCAGATCAACACCACGCTCAGGAGCACCGCGAGCCCCGAGAGCCACTGGAGCAACGTCCATCCGGTCACCACCAAACGCTAGGAGACGTCGTCCGGCAGGTGGTTGATGCTCGATCCGGCTGGTCCCTCGTCGAAGCGGGGGTTAGCTTGCCGCGGTGGCAGCCCACCTGGGGATCGAGGGCATCGAGGACGCCGAGCAGATCGGGTCCGGCGGCAACGCGGTCGTGTATCGCGCTCGAGAGGTCGCCCACGACCGGTGGGTGGCGGTCAAGGTGCTGCGCGACGCCGACGAGGCCAGCCGGCGTCGCTTCGACCGCGAACGGCGGGCGATGGGGCGCCTCTCGGATCACGAGGGCATCGTCACCATCCATCGGAGCGGGCTGAACGCCGACGGCGACCCGTACATCGTGATGAGCCTGTACGAGCACGGATCGCTCCAGGACCACGTCGACCGGTCCGGTGCGATGCCGTGGCAGCAGGCCGCGTCGATGGCGGCCGAGATCGCGGCGACGGTCGCCGCCGCGCACGGCGAGGGGATCGTGCACCGCGACCTCAAGCCGGCGAACGTCCTGCTCTCGGCGTCGGGGCGTCCCGTGGTGGCCGACTTCGGGATCTCACGCTTCGTCGGCCCGACCGCGTCGCTCGCCTCGGTGGCGATGACGTTCTCGCCGGCCTTCAGCCCTCCCGAGGTCATGGAGGGTGCGGAGCCGTCCGCAAGCGCCGACATCTACGGCATCGGGGCCACGCTGTTCACGCTGCTCCGAGGTCAGGCGCCGTTCCTCACCGGCGGCGACGAGTCGATCTACGGCGTGATGTACCGGGTCGCCAACGACCCACCCGAGGATCTGCGGGCGATGGGGGTGCCGGACGCGCTCTGGCACATCGTCCAGCGGCTGATGGCGAAGCGCCCCCAGGACCGCCCCTCCGACGCCGCTGCCGTGGCGGCCGAGCTTCGCTCCTTGGCCACCGCGCCGGCAGCCGCCGAACCGCCCGCCCGCTCGGGGGCGCCGGCGACGGCACAGCGTCCGCGGCGGCTCGTCGCCATCGTGCTCGGACTCGCCGTGGCGCTCGGGGTGGGCGGCGGCCTGGTGTGGGCGATGGCCGGCGGTGAGGACGATCCCGACGAGGAGTCCGAGGACGTCGTCACCGCGACGCCGACGGTCACCGAGTCGCCGACCGCCGAGGCCGCGCCGGACGACGCGGCCGATGACTACGTGGAGCTCATCCGGGCCAATGAATCGGCGATCTTCGGTTGGTTGGCCGACGCCGCCGCGCAGACGGTCGAGATCAACGACCGCAGCGGCGCTGCGCAGGTCCCCGCATGCATCGGCGCCTCGACCGAGCTGGCCCCGACCGCCACGGCCGACCTGCTGCCGGTCGTCGACGCCATCCCCGACGTCACGGCGTCCAGCGCGCTGCGCAACGCCGTCGAGGCCTACCTCCGCGCCTTCGACCAGTGCGCCGAGCAGTCGCTCGAGGGCTACATCAGCGCGCTCGAGGACGCGTCCGGTGCCTTGACCCGGTTCTGCGACCGAAATGCCGTACTGAACCAGGCGGCATCCGGCGACGCCGGACTCTCAGGTTGCGCAGTCGTCACGGCTGGAACAGACTGAACACCGGCAACATCCGTGGCGGAGGTTGGTGTGGCGGTGCGACAGATGGCGGTGGTGCTCATCATCGGGATGGGCTTGTTGGCGTCCGCGTGCGGTGCCAGCTTGACGACCCCCGAGACCGAGGCGGCCGGTGAGGTCTTCCTGGAGGCCAAGCTCGCCCCGGGACCCGACCCGTTCCAGCCCGATGTCGTCCTGCCGGAGATCCCGGAGCTGCCGCCGCTCGACATCGAACTGGTCGACGCCGGCCCTGATGCAACCGAGGACGCAGAGGCCGAGGTGTTGACCGTCTCGGCGATCTCGGGCGATGAGGTCGGCCTGTACGGCGGCAGTCTCGACAACGCGGTGTGCGACCCCGAGCAACTCGCCGCGTTCATGGATCAGAACCCCGACAAGGCAGCGGCCTGGGCCGAGACGCTCGACATCGAGGTCGCGGACATCCGGGACTTCATCCAGACCCTGACCCCGGTGGTGCTGCGCAACGACACCCGCGTCACCAACCACGGCTTCGCCGACGGGCGGGCCACTCCTCGCCAGTCGATCCTCGAGGCGGGGACGGCGGTCATGGTCGACGACAAGGGCGTGCCGCGCGTGCGGTGTGCATGCGGGAACCCGTTGCTGGAGCCCGCGGCCACGTCAGGCCGGGTGACGTTCAACGGTGAGCCCTGGGCCGGCTTCGACGCCGGCGAGGTGGTGGCGGTGACCGACGGCGACACCCAGGACGAGTTCGACCTGCTGGCTGCAGGCGACGAGACGCTGTTCACCCGGCCGGTCGGCACCGCGGGGGAGGAGGACGTTTCGTCCGAGGTGCTGGCGCAGGTCGCGACCCCGACGACAGCCCCCACGCCCACCGCCGAGCCCACCGAGACGCCGACGCCGGAACCCACCGCGACGCCCACACCGGGTGGCTTCGCGTTCCCCACGCCCACGCCACTCCCGACCGCCGGGCCCACGCCGACGCCGCTCCCGACCTCGACCCCCACCAACACACCGACACCGGGCCCGTCGCCGACGCCAACCAGAACACCCACCCCGCGGCCCACCAACACCCCTGCGCCGCCGACGCCAACGCCGCGCAACACCCCCGTGCCCACCGCGACGCCGCGGCCGACGAACACGCCGGTGCCGCCGACCGCCACGCCCACTCCGACGCCGACGAACACACCGGTTCCGTCGCCCACACCCACGCCGACGAACACGCCGGTGCTTGGGCAGCCGCCGCGGTTGATCAACGCCAGTCTGTCTCGGGTCCCCAGCTTCGACTCGAGTTGTGAGGCGTCGATGCCGGGGACGTTGGGGGTGCAGATCTTCGCCGACTACGTGGATGGCGACGGGGACGCGTTGGGTTCGGTCGTGGGGGTTTTCGGTCCGACGGGGATCGCTCAGGCCATCTCGGTCGACTTCAACGGCGACAGCAGTTCCGGAACGCTGTTCGGGACGACCTGCGGGTTCCCGAACGCGACGATCACCTTCACCCTGACCGACCAGGCCGGCAACACCAGCAACGGCGTCACCGTCACCACCCCACCCGACTGAGAAGCCGGCTCGTTCATATCATGTCGGTATGGACGTTCAACACAGCGGCTCTGCCTACGCCCATCGCCACACGTCCTGGTGGCCGAACATGGTGCTCTCGATCCCCGGTGGTGTCGGCCTCGTCGTCACGCTGATGCTCACTGCGATGACCGATGCGCCCGTGTGGCCGGCTCTGTTCTTCACCGTCCTTCTCGTGGTGGCGCTCATCCGCGCCCCGTTCGCCACGCTGGAGACCGAGGTGGCCAACGGCGAGTTGCGCGCATCATTCCGGCCCATCGGACCCACGAAGGTCATCCCCCTGGACGCCATCACCTCCCATCGGCAGGTGCGCCTCCCGTGGTACCGCGGCTACGGAGGCCCGGAATGGATGTCGATCCGGCGTGCCTGGCACTGGTCGAGTTCGGGACGCGACGCGATCGAGGTGCACCACCGCAGCTCCAACGGTCGAGACAAGCTGACCTTCATCGGCACCGACGACATCACCGGACTCGACGCGGCACTCCGCGCCGCAGCGTCACGCGCCAGCACACGCGCCTGATCGACCGGCGCTGCCCGGCGGTCGATGCTCGCCGGGCTCGATGCTGACGCCTCACCCGACCGCCTATCTTCGTGTCGTGGCCGACACGCTCAGGCTCCCGAGCCGGTGGCTGTGGCTCGTTGCCGCAACCATCGTGGTCGTCGTGGTGCTGGCCCCCGCCTTCTGGCGGAGCGAGCCCCCAGAAGGCTCATGCGCGCCCGAAGAACTGCGAACGCAGTGCGGCCCCCGACCCCCTCGACGGCATCAACGGCACCCCCACCGTCGCCAACCCCTACCACTACGCCAACAACGACCCCACCAACCAACAAGACCCCCTCGGCCTACGCGTCCGAGAAGACGAAATCCGGGCCCGCTGGCGACAACACGACACCGACCCCGGCCTCCTCAACGGCCTCCTCGACCTCGGCATCAACCAAACCGCCCTCGACATCGCCGGCTACGGCTACGGCCTGCTCGCCAACACCAACCCAGCCGACTTCATCCCCTTCATCGACTGCAAACGCGCCTTCGAAGACGGCACCACCAAAAGCGAAATCGGCTGGTGCGCCGTCGACATCGCCACAACCGGCACCATCATCAAACTCGCCCACAACCTCCGCATCGGCGAACGACTCGGCGAATGGCTCCGCCACACCGACAACATCCCCAACACCAACCACGGCACACCACCGCTATCCTCGGCGCCTGACGCCCCAAGCGGGGTCGTCGCGTGCTCATTCTCTGGCGAAACTGAAGTCGTCATGGCAGACGGCTCGACCATGCCCATCCAGGAGATCAAGGTCGGTGAGCAGGTCCTCGCAGTGGAGCCCGAGACGGGTAGGAGAGGAGCGCGGCGAGTCCTGGATCGCTTCGTGCACAACGACACTCTCGTGAACCTTGCCATCGACAGCGGAATCGTCACGACCACCGAAGATCACCCGGTCTGGAACGAGACTGACCGGGCGTTCCAGCGGGCGGATGCACTCGACGCCGGTGATCTCGTGCTGACAGCCGATGGCGGCGGGGTCGCCGTCGATGGACTAGTCGCCGGGACTGAACATGCCGGGACCGCCTACAACCTCCATATCGAGGAGATCCACACCTACTTCGTTGTCGTCGGCGACCGAGAGGTCCTCGTCCACAACAGTTGCGGTGGCCTGACCCCGGGAGGAGGCTTCGATGGGACTCCGGGTTCGTCGCCTGCCCTTACCAACAATCCTTGGCATCCGGACGCCGTAGCTGCTCGGAGCGAGGCGAATCAGCAGCTATATGGCGCCGCCGACGACATCCTCCCGGACCCAACGGTTGCTGATATGCTCCGGCGACAGCCGGGTTCCGTCACTCGGGCACCACTCCCCGCAGGCTCGCCCTCATGGGATGAGATCCGAGACCTCCCGATGTCGGTCATTCGACATCGCGCCCGCCAGGGTCTCCCCGGATACCAAACGATCAAGAAGTTGCTCGAGCAGGAGCGTTTTGGCAGTGGCTGACTTCCCTGAGGGTTTGCAGCGTCTCTTGGAATTCCTCGGACAGCTTAGGGATCATGAGATCGGGTTTCGTCTTAGCGCACCTCGACGCGAAGCCATCATGGTCGAGGTAGCGCTTCCTCGCGAGCGGTGGGAGATCGAGTTCTTCGACGACGGCCACGTTGAGACGGACCGGTTCATTGGGTCTGAGGGAGTCCAGAGCGGCCCAGGCCTTCGTGACTTCTGGTCGACGGTCAGTGGCGACTAGATGTCCCCAGCCATGGAGCGGTGAGCCCGGATCGTCAAACTGTCCTGGCCCACATGACTTGCGACCCGTCACCGGAGAGATTGAGGGCAGTCCCGATTGATAGCCGGACGTGCCAGTCGGCGAGCCGGTTGGAGAACTCGACTGAGGTGTATTGGGATCCTTTGTCGGCGTGATGGATCAGGCCGGTGTCGCGGTCGCGACGAGCGAGCGCCATCACCAAGGCGTTGACGACGAGATCGGTGGTCTGGCGTTCACCCATCGACCAGCCAGCGATGCCGCGGTCGTGGAGGTCGACGATGCCGGCGAGGAAGCGCTTGCCGTCACAGCATCTGAACTCGGTGATGTCAGCGACCCAACGGGCGTCTGAGCGCTCGGCGGTGAAGTCTCTCTCGAGGAGGTCGCCGGCGGGTGCGGTGTCGGCGCCGCGGCGCCAGCGCTTGCGACTGTGAGCGCCGACCAGGCCGAGCTCAGCCATGATGCGGGCGACACGTTGCCAAAACCCTCGGAGATGTTGTGCAGGTGTTGTGCAACCTGGCAGGCCAACAAGAGCTGGTCAGCGGCCTGAATGATGGTGAGTCGGCCTGTAGGCGGGAGAAAGTCCATCTCTCGAATCGGAACACCTGGTCAACAGCAGTCTTGGGCCTCTGACCTGCGGGAACTATCTGAGGCGAGGACTCACATCTACTGTCCAGTTCTGACGCATGGTTACCGTTGTGCTGTTGTCTGACTGTTGTCTGACTGCCACTATGGCGGGATGGGCAGCGTCCAGCGATCGTCGAACGGCAAGCGGTGGCGGGCCATGTGGCGAGACCACGAAGGCCGGCAACGCGCGAGGAACTTCGACCGCAAGATCGACGCCGACCGCTTCCTGTCCACCGTCGAGGCCGACCTGTTGCGGGGCCAGTACGTTGACCCGTCCGCCGGCCTGATCACGTTGGGCGAGTACGTCGACCAGTGGATCGGGGCACAGGTCTGGCGCACCTCCACGCGCCAGCAAGCAGACTCCCACCTGAAGAACCACATCCTCCCGGCGTTCGGGTCGGCCAAGCTCGTTCACATCACCCGCACCGACGTGCAGGGGTTCGTGCGGCAGCTGGACGAGAAGACCAGAACTGACGGCAGCAAGGCGCTCTCAGCGTCGACCATCGAGGCCATCTATCGCCGGCTCGTGTCCATCCTGGAGGCCGCAGTGGGGGACAGGGTCATCGTGGCCACGCCCGCCACCAGGATCACCCTCCCGAAACGCGAACGGCGCCCGGAGGACTCCGTGGTCGTCCTCACCGCCGCCGAGCTCGACGCCCTCGCTGACGCTGTCCCGCCGTGGCTGAGCGCATTCGTGTGGACCATCGCGACCGCGGGCCTCCGGCCAGCGGAAACCGCAGGCCTCACCCTCGAGCGCGTCGACTTCCTCCGCCGCACGATCACCGTTGACCGGCAACTCGTCACGGTGGTTGGGAAGCGGCCGCACCTTGCACCGCCGAAGACGCCGGCCAGCATCCGAACAGTCCCAGTACCCGACAGCCTGGTGACCGAACTCAACCGGCACATGGGCCATCACAAACCGGTGCAGCTCCACTCCGGCGCCACACTCATTTTCACCAACCGCGACGGCCGGCCCCTGCGGCGAAACGTGTTGGGCGACGCATTCGGCAAAGCGAGAGCGAAGGTCGGCCTACCCGACTCGGTGCGGGGTTGGCACGCCATCAGGCACAGCTATGCGTCAATGTTGATTCATGCGGGCCTATCAGTGAAAGCCGTTCAGGACCGCCTTGGCCACGCGTCCGCGACTGAGACC
>CBDHFJ010000162.1:0-12218 GCA_965262315.1 Acidimicrobiales bacterium
GTCCAACGCGACGGTCACGAAGAAGACATCGAGGGCACCGGACAGGAAGAACGCCCCGATCGCAAGGCCCAGCATCAGGCGGCTCGCCGAGCTCGCCCGCAAGGCCCTGGCGGCGGTGCCGAGCCTGCGTGACTCGGACGCGGTCGCGAGAGGGCGGAGCCGTGCTGCATCGATCCGCAACGCGGCGAGCGCAGCGAGCGCCACGCAGCCCAAGCCGGCCCCGAGCCACATCGTCGTCGCCGGGCCGGCCCAGAGGAGCACAAGACCGGCCAGCAGTGGGCCGGCGAAGATCGCCGTGTTCACGACCACCTCGAGTCCGACGACGGCCCGGATCAGTGCCGCGGCACTGTCGGTCATCGCCGGGAGCATCGCCGCGAGCACCGGGCGCGGCGCCGTGGTGCATGCGGTGGCGACGGCCGCCGCACCGTAGACGGCAAGGCGGGACCCATCGCTGCCGATCGCGATGGCCGCAGCCGCGGTGGCCAGCGCGAACCCGGCATACCCGACGCCCAGCACCACATCGCGTCGTACCCGGTCGGCCAGCGCACCGAACAGTGGCGCAGCGAGGGCCCCGGGAACCAGGAGCGCGGCGCCGACGATCCCGGTCTCATCCGCGCCACCGCGCTCGAACGCGACGACGGTGATGACGAGCCACGTCCCGTAGAGCGACAGGGTGAACGCGAGGTAGCCGCCCAGCGCCAGCATCAACCGTCGATCTCTGACCACACACACCCCAGACACCGACCGGCGACCAGTTCGGCGCAGGGACGCTACTGGACATCGAGCCCGGACGCGACGAAGCCCCCGCCGGAGCGGGGGCTTCGGTCTCGGAGCTGGAGATGCCTACTCGCCCGGGGGCGCTTCGGTGGGAGCCGGGAGCGGCTCGCTGGCCGCCTCGCCGCCCTCTTCGTAGTAGGCCGCCCAGGCCTGCTCGGCCTGCGCCGCGGCCTCGGGGTCGTACTCGACCTCTTCCTCGTCGCCGGCCGCGCCGATGTAGTTGCCCTCGTCGTCGTAGTTCTGCTCGCCGAAGTGCTCCTGGTACTCGGCGGCGACCACGCCACCCTCGGCGGCCTGCTTGATCGACAGGCTGATCCGACGGCGCTGGAGGTCGATGTCGATGATCTTCACCCACAGCTCTTCGCCTGGGGTGACGACCTGCTCGGGCAGCTCGACGTGGTGGGCCGACATCTCCGAGATGTGGACCAGGCCCTCGATGCTCTCGCCCACCTGGACGAAGGCACCGAACGGCACGAGCTTGGTGACCCGGCCGTAGACCAGCTCGCCGACCCGGTGACCGGAGGCGAACTCCTGCCACGGATCCTGCTGGGTGGCCTTCAGCGACAGGCTGATGCGCTCGCGGTCGAGGTCGACCTCGAGAACCTCGACGTCGATCTCGTCGCCGACGGTGACGACCGAGGACGGGTGATCGACGTGCTTCCACGACAGCTCGGACACGTGGACGAGACCGTCCATGCCGCCGAGGTCGACGAAGGCGCCGAAGTTGACGACCGACGACACGGTGCCGCGGCGACGCTCGCCAGGCTTGAGGTTGTCGAGGAACTCCTCGCGCTGTTCCTTCTGGGTCTCCTCGAGCCAGGCACGGCGGGAGAGGACGACGTTGTTGCGGTTCTTGTCGAGCTCGATGATCTTGGCTTCGAGCTCACGGCCGACGTAGGGCTGCAGGTCGCGGACACGACGCAGCTCGACCAGCGATGCGGGGAGGAAGCCCCGCAGGCCGATGTCGACGATGAGGCCGCCCTTGACGACCTCGATGACCATGCCCTTGACGACGCCTTCGGCTTCCTTGACCTCTTCGATCTTGCCCCACGCGCGCTCGTACTGCGCACGCTTCTTGGACAGGATCAGGCGGCCTTCCTTGTCTTCCTTCTGGATGACGAGGGCCTCGACGCCCTCACCCAGGGAGACGACCTCGTTGGGGTCGATGTCGTTGCGGATCGAGAGTTCGCGACTGGGGATGACGCCCTCGGACTTGTAGCCGATGTCCAGGAGGACTTCGTCGCGGTCGACCTTGACCACCGTGCCGTTGACGAGCTGGCCGTCCTCGACGGAGACCATCGTGGCGGCATAGGCATCGTCCATGCTCTGACCTTCGAGGTCGTCGAGCACGATCTGGCGTAGCTCGTAGCCATCCAGTACGTCGATGTCGGTGGTGGGGTCGGTAGTGGTGTCGGACACGGGAACTTCTTTGCTCGCGGACAGAAATCGGGCCGCTCGGGTCCGGTGTGGGCCGGGCGGCGTTGACATGCCCCCGGTGCCGGCGGGAGCCGGATGCGGGGTCTTCCCCGTGGCTGCGCGCGCAGACCTCCGGAGAAGCTCTCTCAGGGTACTTGCGGCCGCACGGAAAGCGACACCGCGCGCTGCGGTTCAGATCGGCCCGGCCGCCATCTTGGCGGCGACCCGTTCGGCCACCATCACGCACCCCAGGTAGGTGTTCCCCGACGGGATGGTCGGCATCACCGACGCATCGGCGACACGAACCCCCTCGACGCCTCGCACGCGGCAGTCCGCGTCCAGCACCGGACCCATGGGGCATGTCCCCACCATGTGCCCGTAGGACAGGTAGTGCCGGTCGAGCGCGGTCGCGACCGCGTCGGCCGACGCCAGGTCGAGCGGCTGCTCCTGTTCTGCACCGAGGGAGCGAAAGGCGTCGGTGCTCTCCCACGCCACGAGCCGGTCGAAGGCGTGCCGGAACCGGGCGTCGGCGTCGTCGGGCAGCGGCGGCAGCGTGACCTGCGGTCCTGCACCCGGCTCGCCGAGCCGGACCGTGCCCAGCCCCGAGGAGCGGAGCAGGAAGACCGACAACAGGAACCGCGGTCGCTCGCCGACCGGGGTCCCGTTGATCGGGAACGCGTGGTAGTCCACGTGGCGGCCATCCGATGCGCCGACGTACAGCGCCTGGGCCGGTCCGCCGTCGCCGCCGTGGGGCGGGTCGTACAGGTACGGGATCGCGGGTCCCAGGTGGTCGCTCATCGTCGAGCCGACCGGGAGGTCCGCCACGAGCGCCACCCCGTGATCGGCCAGATGCTCCCCGGGGCCGACCCCCGACCGCATCAGGAGTTCGGGCGTGAAGAGCGCGCCGGCGGTGAGGACGACCTCGTCGGCAGCGAGGTGTTCGCCATCCACCAGCCGCACCCCCGTGGCTCGTGTCCCCTCGAAGTGGAGGACATCGACCTCCACGCCGGTCCGTACTTCGAGGTTCTCGCGGGCCCGGACGTCCGGCGTCAGATAGGCCATGCTCGTCGACACCCGCCGTCGGTCCTCGTCGACCGTGGCCGGGAACACCCCGATGCCCGGGAGTTGGGAGGCGTCGTTGATGTCGGTGACGACGGGTTCGCCCAATGCGGTCATCCCATCGATGAACGCGGCCTGCGCTCGTGAGTGGTCCTCACGGCGCCAGCGACGGACGGGCAGTGGGCCGGCGTCGCCGTGCAGCGGCGTGCCACCGAAGTCGTGGTCGGTCTCGGCTGCGATGAAGGTGCCCTTCACGTCGTCCCAGCCCCAACCGTCGAGGCCCATCGCTGCCCACTGGTCGTAGTCCTCGGGGAGGCCGCGCAGGGTTGCCATGCCATTGGCGGCCGAGGTGCCCCCCAGCACCCGCCCCTGGAAGATCGCGATGTCAGCGGGCTGGCCCGTCATGACCGTGAACGCAGCCGGCGCGAGCCCTGTCCAGGCCTCCGGCGTGCGCGCCGGTGACAACAACAGCTCCCCGTAGGTGTCGTCGTCCTCGCCCGCTTCGAGGACGGTGACCCGCATCGCCGGATGCTCCGTCAACCGGGCCGCGAGCACGCACCCGGCCGTCCCTCCCCCGACGATCACGATGTGACGTTGCTCCGCGGCCATTGCAGTGCCTCCTCGAGTACCTGTTGCCGGTTTAGGTTAGTTGACCTAATCTGCACGGTGTCAATGGCCATGCCGAAGCCGAAGGGACGAGGATGAGCGGGAAGCCGTCGACCGCCGACCGGATCCTGGAGTCCGCGCGTCGTCTCTTCAACGAGCGCGGCTATGCCGCGACGACCCAGGCCGCCATCGCTGCCGACGCCGGGATCGCACAGGGCAATCTCACGTACCACTTCCCCGCCAAGCGCGACATCGCGGATCGGCTCCTGGCGAATGCCCAGGAACGCATGCGGACCCGGGATGCCGGTGTGGCACCCGGCGCCGTCGCCGACGACTACGTCCGACACGTCCTGTTCTCGATGCGCGTGGTCTGGGATCACCGCTTCCTGCTCCGCGATCGAGCACAGATCCGGCCCGACGTCACCACCGCGTCGCCGGAGATGCTCGACGACCTCCACCGGCTGGAGGCGCTGCTCGACCGCTTTCATGACGAGGGCCTGCTCCGGGCGGCGGCTGCCGCCGACCGCCGGATGATCGCTCGCTCGCTCTGGGTGCTCAGCCGGTACTGGTTGGACCATCTCGAAGAGGTCGAGGGGATCACCGCTCCCGGCTGGTCCGACCAGCTCCGAGGCCTGGAGCAGCATCTCGCCATCCTGCAGCCGTGCCTGACCGCGCCGGGCCGACGTCGCCTTCAACAATCCCTGGCGCAGGCGACAGAACTCGGCGTCGCCTCCTGAATCAGCATCCGTCCCAACCCGCTACGACGAGGAGATCGTCATCATGGACATCGGACTCCTGTTCTTCCCCAACCCACACAACAGTGGCGGCATCGCTCGCGCCATCGAAGAGCAGGGCTTCCGCAGCCTGGTCTTCGCCGACACCCAGAACCTGGCGCCCGAGGTGTGGACGCAGCTGATGCTCGCAGCCACGGAGACCGAACGGATCGAGCTCGGCCCCGGAGTGACCAACACGGTGAGCCGCGACCCTGCGGTCACCGCGTCGGCCGCACTCGCGGTCCAGGCAGCCAGTAACGGCCGGCTCGTCCTGGGCATCGGGCGCGGCGACTCGTCGATGGCCAAGATCGGCCGCAAGCCCGCGTCGCCCACCGTCTTCGAGGAGTACCTGCGGCAGCTACGGGCCTACCTGGCGGGCGAGACCGTCGACCGGGACGGCACTCCCAGCCGCATCGAGTGGCTCGACGCGGTGGACATCCCCCGAGTGCCGATCGAAGTGTCGGCCACCGGCCCGAAGGTGATCCGCATCGCGGCCGAGCACGCTGACCGCATCTGCTTCGCGGTCGGCGCCGATCTCGATCGCCTCGCCGACTGCATGGCCCAGGCCCGAGCAGGTGCCGAGGCAGCGGGTCGCGACCCGGGCGAGCTGAAGCTCGGCGCCTACATCAACTGCGTCATCAACGACGACCCCGCCGTCGCCCGCGAGGCGGCTCGGGGTGGCGTTGCCAGCTTCACGCACTTCTCGGGCTTCCCCGGCATGGACATCGACGCCCTCCCCGACCATGTACAGGACGCCGCTCGGGTCATGCGGACCGACTACGACATGCAGTTCCACGGATCCGGCGAGGGCGGCCACGCCCAGGCCCTCGAGGACGACTTCATCCACCGCTTCGGCATCGCCGGGCCGGCCGACGAGGCAGCCGAACGCCTGGGCGCCGTCCGCGACCTCGGCATCGAGTACGTCCGAATCATCCCGGCGTCCCGGAACGCGCCGTCGGATGTCGTGTGGGCGTCGCTCAAGGCGCTGAGCGAGCTGGTTCCCCGGTTCTGACCCGCCGCTACCGGTGTGCCACGAGCAGGAACTCGTGGCTCTCGATCGTGGGCGGTGTCGGGGCATACGCTCCCGGCGTGACCGACCACACGTGATCGACGGTGAGCCCAGCCGCACCAGCGAGCAACCGGAGCTCACGTGGGGTGAAGCAGCTGGTCCAGAGATCAGCGGGGATGGCCACGCCCTCGGCGTCCATGAGCTCGGTGTGCTCGTGGTTGACGCCGTGATCGGCGTCGAAGGAGTCGGTGTCCTCCAGATAGCGCACCTGGAAGTAGGCCGAGAACGCACTGACCACCACGCGGCCGCCCGGCACGACCGATCGGGCCAGACCGGCGAGCACCTCCCCATCGGGGTCGAGCGCCGGCACGGGACCGCCCGGCATCCCGGCCAGGCCGAAGCCGCCCTGGCACAGCGAGATGGCGGCGTCGAACTCACCGTCGAAGCCAAGGGCCCGGGCATCGCCGCGTGCGAACGTCGCGCCCTCGGGGGCGTTCGCCCGCGCCAGGTCGACGAAGGACTGCGAGATGTCGACGCCGTGGACGGCCACGCCGCGGCTCGCCAACTCGTGCGCGTGGCGGCCGGGTCCACAGCCGACGTCCAGCACGCGCATGCCGGGTTCCAGCGCGAGCGTCTCGATCAGGAAGTCGACCTCTTGTGCCGTCCCCTTCGTGAAGGAGTAGCGCAGATACGCCTCGCCCATGTGATCGGCCATGGGTTCGAACCAGTGGTCCGGGTCCGTCATGGGCGGCAGCGTAGCCACCACTTCCCCGCCACCCCGGCGCGCGTGCCCGACTCGATCCGCGGTGAGGCCCACCTCATCGAGGCTCCTCCTGAGGCCCGCGACGAGGTGCTCCAGCCCTTCCACGCCTGCGCGACGGTCGGTGGCACGGGTCGTTCGACCCATGGGTGGGACCAGGTGCAATCGCGAGCGGAGCTCACCGTTGTGTGTGGTGGGAGGCGAGACGTGACCGACACCACCATCTCAGGAGAAGACCACCACATGCGACGCTTGTTCATGACCATCGCCGCCACCCTGCTGGCGACGACCCTGCTCTACGTACCCGGTGCCGCGGCCCAGGAGGCCGATCGGGCCCCGGACGCGGAAGGCGAGAAGGTCGACGAAGTCCGGCCGGAACGGCCGCAGCGCCCCAAGATCCGTTGCCACGGCGATGTCTCGGACACGGGTGCGCCCGAGGTCGACTGCCGTTGGACCGAGAGCACCCACCCGGACGCAGCCGCCTACCAGATCCTCCGCGTCGGCGGCGGGGAACGCTCGGTCGTGTTCCGGACCGACGACACCTCGGTGACCGAGTGGACCGACACCAGCGTCGAGTTCGGGACCCGCTACCGGTACCGCGTGGTGGTCCTGAACGAGGACGGCAAGCGGATCCAGCGCAGCCGTTGGAACAAGGCCATCGTCGTCAAGACCGACATCGAGCGCCTTCGGATGGCGT
The DNA here is from genome assembly GCA_965262315.1 of Acidimicrobiales bacterium. GTDB lineage: Bacteria > Actinomycetota > Acidimicrobiia > Acidimicrobiales > UBA8592 > JBCCFK01. Next base: position 7,098 of record CBDHFJ010000162.1, read on the forward strand.
GCGACCTCGTCGACGCCGCCACCGACGACGACAGCACCGCCTCTGAGATCGCACCCGAGGTCGAGGGTCACCCGGTGCTGTGCGAGTGGCGGCCCGCCGACACCGAAGACGCCGTCGAGTACCAGCTCTGGCGTCGGGTGCGTGGGCAGCATCGCGAGCTCGTGGCCACGGTCGGCCTCGACACCCTGAGCCAGCGCGACGTGGTCCCGCTCGGCGCGGGCAAGGTCGTGTACGCCGTGCTGGCCCTCGATGCCGACGGGGACATCGTCGGCCGATCGGGCCTGTCCAAGATCCGACTCCCCATCGCCGACGCCGCGGCGTAGGCCCCACCCCGGAGGCGCACGCCCATCCGTGTCCACCCTCGGCGCAACTCGGCGAGGCACGCTCTCGTGCATGGACCCCGGCCGATCCCGCCCCCGTCGCCATGGCCCTGGCGACGCGGCGGCGAGGACCGACCTGGATCCTGCGGTCGAGCGCGACCTGGCCGAGCGCGCCAGGGTGGACATCGATGCCTTCGCGGAGCTGTACCGGCACTACCTGCCCCGGATCCACGCGTTCGCGTGGCGCCGAACCGGCGACCGGCAGGCCGCCGAGGATGTCTGCGCCGCCACCTTCGAGGCAGCGCTCAAGGCCATCGGTGGCTTCCGGTGGCGCCGCGGCGGCTTCGGAGCGTGGCTGTACCGGATCGCCGCCAACCAGGTGATCGACCATCACCGTCGGGAAGCTCGGCCGGGCAGCGACCGGGGCCAGCGGGCCATGGCCACGATGCACACGCCGGTCGACCCGGCGACCGTCGAGGCGGGCCTGGATCGGTTGAGCGGCGACGCCGACGAACTCCGGAGCGCACTCGATCGACTCAACCCTCGCTACCAGCAAGCGGTCTCGTTGCGCTTCCTGGCGGACCTCGACCACGGCGAGGCCGCGAGGGCCATGGGGTTGACGCGTCCCGCATTCGCAGTGGTGCTCAGCCGGGCCCTGCGAGCGTTGCGTCGAGAGCTCGGCCACGACGAGGGAGGTGAGCGCGCCGATGGATGACGAACTGCACGACCGGCTCGAGAACCTCGGCGCCGACCCTGGGCCCGCCCCCGACCCGGCATTTGCCGAGCGCCTCGAGGCCGACCTCCGGTCACAGGCCTACTTCGCGCCACGCGATCGAGCCCATGCCGCGCCTGCCCGACGGGGCCTGCTCCGCCCGGGCCTGGTCATGGGGGCGCTGGTGGTGCTCGCCCTGTCCGCCGTCCTCGTCGTGTCGCGGGGTGGCGAGGAGCCAGACGTCCTGGTGATCGAGAACGGGCTCGGCGCCACCGTCACCCTCCCAGGCGGCGACACGGTCGCCGGAGGGTCGGGGGTGGCGCTGCCCGACGGCTCGCTCATCGAGGTCGCCGCCGACGGGTTCGCGCTGATCGACGGAATCGTGCTGCCACCCGGCAGCATCGCCACCGTGGTCGACGGCGTGCTCGAACTCACCGCGGTCCCAGCGATCGTGATCCCCACGCCCACGCCCACGCCCACGCCGTCGCCCACACCCGACCTGGCGACGACACCGGAAGCCGAGCCCACGCCGGCGTCCGTGGCCGACCCCACCCCGACCGCGGAGCCCACCACGCCGCCTGAAGTCGCGCCCTCCCCCACACCGTCGCCCACGGCGCGCCCGGCCCCGACCGCGCCACCGAACCCGACCACCACGGCGAGTCCGCGGCCGACACCGAGCCCGGAGCAGGACGGAACGCCCCGGGAGCGCCCGACCGCCACGGCCACCCCGACAGCGACGCCCGAACCGACCGTGGTCGACCCGGCGCCGGAGATCGTGCTCGACCAAGCGAACTTGGGCCCGCGCCGAGCCCAACTCACCTGGTCGGTCACCGCGCCCGACGGGGTCCTCGGCTTCCAGGTCCGGGTGCGGCGAGGGGACACGGTCCGCACAGCCGCAGTGCTCCGCGACCCGGAGGCCCGTGCATTGACCGTCGAGCGCCCCGAACGCGACCGCGTCTTCTACCGCGTCCTGGCGATCGGCAGCGACGGCCAGGTGCTGGCCCGCTCCAACGAGGTCCGCGTCACCAACCCCGACGGATGACGATCGGCGGTGACCCCACCGGGTGACGGCTACTTGGCGTCGGCCCAGGAGTGCCCGGTCGACAGGTTGACCGCCAGCGGGACGCGCAGCTCGAACGCCTCACCCATCACGTCGATGGTCAACGCCTTGGCATCGTCGAGCTCCTCAGGCGGCACCTCGAGGATCACCTCGTCGTGCACCTGCAGGATGATGACCGACTCCATGTCCCGATCGGCCAGCGCTCGATCCAGGTTCACCAGCGCCACCTTGAAGATGTCGGCGGCCAGACCCTGGATGCCGGCGTTCATGGCCTGGCGCTCACCGGCCTGGCGGATCCGGAAGTTCGACGAGGCCAGCTCGGGGATCTGTCGCCGTCGCCCGAACAGGGTCTCGGTGTACCCCCGTTCGCGGGCCTCGTTGACCGTGTCCTCCATGTACTGCTTCACCGCCGGGAACGCGGCGAAGTAGGCGTCGAGGATCTCCGCCGCCTCTGACGTCGGAATGCCGAGCCGCTGGCCCAGGCCGTAGGCCTCCATGCCGTACGCGAGCCCGTAGGAGACCATCTTGGCCTTCGACCGGTGCTCGGTGGTGACGTCGGCGGGGTCGACGTCGAAGACACGGGCGGCGGTGGCGTTGTGGATGTCGTCGCCGGCCTCGAATGCCGCGATGAGCCCGGGGTCCTCGGCGAGGTGGGCGATGCACCGGAGCTCGATCTGGTTGTAGTCCGCCACCAGCAGCTCCTTGCCGGGTGCGGCCACGAAGGCCTCTCGGAAGACCCGCCCGGTGTCGGAGCGGACCGGGATGTTGTGCAGGTTCGGCTGGTCCGAGGACAGCCGACCGGTCCGGGCGACGGTCTGGTTGAAGGTGGCGCGGATGCGGTCACCCTCGCCCACTTCGGCCAGCAGGCCCTCGCCGTAGGTGGAGCGCAGCTTCTCGACCTCTCGGTACTCGAGCAGGTGCTCGACGATCGGATGGTCGTCGCGCATCTTCTCCAGGGTCTGCGCGTCGGTGGAGTAGCCGGTCTTGGTCTTCTTCTGGGGGGTGAGCCCCAGCTTGTCGAACAGGATCTCCCGTAGCTGCTTGGTGGAGTTCACGTTGAACTCCTCGCCTGCGTCCTCGATCACCAGGCCGCGGAGCCGCTCGGCCTCGGACGACAACTCGTCTCGGAGCGCCGTCAACCGGTCGACGTCCACCCCGACGCCCAGATGTTCCATCTTGGCCAACACCAGGACCAGCGGGACCTCGATGTCGTCGTTGAGCGACCGCAAGCCCTTGTGCGTCCAAGGCGTCGAGCATCGGGCCGGCCAACTTGGCGACGGCCAGCGCCTCGCGGGCCGCGATCTGCGACACGGGCGTGGACGTCCCGTCGAGGTCGAGCTGCCCCTCCTCGGCCGCCGAGTCCGACGGCAGCTCGTACTGCGCGTACCGGGTCACGAGGTCGTCGAGCAGATAGCGGGACTCGGCGGGGTCCAACAGATACGCGCCGAGCTGGGTGTCGAGCGTCAGGTCCGACACGGTGATCCCGCGGCCGAACAGGTGCCGGATGAGCGCCTTGGTGCCGTGGCCGGCCAGGGCGCGGTCGCTGCCGACCAAGGCCTGGAGAGCATCGGCCACCTTCTCGTCGTCGAGCAAGGCCCCCGAGAGCCATGCGACGTCGGCGGCGTCGGCGTCGGTCACCAAGGCCAAGCCCTCCAGCGAACCCCGCTCGTCGTCACCCACCCACGCCGGGGCCACCGCCAGCAGCCCCACGCCGGTGGCCAGCTCGGCCAGCAACGCGGCGGCGTCGTCGGCGGTCTCGATGTCGGTGCGCTCGGCCTCGAGCACCTCGGTGTCGGATGCCGGCGCGCCGAGGTCCGCCTCGAGGGCCTCGGCGAGCCGGTCGTAGAGGGTGCGGAACTCGAGGAAGTCGAACAGTTTCCGCAGCTCGTCCACGTCGAACTCGCCCATCGTGAGGTCGGCGTAGGAGACGTCGAGTGGCGCATCGCGCACCAGCACCATCACCTCGGCGTTGAGGCGCACCTGGTCCTCGTTGGCCGACAGGTTCTCTCGCAGCTTCGGCGTCTGCTCGTCGACCGCGGCGTAGATGCCGTCGACGCTGCCGTACTTGTTGACCAGCTTCGCCGCGGTCTTCTCGCCCACACCGGGCACGCCCGGGAGGTTGTCGGACGTGTCGCCGCGCATCGCGGCGTAGATCACGTAGTCCGAGGGTTTGACGCCGGTCCGTTCTTCGATGCCGGCCTCGTCGTACAACGCGTAGTCCGAGACGCCGCGCTTGTTGTAGAGGACCTTCACGTGCGGGTCCTCGACCAGCTGGTACACGTCGCGGTCTCCGGTGACCACGATGACGTCGTCACCGGCGTCTCGGGCCTGGGTCGCGAGGGTGGCGAGCACGTCATCGGCCTCGAAGCCCGCACATTCGACGATCGGGATCTCCAGCGTCTCGATCACCTGACGAACCAGCCCCATCTGCTGGCGGAGGATGTCCGGGGTCTCCTTGCGACCCTCCTTGTACGTCGCCACCCGCTCGTGGCGGAAGGTGGGCGTGGGGAGGTCGAAGGAGACCGCGATGTTGTCCGGCCGATGGTCTCGCATCAGGTTGATCAGCATCGACGTGAAGCCGAACACCGCGTTGGTCACCTGGCCGCTGGCCGTGGCCATGTCCGTGGGCAGCGCGAAGAAGGCGCGATAGGTCAGCGAGTTCCCGTCGATCAACATCACCGTGGCCATCTGCGCACCCTAACGCGACGCGCTGACGGCCCGGCTCAGGCGTCGAGGACCTCGGTGGCCACGTCCTTCATGGTGCTGCGGCGCTCCATGGCCTGCTGTTGGAGCCAGCGGTACGCGTCGCCCTCGGTCATACCCTGCTCGTCCATCAGGCGGCCCTTGGCCCGGTCGACCAGCTTGCGGGTCTCCAGCCGCTCCTGGAGCTCGGCGGCCTCGCCTTCGATGGCCCGCAGGTCACGGAACCGCCCCAGGGCGAGCTCGATGGCGGGGACCAGCTCGCTGCGCTGGAACGGCTTGACCAGGTAGGCCAGGGCCCCGGCCTCCGATGCCTGCTGGATGAGGTC